>JBDKJY010000010.1:0-168733 GCA_039796295.1 Verrucomicrobiota bacterium
AGGCGCTCCTCCATCTTGCCTGCGCCTGCATCACTTGGCAGCAGGCCGGGTTATTCGGATAGGCTCTTAGCCGGAACGATTCGATTCTCCACGCACTACTGGTGGTCCACGGGTGTTCGGAAGCTGCGGCGCTGTCTGAACACTGAACACTGACGACTGAACACTTTCCCCTCAAATCTGCCTCGCCTCCCGCCGCACCGCTTCCTAACCTCCAGCCATGATTCGCCGCCATTTCCTTCTCGCCGCGCTGGTTGCGCCCAGCCTCCTCACCACCGCCTTCGCCGCCGCCAAACCAGCCGCGACCCCCGCACCGCTGAAGGCCATTCCGCAGCAAATGCAGGCGTTCGTGGACCGGCAGGTCGTCGCCGGCGCGGTCACGCTCGTGGCACAGGGCGGCAAGGTCGTTGCCCTCGACGCCGTGGGTTACTCCGACCTCGCGACGAAGAAGCCGATGCGCACCGACGACTTGTTCTGGATCGCCTCGATGACCAAGCCGCTCACCGGGGTCGCGATCCTGATGTTGCAGGACGAGGGCAAGCTCTCCGTGGACGACGCGGTGGAGAAGTTCCTGCCCGAGTTCAGGAATCAGATGCTCCTCGTGACCAAGACGCCCGACGCCGTCGTGCTCAAGAAGCCTTCACGCCGCATCACCTTGCGGGACCTGCTCACGCACACCGCCGGCCTGAACAGCGACATCCCCGAGACGGGCCGCGACCTCATGCTCGGCGAACGCACGCTGGCCTACGCGCTCCAGCCGCTTTCCTTCGAGCCGGGCAGCAAGTGGAGTTACAGCAACCCCGGTATCAACACGCTGGGCCGCATCGTCGAGGTCGTGTCCGGGCAGAACTTTGCGGACTTCCTCGATGCCCGCCTGCTCAAGCCCCTCGGCATGAAGGACACGACGTTCTGGCCCACGGAAGCGCAGGCGCGCCGTGTGTCGAAGGCCTACCAGCCCGGCCCCGAGAACAAGGGCCTCACCGAGGTGGGCAACTACTTCCTCAATGGCCGACCGTTGACGGCCCGCTGGCGCACCGCCATCCCGGCGGGCGGCCTCTACTCCACGGCGGCGGACATGGCGAAGTTCTACCAGATGATGCTCAACGGCGGCGTAGCCAACGGCCGCCGCTACCTCTCCGCCGCCGCGCACCAGCAGCTCACCAGCACCCAAACCGGCGAGATCAAGACCGGTTTCACCGAGGGCATGAGCTGGGGCTTCGGCTTCCAAGTCGTGAAGCAGCCCGTGGGCGTGACCGCGACGCTCGCGCCCGGCACCTACGGCCACGGCGGCGCTTACGGCACGCAAAGCTGGGCCGACCCCAAGAGCGGCACGATCTACATCCTGATGATCCAACGCGCGAAGATGGCCAACGGCGACGCCTCCGACATCCGCAAGGCGTTTCAGGAGACGGTGGTGGGAACGCTGGGGAAGTGATGCGTGGAGCGGAGTCGCGCCGTCCTCCCCAGAGCCTTCCTTCCTGCTCCGCAGTTGTCGTGGGAGCAGGATTGAGATTAGGATTCGAGCAAGGGGAAGGGCCAAGGGCCGGGCGCTTGACACCCCTTTTCCTTTCCAACAGCCTCCTACCACCGATTCGGCAACTACTCTCAACGCTATGTTTTCCACCCGCCAATTTGTCCTCGGCTCCCTCGCCCTCGGCACCGCCCTGCTCGTCGGCTGCGCCACCATGAACCGCGAGACGGGCTTCCTCCCGCTCTTCGACGGCAAAACCCTCAACGGCTGGAAACTCCTCGGCGGCCAGGGCGGCGGCTACGGCGTCAAGGACGGCGTCCTCTTCTGCGCCAAGGGCGGCGGCGGCAACCTCCTCACCGAACGCGAATACGGCGACTTCATCTTCCGCTACGAGTTCAAGCTTGAGGCGGGCGGCAACAACGGCATCGCCCTGCGCGCCCCCTTCGCCGCCGGCAGCCTCGCTTACGCCGGCATGGAAGTGCAGATCCTCGACGACACCCATCCGAAATACGCCAAGCTCAAGGACGCCCAGTTCAACGGCTCCGTCTATCTCGTCGCCCCCGCCAAACGTGGCTACCTCCGCCCCGTCGGCGAATGGAACGAGGAAGAGATTTACGCCCGCGGCCGCCACCTCCGCGTCACGCTCAACGGCCACGTCATCGTGGACACCAACCTCAACAACGTGACCGACCGCGAAACCCTCCAGAAGCACCCCGGCATCCTCCGCACCAAGGGCCATCTCGGCTTCCTCGGCCACAATGACTACGTCGAGTTCCGCAACCTCCGTATCAAGGAACTTCCCACCGCCGACGCGCTCAACATCCCGCCCGCCGGTTTCAAACGCCTCTTCAACGGCGAGAACCTCGAAGGCTGGCAAGGCCTCGTCGCCGACCCCATCAAGCGCGCCAAGATGTCCAAGGAAGAACTCGCCGCCGCCCAAGCCAAGGCCGATGACGACATGGCCGCTCACTGGGGCACCGCCGATGGCATGCTCATCTTCGACGGCAAGGGTCACAGCCTCTGCACCGCCCGCGAATACGGTGACTTCGAGCTGCACTGCGATTGGAAGATCGAGCCGAAGGGCGACAGCGGCATCTACGTGCGCGGCACCCCGCAAATCCAGATTTGGGAGCGCGACACCCCCGGCAACCCCAAGCGCGTCGGCTCCGGCGGCCTCTACAACAACCTGAAGAACCCCGCCGACCCGCTCAAGTGGGCCGACCACGCCCCCGGCCTCTGGAACCGCTTCCGCATCCTCGCCGTCGGCGACAAGGTCCACGTCTTCCTGAACGACGAACTCGTGGTGAACAACGTGACCTTGGAAAACTACTGGGACCGCACCCAACCGCTGGCCCCCTTCGGCCCGATTGAACTCCAAGCCCACGGCAGCCCGCTCTACTTCCGCAACGTCTTCATCCGCGAAATCAACGCCCCGCCCGCCCCGAAGACCGCCCCCAAGCCAGCCGCGAAGTAGCGGAGCACGGTAGGCCCGCGCTGCTGCACGGCCTCGCCTTGGCGTTGATGCACTGCGGCCGACCAGCAGGTCGGCCCTACCAGCGCTGGAGCAGTGCCCCACCGCAGCCGACACGACCGTGTCGTTTTCCTTTTTCCTTCGCTCCACTACCCGCCCGCCAATAGCCGGTCCACCTGCTGCATCGTCACCTCCGGGCTGCCCTCGGTCCAAATCACGTAGTCCGCCTGCGTCTGTTTCTTCTCGATGGGCCACTGCGCGGCAAGGCGTTGCTGGATTTGATCCGCGCTCCAGCCGCGCGTCGTGAGCCGCTGCTGTTGCGACGCGGCGGAACACGCCACGCAGACCACCTGATCAAAATGCTTCGCCACGTTCGTCTCGAACAACAGGGGGATCACCACCACGCCCAGCCGCACGCCTTCGGCCCGCCATTGCTCCACCTGCGCCTGCCACAGCGCCCGGATGCGCGGGTGCAGGATAGCTTCGAGCTGCTTGCGTGACATGTCGCTGGCGAAGACCCGCCGCGCCAGCTCCTCGCGCCGCAGTGAACCATCCGGCGCCAGCACGGCGGCACCGAACATTTCCTGAATCGCCACCAACGCCGGCTGCCCCGGCTCCACCACCTTGCGCGCGAGCACATCCGTGTCCACCACGGGGACGCCGCGCCGCTCCAGCAACTGCGCCACGGTGCTCTTGCCCATGCCGATGCCGCCGGTCAGCCCAAGAATCTTCGTCGGTGTCACGCGGGAAAACTATCGGCAGCCAACGCGGCGGCGCGAGGAAGAATTTCCCCGGAACGGACGAGCCGCAGCCGCGCGACCTGCGACCTTACGGCTTCTTCGCGAACTGCGCTTCGGCGGCCTGCTTGAACGCGCCTTGCGCCTTGCTGCCCTCGCCGGGGTAGCCCGAGTGCTGCACGAGCCAGACGAAGATGAGGCCGCGCGCGGGGTCAATGGTCATGTTCGTGGCGAGCGCGCCGCCGTGGCCGAAGGTCGCGCCAGCGGACCAGCCGAGGCCGTAGTTTTCCTTTAAGCTCGCGGGCGTCTGGCGGCTGGTCATTTCCTTCACGGCCTTGGCGGAGAGGTAGCGCTTGCCGTTCAACTCGCCGCCGTTGAGCACCATCTGGCAGAACTTCGCGACGTCGTCCGCCGTGGCGAAGAGGCCGCCAGCGGGCATCGGGTAACGGCCGGGGCCGTCGAGCGGGTAGCGGAGTTGGCTGATGCTGTTCGTCTCCAGGCCGGTCTTGGCGGCGTTGACCTTGTGCGGGGTGGCGAGGCGTTTGAGCTGCTCGGCGTTGGGCCAGAAGGTCGTGTCTTTCATGCCGAGGGGCTTGAAGAGGCGGGCGTCCATGAAGGCTTCGTAGCTCTGGCCGGTGAGGACTTCGATGAGCCGGGCGGCGGTGTTGATGCCGGCGTTTGAGTAAGTGTATTTCGTGCCCGGCTCGAAGGTGAGCGGGGTCTTGGCGTAGCTCGCCACGGCGTCGCGGAGCGGGAGGGCGTCGAGCGTGGGCTGCTCGGCGGCGGACTTGAAGGGCAGGCCGCTGGTGTGGCTGAGGACTTCGCGGACGGTGATGGGATGGGCGGGGGCTTTGAGCATCGGCTTGCCGTCGGGGCCTTTGCCGGCGTCGAGCTGCTGGCCCTTGAACTCGGGCAGGTATTTCTCCACGGCGTCGTCGAGGTTCAACTTGCCTTCGTCCACGAGCATCATCACGGCGGCGCCGGTGATGGGCTTGGACTGGGAGGCAATCCAGAAGACCGCGTCGGGCTTCATCACGCGTTGCGTGGCGCGGTCGGCGAACCCGACGGCTTCGAGGGCGAGCACCTTGTCCTTCGACGCGACGAGCGCGACGGCCCCGGCCAGCTCGCCTTTCTCGACGAAGGGTTTTAGCGCGTCAGCGATGGGCGAGGCGGCGACGGCCGCGTGCAGCGTGGCGAGGAGGAGCGGGAGGAGCAGGGTGGCTTTCATGTTGTAGATGGCGGGGGGTTCGGATGGGGTCGGGGAGGGGGCTATTCAGGGAGCCACAGATGGACACAGATGAAGACGGCGGGGCCGGAGCGCGGGCGGCCCGCCCGCTTGGCGTGCTGGGCCGTTTGTAACGACCCCGGCCCCAGTGACCCCGGCCCTCGAGGGCGTTCGCTTGCATCCTAGACACGATGGTCGGCGCTGTATCGCATGGCTAGCACCTCTCAAACTCATCCAGATACTCGATCGGAATGACAAAGCTCTTCTTCCAAGAACCGAGTGCAACAAACTCCTCGTCGGGGGAGAACTGAGCAAAGCAAGGATACTGCGCTGGCAACTCACGCACCACCTTCAGCTTCGGCAATGTATGTATGCGGAAGCAACCGTCGCCGCTAGCGACGAGCGTCTTCTCATCTCTGGACCACGCAATGGAACAGCCTGCGCTGCCGCTCCAAGGGCAGTGTGCAACGGTGCGCGAACGCGCGATGTCGTAAATCTCCAGTGTGTCCGGCGGCGTGCCATGAACGAGGGCGAGAAAACGCCCGGACGGACTGACCTGCAACCCCCAGATAGCCTCCCACTCCTTTGGCAACTGCTCCGCTGTCGTGCTGCGCGTCGGCCATCGGTGAAGCGCAACTGTGCAAGGCGTAAGCCCGTCAGGTGAACGAGGACGACCACCAACTGAATACACGAATAAGCTTCGGTCGGCTGTCGCAGACAACTCGGTTAGCTGGCAATCATCGTAGGACTGAGAGAATACTACCTCTGCACTCTCTCGGTCGCGAACGCTGAACACGCCGCTCCACGAAACGGAGACCACGAAGCGCGAACAAGCCGTAAAGAGTGCCGAATCTCCCTCGCCTTCTTTCTGGTTGCGGAAATCGGAGCGCAGCCTTCCGGTCGCCGCGTCCAAGATAATCGTGCGCCCGGACGTGCCCTTAACGACAACGCAGCACCCATCAGGGGAGAAATCAACATGCGATGGGTTGGCAATCGGGTGGACTGCAAACAGCGACTTGCGGGTGCCAATGTCCAGCATCGTTACGTAACGACCGCTGATGAACGCAACTCGCTTGCTGTCTGGCGAAAACGCAAACTGGTGTGCCGTCTTGAGGCTGATTGCAGGTGAGAGCGTGGCTGGCATGGCGCCGTCGAGATGCCTAACAGTTCTGCTCACCGACAATTTCCCCTCCTACGCGCAAAGCGGCCCGGCGGGCCGCGCTCCGGGGCCGTGGCGTCTTGGTCACGGCAGGCCTTTCGGACGGCGCGGGGAGGGCGCGGGGGCCGGGGTAGGCGCTGCCGGGGCGACGGGCGCGGGCTTGGCGCGAGTCACGGGCTTGCCGGCCAGCTCGTTGTAGAGGTCGCGGTAGTCCCCCAGCATCGTGGTCATGCCGTAGAACTGCTCGGCGCGTTTGCGGGCGGCCACGCCCATCTTCACGCAGGTCTCGGGGTTCGAGAGGATGGCGATGAGCGCGTGGGCGGTCTCGGCGGGAGACATGATTTTCGTGAGACGACCGGCGCGGCCGAGGGCGCGGTCGGGGGGCGTGCGACCGAACATCAGTTCGCGGCACGCGCCGACGTCGCTGCACACGTTGGGCTTGCCGGCGGCCATGCCTTCGAGGACGACGAGCGGGAGGCCTTCGCTGATGCTGGTGAGCACCAGCACGTCCATGCGCGGGAGGACTTCCATGATCTTGCTCATGCCGAGGAAGTGAACTTTGTCCTCGATGTGCAGGAGCTTCACGATCTTGGAGCACTCGTCGAAGTAGATCGGGTCCTCGGCGTAAGGCCCGGCGATGAGGAACTCCACCTCGGGCATCCGCTCGCACACAACGCGGGCGGCGCGGAGCAGGGTCTTCACGTCCTTGATGGGCACGACGCGCCCGATGAAGCCGACGTATTTCTTCGCCGGGCTGGTCTGCCAGCGGGCCATGTGCTGGTCGTAGATGGCGTTGAAGCGCGTCGGCTCGATGCCGTTGGGGATGATGGAGATTTTCTCCGGGTCCGCGCCGAACTCGATCTCGGTGGTGGCGTTGCCGGAGTAGAGGGTGATGATCTTCGCGGCTTGGTCGTAGGCGACTTGGCCGAGGAACATGAAGAGGCTGATCCACATCTGCTTCAGCTTGCCGAGGCCTTCGCTGAAGTTGATCTGGAAGCGGTCCGGTTCGTAAATCCAGTCGGCCTGGCTGATCTCGGCGATGCGTTCCTTCGTGTAAATGCCGTGCTCGGTGAGCAGGAACGGCGCGCGCCGGCGTCGCGCCGTGACCGCGCCGAGGAAGCCCGCGTAGCCCGCCGAGACGCTGTGATAAACACGGGCGGGCGGGACGAGGTCGCGGGCTTTCCAGAGGTTCCAGAGCGGCAGGTGGAGGAAGCGCGCGGTCCAGAAGAAATCAATGAACGACTCGTCGGGGCAGAACTCCTCGTAGCCGGCGACGAGGATTTCCCAGACCTCGCGGTCGCGGAGCAGGTTGCCGAAGCGGAGGCGGCTCTCGACTTCCTGCAAGCCTTCCAGCACGGCCCAGAAGCAGGCCATGCGCTCGGCGTCGGTCTTGGCGAGGTAGAACTTCCCGAGCAGGTCGTAGAGCGCGACGCGGACTTCAGCCGGGATGTGACGGCGCTTTTGCTCACGCTTGGAGAGTTCGCTGTGGAGGTAGATTTCCTTCAGGGAAATGACGTTCTCGGGGAGCTTGTAGTGCTGCTTGGCCTTGGGGTCGTGCTTCGCGCCGATGTAGCAGAGGGAGAAGGTCAGCTCCGGCAGGCCAGTGATGATTTGATGGACCCACGCGGACACGCCGCCCAGGACATAGGGGTAAGTGCCCTCAAGCAGGAGCGTGACGTCGGCGATGGGTTCGGGTTTGGCGGGGGGTTGCATCGTTCAGCCCTTCGCCGGGGTCAGCCAAAACTCCATCGGGCCGCGCAGGATGCCGGGCGTCGCGCCGGAGCCTTCGATGGCCTGCAACGTCGCCGCCAGCCGCAGCCAGTCGCGTTCGAGGTAGGCGATTTCCGCCTCCCACGGGACGAGCACCTCGGCCTGCCAGCCTTTCCGGCGCAGGAACAGGATGCCGTCGCGCGCTTGGTCGAGGTGGCCGGACTTCAGCGCGCACTTCACGAGGAGGAAGCGCACGGCGGTGTTGTCGGGCGCGAGCTTGCCGGCCTCGGTGAGGAGCTCGACCGCGCGGTTGAGGTAGATGGTCTGCGTCTCGTCCGTCGCGAGCCCGAGATAGACCATCTCGTGATACTGCTCGGCGAGGAGCAGCAGTTTGTTCAAGTGGCGCGGAGGCGTTGCAAGCTCCGCCTCCAGCGTCTTCACGCGGCCTTCGAGGCGGGCGATGATTTGGTTGAACTGCGTCTGCGCGAGGAGGCGCACTTGTTCGTCGCTGTCCTGAATCGCCTTTTGCAACAGCGGCAGCGCCTTCTTCGGCTCGACGACGCGCAGCGCGAGGATGGCGGTGCGGCGGACGACGTTGTCCTTGCCGTTGAGAATCTCGGCGACGGAGCGCGGCGCCTCGTGCACCTCCTGCTCGTAAGCCGGGAGGGTGAGATACTGCGTGGTGCCGAGGACGTATTTGCTCTCGACGTTGCGCGCCGGTTTCAGGAGGAGCAACAGGCGGTAGCCGAGGAGGAAGAGCGGCCCCAGCACCGGCAACGGCAGCGCGAAGCCGATGACAAGCGCGGCGAAGGTCCAGCCGGAGCGTTGGTATTCCTCCGGGAAGACCGGGCGCAACGCAGGCACAGCGGCAAGCAAGGCGAGGAAGTGCCAGCCCAACACGGCCAACGCGTTGGGCGTGGGCGCGAGCAGCGCCTGAACGGAGAAGATTTCAAACAGCACCGCGAAGAGCGCGCTGGGATACGCGGCGAGGCTCAAGGCGCGGTTGGCCGGGGCGTCACCGGCGTCCGCCGCTGGGGAAGCGGATGGGGCGGGTGGCCGGTCGGACGTAGGTTTGAGCTTAGGTGCCACGCGAAGACAGGGTTGCGAAACGCGGAGCGAGCACCGGGAGCCGAGAGTCTCGCCCTACCGGGCGCGGGACGCCGCTGCGGCTGGCTGGTTCCGCGTCACGCCACATGACGGGTCAGGTCGGTCCAGAGGTGGTCCAGGCTGGTCACGGTGTCGAGGTTGACGACGTGCGCTTGGAGGTGCGCGCCCAGCTCGGGGTCGCGACGGCAGGCGGCGAGGATGCGGTCGGTGAAGATGCCCACGCCGCGTTCGCCGCAGAGCGGGAGCAGCACGGCGAGGTGCGGGATGGGTAGGCCGATTTCCGCCGGGAAGTCGCCACCCCGGATGTTCGCCATGATGAGCGCTTCGACCTTGGCCTGCTTGGCTTTGGGCTGGCGCGCGGCGGTGAAGAGCACGACGGCGGAGGGCAGGCTGTGTTGCTGGTAGGAGTCGAAGGCGAGCTGAACGTTCTGCCGGAAGAAGGCCTCAGTGAAGACGCGCTGGCCCTCGACGCCAGCGGCTGCGCGGCTGGTGGTTTCCGCCTGCGCCTCGACTTCTGCGACGCGGGCGGCCCAGCGGCAAATGAGGGCGACGAGATAGACGGTTTTCTTCGTGAGCGAGATGAAGGGCATCCCGGTGATGACGAGCACGGCCAGCGGTTGGTCGCGCGAGTCGAGCAACGGCACGACCATGAGGTAGTCCCGCTGCGCACCCACCGCGCCCTGCCAGAACTCCGGGATGGTCACGGCGGATTTGCTCTTGAGCGCGAGACCGGCCATCTCGATGTCCGCCAACGCGAGCCGTTCGCCGAGGGAGCGGGCGCTGCCGAGCAGGCCCTTGCGCACGAGCGTCTGGCCGTTGTCCGTGACCTTGTAAACAGCGGCATCGGTCACGCGGGCCTGGCGGTTGAGGAGCAGGAGAATGTCCTGCCACAGCTCGTCGCCCTCGCTGTCGAAGAGCCGGCGGATTTCGGCATCGAGCGTGGACAACTCCGCGTCGCGCGTGGCGAGCAGGCGTTCCAGCTCGCCCTTGGCCTCGCGCAGGAGGAAGAGGTCGGTGTCGAGTTTTTTGAGCCGCTCGCTGCCACGGTCGGCCTGGGTGGTGACGAGGATTTCGCGGGCCTTGAAGCCGCGCTGGATTTGCCCGCAGATGCCGCCCGCCGCCGCCAGCGCGGCGAAGAGGTAGCCGTGCTGCTTCAACAGCGTGACGACGAAGAACTCCGCCTCGCGCGCATAGCCGACACTGACGATAACCATGGCCACGCCCGCCCCCGCCATGCCGGATGGGAAACCGTAGCGGCAACCCATGAGAATCGGTAGCAGCAGCCAGGGCGTCGGGTGCAGGTGCGTCCAGCCGAGGTCACGCGGGGCGAACATGCCGTTGGCCACGAGCAGCAGGCCGGTGAGGACGGCGAGGTCGAGCCAGCCGTGCTTGGGCGCGAGTTTGTTCAGGAAGTCCATCGGCACGGAGAAGGTCCAAGGTCCAATTGCGCCGCGCTCAAGGACACGAGTGTGGGAGCTTGGAGCTTAGTCATTGGTCACCGCGCCGGCGGATTTGCTCCGGGTCCGGCTCGTATTTGCCGCGCCGGAGGGCTGAGGCCGGGATGTGCGAGGAACCGGGCGGGGCGTTGCGCGCGGCGGCTTCAATCTCGGTGGCGTTGGCGGACTGCGGCAGGAGACGGGAGCGCGGGTTGGTCCTGGCCTTGCCGGACATTTGTTGCGCCAGATTCTCCACCGCCACCTGCGCGGTGCGGCTGAGGCTGCCGAAGTATTGCGTCATCTTCGTGCTCGTGCCCTGCCAGACGGTCGAGCCGTCGGCGACATCCACGAGGCGCATCGTGACGCTGACGATGGGCGAGCCGTCGAGGTCGCTCTTGTAACGATACTCGGTGACGGTGCCGAACAGGACGTGAGTGCATTCCAAGGAGCGGGCCAGCTCCGGGATTTGCGCGGCCTTGCCCTCCTCGAGCAGCGCGCGGCTGCGGTTGAGGCCGTCCTCCGTCTGCGCGAGCGGGACGCCGTGGGCGAGCAGGGTGGTCGCGGCCAACTCCGTGACCGCGCGACCGGCGGTCTCGTCCGGCGTGGCGTTGTGAATGGGGGCGAGGAAGACGCGGCCCACGCCACCTAGCGGCGCGCGGCTGCCGCCCTGACGAACCTCGGAGGAAGCACAGCCGACCCACAGGACAACGGACAGCAACGCAAAGAGAAGTCGGAGCTGATTTGGGCGCATAGAAAGCGCGCGGAGCTTTTCGGAGCACCGAGGGAATTGCAAGCGAACGCTTGGTGAAGAAACAGCCATTTGACCGCGCGCAAAAGCCGCGAAGGCTGCAAAGGAGACGAAGGTTTTGGCTGAAGCTGCGGCGCTTCCAAGTCGGCTGCTTTCCGTTGCGCCCTTCGCGTTTTCGCCGGAGGTAACTCCGAAGCGGAGTTGCCCTCCGTCGCGCCGCCTCGTTACCCTTCCTGCACGATGGCTCACGCAACCGCCTCCACGCCCGCCGCCCTTGGCTACCGCATGCCCGCCGAGTGGGCTCCGCACGTTTCCACGTGGCTCACTTGGCCGCGCCCCGAGGGCATCAGCTTCCCGGATAAATACGACACGGTGCCGGACGTTTACGCGGAGTTCATCCGCCACCTTGTCACCGTCGAGGACGTGAACATCAACGTCTGGAACGCCGAGAAAGAGGCTTGGGTGCGCGGCCTCCTCACTGACCGCCACGTCCGGCTCGACCGCGTCCACTTCCACCACTTCCCCGCCTACGAACCGTGGTGCCGCGACCACGGCCCCATCTTCCTCACGCGCTCCCCCGGTAGGGCCGCCCTGTCGGTCGGCCAAGCGGACGCGCAGCAGCGCGTCCCTACCAAACACGAGCGCGCCATCGTGGACTGGGGCTACAACGCCTGGGGCAACAAGTATCCGCCCTTCGACCTCGACGATGCCGTCCCCCAGCACGTCGCGAAGCTGCGCGGCCTCCCGCTCTTCTCCCCCGGCATCGTGATGGAAGGCGGCTCCATTGAGGTGAACGGCTGCGGCACCTTGCTCACGACGGAAGCTTGTCTCCTCAACCCCAACCGCAACCCCCACCTGACCAAGGCGCAAATCGAGCAGCACCTGAAAGACTTCCTCGGCGTCACGCACATCCTCTGGCTCGGCGACGGCATCGTGGGCGACGACACGGACGGTCACATCGACGACCTCACGCGTTTCGTCAGCCCGACCACGGTCGTGACCGTGGTGGAGGAAGACCCGGCGGACGAAAACTTCGGCTTGCTCCAGGAAAACCTCCACCGCCTTCGCGCGATGAAGGACCAAGATGGCCAGCCCTTGCGCGTGGTCGAACTGCCCATGCCCGGCCGCGTGGAATACGACGGCCAACGCCTGCCCGCGAGCTACGCGAACTTCTACATCGCGAACGGCCTCGTGCTCACCCCCACCTACCGCCACGCAAATGACCGCCGCGCGCTCGACATCCTCCAGCGGGAGTTCCCGCACCACCGCGTCGTGGGCGTGGACTCCACGGAACTCATCTGGGGCCTGGGCAGCTTCCACTGCATCAGCCAGCAGGAACCGGCGTAGCAAAAGCAGAACGACCCTCCGCGAGCCAAAAAGCTCACGCGAGGGTCGTTCCAGTTCTAAAACGTCGAGGGCTACTTTTTCTTAGCCTTCGCCGCCGGTTTCTTGGCTACGACTTTCGCTGCGGCTTTCGCCGCGACTTTCTTTTTAGCTGCCATGGTTGCATTCACCTCCCTTCGACACTCCGTGAGTGTGTTTTTGTTCCTAACTCCGAAAAATTTTGTGTGCGCATGATGCGAACTGCCGGGCTGAGACTGTTTTCAATTAGCGGATTTGCCCCCATTCCGTCACGACAAAGTTTCACTTCGCGTCACTTTTCTTTGCCGCTATCGTCCGCGCGCGATGTCCACCGCCGTTCCTGAACCACAGCTCACGCCCATGATGGCGCAGTATCGCCGCGTCAAAAGCGAGCTGCCCAAGGACGCGCTGCTGCTCTTCCGCCTCGGTGATTTCTACGAGATGTTTTTCGACGACGCCGTCACCGGCGCGCAGCTCCTCAACGTGTCGCTCACCAAGCGCGGCACCGTCCCTATGTGCGGCATCCCGCACCACGCGTTCAACAGCTACGTCGCACGCATCCTGCGCGCAGGCCGCAAAGTCGCCGTGTGCGACCAGGTCGAGGAAGCCCGCCCCGGCCAACTCGTCAAACGCGAGGTCACGCAAATCCTCTCGCCCGGCACGCACTTCGATGAACGCCTGCTGGCGGCCGAGCGGAACAACTTCCTCGCCGCCGTTTATCCCGCCGGCAAGACCACGGGCATTGCGGTCGTGGACCTGACCACCGGCGACTTCCGCACCACGGAGACCGAGACCGACGCCGAGTTGCTCACCGAGTTGGAGCGCCTGCGCCCGGCGGAAACGATTTACCCCGGCGAAGCCGCCTCGCTCCGCACGCTGTTGCAAGGCGCGCCCGGCATTCTCATCGGCCACGACGACTGGGTCTTCGCGCCGGAGACGGCGGTCTTCACCGTGCGCGAGCACTTCAAAGTCGCGGCACTCGACGGCTTCGGCCTCAAGGGTCGCATCGCTGCGACCGGCGCGGCGGGCGCGGCGCTGCATTACCTCGCGCAGCACCTGCGCCGCGACGTGAAGCACCTCACGCGCATCACGTTCTACCAGTGCCGCGACTACCTCGTGCTCGACAGCACCACGCTGCGGAACCTAGAAATCCTCGAACCCCTCCACCGCGACGCGCCCCGGAACACCTCGCTCTACGGCGCGCTGAACCGCACCGTCACGCCGATGGGGGCGCGACTGCTGCGCAACTGGCTCACGCAACCGCTCTCGACCGTCACGCCCATCCACCGCCGCCAAGACGCCGTGCAGTCGTGGCTCGGCAACGGCGCGGCGCTCGAAGCCTTCCGCGTGAAGCTCGCCGACGTGCGCGACCTCGAACGCACCGTCAGCCGCCTCTCCGTCGGCACCGGCAACGGCCGCGACCTCCACGCGCTACGCATGGCGATGGAGCAAATCCCGACGTTGCGACAAGTTTTGTCCGAGCTGCGAGCCGCCCCCTCCCCCGTAGTCGCAAGCTTCAGCTTGCGTATCGCCGACGAAACGAGCGAAGCGCAAGCTGAAGCCTGCGACTACGCGGCGTCGTTGCTCACCGAACTCACCGCCCAGCTCACCGAACTCCCCGCGCTCGTCGAGTTGGTTTCCCGCGCCATCGTGGATGAGCCACCGCTCGCCTTGAAGGAAGGCGGCCTCATCCGCGACGGCTTCGACCCGAACCTCGACGAACTCCGCGCCGCGTCGCGCGGTGGCAAGGACTGGATTGCCCAACTCAAGCAGCAGGAAGTCGAGCGCACCGGCATCGCGTCGCTGAAAGTCGGGTTCACCTCCGTCTTCGGCTACTTCATCGAAGTCACCAAAGCCAACCTCGCCAAAGTCCCGCCCGACTACATCCGCAAGCAAACCATCGCCAACGGCGAGCGCTTCATCACGCCCGAGTTGAAGGCGATGGAAGGCAAAATCCTCGGCGCGGAAGAGCGCGCGATGAAGCTGGAATACGAGCTGTTCCTCCGCGTCCGCGAGGAAGTCATCGGCAACCTCGCCGCCATACAGCAAACCGCCGTCGCTCTGGCGCAACTCGACGTGCTCGCCGCCTTCGCCGAAGTCGCCCGCCACTTCAACTACGCGCGCCCCGATGTCCGCGATGCCGGCCAGCTCCTGCTGAAGGACGCCCGCCACCCCGTCCTCGACCAAGCCCTCACCGAGGAGCGCTTCGTGCCGAACGACACGGACCTCGCCTCAATCGGTAGGGCCGACCTGCTGGTCGGCCAAAGTGCGGACGCGCACCAGCGCGTCCCTACCGAGACGCATTCCCGATTCCCGATTTCCCACTCCCCATTGCCTCAGGTGGCCCTTATCACCGGCCCGAACATGGCCGGCAAATCCACCTACATCCGCCAAGTCGCGCTGCTCACGCTGCTCGCGCACACCGGCAGCTTCCTCCCCGCGGCGTCCGCGCGCGTAGATTTGGTGGACCGCATCTTCACCCGCATCGGCGCGAGCGACGACCTCGCGCGGGGGCAGAGCACCTTCATGGTCGAGATGAGCGAGACGGCGAACATCCTCAACAACGCCACCGCCCGCAGCCTCATCATCCTCGACGAGATCGGGCGCGGCACGAGCACCTTCGACGGCCTCTCGCTCGCATGGAGCATCGTCGAGCACCTGCACAATCAAGTCGGCGCTAAAACCCTCTTCGCCACCCACTACCACGAGCTGACCGAGCTGGCCGCGCGGATGTCCCGCCTGCGCAACTACAACGTCGCCGTCCGCGAGTGGCACGACCAGATCATCTTCCTCCGCAAAATTGTCGAAGGCGGCACCGACAAGAGCTACGGCATCCAGGTCGCGCGCCTCGCCGGCGTGCCCAAGGAAGTGTTGGAGCGCGCCAAAGTCATCCTCCGCAATCTGGAAGACAGCGAACTCACCCCCGAAGGCACCGTCCGCCAGACCAACCGCCGCCAGCAGGACCGCGAGAAGCTTAAGCAGCTTGAGGCGAATCCACAGTTGGATTTATTCGGCTAACACGGAACATGGCATCCAAACTGACTCCAAAGGGGCAACCAGCGGAGGAGTTCGCTTCAGTGTCCGGAATCTGGGAATCCCCGCACCCATTCTTCCTTTGACTTGGGTGCCGGAAATCCTTTCGGCCAACTAAACGTATTGTGGACGGCTTGAAACGCCTTTTCCTCGCTGGCGAATTCATCCGCCTTCACCCCATCAAAAAAGACCTGATAACTGTGCGGCGGGGTAAGGCTGAGGCGAATCTCAATCAGGTGACCACCCTTTCGATAGTAAACAGCTTCTGTTTCGGGCTTATGCACGACCGGTTGTTTCAGTTCGTAGGAAAAAAGCAATCATGGTTGTCCGGCGAATGGCGCTTCATCATTGCCACAAGGCCGCTTACGTGTAGCGTCGCTTCCAATGAGAACCTACTTGAGGATCGCACTCCTGTGTGCCGCCTACTTGGCTGTCCAAGGCGCTCACGCTCAGTCTGCTGTCAAGGAGCAGGAAAAGCCGGAACCCCCGACCGGAGAGCAAGGCGAGCTTTTTGGACAGCTCGGCTTCGGTGCTCTGACAATTGACGCCTACTACGAAATCTGTGTTGCCGCCGGCCAACGAACAGACAATCACCTCAACGGGATCAACAAATTGGCTGAACAAAGGTGGGGCACCACTTATTCAGAAGTGGCGAAACAGGCGGAGGCAGAGACAGGCCGAGATTATCGAAAGGAAGCGCAGAAACTGGTTCGATCGGTGGTCGAGAAGTTTGGCGGCTGTGACACCCCAGGAATGAAGAAGTGGCTTGAGGCGTTTCAATCGATTCACGAGGCGAACCTCAAAAAACTCCAGTCGCTCGGTGCGTCCACGCTGACTCTCCATACCACCGTTGAACAAATTAAGGAGCGCGCTGAGAAGGGTGACGCCAAAACCCAATACAGCCTTGCTGAGATGTTTGCCAAAGGAAACCAAGTCGAGAAGAACGATGCCGAAGCACTAAATTGGTATCGCAAAGCAGCCGAGCAGGGTTTCCCGGATGCACAGGCAAAACTCGGCGAACTGCATCGGCTTGGCCTGAACGGCGTTGAACGACACTACATTGAATCGGCGAGGTGGCTTCTCAAAGCGGCCCAGCAGGGCCACGTTGGAGCACAGATTGAGCTGGGTGGGGCATACTTGGCTGGTCAGGGGGTTTTGAAAGATGTAGCTGAGGCATACGCATGGTTTAATCTCGCAGCCACAAAGAGTGAGGAAGCAGCTAAAAGGCGCGATGCGCTAGAGGTCAAGTTTCCGGACAAAACTCAGAGCGGACAGTGGAGGACAACAGTGTTGCGGGAGCAGATAGAAGCCAAACAACCTGTTTCTCCACCACCCTCTGCAAATCGGAGTGTGTCACCCCGTGCAGGCAATTACGGCAGCACTTTCGACGCCTCCCCCATTTGGAGTCCCGGGGCAGAGTTGGGCATCGTCCCGCCGAAAGACCCTGAAAATGACATCCTGAAGAAGGCGATAGCTGCGGCGCTCTTCGTCGCAATCTTGCTCTTGGGCAGGCACTTCTTCTGGGGCCGAAAGTGAAGGAAGACATTGGCCGATGGAGTTTGCCCGTTCGCCTAATCGCAGCACACAGCTTGTGACCATGCACGAAGACGAGTTCATCCAACTCACCGACTCCACCGGCGCGCTCGCCACCATCGCCCCCGAACTCGGTGGGTGGTTGCTGCGTTACGCGCGGCCCACCGCCAAGCACGGCCTCGTGGACGCGCTGCATTTCAGCCATGCGGTCGTGGACCGGTATCCGAAGGAGATGTGGGCGGGGAATCCGCTGCTGTTCCCGATGGTGAGCTTCAACCACCTGCCGGGCCGCGAGCATCACTACGCGTGGGGCGGACGGGAGTTTCCGCTCGGGCAACACGGGTTCGGGCGGCGCTTGGCATGGTGTGTCGTGGAGCACGGCGAATCGTCGATGACGATGGAACTGGCCGACAGCGACGCGACGCGCGCGGTGTATCCCTTCGCCTTCCGGCATCGCGTGACCTACCGGCTCGACGGCGGACGACTACACTTCGAGCAGACGGTGGAGAACTGCGGCGCGGAACCGATGCCCTTCAGCACGGGGATTCACCCCTACTTCCAAGTCCCGCTCACGCCACGCGGCGAGCGGAACCGGTGCTTCGTGAAAATCCCTGCGTGCCAACAACTCACGCCGGACGCGCGCCACGAGCACTTCACCGCCACGCCGCAAGCCGCGTCCGAACTCAGCGTGGCGCAGGACATCGCGCACACGTTGTTCCTCGGCGAGTTCGCCAAGCGCGAACTCACGCTGGTGGACCCGGCGAGCGAACTGGAAATCATTCTCAACTGGCAGGACGCGCCGCAGCATCGCTACTGCGCCCTGTGGTCGCGCACGACGGACGCGCCGTTCTACTGCCTCGAACCGTGGACCGCCCTGCCGAACTCCTTCACCCGCGCCCAACCCGGCGAGGTCACGGTGCTCGCGCCGGGCCAGACCTTCCGCGCGGCGATGTGGATGGAACTGCGCAAGACGGCGTAGGACGGCGGTCACAGACTGCCGTTCCAACACCGCTCCAACTGCGCCGTTGCCACGCCCGTGCTGCTTCGCTAGGGTCCGCCGCCATGAAAACCGTTCAGAAGACCATTGCTCAACTCTCGCTCCTCCTCGCCCTCGCTTCCGGCGCGTTGTTCCTCGCCGGCTGTGAAACGCCCTCCGGCGGCAGCGCGGCCGGCACCAACGACATCGAGGCGCTGAAGACGGCGGCCAACAGCGGGGACGCCGAGGCGGCCTTGAAGCTCGGCGACATTTACCTTAATGGGCGCGGCGTGCCGAAGAACTTCGTCGAGGCCGAGACGTGGCACAAGAAGGCCGCCGAGCTGTTCCAGAAGAAGTGAAGGAGTGCGGACGCCCACGTCCGCAGTGAAGTGAGGTGGTAGGGGCCGCCAAAGTGGGACTACCGTCGCGGCGCGCTGGGGACAGGCGCGCCCTACCTACCGCTACTTGAACTCCAGCCCGATGTTCGCCTTCTCCAGCGTCGTCCCTTCGCTCTTGGAGAGTGTGGAGAGCGACTTGTTGTAGTCGGCCAGCGCGCGGATTTCCGCCGAGCGCGCGGCGGTGAGGTCGCGCTGGAGTTGGAGGACAAAGAAACTCGTGCTCTTGCCGTTTTCCAACTTCTTCTGCTCGGCATCGAGCGCTGCCTCGGCGTAGAGGCGGGCCTGACGCGTGGCTTCGATCTTCTCGTAAGCGGTCTGCGCCTGTTTCACTGCGTTGTCGATTTCCACGATGACGCTCTGCTCCAATCGCTTGAACTCCAGTAGCAGCATCTCTTTCGTGAGCTTGCCGGATTTGTAGTTGTTCTTCGCCGTTGTGTTGCTCAACGGGAAACTCAGCACGATGCCGTAGGAGTAAAACTGGTTGTCACCTCGCTGAATGCCGTTCAGGCCCGTGGGCAGCGTCTGGCCGAGACCGTTGTGGCCGTAAGTCAGGGTGAGGTCCAGCGAAGGGAAGAGCTGGTTGTGGTTGTAGCGCAGGATGATGTTCTGCCGCTCGATTTGCTCCCGCGACTGCTGAAGGTCGGGGCGCAGCGCCATGCTGTGCCGCCAGCTATCCTGCACGTTGAGCGTCTGCGCCACGGCCAGCAGCTTGTCCGCCGGCTCCAGCGCGGTGGTGGCCCACGCACCGAAGTCGTCGCCGATCAGGTTCTTGAGGTTGTTGACCTGAATCTCCAAATCGCGCCGCGCCGAGAGCAAGTCCGAACGCCGCGCGGCGACTTGCGACTCCGACTGCTTCTCGTCCAGCGGGGCCAACGCGCCGACCTCGACGCGCCGTTTGTTGTCGGCGGCAAGTTTCTCGGCCAGTTCGAGCGAGGCCGCCTGCACCCGCACGTTGTCGCGGGCGAAGACCAGTTCGTAATACGCCTGCTGCACGCTGGTGACGGTGGTCATCACCTGATTACGCAACGCCAGCTCGTCGATTTTGAGCGTGCGCTTGTTCACCAAGATTGTCTGGCGGGTGGAGTCAATCCACGCGTTCTTCAAGAGCGGCTGTGTGAAGCTGAGGCCCGCGTCGGACGAGTAGTTGTAGCTCGTGAAGGACGAACCGCTGCGGCGGATAAGGTCGCCATTGAGCGTGACGCGACCGCCGGTGCCGAGCTGCTGCGTGAGGCTGGGGCCATAGCTTTCGGTGAAACTGTCGCTGCTCCGGTTGAACAACGCGCTGTTCGGGTCGGGCGAGCCGGGCGAGGCGTTGAAGCGGTGCGTGGCGTTCAGGTTAAACGTCAGGTCGTAGTAGCCGCGCGTCGCGTCGAGGTTGTAGAGGTCAATGCTCGGCTGAAGGCGGCGGATTTGGATGTCGAGATTCTTGTCCAGCGCCATCGCGATGCACTCCGCCAACGTGACGACGCGGGGCGCGGGCGCGGGGGTTTGCGCGGTCGCGTCCACTGCGAGCGCAAGCGCTGCCAGAGCCGTGAAAAGTCGGGTTCGCATGTAGCCGGGAGACTGCGGAAACGCACGCGTGGCGTCAAACAAGGTT
This sequence comes from Verrucomicrobiota bacterium, assembly GCA_039796295.1. GTDB lineage: Bacteria > Verrucomicrobiota > Verrucomicrobiia > Limisphaerales > SXTU01 > SXTU01. The sequence goes on from JBDKJY010000010.1 coordinate 19,961, forward strand.
CACAATTCACGCTGCCGCTCGCCGCAAACGGTCCGCGATGCCCTGCCACGCTGGCGCGTCCGGCGGCGCTTCCACCACGATGCACCCCGCGCTCGCCTCATCGCAGTGGTGCAACTCCGCGTAGAGCGCTCGCGCGTAAGCCTCCGCATCGTGCGGAATCACCGACACCGACCCGAAGCCGCCGCCCAGTGGAATATGCGTGTGCGCCAGCACCCACGCGCTCTCCAGCGCCACACCCAACTCCGCGAGCTGCCCCTTCAACCCCACCTCCGCGCACCATGTCAGCACCAGCAGCCGCGCCTTGGGCGAGTAATGCTTCGCCAACATCCCCGGACTCCGCAGCGTGTCCGTGCCCGCGTCTTCCCCATTCCCCATTCCCCATTCCCCATTCCCTACCGCCGCCGCCAGCGACTCCGCGTGAATCATCCCCGGTCGCAGCACGCGCGGCGGGTTCGCCGTCACGTCCACCACCGTGGACTCGATGCCCACGTTCGACTGCCCGCCGTCCACGATGAGCCGCAGCCGGTCGCCGAGCTGCTTGGCCACGTGCTCGGCGTTCGTCGGGGAAAGCTGGTTGGAAAGGTTCGCGCTCGGCGCCGCCAGCGGGAAGCCGCACGCGCGGATGACCTCGCGCATGAACGGATGCTGGGGCCAACGCACGCCCACCGTGTCGCCGCCCGCCGTGACCAGGTCAGGCATCGTCGTCGCGCGCGGCAGCACGATGGTCAGCGGCCCCGGCCAAAACGCACCCGCCAACCGCTCCGCCGCCTCGGGCCACGCGCTCACGCACGCCCGCGCCATGTCCAGCCCGTCCACGTGGACGATGATGGGATTATGCGAGGGCCGGCCCTTCAGCGCGTAAATCTTCGCCACCGCCTGCGGGTCCAGCGCGTTCGCCGCCAGCCCATAAACCGTCTCCGTGGGCAGCGCCACCACCTCGCCGGCGCGCAGCAATTCCGCCGCCCGCCGCACCGCCGCCGCGAACAACGCGGGCGTGTGCGTGGACAAAACTTCAGCTGGAGACGAGACGCTCATGCAAAAACCGCCGCGAGCTTGCGAACTCGCCGCCTGCGACGCAACACCTTCGCCGGGCCAGCCAAGACAGGAATTTTTAGCCACGGATGGAACACGGATGAAACACGGAAGGGCGCGCAGTGGTTAGGCTGCACGCCGAGCTGTTTTGGGCTGTTGGGAATTGGGTTCCCCGCTGCACGCCTTGTCTTCATCCGTGTTTCATCCGTGTTCCATCCGTGGCTAAGAAGTCCCTCACTGCGATCCCCCGCCGCGCAGCCAGCCCGCGCTTGTCTCACTGCCAGCGGGTCAGTAGCGTCAACGGATGAGCACGTTGCAGGAAATTGAGTCGGCGGTGCCCAAGCTCACGCCGAAGGAAGTCGCCGAGCTGCGCATCTGGCTGGAGGATTTTTGCGAGGACCAACTGGAGCTGACCGACACCGTGAAAGCCGAGTTGGATGAGGCCCGCCGCGACATCGGGGTGGGTCGGTAAACTGCCTGAGGCTACCTGCTCTTCGTCGGCATCCGCCGGGAGATTTACCAACGGACATGAAGCTCGTCGTCGCGGTCACGCTCGCTTTCGCCTCCGCGCTCTTCGCCCAGAGCCCCAGTCTCACGCACACTTCTCCGGGCGCGCTGGTTCCCGGCCAGACGCACGCTTTCACGCTTCACGGCGCGAACCTCACCGGCGCGACGAATCTCTGGACTGGCTTCGGGGCGAAGGCGCTTTCCGCCAACGCCGCCAACGCCAGCGCGATGAAGTTTCAACTCTCGGTCCCCGCCGACGCGGCCGTCGGCCTCTACGCGCTGCGCGTCGCCTCAGTGAACGGCGTCTCCAGCCCGGTGCTTTTGATGGTGGACGACCTCCCGAGCGTGGCGGACGCGGGCACGAACACGAGCGCTGCGAAAGCCCAGCCGCTCGCGTGGCCCGTGGCCGTGGACGGCTCGGCGGTGGCGTTGGGCTTTAAGTTCTACCGCGTCACCGCGCGAGCCGGCGACCGCCTCGCCATTGAGGCCGTCGCGCGGCGGCTCGGCTCGAAGCTCGACCCGGTGCTGCGCCTGCTGGACCTTCAGGGCCGCGAGCTGGCGTTCTCCGATGACGAGTCCGGCCTCGGCGGCGACTGCCGGCTCGCGCATGTCTTCGCGGCGGGCGGCGATTATCTCGTCGAGCTGCGCGACATCAGCTACGGCGGCGGCAACGAGCACAGTTTCCGGCTGCGTGTCGGCGATTTCCCGCTGGCGAGCTTGCCGTTTCCGGCGGCGGTGAAGGCCGGTGCGCAGAGCACCTTCGCCTTCGTTGGGCCACAGGTGGACAAACTCCCACTCGTCACCGCCACCGCGCCGGTGGACGCCTCGCGGCTTGCGCTCTCGGCGAAGTTCCCCGGCGGCAAATCCTCCGCGTTCGTCGCCGCGCTGGTGACGACGACGACCGAGTTCGCGGACGCCGAACCGAATGACGCCGCCGAGACCGCCACACCGTTCACACTACCCGGCGGGTTGAACGGGCGCTTCCTCCGGCCCAAGGACCGCGACTTCTGGAAGTTCACCGCGCAAAAAGGCCAGCGCATCCTCTTCACCGCGCAGACCCGCAGCCTCGGCTCCGCCAGCGAGGTGACGCTCCAGCTCCGCGACGCGAAGGGCACCGCCATCGCCAGCTCCACGGCGAGCGACGCCGACGAAGGCTCGGTGACGAACACGATTCCCGCCGACGGCACTTACTTCCTCGTCGTGGACGAACTCATCCGGCGCGGCGGCCCGCAGCACGCCTACCGCGTCGAGGCCGCGCTGCTCACGCCCGGCTTCACGCTCGACGCCGACGTGGAGAAGGTCGAGGCCGCGCCGGGCGGCAGCTTCTCCGTGAAGGTCAACGTCACGCGCCGCGACTTCCCCGGCCCCATTACGCTCGCACTGGCCGGGCTGGACGGCGCACAACTCTCGGGTGAAGTCATCAAGGACAAGGCCACGAACGCCACGCTCAAAGTCACGGTGCCCGAGAGCGCGGTGCCCGGCGCGCTGACGCACTTCCGCATCGTGGGCCGGGCGAAGATCGGCGAAACAGAGTTCCAAGCCCCCGCGCGCACCACGCCCGCGTTGCGCAAGCTCTGGCCCGCGCTGCCCTTCCCGCCGCGCGAACTGGACGGCCCCATCGCCCTCGGCGTGAAAGCCAAGCCATAGGCGCGCGGAACGGACGGGACGCCAACTTCCGCGTTGAGCCACCGCACTGCGTTCGCCAAGCTGCGCTCACCATGCGCACAGCCAAAGCCTCCGTCCTCGAAGCGTTCAACGCTCCGCTCCGCCTCCACACCTACGAAGTGCCCGCGCACGTCGAGCCGGGCGCGGCGCTGGTGCGCACCGAGATGGCCGGCATCTGCGGCACGGACGTGCATCTGTGGCAGGGCCAGTTGCCCATCAAGCTCCCGGTGATTCTGGGCCACGAGACCGTCGGGCACATCGCGGAGTTGGGCGAAGGCGTGACACAGGATTGGTCCGGCCAGCCGCTGGCCGCCGGCGACCGCGTGACGTGGAACTCCGCCGTGTCCTGTGGCCAGTGCTACTACTGCGCGGTGAAGAAGCAGCCGACGCGGTGCGCGCAACGCCGGGCTTACGGCATCGGCTACCCGTGCGATTGCGCGCCGCACTTCCTCGGTGGCTACGCGGAGTTCCACTACCTGCGCCCGCGCACGACGATTTTCAAACTCCCCGCCGACCTGCCCACCGAGTCCGTCATCGGCGCTGGCTGCGCACTCATCACGGCCATCCACGGCGTCGAGCGCACGGGCATCGCGTGGCAAGACAATGTGGTGGTGCAAGGCGCGGGGCCGGTGGGCATCGCGGCGCTGGCGGTGGCGAAAAGCGCCGGCGCCGGCAAGGTCATCGTCATCGGCGCGCCAAAACACCGGCTGGACATGGCGCTGCGCTTTGGAGCCGACGCGGTCATTGACCTCGCGGAATTTCCCGAGCCAGCCGCCCGCCTCGCGAAGGTCCGCGAACTGACCGGCGGCTACGGCGCGGACGTCGTGCTGGAATGCGTGGGCCACCCCAGCGCGGTGGTCGAGGGCATGGAGCTGTGCCGTGACGGCGGGAAGTATCTCGTGCTCGGCCATTATTGCGACGCTGGCTCCGTGGCCTTCAACCCGCACGTCATCACGCGCAAGCAGCTCTCCGTGTTTGGCTCGTGGTCCAGCGAGCCGCGACACTTGCAGGCGGCGATTGAGTTTCTCCGGCGGCATCAACGCGAGTTTCCCTTCCACGAGATGGTCACTCACCGCTTCACGATCGAGCAGGCGGACGAGGCGCTACGCACCACGGCGCAGTGGCAATCGGCCAAGAGCGTGATTGTGCCGGGCTGATGGCGCGCGGGCGGCCCGCCCGCTTTGCCTGGGTGTCGGCAGCAACGGTGCGACTCAGCCGAATCTCCCCGCCGACACGCAAAGCGGCCCGGCGGGCCGCGCTCCGGGAGCTGTTTCTAGATGTGTCCGGCCCTTCCCAAGCCCGGAATTTTCCCTCGCTTTGCCAAAAAAACCCCTGCTAGGTTCGCAAATCCGTGCCCGGTCAGTTCCGGGCACACACGACAAATAACGCAATGAAAGCCATCACCACTGCTGCCCTCGCGCTCGGCCTTCTGGCCACCGCCGCGACCGCCGCCGACACCAAAATGACCCTGAAAGACGACAAGGACAAAGTCAGCTACAGCATCGGCCTCAACATCGGCCGCAGCATGAAAACTGAAGGGCTGGCCATCAACCCCGACGCCCTCGCTGCCGCGATGAAGGACGTGTTCTCCGGCGCCAAGCCGCAGCTCACGGATGAGGAAGTCCAGACCGTCATGCAGAACTTCCAGAAAGAAATGCAGGCCAAGCAAATGAAGTCCCGCGAAGAAGGCCTGAGCAAGAACAAGGGTGCGGGTGAGAAGTTCCTGGCCGACAACAAGAAGAAGGAAGGCGTGAAGACCACCGCCAGCGGCCTGCAATACAAGGTCATCAAGGACGGCACCGGCAAGACCCCGAAGGCTTCGGACACCGTGAAGACCCACTATCGCGGCACGCTGCTCGACGGCACCGAGTTCGACAGCTCCTACAAGCGCGGCGAGCCGGCGGAGTTCCCGGTCGGCGGCGTCATCAAGGGCTGGACCGAGGCGCTCCTGCTCATGAAGGAAGGCGCGAAGTGGCAGCTGTTCATTCCCTCCGAACTGGCCTACGGCGAGCGCGGCGCGGGTAAGGACATCGGCCCGAACTCCACGCTCATCTTCGACATTGAGCTGCTCTCGGTGAAGGCCGGGCAGTAAGAAGTAACTGACTTTTGCGAAAGCCGCGTCCGGTCACGGACGCGGCTTTTTGTTTTCAGCGGGACCAGATTGGGCGCGAGGGCTTGGTCACTTCGCATCCACCACCGTCACGCGCAGCTCCGCGCCATTGCATCGAATCTCCGGCACATACATCGCGTGGCCGAGGACAGGGAGGGCGTGGAAGGCTCCGGGGACTTCGGCGCGCATCTCGTAGCGGAGCTGCCAGACGCCTTCGGGGAGCTTGTCGAGGAAGAGGGCGACTTTGCGGTCGCGCAGCTCCTGATAAACCCAGCGCGTGCGGCCCGTGAAGTCCGGCTCGCCGATACCAATGGGACGCGGTGGCAGCGCTGCAATAGGCGGCGCAATGCCAACACGCGTTGGCGCGGCGGCCACGAGCATCGGTGCGGCCACCGCCGCCGGAGCAGCGACGGCCGCCCCGACTTTGGACTTTGGACCCTTGGCCTTCGGACCCGGCTGCGGCGCAGGCGCGGGCTTGCCCACCTCGCCAAACTTCCGCTCCACCGCACCACTCTTCAGCTCACGCGCATACAGCGACTCCCCGCTGCGCACCGCCACCGCCTCGAAGCCGGCGGGCTTCAGGTCCTCAAAGAGCAGATACTCGTAATTATTCTTCGCTTCGAGGGTCAGAACGGTCTCGATGCGCTCGCCGCTCTTCACGGACTCGCCGTCGAGCAGCGGCACCTTGTAGTAGAGGAGGCCCTTGAGGAGTGTCGGGCGGCCCACCAGCTTGAAGTATTCGCGCTTCACGAAGATCTCGCTGCCGCTGGCGGGGATGGGTTCTTCGAGACTGAAGAACTTTGCTTCGGCGGCGAAATAGACCGGACCTTCGCCCTTGCGCTTGATGCGGATGTCGTTCGCGCCGTCCTTGATGAGCTTGGTGTCCACGGCGAAGCGGCTGGGTGCGGCGAAGACTTCCGCGCCGCTGACATTGCGCTTGGCGATGCTTGTGCCGTTCACGGTCACCTCGTATTCCAACTCGGGCGACAGCTCCTTGGTCACGCGCAGGTAGTCGTTGAGCGCGAGCACGGTGATGGCGGTGTCGCGGGTGTTGCTCCATTGCGCGCCGCGCCGGCCCTTGATCAGCCAGTTCGTGACGGGCTCGATGAGCTTGTTCTGCGGGTCAATCGCCAGCAACGCGCGGAGCGCAAAGGCCGTGGCCTCCACGCCGCCATCGGACCAGCGCCAGTAAATGCCGTCCTCGCCCCAGTGCGCGGTGCCCATCACGCCGGCGTTCGCAGGCAACTGACCGCCGATGAGCACGCTGGCATCGGGCCGCTCGTCGCGCTTCACGCCGTTCTCCAGATTGGCGATGAGCGTCTTCGCCTCCGCGCCCTTGCCCATGTGGTGCGCGGCGAGCGCGAGCAACGCGCGGGTGTAGGCGTTCAGCCCTTCGCGGTTCTTCCACAGGTTGTCGAAGGCCTTTGCCTGAAACTGGGAAACTGCGGCCAGCCTGGCGTCGGCGCGCTGGACCGCGAGCGCGTGCAGCATGAAGGCCTGCATGTCGTGGTTCAGCTCTTCCTCCACGAGCGTCTTGTCGAGGAACGCCGCGCCGCGCTCCAGCACGTTGGCCTTCAGCGCCACGCCGGATTGCTTCGCGAGCGTCAGGCCCCACACGACATACGCCGTCATCCAACGGTCGCTCTGGCCTTCCTTCCACCAGCCCCAGCCGCCATCGCCGTGCTGGAAGTCGTAGAGGCGCTTCAGCCCGGCGTCGGTCATTTCGGTGAGCTTGGCCAAGTCTTTCTTCGCGCCGAGATTCGGCGGAGCGGCGCCACCGGCACGGGCTTCGATGCCGCCGAAGACGCGGCTCATCACGTCCTCGGGCTGGAGGCCGAGGTCCTTCAAGGTCTTCGCCGTCACGACCGACGGCAGGAAGCGGCTCATGGTCTGCTCGGTGCAGCCGTAGGGGTAATCAATCAGGTAGGGCAACGCGTCGAGCATCGTGACCGCGAGGCTGGGCGCGACCTGCACGACGAGCGTGGTGGTGTCCTTCTTGCGCGCGGCGGGGATGTCCAGCCGCACGGTGATGTCCGAGCCGCGCACCTTGCCGGCCTTGGTGAGGAAGCGTTCGATGCCATGCTCGTGGACGGGATAAGTCTTCTCCATCGCGTCGGAGTATTTGCCGCTGATGGCGGTGACCTTGAGCCGTGCGGTGCCGGGGTTCTTCACGTAGATGGCCCAGTCCTCGCGCACCTCGCCGTTGGCGGGCACGGTGACGGAGGCGGCGCGCTGGCCTTTCACCACCATGCCGTCCTTGATGCCGACACCGCTGATGATAAGGCCGTCGGCTTCCAAGTTGTTCTTCACCTCCAGCGGCTGGTCGGTGTTGTTGTTGAACACCGCCGAGACGAGCACCAAGTCGCCCACGGAGAAGAAGCGCGGGGCCTGCAACCGCACGATGAGCGGCTGCTTCGTGCGCGTGGTCGCGTTGGCGATGCCGAACTGCGCGCCGGTGCCGACCGCGCGGGCCGTGGCCTTCCAGCCGGTGAGCGAGTCGGGATACTTCACCGGCACGCGCGCAGTGCCGTCCGCGCCGGTCTTCACGTCCGGCAGCCAGAGGATGGTGGAACGGAAATCCGTGCGGACAACGACGTTTGGCTCCTCGCCACCTTCGCCAGCGCCTTGTTTGTCGCCCTTGGCTTTCTCATCGCGGAACGAAGACTTCGCTGCGGCCACCGGAGCCGGGGCGGCGGCGTATAACATGGCATCCATCGCGGCCGCTCCAGCCGGCGCGCTCATCGGCACGGCCAACGCACGCATCCGGTTTCCATTCGCACCTCCGCCGAAGGCCGCCTGTTCCTCCCGCTCCGCGCCTGCTTTCCGCAGCTCCTGCAACTCCGACTTGTCGCTCTCAAGCCACGCGTTCTTCCGCCCCGCGCGGTCCTTCGCCTCGCTTTGCTCCAGCACCATCTTCACGCCGTCTTCCTCCCACTCCACGAGCTTCGTGTAGCTCTTCTGATTGAACGTGCTCTGCGTCTGCGTGCGCTGCTGGCGCTTCGTGCCGAAGTAGAACTTGCGCGGGTCGCCCGCGTAATCGCTCTGGATGTAATAAACCGACTCGTCCACAAGCCCCACGGCCACCTCAGCCGCGACCGGCTTGCCCTCGTGGTCGCGCGCGGTGACGAGCAACGTGCCGTCCTCGCGCGGCTGGTATTGGGTGCGGTCGGGCTTCACGTCCACGGTGAGGAAATGCTTCGTGGGCGGCACGATGACCTGCTTCGTGTTCAGGTGAACCTGCTTGTCCGCGACCATCGCGGCGCTGAGGAACACGTTCGGCACATGGGCATCGCTGAGTTGCAGCTCCACCAACTTCACCGTGCCGGTGAGATGCACGACTTGATGGCTGATGAGCTCGTCCGCCTCGACGGTGAAGAGCACGTAACGGTCGTTGCTGTTCGCGACGAGCATGACCGGAGCCTTCTGCCCGGTGCGGAACGTGTCGCGGTCCACGATGATTTCCACGCCGCCGTGCCGGTAGCCGAGTTCAGCCGTGGCGTTATTGGCGACCCACAGCGTCGTCTCCGTGCGGATGGGCTGCGGCGGACGATTCGGGAAGGCGTCTTCCGTGAGCCAAGTCACCTTGTAGTAGCCCTCGCGCTCCGGCGTGAAGACCAAGTCCACCTTGCCCTCGGCGTCCGTCTTCAACGTGCGCGTGAGAATGTCGTCGCTGTGGTAGCCCCGGAACTTCAGTCGCCACGGACGCTGCCCGACCTGCGGCGCGGGCGGGAACTTCCCGTCGCTTTGCAGCGCCTTCAGCTCGGGGCCTTTCACTTCCTTGCCCGCCGGGTTCACCCAGATTTCCTCCCAGAACTCGCGCGTGACCTTGACGAGGCCCTCGATGACGGCGGGCTGCTCGTTCGCGTCCTGCGCACGAAAGTTCACCGTCGCCTTGTCGCCGGGCTTGTGGAGGTTGTGCTCCGGCTTGGCGTGGACGTAGTAGCGCTGGCGCGTGACGCGCACGGTGCCGTTGCCGGTGATTTCGCGGCGGCTGGCGTCCACCACGCGCGCCTCGATGCGGAACTCGAAGTCCTGCCCGTAATCCTTCGGCGACTCGAACTCCAGCGTCGCCTTGCCCGTCGCGTTGGTCTTGAGCGTCTCGCGTTTCAGAATCTGCCCGCCCCCGCCGCCGCGCCAGCCGCGACCGCGACCAAAGCGCCCCTCGTTCTCCTCGTAGAACCAGCCGAACTCGCGCGGCTCCTTCCACGCGAAGTAATACGGGTCTTGATGCACGATGACCTCGACCGTCGCGTTCGCCACCGGCCCGCCGAAGTAGTAGTCGGCCTGGATGTTCACCTCCACGCGGTCGCCGGTGCGGAAGGCTTTCTTGCGCCCGTCCACCTCCGGCGTCTGCACGGCGACCTTGAACTCCGGCAGCTTGTATTCCTCCAAGCGGAAGAGCGTCGCGTTGCCGATGTGGTTGTTCTTCGACTTGTCGCGGAAGCTCACGCGGTATTCGCCGAGCCGCTGCGTCTCCGTGAGTTCGAGCGAACCCCAGCCGGTGCCGAACTCGTTCAGCTTGAGTTCGCCCTCCTTCACCAGCGCGCCGTCCGGCCCATCAATGCGGAACCAAATCGTCTCGTTCGCAGGCGTGGAATAGACCGAGCCGTTGTAGCGGCGAACCATCGCCTTCCACTGCACCGTCTCCTTCGGGCGATACGCCGGGCGGTCGGTGAAGGCGTAGATGCGCCAGCTCTCGTGCGGGTCGCGATAGGAGTAAGTGTTGCCGGGGCTGAAGGCTTGTTTGTCGCCGAGCGTGGCGGCCGCGAAAATCTCGACGTTGTTGTTCACCTGCCGCGTGACTTCAAACACCGCGAGGCCGTCCTTGTCCGTGACCTTGTCCTGCGAGCGCGCCTCCCACTTGTTGTTCCCCATGTGCCAGCGCTCCCAGATGCGCGTCTTCGCGTTCGCCAACGGCTTGCCGGAGAGCGCGTCGGTGACGAAGACCAGCGCGGTCTTGCCGCTGGTCTTCAGCACCAGCGCCGCATCCGTCACGAGCACCAGGTCGCGCGCCGACTGACCGCCGCCCTGCGCCTCAAGCACGTAAGCGCCGGGGCGCAGCTTGCCGTCCAAGCGCAGCGCGGCGTTGCCGGGGCGGTAGTCGCCCTTGTCCTTCGTGTCGTGCTCCCACAACTTCGCCTTCTCGCGACCGGCCAGCTCGATGGTCTGGAGCCACGACGGGCGCTTGTTGCCGTCCTGTGTCGCGAGGTTCACGTCCTTCGTGAGGTCCACGGGATACAGCGCCAGCTCGACGCGCTTCACGTTGCGCCAGTTGAGGTGATACTGAATCTCCGAGTCCGGCAGGAAGACGTGCGAGACGCCGACGCCGAGGTTCACCTGCGTGATGTTGCGAATCTGCGCCTGCGCCTGCTCCCAATAGCGCGTCTCGCCTTTGTTGAACTCCGCGACGAGGCGGCGAAACAGGGCGAGCGCCTTCACGTAATCCTGCTCCTGCGTCCAGTTGCCGTCCTTGAGCGGCACCGCACGGCCCTGGTTCATCATCCACTCGGCGTAGAAGTAGAGCGCGTCGTCATACCAATCCGTGCCCTTGCCGGGCTTGAGCGCCGCCTCGAAATGCTCCGGCACGCGGGCGCGGGCATCCCAGTCGCCGCCGTGATACTGGAAGGAAACGGCAAGGAGATAATGCGCGTGGGCCTTGTCGTTCTCGGTCACGGCAATCTTCAGAGTGTTCTCCAGAATGTTCAGCGGCAGCGCGTTTCCATAGTTCCCGTAGCGATAGTAAGGCTCCGCGCCCGGCGGCTTGGCCGCGCGCCAGACGATGTCGAGGTAACGCGTGCGCGATTCGTCGCCCGCGCGTTGGCCGGCCCACCAGTCGAGCGCCTGCGAATAGTGCTGCCACGCGCCGCCCCAGTTGCGCTGGTTGCGCGGCGTCCAGTGCGAATCCCCGAGCGACTCCTGCACCTCGACCCACCCGCGGTCCTTCTCCTCCTCACGCTGCACGTCGCGCACGAGGACGTTCAGCTCCTGCCGCGCCTGATTGAACTTCGTGTTGTCCGCCCGCTGCGTGCTGGCCTCGGATCGCCAGAGAGTGTCCGCGCGGCGGAACAGCACCCAGCGCTGCTCGGCGGGCGGGAGGTTCGTCACGCTCACCGCACGATAAATCTCGTTCGCCTTGAGGAAGGATTTCTCGGCGAAGAATTTCTCCGCCTCGGCCTTGTGGGCGGCATAGTTCGCCGGTGGTTCAGCGGCTAAGAGCGGGGCGGCAAGGGAAAGGAAAGCGAGCGCAGCGAACAACGGTTTCATGGCGGCAGGTTAGACGGCGCGTCCCGGAAAACACTCCTGAAATGGACTGGGCCGCCGCACTCCAGAGCCAACTCGGTAGGGTGAGACTCCGTCGAACCCCATCTCGGGCGTAGCGAGGCGAGCGCAGCGAGATTCTTGGGGCGGACGCGGCCACCGAGATGCTCGCTACGCTCGCACCTCCTGCGTCGGCAAATGGGGTTCGACGGAGTCTCACCCTACCGGGTGGGGCGTCGCCGGTGCGCTCTGCCCCTTCGCTCCATAGGCTACTTCTTCAGCGTCTTCGCCTTGCCGAGGAGGTTGATGAACTCGGCGCGGTAGCCGTGGGTGTCGTCGCCCTTGCCTTCTCTTGCGAGTTCGAGCGCGCTGTCGAGGGTGGCGGTGCCCTTGAACGGTGAATCCTTGAGCACCATGCCGAAGGAGGCGACGGCGCTGGCGAATTTGAAGTCCGCGCTCGCCCGCGCCAGCTTCGCGCCGCTGTCCGTCACGGGGATCTCCATCAGCGTGCTCTTGTCGCCGTCGGGGGCTTTGTAGCGCAGTTTGAGGGTGAGGAGTTCGTCGCGAAAGCGCCCAAGTTTTCCAAGCAGGTTGTCCACGAATTCAACTTGTCGCTCCACATTCGCCACCCGCGCAGTGTCCACAGGATTCGCTCGCCGCAATGCTTCGAGTTGCTTGACCAGGTCAACCCGTGCCTCGCGCCACTGGGCCGTGTTGAGGGCGGGCTTCGCCTTATCAGGCTCTGAGCGAGGCAGGACGGTGTTCTTCTCGGGCTGATACTTCAGCGGGTCCACATCTCCACGCAGCGCCACGCCGGGCGGCACGACCTCATACAACGCCGTGACCGTGTGGCCCGCGCCGATTTCGCCCGCATCCTTGGCGTCGTTGTTAAAATCCTGCTTGGCCAGGATGCGCTTCTCGTAGCCGATGAGCCGATACGCGCTGGCCTGCGCCGGGTTGAACTCGATTTGAATCTTCACGTCCTTGGCGATGGTCACGAGCGTGGCGTTCATCTGCTCGACGAGCACCTTGTGGCCCTCCTCCACGCTGTCGAGGTAGTGGTAGTTGCCGTTGCCCCGGTCGGCGAGCTGCTGAAGCGTGGCGTCCTTGAAGTTGTCGTCGCCCACGCCCAGCGTGGTGAGGAAGACGCCGCTCTTCGCCTTCTCCTCGATGAGTTTTAGCAACTGCCCGCGGTCGGTGATGCCGACGTTGAAGTCGCCGTCCGTGCAGAGCAACACGCGGTTGACGCCGCCCTTGATGAAGTTCGCCACCGCGAGGTCGTAGGCGCGCTGGATGCCCTCGCCGCCGTTGGTCGAGCCGCCCGCTTCCAGCCGGTCAATCGCCGCCAGGATGACCTCCTTGTTCACCGCCGACGTGGACTCCAGCACGGTGCCGCTGCTGCTGGCATAGACCACCATCGCCACGCGGTCGTTCTCGGTCATGCGCTTCACGAGCGCGCGCAGCGACTGCTTGATGAGCGGGAGCCGCATAACCGGCGACATCGAGCCGCTCACGTCAATGAGGAAGACGAAGTTGCTGGGCGGGCGCTTGTCCGCCTTCAGCTCGCGGCCCTTGAGGCCCACACGCACCAGCCGGTGCTCCGGCGCCCACGGGCAGCCGGCGACCTCGACGTGCGCGGCGAAGGGATGCGCGCCGGTCGGCGGCGCGTAGTCGTAGGTGAAGTAGTTGAGCAGCTCCTCGATGCGCACGGCGTCGCGCGGCGGGAGCAGGTTCTGGTTAAGCAACCGCCGGACGTTCGCATACGACGCGGTGTCCACGTCCGTGGAGAAGGTGGAGAGCGGCTCAGTCGCGACGAGGGTGAAGGGGTTTTCCACGTAGCGCGGGTAGGCGGCGTCTGGGTGCAAGCGACCGACGGAATCGGGGGTGGTTAAGTCGTTGTCGGTGACAACTAGGACTGCGCGCCCGTTGGCTAAGTGACGCGTGCTGTCTCCTATCGCAAATTGAACTATGGTTTGGCCGACCGTGCCCCCTGGTAGGGCCACCGTGATGGAAGAACCACCGGCATTTTCGGAGACTGAGTATGAGCTGTCGCTGAAGCTAAGTAGGTCGAGACCGACCGCAGTAGCCAGCGTTCCTGTAGCTTTAAGCCGCAGGGATGGATGTGGCACTGCACGATTGTAGCTGGTGAAGCCCCCGCCAATCACCAGCTTGCCATCGGACAGAGTCCCGGCCGCGGCGCTTCCATCCACTGTCGCGAAGTTCACGGAGCCCACGCCGCTGCTACCATTTGTTCGGATGACTGTGACAAGGCTGTTTGTGGCTCCCCGCGCGGTCAGAGTTGCCGATTGCGCTACTTGATTCGTTGGCCGCTGTGCCCAGCTTGTTACAGCCTTGGCTCTTGCTGCTGGCAGGCTCATTTCCTCCTTCGCCATCCGCTCCGGCTTCGTCCGCTGCCAAGCCTTTGTCACGAAGAACCCAACTACCAGCGCCGCCGCCGCAGCCATCCCCAGCGTCCGCCAATGCCGCCACGGGAGGAAGATGACATTGCCCTCGCCCGGCGCGTCCGCGTCCGCCGCCAGTGCCGGCGACTTGTAGTCGCCGTCGGGTGTGCTGGACATCGCAGACGGCGACTGCAAGTCGCCGGCACGGGTCCACGGCTCCGCAGTCAGAGCGCCTTTCGCTGTCGCTGTGTCCGCCGCTAGCTCCGTCGTCAGCTCGGCGCTCAACGCATGGATTTCCGCCACCGCGCGGCGGCACTCTGGCGAGCGGGCGAGCGCAGTCTCGATGGCGGCGCGTTCGGTCGCGTCGAGTTCACCCAGGGCGTAGGCGGTCAGTTTCGGGTCGTCAGGCGTGAGGTTCATGGGTGGGGGGGAAACCACAAATGGACACTAATGAACACGAATATAAGGCAAACTTCCGCCCCTGTAGCGGCGGTCTGTGACCGCCGTCGGGCGCGACAGGCTGGCGAAGGCCTGGCGGTCGCAGACCGCCGCTACAGCCCCATTCGTGTCTCTTCGTGTTCATTCGTGGTTTCCCTTTTCTTCGCGTTGCATTTGCTGCCGCAGGGCTTTGAGCGCGGTGTGCAGGAGGAAGCCGACGTTGCTGACGGAGTGGCCGGTGACGCGGCTGATTTCCGCGTAGCTCAGGCTGGCCTGGAATTTCAGGCGCACGACCTCGCGCTGGTTCTCCGGCAGCGCGTCCAGCAGGCGCAACGCGCGCCCGGCGGTCTCGCCCGCCTCGGCCTGCGCATCCGGCGAGAGGCCGGTGGCGGGGCGCGTGTCCAGGTCCACTTCCGTCAACGCAGTCATGCGGCGTTCCTTCCGATGCACGTCCAGCGCGCGATGGCGGCAGACGGTGAAGAGCCACTCGACGAGACAGCCGTTGAGCTGGGCGGGGTCCTCCCGCCAGAGGCGCAGGAAGACATCCTGCACCACGTCCCGGGCGCGGTCCGCGTCGCCGACGATGCTGGCGGCGTAGCGGGACAAGGCGGGGCCGTGCTGCTCGTGAGCCGCACGCAACCATTCCGCATTATCAGCACCTAGTTCGTTCATGAGTCCGACTGGGTCGGGCCTTCGAGGGAGACAACGTGTGGGCGCGGGAATCCTTAGAAGAAATCTGCGCGGCACGCGAGCTGAAGCGTGGGCACGCGAACGGCCAGCCGTTCAAAAGGCCCGCAGTGCCGGGCGCAGCTCGACACTGCCCCCGAACGCCCACCGGCCGGAGCGCGGGCGGCCCGCCCGCTTGGCACGCACGGCGTCCGCAACGGAGCGGCTCCATCGCAATTTACTTTCCACGCGCCAAGCGGCCCGGTGGGCCGCGCTCCGGGCGCAGTGGCAAGCTGCGCTCCGCAGTGCCGGGCAGCGCCCGCAGTCATTGACACCAATGCGCACTGATTGCTAGGTTCCGCACGATTTGCACCCGGTTATGGCAACGCTCCTCACCCAACCAGTGCTCGTTTTGAACCGCTTGTGGCAGGCAGTGAACATCTGCACCGCGCGGCGGGCGCTTGCGCTGCTTTTTCAAGGTCACGCCCAGGTGGTGCTCGGCGACCAGGACGGCGCGTTCCAGACGTATGACTTCACCGAGTGGGCGGACTTCTCGCGCCGTGAGCCGCACCCGGAGTCGGTGCGCGGCATCTCCTTCCGCCTCCGCGTGCCGCGCGTCATCATGCTCGCGGTCTTCGACCGCCTGCCGCGCAAGGAGGTGAAGTTCACCCGCCACAACATCTTCGAGCGCGACAAGAACACCTGCCAATACTGCGGCCAAGCCTTCGACCGCAAGGACCTCAACCTCGACCACGTCATCCCGCGCGACCGCGGCGGTCCGACGACTTGGGAGAACATCGTCTGCTCCTGCGTGCCGTGTAACACCCGCAAGCGCAACCGCACGCCGGCGGAATGCGGCATCCACCTCGTCCGCAAGCCCAAGAAGCCCAAATGGCGGCCGTTCGTGCAGCTCAACTTCGGCGTGGAATACCACGACAGTTGGAAGCACTTCCTCGACCTTGCCTACTGGAACGTGGAGTTGGGGGATTGAGGGCGGGGAAGTAATTAGTCGTTGGTGATTAGTGGGGCGCGTCGCTTCCCCGACTCCCGACTAATCACTCCCTTACTAAGCACTAATCACTTCTTTTTCCTCGCGTAACCCTCCCTCCACCGGCCAACACTTACCTTTTCGTATGAGCGAGCAAATCGTCATTCTGGACTTCGGTTCCCAATACACGCAGGTCATCGCGCGGCGCATCCGCGAGTGCAACGTGTATTCCACCATCCTGCGCTACGACACCCCGGCGGCGGAAATCGCTGCGCTCAAGCCCAGCGGCCTCATCCTCTCCGGCGGGCCTTCCAGCGTGTATGCGGAGGACGCGCCGATGCCGGACAAGGCCATCTTCAAGCTCGGCGTGCCCATCCTGGGCATCTGCTACGGCGTGCAGCTCCTCGCGCACTTCAACGGCGGCAAGGTCGAGAAGGGCCAGAAGCGCGAATACGGCAAGGGCACGCTCACTGTCCACGACACGAGCTGTGCGCTCTTCGAGAATCTCCCGGCGACGCTCCAGGTCTGGAATTCCCACGGCGACAAGCTCACCAAGCTGCCCAAGGACTTCGCCGTTGTCGCCACCACCGAGAACAGCGACTACGCGGTCATCGAACACCGCGAGCGCCGTATCTTCGGCCTGCAATTTCATCCCGAAGTCGTCCACACGCCGCGCGGGCGTGAGGTTTACAGCAACTTCGTCCACGGCATCTGCGGCTGCGGCAAGCACTGGACGATGCGCAACTACTTGGAGCAGGCCGTCGCGGACATCCGCGCGCAGGTCGGCACCGAACGCGTCGTGCTCGGCCTGAGCGGCGGCGTGGATTCCAGCGTGGCCGCCGCGCTCCTGCACAAGGCCATCGGCGACCAGCTCACCTGCATCTTCGTGAACAACGGGCTCTTGCGCTCCAAGGAAGCCGAAGTCGTGCAGGAAGTCTTCGGCAAGCACTTCAAGATGAAGCTGCAATACGAGGACGCCACCAAGCTCTTCCTCACCAAGCTCAAGGGCGTCACCGAGCCCGAGAAGAAGCGCAAAATCATCGGCAAGGCGTTCATCGACGTCTTCCAAGCCGCGACCAAGCGCGCGGGCAAGGCGAAGTTCCTCGCGCAGGGCACCCTTTACCCCGATGTCATCGAGTCCGTGCCCATCGCGGGCAACCCGGCGGCGCTGATCAAGAGCCACCACAACGTCGGCGGCCTGCCCAAGAACATGAAGTTCAAGCTCGTCGAGCCGCTGCGGATGCTCTTCAAGGACGAGGTGCGTGTGCTCGGTCTCGAACTCGGGCTGCCGAAGGAGATTGTTTATCGCCAACCTTTCCCCGGCCCCGGCCTCGCCGTGCGCGTGCTGGGCGACCTCACCGCCGACAAGCTGCGCATCGTGCGCGAGGCGGACGCCATCGTGGTGGAGGAGATGAAGAGCAGCGGCCTCTACTACAAAATCTGGCAGAGCTTCGCCGTGCTGCTCCCGTGCAAGAGCGTGGGCGTGATGGGCGACGAGCGCACCTACGACTTCACCATCTGCGTGCGCGCGGTGGAGAGCCAGGACGGCATGACCGCCGACTGGGTGAAGCTGCCCTACGAGATTCTGGAGAAACTCTCGACGCGCATCATCAACGAGGTGAAAGGCGTCAACCGCTGCGTCTTCGACATCACCAGCAAGCCGCCGGGGACGATTGAGTGGGAGTGACCGGGGCGTCAGCCACTGGGCCGGGCGCGCGGTGCGCCGGCTGGCTGCCTTGACTCGCTCCCGGACGCTACCTACAGTCCGCACCATGATTCGACAGACCTTGCGCGCGACGCTGCTGCTGCTGGCGGTGATCGCGTTCCCGCACCTCAGTCCTGCGCCGCTGATTTACACGCCGGGCGAGGGCTGGACTTACGAGGCGGTCGGCAGCACGGGCAGTTGGCAGAAAACCCGCGCGAAGGACCAACTTGAAGTCGCCGAGCAAGCGTTCGAGAAAAAGGACTTCGACCTGTCGCTCAAGGCTGCGCGGCACACCGTGAAGAAGTGGCCGCTCTCCGATTACGCGCCCAAGGCGCAATTCCTTGTGGGCCGCAGCCTTGAGGAGCAGAAGAAGGACGAGGACGCTTTCAAGGCTTACCAGACCTTGCTCGAGAAGTATCCCAAGGTGGAAAACTATCAGGAGGTGCTCAAGCGCCAGTTCGAGATTTCCAACCGCTACCTCGGCGGCCAGCGCTTCAAGCTCTGGGGCATCGTGCCGACCTTCCCCTCCATGGAGAAGACCACGCAGATGTATGAGAAGGTCATCAAGAACGGACCTTACAGCGAGGTCGCTCCGCAGGCGCAGATGAGCATCGGCACCGCGCAGGAGAAGCGCGGCGAGTTCACCGACGCGGTGAAGGCTTACGAGAAAGCCGCCGACAAATACCACGACCAGAAGAACCTCGCCGCCGACGCGCTCTTCAAGGCTGGCCAGACCCACCTCAAGCAGGCCAAGCAAGCCGAATACGACCAAGGCATCGCCGGCAAGGCGATCGCCACGTTCACCGACTTCATCTCGCTCTACCCCGAGGACAAGCGCGTGCCCGAGGCGCGCAAAAACATCGACGGCCTCCGGGCCGAGCAGGCGCGCGGGGCGATCAATGTGGCCCGGTTCTACGAGAAGAAGCAGCAGTGGAGCGGCGCGCTGGTCTATTACAACGAGGTGCTCATCAAGGACCCAGACTCACCGCTCGCCGCCGAGGCCAAGCGCCGTATCGAGTTCCTCAAGACGCTCCCCGGCGTCGTGACTGCCCCCACGACCAACGCCACGCCTGCCCAGGCCGTTAAACCGCAATAACCATGCGCGTCCTCCTTGCCCTTGGTCTGGTTGCCACCGTCGTTTCGCTCACCGGCTGCACGGCTTATAAGGTCGGTTCCGCCGCCGCCTTCCCCGCCGGCCAGCACAGCATTCAGATCGGCCTCATTCAGAACCAGACCCTGGAGCCGCGCCTTATCGAGGCCGTGAACAACGCTCTTCGCAAACGTTTCCAGCAGGACGGCACCTACAAGCTCGACACCCGGGGCGAGTCCGATGTCGTCCTCACCGGCGTCATCACGCGCTTCGACCGCTCGGTCGTCAGCTTCCAGCCCGCCGACCTCCTCACCGTGCGCGACTACGCACTATCCATGACGGCCAAGCTCACCGTGAAGGAACGCGGCACCGGCAAGGTGCTCTTCGAGCGCGATGTCGCCGGGCGCACGACTGTCCGAGCCGGCACTGACCTCGCCAGCGCTGAAAGGCAGTCCATTCCCTTGCTCGCCGCCGACCTTGCGCGCAACGCCACCTCACTCATCGTGGATGGCACTTGGTAAACCACCCGTCGCCCCCGCCTGTGGACCACTCGCCTGGCTTTCTGAAGCTCGTCAACGCTGCCCGCGCCACCGTGCGCGAGGTGACCCTTGACGAAGCCCGCGCCCGCCTCGCCGCCAACCCCGGCGCCATTCTGCTCGACGTGCGCGAGGACTCCGAATGGCTGGCCGGTCACGCCACGCAAGCCCAGCACCTCGGCAAAGGCATTTTGGAGCGCGACCTCGAGCAGCGCTTCCCCAATCCCGACGCGGAGCTCATCATGTATTGCGGCGGCGGCTTCCGCTCCGCGCTGACCTGTGACGCAGCTCAGCGCATGGGCTACCGCAACGTCACCTCGCTCATCGGCGGCTACAAAGCCCTCGTCGCCGCTGGCTGGCCGATGAACAAAGCGGTTTAAGCGGCGTCCCTCTGGGCGCTCTGACTTTATGAAAACCCTCCTCCCCCTGCTCGGTGCGTTCCTGATCACCCACCTCTCCGCCTCCGCCCAAGCCCCGACCACCATCGTCACCTTCGATTCCGCCACCGTCGTCGCCGGCACCGCGTTGCCCGGCAGCAACGTCGTCGTGACCGTCGCCTTCAAGATTCAACCTGGCTACTACCTCCACACCAGCCGCCCGCTGCTGCCACGCGTCACCCCGACGCTCGTGCAAGCCGGCACGCTCGGAGCCACGCGCTCCTTGCCGGCGGCTTACTCCGGGCCCAGCCAAAAAACCATCCCCGGCAGCCCCATGCCCCTAGCCGTTTACGAAGGCGGGCTCACTGCGCAAATCGCCGTGGCCCTCGCGCCCAACGCCGTCTTCCCCATCAAGCTCCCCGGCCTCATCTCCTACGCGCCGGTCAACGAAAAGACCCACACCCAAGGCCGCGCCGAACAGGTGCGCTTCGAGATCAACATCCCGCGCGGAACCAACGCCCTGCCCGCGAAAGCCGGCGACCCGAAGAAGAAATAGAGCGGTCAGCAGTCAGCCAGCTCCGAACCCCGGCCGCAGACTTGAACCCGCCCGCTGACCGCTGATACCTGATAGCTGACCTCTCCTTCCCCCATGCGCTTGCTCGACGCCATCCTCGACGCCAACCAGCGCGCCACCGCCGGCTCGACTCCAGCGCTCGCACCCGGCGACTTCACCGACGCCCTCCCGCTCGTCGCGCTCACTTGCATTGACGCGCGGCTCAACCACCTCCTCCCCGAGACCCTCGGCGTGCCCGAGGCGCACTTCATCTGGCTGCGTAACGCCGGCAACATCATCACCGGCCCGTTGAGCAGCACCCTGCGTTCGCTCGCGCTCGCCTGCGCAGTGAAGGGCGGGAAGGAAATCCTTATCCTCGGTCACACCGACTGTCTCGTGCGCAAGACCGGCACGATGGAACTGCTCGCCAAGTTCGCCGCGCTCGGCGTCCCCCGCGCGCAGTTGCCGGAGAACCTCCAGACCTACTTCGGCCTCTTCGCCAGCGAACGGCAGAACGTCCTTCAAGCTGTCGAACACGTCCGCGCCAGCCCCCTCATCGGCCCGCGCGTCCCCGTCCACGGCGCGCTGCTGGACCTTGCGAGCGGCCGGCTTGAACTCCTCGTCAACGGCTACCAAGCCCTCACCCAGGCCACTTCCGCCGCCCACTCCGCTCCCGTCCGCGTCAGCGCCACTCAGGCCACTGCCGCGTCGCCCCAGTCCGGCCCCGAAGCGCCGGTCGGCCTCCCGCTGGGGGAGATGAAATTCCCGGAGTTGCAAATCGGCGAGGTCGCCGCCCGCGTCGAAGCCGGTCCTGCCGGATTGCCCAAACTCCTAGCCGAGCGACCCCACCTGCCTCCCGCCGCCCCCGCCCAGCCCCCACCCGTCCCCACTGACGCCATCCCGAACCTCAAGCGCCTCGTGGACCTCACGCGCCATTACCGCATCATCGGCGGCGACGGCAAGCACTACGGCCCCGTGCCCGCGACCGTGCTGCTGCGCTGGATCACCGACGGCCGCATTGAAGCCGAAACCCCCGTGCAAGTGGACGGTAGCCCCGCCTGGGTGAAGCTCCATCAACTTGGCGAAGCCCTCCAACGCCTCAGCGGGAAGCGTAAGTAGCCCGGGTCTCCGACCCGCAGCAAGCAGCGACCGTCCACGACTTTCCCTCCCCCATCCGCGTCGCCACCACCTTGCGCCCAGCCGAGCTCCGCTTCCCACGCTCGAGCTTCCATCGCCGCTGCGGGTTACAAATCCGCGCTCCAGCGGCATGAGCCAGTTGCGCCCCAGACAGCCGGCCACCGGGAATTCGCGTTGCCACCATTTCGCGCGCTCCCTAGGCTCGGCGCGCATGAAACATCAGCTCGAGTTCGAGAAGCCCATCATCGAGTTACAGCGTAAGCTCGACGAGTTGAAGCAGCACCCGGAGAAGCACTCCATGGGTATCAACCTCGACGAGGAAATCCGGTTGATGGAGGTCAAGCTCGAGGAAACCCGGCGGCAGATCTACCTGAACCTCACCCCGTGGCAGCGCGTCATGCTCGCGCGCCATCCCAAGCGGCCTTACACCCTCGACTACTTCCGCACCGTCTTCACGGACTTCACCGAACTGCACGGCGACCGGCTCTTCTCCGACGACCGCGCGATGGTCTGCGGCTTCGCCAAGCTCGCTGGCCGCCCCGTCATGGTCATCGGCACCCAGAAAGGCCGCGACACCAAGGAAAACATCCTGCGTAACTTCGGTTCCGCCCACCCCGAGGGCTACCGTAAGGCGCTCCGGCTTATGCGCCTGGCGGACAAGTTCGGCATGCCCATCATCACGCTGATCGACACGGCGGGCGCGTATCCCGGCATCGGCGCGGAGGAGCGGCACATCGCCGAAGCCATCGCGGTGAACCTGCGCGAGATGACCTTGCTCGAAGTCCCCATTATCGCCGCCGTCATCGGCGAAGGCGGTTCCGGCGGCGCGCTGGGGATCGGCGTGGCGGACCGGGTGTTGATTTTGGAGAACGCCTATTACTCCGTCATCAGCCCGGAAGGGTGCGCGGCCATTCTGTGGAAGGACCGCGCCGCCGCCGCGAAGGCCGCCGAGGCGCTGCGCATCACCGCGAAGGACTTGCTCGAACTCGGCCTCGTGGACGAAATCATCCCCGAGCCACTCGGCGGCGCGCACAACGACCCAGCTACGACCGCCGCGACCGTCCAGAAGCACCTGCTCAAACACCTCGCCCAGCTCGACGCGCTCTCGGTCAGCGAGCGGCTGCGGCAGCGCTACGGGAAGTTCCGCCACTTCGGCCACTTCAATGAGACGCCCGCCGCGCTGGGTGGGACGACGCTGGACGCGAAGCCGGCGTGAGCGGAGGGGACGAACGCGGAGCAAGATAAAGATCAGGATTATGAGCAGGTGGGGCGGCCGATTCGTGCCTGCTCGTAATCCTGATCTTTATCTTGCTCCGCCCGCACCAACCCCGGCCTTGTGCCCCGCTCCGCCCTTGGGCATCGTCCTGTCCGTCGTGGCGTCAAGGATGCGAGCGAATACCATACATTCCCCGTTCGCGGACGCCTGCTGAACGAGAGATTTTTGCAACATGGCTAGTTTCGTAGATTTGATTCGTGGGCTGGTGGACGACGGCGAGGAGCTGAAGGCCACGGCGCGTTTCCGCCTGGGCAAGCTCATCGCCAAGGGCGGCATGGGCGTGGTCTATGAGGCCGAGCAGATCGGCGCGTATGGCTTCGCCAAGAAGGTCGCGCTCAAGCTCATCGAGCCGTCCACCTCCGGGCAGGCCGAGGTCATCAAGGCGTTCATCGGCGAGGCGCGGCTCGTGGCGCGGCTCGTCCACCCGAATATCGCGCAGGTCTATAACCTGGGCCGCACCTCGAACCACATCTTCATCGTGATGGAGCACATCCACGGCTTGAACTGCCAGGATTTGCTCGCGCGGCTGGCGGCGCAGGGCGCGCGGCTGCCGCGGGACTTCGCGGTTTACATCGTCCACCGCGTGCTGCGCGGGCTGGCTTACGCGCACGACATCTCTGGCGAGGACGGCAAGCCGCTGGGCCTCGTGCATCGGGACGCGCACCTGCGCAACATCCTCGTGAGCTACCAGGGCGACGTGAAGCTCACCGACTTCGGCATCGCCCGCGCGCAAGGCTTCCTGCCCAAGGACAACCCGGATGTCATCATTGGCCGGCCGGACTTCATGAGCCCGGAGCAAATCACCGGGCAACCAATGGACCAGCGGTCAGACGTGTTCACCGCTGGCGTGGCGCTGGCGACGCTGCTGCTGAACCACAATCCCTTCGCCGGCGAAAACCTGGAGGACACGCGCCGCCGCATCACGACTGCGCCGCTGCCGGACTTCACCGTGCTGGACAGCCGGGTGGACAGCGAGCTGTGCGACATCCTGCGCAAGGCGCTGGAGCGCGACCCCGTCAAGCGCTACGCTGGCGCTGAGGCGATGATGAACGACGTGGAACGCTACCTCTTCATCAACCGCGTGGGGCCGAACACCGAGAGCTTGCGGCGCTTCATGCAGGATCTGATGACGCCGGCGGAAGAGACGCGGATGTTGCGGCGCGAGGACTTCAGTGACTCGACGCACATGGTGCTGCCAGCCACCACGGCGTTGCCGATGACGGGGGTGTGAGCCAACGCGGGCACGGGACTAACTCTTGTCGCGTCTCGCTCTTCTGCTAGCGTCGCCGCGATGTTACTCCGGTTTGTCATCCTGCTGGCCCTTGCCTTGTCCGTCGCCGATGGTCGCGCGGCGGAACGACTCTTCGACTTCTCGCAAATGCCCGAGGGCAAGCCGCCTGCCGGCTTCGTCAGCGTCCTGACGGGCACCGGCGCGCCGGGGGACTGGAAGGTCGTGTTGGCGGACGCGCCGACCGCGTTCCAGCCGATCACCCCCAACGCCCCGCGCGGCGGCAAGAACGGCGTGCTGGCACAGCTCTCCACGGACGTGACGGACGAGCGGTTTCCGGCGCTGATCTTCGCGGACGAGGTCTTCGGCGACTTCACCTTCACCACCAAGTTTAAGTGCGTGGACGGCAAGACCGAGCAAATGGCAGGCGTGGCCTTCCGCTACCAGGACCCGAAGAATTACTACGTCATTCGCGCCAGCGGGCTGGGGAACAACGTGCGGTTCTACAAGTTCGTCAACGGCGAGCGCAGCGCGCCCATCGGCCCGGAAGTGCCCATCGCGCGCGGCGTCTGGCACGAGTTGACCGTCGAGTGCCAGGGCAACCAAATCCGCTGCCTGCTCAACGGCAAGGAGGCCCTCCCTGCACTCACCGACAACTCGTTCGCCTTCGGCAAGCTGGGCTTCTGGACGAAATCGGATTCCCTCAGCCACTTCGCCGACGCGAAGGTGGTCTATACCCCGCGCGAGACATTGGCCAAGGCGCTCGTGCGCGAGGCCTTCGAGAAGAAGACCAGCGTCACCGGCGTGTCCATCTACCTGATCCAGGCGGGCGGGTCCGAGCTGCGCGTGGTCGCCAGCCACGACGAGCAGTTGATTGGCCGCCCCGGCACGGCGGTGGAAGCCAACGTCATCGCCAACGACGTGAAGTATTTCGGGGTGGATAAGGCCCGCGACGTGGTCCTGGTGACGCTGCCCTTGCACGACCGCAACGGCGAAGCGGTCGCCGCCGTGCGCGTGGAGATGAAGCCCTTCCCCGGTCAGACTGAGCAAAACGCCATCCTCCGCGCCATGCCGCTCCTCAAGCGCATGGAGCAGCGGTTCAAGGAGGCGAAGGAACTCGTCGAGTGAACGTGGTCGCGACTTTCACCGGCAGCACCCCGGAGGAAGTGGTCGTGTTCCTCGCGGACCAACGCCAGCGGCTCAAACCCTTCCGCCGCGTGGTCGTGGCCCCTGACCAGACGCGGGTCGTGGACTTGAACCGCAACGAGGTGAACTTCCCGGGCGTGACCTACGGCCACCCGTTGCTGGAGAGTGTGTTGCGCGGAGCCGGCGCGGCGTTCGACCCGGCGAACTGCCACACCCCGCCCACCGGCCAGCAGACGCGCGAGTTCGGTTGCACGGCGCGCTATCCTTGGGCTCACGACCGCATCCTGTGAAGCTGGCCGTAGGGGCCCCTCACTTCTTCTTCAGCGTGGCGAGGTATTCCAGCAGGTCGGCCAGTTCCTGCGGGGTCATGGTCTGCTGGAGACCGGCGGGCATGATGGAGAGTTTGCTCTGCTGGCGGCGGGCGAGCGTGGCTTTTTTCAACTTCGTCACCGCGCCGCCTTGCGTCTTCACGGACAGCTCCTCGCCGGTCTCGCTGACGAGGAGGCCGAAGAATTCCTCGCCGTCCTTGCTCTCGACCGACCACGCCTCGTAGCCGAAGGAGATGCCGGCGCTGGGGTCGAGAATGGCTTCGAGCAGCGCGTCCTTGCCGAGCTTGCTGCCGATCTCGGAAAGGGCGGGGCCGAAGTCCACGCCTTGGCCGTTCACAACATGGCACTTCGCGCAACCAACCGTCTCGCGGGTGAAAACTTCAGCCCCGCGCCGGGCGTTGCCCTTCATCGCGAGCAACTCGGCGACGGGAGGAAGCGCCTTGTCGCCCTGGCCGGGCGGCGGGGGCAGGAGCTTGGCGGCCTCGGTCTTTAGCTCGGGCCAGCGGACGGCGTTCAGCTCGGTGGTGGCGGTGAACTTGACGTCGGCAGGGAGCTTGTCTGCGCGCGCGAGTTGGAGCAGCGCCGCCGCGCCGTCCTGGGTGCGGGCAAGCGAGCGGACGGCTTGCTTGCGGAGCGCCGCGTCGCGCAGGGGGTCCGGGACGAGCGGGAGCAGGAGCGCGGGAAGTTGTTTCGCGCCGGTGTTGCCGAGGGCTTCGGCCAGTTTTACGGCGGCGTTGGTATCCTTGCCGGTGAGCGCGGCGGCGAGGGCAGTGGTGTCGCCCGTGGCGAGGACGAGACGGAGGGCGGTGACGCCGGCTTCGTCGGTGGGGAGTTTGGCAGCGACTTCGAGGAGGCCAGCGGTTTGGCCGGCGACCTTGAACTGCTGCACGAGCTGGACGAACTGCGGAGTGCCGCGGGTGGCGGCGAGGACTTTGCCGAGGGCTTCGCTCAGGCGCGGGTTGGCGTGGACCTGCTCGGGGCCGAGGCGGGTGAGCGCCTCGATCATGGTGTTGAGCTTCTCCGGTTCGATGGGCTGCGCGAGGGCGACGATGGCCAAGGCCAGCAGGCAGATCGTGGCGCGCAGGGTCATCCTTCTTGAACGGGTCGAGGGCCGGGCGCGGGCGCGGCGGGGAGGAGGGTGGCCGCTTTGATCAGGCGGCAGAATTCTTTCTTGGTGACCTGATGGTTCAGACCGCTCTTGGCCGCGGGACTGGGGGTGGTCTTGTATTCCACGGCGAGTCGCTCCAATCGCACGATGCGCAGGTAGGTATCGCCTTGTTTCCAAATTTGGCCCTGTTGGAGTTTGAGAGGTTTGGACATTGGAAGGACTGAAGTGCGGGGGGCGAAACGAACTGTCCCTCCCGAATTTCACCTCGGGAGGGACGGTCGAGCGGGCGGCTACTTCTTCTTGGCAGCAGGCTTGGCCGCCGCGACCGGGGCCTTCTTGGCGCTGGTGGCCTTGGTGGCCTTCTGTGTGGATTTCTTCGCCGTGGCTTTGGGGGATTTATCGCCCATGATGTTTTGGTTTGTTCTGCGTTTACTCGTCGGCGGAATAGTTGTTTCTCCGCTGACGGTGGCATCATGCGGTTCAGCGAGGCTACTGCAACTGCGAATGAGCATTCGTCGCCCCGCAGGTGAGGTGACGCGTGTGATGCGGAGACTCGACAAAGCCCCTGGGTTTCGTTTCCAGTTTCGCCCGAAACAATGTCCGCCGTCGCCCCTCCCGCCCCGCTGCTCGACGTGCGTCGCTGCACGATCCGCTTCGGCGGCCTGACGGCGGTGAACGCGCTGGACCTCCAGATTCTGCCGGACCAACTCTTCGGTCTCATCGGGCCCAACGGCGCGGGGAAGACGACCGTTTTCAACCTCATCACCGGCGTCTATGAGCCGACGGAGGGCGGCATCGCGTTTGGCGGGCACGACATCCACGGTCTCGCGCCTTACGAGATCACTGGGCACGGCATCGCGCGCACGTTCCAGAACATCCGCCTCTTCCCGTCGCTCTCCGTCTTCGACAACGTGCGCGTCGCCTTCCACCTGCACGTCGTCAGCGGCGTGGTGCATTCGCTCACGCGCGGGCCGGTGTTCCGCAACGAAGAGCGGGACATTGCCGCGCAGGTTATGGAGCTGCTGGAGTTGTTTAAGCTCGGCAAGTTCGCCGACGCGCCGGCCAAGAGCCTTCCCTACGGCGACCAGCGGCGGCTGGAAATTGTCCGTGCCCTCGCCACGCGCCCGAAGCTCCTGCTGCTGGACGAACCCGCCGCCGGCATGAACCCCACCGAGAAGGTCGAGCTGATGCAGCTCATCCGCTTCCTCAAGGACAAGTATCGACTCGCCGTCCTGCTCGTGGAGCACGACATGCAAGTGGTCATGGGCATCTGCGAACGCATCGCCGTGCTGGACTACGGCGTGAAGATCGCCGAAGGCACGCCGGCGGAAGTGAAGCGCGATCCGAAGGTGATTGAAGCCTACCTCGGCGAAGACCACTTGAAGGAAGTCTGACGATGCTCGAAGTCAAAAATCTTTCGGTAAGCTACGGCGCAATCGCCGCGCTCCACGGCGTTTCTCTCTCCGTGTCCAAGGGCGACATCGTCACGCTCATCGGCGGCAATGGTGCGGGGAAGACAACTACACTCCGCGCAATTTCAGGACTTCAAACAGCGGCATCCGGCGAAGTGATTTACGAAGGCCGCAACATCACCAAGTTGCCCGCGCACGAGATCGTGAAGCTCGGCCTCGCCCACGTGCCGGAGGGGCGCATGGTCTTCGCGAACCTCACCGTGCTGGAGAACTTGCAGATGGGCGCTTACCTCCGCAGCGACAAGGCGAGCATCGCGGCGGACCTGGCTTACGTCTTCAACGTCTTTCCCCGGCTCAAGGAGCGCGAGCGACAGGTCTCCGGCACGCTCTCCGGCGGCGAGCAGCAGATGCTGGCGATCGGCCGCGCGCTCATGAGCAAGCCGAAGTTCCTCATGCTGGACGAACCTTCCCTCGGCATCGCCCCGCTGCTGGTGAAGACCATTTTCGAGAAGATCGTGGAGATCAACCGCGAGCAGGGCATCACCATCCTGCTCGTCGAACAGAACGCCAACCTCGCGCTCGAAGTCTCACGCTTCGGCTACGTGCTGGAGACGGGCCGGGTCATCCTCCAAGACGAGTCCGCGAAGCTGCGCACCAACCCGCAGGTGAAGCAGGCTTACCTCGGCGGATGAGCCCTACCTCAGGCTACAGAATTTTCCCGACCAGCGGAGAAGCCACCCGGTTTGCCTGTAGGGAAAAAATCTGATTCAGTCTGGCCAACGTCTCTTGTGAAACCGCCGCCCCTCAACGCGCTCCTCCTGCTGCTCTGTCTCGTCGTCGGGATGCACGTCCATGCACAGACCGTCACCAGCTTCACGCCGACCTCGGGCGCGCCGGGCACCACCGTCACCATTAACGGGACGGGGTTCAGTTCCGCCACGCAGGTAAAGTTCGGGAACTCCTCCGGCGCGTCGTTTGACAAACTCTCCGCCACCCAAATCCGCGCAGTCGTGCCGACGGATGGCGTGACTGGCTCCATCAGCGTGACCGCCGGGGCCACGGCGTCGAGCGTGGGCATCTTCACCGTCGCACCGCGCGTGGACAGCTTCAGCCCGGCTATCGGCAACATCGGCAACTCGATTCAAATCAACGGCGCGAACTTCAACACCACGATCGGCCAGACCACCGTGCGGTTCGGGGGCGTGGCTGCCACGACCGTCAATGTCACCGCCGTCAACCTGCTCTTCGCCACCGTGCCCAGCGGCGCGGTCACGGGGTCGATCAAGGTTTCCACCTTCGCCGGCACCAACACCACCAGCTCCAACTTCGTCATCTCCGGCACCGCCGTCATCACCGGCTTCACGCCCGCGCTCGGGCCAACCGGGTCCGTCGTGGTGATTGAGGGCGGCGACTTTCGCAGCGCCACGGCGGTGAAGTTCAACGGCACCAACGCCGCCTTCACCGTCACCGCCGCCTCGCAGATTCACGCGACGGTGCCCGCGACCGCCACCACCGGCCCGCTCTCCATCACCACCCCCACGGGCACGGTGACCACCAGCAGCAACTTCGTCGTGAGCGGCCTCGCACCCATCGTCACCGGCTTCGCGCCCTTTGGCGGCAAGGCGGGCGATCCCGTGGTCATCACCGGCCTCAACTTCACCACGGCCACCAACGTCGCCTTCAACGGCGTGAGCGCGGCCTTCGGCGTCACCTCGGACACGCAACTCACCGCCACCGTCCCGGCGGGTGCGACCTCCGGCCCGCTCCGCGTCACCAACCCCAGTGGCACGAACACGACCGGCAGCAACTTCATCATCGGTCCCTTCATCACCGGCTTCAGCCCGGTCGCGGCGCAGGTTGCGTCGCAAGTGGTGGTGGATGGATTCAACTTCCTCGACGTGACCAACGTAGCGTTCACCTCGGCCTCGGGCGGCTTCACGAACGCCTCAGCGATCTCGATCGTCGCCGCCACGCAGCTCCGCGCCACCGTGCCCGTCGGCGCGACGAACGGCCCGCTGCGCGTCATCTCGCCCAGCGGCACGAACGTGACCAGCAGCAACCTCACCGTGTTCGTCCTCGCCCCGGTCATCACGGACTTCACGCCGACGAACGGCCTGCCCGGTGCGATCGTGACGCTCAGTGGCGCGAACTTCCTCGGCGCGACGAATGTGAGTTTCAACGGCCTCGCCGCCGCCTTCGACGTGACGGCGGATTCGCAAATCACGACGACCGTTCCCGCCTCGGCGACCACGGGACCGATTACCGTCAGCACGGCGGGCGGCAGCGTGACAAGCAGCGTGCCGTTCTATCTGGCCCCGCGCTTGACCAGCTTCAGCCCCAGCACAGGCACGGTCGGCACGGCGGTGACGTTGGCGGGGACGAACTTCACCGGAATCAGTTCCGTCACGTTCGCCGGGCCGAACTCGACGGTCCTCAGCGCACCCGTGACGAGCTTGAGCGCGACGCAGTTGACTGTGCTGGTGCCGACCAACGCCATCACCGGCCTGCTCACCGTGACCACTCCGGGTGGCGTCATCACCAGCGCGGGGAACTTCGCCGTGACGCCGCGCGTGGATTCCTTCACGCCGCTGCTCGGTCCGGTGGGAACGACGGTGACGCTGCGCGGCTACAGCTTCACGGGCGCGACGGCGGTGCGCTTCAACGGCGTGAACGGCAGTGTCTCCTCGCTCACCGACACGCAAGTGGTGGCGGTCGTGCCCGCCGGGGCGAGCACCGGACCGCTCACGGTGGTGACGCCGGACGGCACGGGGGCCGGGTCGCTCAACTACACCGTCACCACGAACCCCGACCTCAGTGCGTTCCAAACCAACGCGCCGGGCATCGTCTCCTTCGGCTCGAACGTCACGCTGACAATCACGGTGACGAACAGCCGGTCGTCCATCGCCAGCGGCGTCACGTTCCGGGACACTCTGCCTGCGGGCTACACCTTCGTCTCGGCGGTGAGCAGCCAGGGCACCTGCACCTTCGCCAGCGGCGTGGTGACGTGCCCCATCGGTGCGGTGACGAACGGGCTGGCGGTGACGGTGACCATCGTCGCCACGGCGAACGTGAACGGGCTTGCGGAGAACCGCGTCGCGCTCACGCTCGCCGAGACCGACTTCAACCCGAGCGACAACACCAGCTCGCTCTACCTTCCGGTGGTGTCGGACGCGGAGCGCACGCTGGCGTTTGACTTCGTGCCGGGGACGCCGCAGTTCGTGCTGCACTGGCCGGTGAGCGCGGCGACCTTCACGCTGGAGTTCAACTCGAACCTCCTCTCCACCGGCAACGTGTGGACGGTCGTGTCCCAGCCCGTGGTCGTGGTGACGAACGAGTTAGGGCTGTTCAACTACGTGACGAACGACACTACGCCGCCGAGGAAGTTCTACCGCCTCCGCGTGCCGTAAGCTTACGCAACACGGCGACTGCAAGTTGCCGGCTCAAGCGTGAGGCGCTTGTCCAGCTGTTCAAGGAGCGACGGGACAACTACCCTCCGTCCCAATATGAACTGGGTTCACCTCCACCTCGCTCTCAACCACGTCCCCGTGCTCGGCGCGCTCTTCGGGGCGCTGTTGCTCGCGGTCGGGCTGGTGCGGCGGAGTGACGAAGTGCAGCGCGTGAGCCTGTGGGCGCTGGCGCTGCTGGCGGCGGTGGCCATCCCCATCAAGTTCACCGGCGACTTCGCCAGCGAAGCGTTGGCGGCTAAGGGCGGTGCGCCAGCGGTCGTAGCGTTTGAACCGAAGCTACTCAATGCCCACGAACAAGCAGCCGACCAAGCCACGACGGGAGTTTTCCTGCTCGGTCTCGTGGCGGCGGCGGGGCTGTTCGCGGCCCGTGGTGGCAAGCCTTTGCCCAAGTGGTCGGTGGTCGCCTCGCTGGTGCTGGTCCTCGTGACCTTTCTCCTGATGGCTCGGACGGCGAATCTCGGCGGTCAGCTCCGGCACCCAGAGCTACACGGCTCGGCGGAACCAAGTTCCGTTGCGCGTCCGTAGCCGCAGTCCGGTTGGCAGCGCGACGGCTCCAGCTACTTGAACCGCTCTAGGGTCCGCATAGTCTCGTCTAGGGCGTATTTCAAATACTGGTCTTGCGGCAACTCGACGGATTCCAAGGCAATCTCCGCCGCCTTGCTCGTATTGAAGAAACTCAACGAACGCACGGCTTCGAGCCGCACGCGCGGGTGCGGGTCTTTCACCAGCTTGGCGAGCGTGTCCAAGGGCTTGTTCACGCGGTCGCGCCAGTAGCAGTGGACGCGCACGGCTGCGGCGCGGGCGCGCGGCTCGGCGGAGGCGAGGATTTCGTTGAGCAACGGCTCGTTGGCGATGTTCATGACTTGGTGGAGCCAGAGGGCTTCGAGGCGATCGTGCTCGTAGCCAGGGTCGGCGCGGTTGAGGGCTTTGGTCCACTTCACGAGCGCGGCGATGACTTGGTTCACGGGGCGGGAGCCAAGTTCGGTCTTCGCGCGCTGGCGGGTGCGGTCTTCGGGTTCGCGGAGCAGCTCGAGCAACGCCTCGATGCTCGCGCCGGCAATCTGCGGGGGCTTCAGCAGCGGGCGGCCGGGATAGGTGATGCGGTAGATGCGGCCGTGGGTCTTGTCGCGCTGCGGGTCGCGGATGGAATACTGAAGGTGGCCGATGAGCGGCTCGTGCCAGTCCACGACGTAGAACGCGCCGTCGGGGCCGAACTCGAAGTCCACCGGGCGGAAATTTTTGTCGTCGCTCATCAGCAACGGCTCGATTTCCGTGCCGACGAAACCGGACTCCTTCTCCGCGACGGTGTGCTGGAGAATGCCTTGCACGCCGATGACGTTGTTGAGCAGGTAGCGGCCCTGGGCATCGTCGGGGAAGTGGCGGCTGGAGACGAATTCGCAGCCGGAGGTCGGGCGCACGCGCATTTGAATCCACTGCGGCATGGGCAGGTGCTTGTCCGGGAAAATGGTGCGGCCTGAGAAGGCCGTGCCGAAGAAGTTCTGCCCCGGCGAGGCGTCCGCGACGAAGGTCTGGCCCCAGCGGTCGAAGGTCATGCCCCACGGGTTCGCGAAGCCGTAGCTGATGAACGTCTCGAACTTCGCGGTGCGCGGCTCGAAGCGATACACGCCGGCGTTGTGGTTCTTCACCGGGCCGTAGGGCGTCTCGACCTGCGTGTAGAAGAAGGTGCCTTCCAGCATATACAACTCGCCGCCCGGCCCTTGCGTGAACGCGCTGATGGAGTGGTGCGAGTCGCCGGAGTCGAAACCGCCGAGGACGCGCTCGGAGTAGTCAGCGAGGTCGTCGCCGTTGGTGTCCTTGAGGAAGACGAGGTCCGGCTGCTGCGCGACGAGCACGCCGCCGTTGTAGAACTCGAAGCCCGTCGGCACATGCAGGCCGCGCGCGAAGATCGTGGACTTGTCGGCCTTTCCGTCGCCGTCGGTGTCTTCGAGGATGATGAGCTTGTCGTCGGGCATGGACCGGTTGCCGAGGCGGTCCACGAGCGGCTGATACTGCGGGTAGCTCGGCATCGTGCAGACCCAGAGCCGACCGCGCGCGTCGAAGGCCATCTGCACGGCGTTGGCGACTTCGGGGAACTGCTCCTCGGACGCGAAGCAGTTGATGGCGTAGCCGGGCGCGAGCTTGAACTGCTTGAGCGCCTCGCTGACGGGCAGGTAGTTGATAGCCTCGGCCTCGCCGGACTTGCTGCTCATGCCGCCCTTGAGAATTGGGTTCGCGGCTGCCTCGCGGTTCACGCGCGCGGAGCCGAAGTGCGTCTTCACCGGGAGGAACGGCGGCGCGTTCGAGTCGTCAATCGTCGCGGGCACGGCCTCGCCCTGCGCGACTTTCCACGCGCGCGCGTCACGGTTGGCGACCATCACGTCGAGGACGGCGCGCTCGCGCTCCATCACGTCGGCGTTGCGCTGCTCGCCGTCGCTGAACTTCACCAGCGAGCGCTTGCCGTAGGTGTAGTAGCCGTTCACCGCGCGATAGCGCATGAACCACTGGTAATTCTTCTCGTTCAGCTCGGCGCGGAGCTTGGCGTTAAAATCCTTCGGCGCACCGGTCTTGCCGAAAAGCCCTTCGTCCAGCAGCCGCGCGATGGCTTTGTGGCCGTCGGTGTTCAGGTGAACGCCGTTGTGGGTGAACTTGAAGGGCGTTGCGGTGTAGGCCTTCAGCGACGGGGCGAAGAGGTCCACGAAGGGCACGCCCAACTCCGCCGCCATCGCCGCCATTGCTTCGGTGTAGAGCTTGAGGTTCGAGTTGTTGGTCTTGCCGTCGGGGAGGTTGGGGTTGCCGAGGTTTTCGTGTCCGATGGGCGAGATGAGTGCGAGCCGGGGCGCGCCCGCGCCGGAGTAGTTCTGCTTCCGCGTGTGCTCGATGAAATGGGTGAGGTCGGCCTTGAACTTCGCCACGCCCGCCGGACCGGCGAAGGACTCGTTGAAGCCAAAGAACGCGAGGACGACCGTGGCCTTGCTAAACGCGAGGTGCTGGTCGGGGGAACCGAAGTTCTGCGAGCGCAGGCGGGCGGGGAGGACCTTGTCGCCCTTGGAGTAGGAGGAATTCTCAATGGTGAGCTCGGTCTTGAGGTCCACTTCGTCGGCGGTGAAGGCGAGGTTGCGGACGACGAGGTTGTGTTTCGGGAAACGCTGGTGCAGCAGCGTCTCCCAGTGGTTGTCATGCTGCATCCGCTCGGCCAGCGAGTTGCCGATGAGGCAGATGTGGTCGCCGGGCTGGAGGTCGAGCCGCGCAGGCGCGGGAACCGGAGCGGCGAAAACTTGGAGGGCTAATCCAATGACGGCGGCGAGGAAGGAAAGTTGCTTCATGGTGACAGGCAGTTGAAAGACGGTGGATTGTTGCCGCGTGTTCCAAGGCGAGGCAAGCCGACAGCAGGTTTCGTTGGTGGCAGGCGTCCTCACCTGCCGGACAGTGGCTAAGTAGTGTCGAGATCATCCCACCCTCCGCACCGTCCGATCTGCCGGGCAGACGCCCGGCTCTACGGCAGGCAGGATGCCCGCCGCCACAGGACAAAAAAAGGGAGGCTGCCGTGGGCAAACAGTCCCGACGGCAGCCTCTTCGCAGGAGGACTATGGCTACTAACACACCCAACCCACCCAACCAACTAACCCAACCCATGCCCAGTTCAGGCGAACGCCAACTCACGCCGCTCGGCGGCGTGCGTCAGGGGGGGGCCGAACTGGAGAATCTTCTGGCACGCCTCGTCCAGATCGCGGACCAGGAAATCGTGATGCCCGGAGCCGCTCCACGGCGATTGAATGAGCACCGAGTTGCAGCCTGCGACGAAGGCGGCGGCGGCGTCCTGCCATTTGTCGCTGATGACGAAGCTGCGTTCCATGTCGAGGTGCCAGCGGAAGGCGGCTTCCGTGAACAGGGCGGCCCCGGGCTTGCGGCAACTGCACCGGTCGCTCTCTTCGTGCGGGCAGAGCAGGACGTCATCAATCGGCAGCGCGCGGCGGAGGTGGTCGTGCATCCGGTCCAGTTCACGGCGCGGGAGCACGCCGCGGCCGACGCTGGGCTGGTTGGTGGTGACGAACAGGAGGTAGCCGGCGGCCTTGAGCTGCGCCAGCGGCTCGCGCACCTCTTCACGCACCTGAAAATCCTCCAGCCGCATCGGCGGCACTTGGTTGCGCCCGACGACGCGCACTTGGTTCAGGACTCCATCTCGTTCGAGAAACACGGCTGCTTTCATGGTTGCGAAAAAAGCAGGTTCGCGGCCCAAGTCAGTGCCAGGGGGAAGAAATACGGGATTCCCCTGAGGGTTTTCTCAGGGATGCCCTGAGGGGAAGGCGACAGCGGGAAAGTGAGAAAGTGAGCGGGGGAGAAAGCGGGGGAACGCGCAAGGGCAACGCTCAATCCTCATGGTGAGCTTGAAATGCAGATGGACACCGATGGCAAAGGCATTGAGGGCATGGCAATCCACACACGCGAAAACTCATTCCCTTGCCATCGCCTAGTGCATGCGCCCGGTGCCAAATCCCGCGTCCCGCTTTAGGCTTGAGGTTTCGGCGGTGAACTTTGAGCGTTCGCCGCGATGTCATCACCCTTGCGCCGCTGCTCGCCGTTCTGGCTGTCGCTGGGCGTGGTCACGGGGCTGTATCTGCTCTTCCTCGTGGCGATGCTCGCGGCGACGGCGAGCTACAGTTCGCCGGGGAAGTTGCTGGAGGCGCTGGACAAACGGGAGATTCAACACTCGATTGGGTTGAGCCTCGTGACTTGCACGGTCACGGCGTTGCTCTCGCTGTTACTGGCGGTGCCGGTGGGCTACTTCCTCGCGCGCGCCAAGTTCCCCGGCAAGCACTGGCTCGAAGCCGCGCTGGACATTCCCATCGTGCTGCCGCCGATGGTCATGGGGTTGTGCCTGCTCATCTTGTTTCAAACGCGCTTTGGGCAGTTCGTCGAGCGCATCGTGCCGTTCACCTACACGGTCTATGGCGTGGTGCTGGCGCAGTTCACCATCGGCGCGGCCTTCGCGGTGCGGACGATGCGGCACACATTCGACCACCTGTCGGCGCGGCCCGAGGAGGTGGCGATGACGCTGGGCTGCACGCGCGCGCAAGCGGTGTGGCGGGTTACGCTGCCGGCGGCGCGGCGCGGGATGTTCGCGGCGGCGAGTGTGGCGTGGGCGCGGAGTCTCGGGGAGTTTGGGCCGATCCTGGTCTTCGCAGGCGCGACGCGGTTCAAGACGGAGGTGCTGCCAACGACCGTCTGGCTGGAACTGAGCGTGGGTAATCTCGAAGCTGCCGTGGCGGTGAGTCTGTTGATGGTGGGCTTCGCCGTGGCCGTGCTGGCGGCGGTGAAGTGGCTGGGGGAGGAAGTGTGAAGGAGCTGTCAGCCATCAGCGGTCAGCGGTCAGCGGGGGTTCGCTTCGACAACCTCTCGTGGCACGCCGGCGCCTTCCGGCTGGAAGGCGTCTCCTTCACCGTGCCGGCGGGTTGCTACGCGGTGCTCATGGGCAAGACCGGCTGCGGAAAAACGACGTTGCTCGAAATTCTCTGCGGCCTGCGCCGACCGACAGGCGGACGCGTGTTCATTGGGGCCAGGGACGTGACGGAGTTGCCGCCGGGCGAGCGGGGCATCGGTTACGTGCCGCAGGACGGCGCGCTGTTTCCGACCATGACCGTGCGGGAGCAACTCGGTTTCGCGCTGGCGATTCGGCAGCGGTCCGAGGCGGAGATCGCAGCGCGGGTGCAGGAACTGGCTGACCACCTCGGCGTCGCGCATTTACTCGACCGCCTGCCACAGGATCTCTCCGGGGGCGAACGTCAGCGCGTGGCACTCGGTCGCGCGCTGGCGGCCAAGCCCAGCGTGCTGCTGCTGGACGAACCGCTCTCCGCGCTGGACGAGGAGTTGCGCGATGATCTGGCGGCCCTGCTCAAGCGCGTGCAACAGGAACTCGGCCTCACCGCCCTCCACATCACGCACAGCCGACACGAGGCCGCGCAATTGGCGGACATGATGTTCCGTATGGAAGCCGGCCGGGTGAGCGAGTCGCCGTTGAAGCTAACGGCCTGAGCGATCGCCGCGTTGGGCCGATCACCACCAGCCATTCGCCATGTCGGGAGGCAGGGGGGAGCCAGTGCCCAACGTGTCGTAGAGGGTCGGGAACTTGAAGAACTCGCCGTGGCCGTCCGCGAAGAAGAGGGGGACGCGCCGCTCGCCTCGGTAGTTGTGCCACTCGGTGGCGAGCAGGAGCGTGTTCCGGTCCTTGTGCCAAATGCAGTCGCCGAAGATGAGCTTGGTCGTGGGCGAAGCGGCGAAGGTGGCGTCCCGGCTGG
Source organism: Verrucomicrobiota bacterium (assembly GCA_039796295.1). Classification (GTDB taxonomy): domain Bacteria; phylum Verrucomicrobiota; class Verrucomicrobiia; order Limisphaerales; family SXTU01; genus SXTU01. Next base: position 57,684 of record JBDKJY010000010.1, read on the forward strand.
GCGTGTTCACCGTGGCCCCATTCAAGGTGCTGCCGGTTACGTGCAAGGTTTGGTAACGGTCGGTGTTCCATTGCACGGAGTAGCTCGACCCGTAGGCGTCGTAGCAGTTCTTCATGTTCCAGACCGCGTCGCCGGCGTCCGACGGGCAGCGGAACGACTTGGTGTCACCTACGTAAACGTTCAGTGGTCGGCTCGTCGCTGCGATGGTGCCGAGGGGGTTGGGCGGGGCGGAGGTGCCGGCCTGGCCACCCCAGTCGTTCCACTGCGAGTGGATGGGATAGAGGTCGTCGAAGTCGCCGTTATAGACCTTGAACGCCAGGCCGATTTGCTTGGTGTTGTTGACACACTGGATTTGCTTGGCCTTGCCCTTGGCCTTGGCCAATGCGGGCAACAGCATCCCGGCCAGGATGGCGATGATCGCGATGACAACGAGGAGTTCGATGAGGGTGAACGCACAGGCGCGCCAGCGGGAGGACAGTTGAAGTTGCATGGGAGATCAGGGGAAGTCGCGCAACGGTGGCTCACCAGAAACCATTCGCCGGGTCGGGGGCGGGTGTGTTGATCGCCCAGGTGAACCAGATGTCAGGGAACTTGAAGAACTCGGCGTGGCCGTCCCCGAAGATAATCATCGTGCGCTTCTCGGCGGAGTAATTGTGCCACTGGTTCTTCTTCACCAAGACACTGCGGTCCTTGTGCCAGATCCAGTCGCCCATGAGAAACTTGGTGGACGGAGCGAGCGCCAACTCGGTCTCGTTCATCGGCGCGTTGGCGGTCATGTCGGACCCGCAGACGCGGCGGATTTGGTAGCGATCCGTGTTCCATTGGTCCGAGTAGCTGTTGCCCCAAGCGGTATAGCAGTTGTCCACGCCCGGGTTGGCGGCAGGGGGATCCCAGCGCGCATCGCCGTTGTCGGAGGGGCAGCGGAAGGCTTCCGCCTTGCCGACGTAACGGTTGAAGGCCCGGCTGGCCTCGGGGGTAAGCCCGCCTTCCAGGTTGCTGGGATGCTGGCCCAACGCGCCGCCGAGGTTGCCCCAGCTCGAGTGGAGCGGAAAGTAGCCGTTGAAGTCGTCCGTGTAAACTCTGAAAGCGATGCCGAGCTGTTTGACGTTGCTGGTGCAGACGGCCTGCTTGCCCTTGAGCTTGGCCTTGGACAACGCGGGCAACAGCATCCCGGCCAGGATGGCGATGATCGCGATGACGACGAGGAGTTCGATGAGGGTGAACGCGGCACCGACGCGCCGGGGGGAGGGCGGGCAAGATGAGTTCATGGCTGGGTTGGGCTTGCCATGATTGGTAGCAGGTCGCGCGGCGCTTGCAAGGGGGAGGTAGCGGGCAGCTATCAGCTATCAGCGGTCAGCGGGCGGAGCGTGGGCACCTACGTCCGCAACACCTCGGTGGCAACGGCACGGCGGCGGACGTGGGTGGCCGCGCTCCGGGCTACCCGGTGAAGCAGGCGCGGACGGCGGCGAGGTCGCGGGGGATTTGAGACTGGAGGGCGGCGAGGTTGGGAAACTTCTGCTCGTCGCGGAGCTTGGCGGCGAAGGTAAGTTGGAGTTCTGCGCCGTAGATGTCTTCCGCGAAGTCGAGGAGGTGGACCTCGCATTGCAAGCGCGGCGTGGGGCTGGCGATGGTGGGGCGGAGGCCGAGGTTCAACGCGCCGCGATGTTCGCGTCCGGCCACTCGGACGCGGACAGCATAGACGCCGTTGGGCGGGAGGACGAGGCCGGTCACTTCGAGATTGGCGGTGGGGAAGCCGAGCTGGCGCCCGAGTTGGTCGCCACGAATCACGGTGCCGGCGATGGAATACTCGCGTCCGAGCATCTGGCTGGCAGCGGCGAGATTGCCGGTGCGCACGGCTTCACGGATGCGGGTGCTGCTGACGGGTTCGCCATCCAGCTCGACGGCGGCGAGGCCGTGGACGGTGAAGTTGAGTTCAGTGCCAAGCTGCTGGAGGAGCGGGACGTTGCCGCTGCGTCTGTGGCCGAAGGTGAATTCCGCGCCGACGCACACGCTGTGGAGTTGACCGAAGTCGCGCGCGAGGGTGCGGATGAATTGCTCGCCAGTCTGCTGGCTGAACGTGCGGTCGAAGTGGATGAGCAGGGTATTCGCGACGCCGAGGGACTCGATGGCGCGGAGTTTCTGCGGCAGCGAGTAGAGCATCGGCGGCACGCGGTCGGGCGCGACGACGGTGCTCGGGTGGCGGTCGAAGGTGATGACGACGGGGACGCCCTCGTGCTGGCGGGCATCGGCGAGGGTCTGCCGGATGACTTGCTGGTGGCCGAGGTGGACGCCGTCGAAGACGCCGATGGCCACGCAGACTTTGCGCGGGCTGGCGCGGAGCTCGGCGGCGGTGGTGAGGACGGTCATGGTTTGACGGGAAGGCAGGCGCGGCAGGCGAGCCGCCCCACCAGCCAGATTCCCAGTGCGTCGGCAGCGAGGTCGAGGAGGTCGAAGGTGCGGCTGGGGATGAAGAGTTGGGAGGTTTCTTCGGCAGTGGCGAGCAGGAGCACCACGAGGTTGCCGAGGAGCAAGGGCTTTCCGCCCAGTGTCACGGTGCGGCAGCGGAGGGCGTGGTTCAGCACGAACGCAAAGCCGCCGAGGATGAGGAAGTGGCCGAGTTTGTCGCCGCCGGGCAGGGCTTGAATCCAACTGAAGTTGGTCTGCGTGTCGCGGTGGTCCGCCAGCCAGATGATGAGGACGACGACCGCAAAGTAGGCGGCAGCGAGGCCGATGCGTTTGAGGCGGTCGCGGTTCACCGAGCCAGTTGCAGGAAGGGAATTACGCGCTTCTCCAGCTCACCAATCGGGAGCGCGAGAGTGGCGTCGAGGGTGAGGGCGTTGGCCACGTCCCACTTGCCGGAAGTGACGCGGCGGAGGGTGGCGAGGTGCGCGCCACAGCCGAGCTTGGTGCCGAGGTCGTGCGCGAGGGAGCGGACGTAGGTGCCCTTGGTGCAGGCGACGCGGAACTTCGCCAGCGGCTCGGTGTAGGCGGTGAAGCGGTAGTTATAGATGTGGACGAGGCGCGGCTCGCGGACGACTTCGATGCCTTTGCGTGCGAGCTTGTAGAGCGCGACGCCGCCCTGCTTCTTCGCGGAGACCATCGGGGGGATTTGCTGAAGGTCGCCGATGAAGCTGGCGGCGGCTTCGTTCAACTGGTCGAGCGTGAGCGGCGGGACGGGGAGCGTGGCGGTGACTTTGCCGTCGCAGTCGTAGCTGTCGGTGGCCTCGCCGAACTTGATGTCGCCCTCATAGACTTTGTCGTCGGACATGAGTTTCTCGGAGAGCTTGGTGCCGCGGCCGAGGACGATGATGAGCAGGCCGGTGGCGTTGGGGTCGAGCGTGCCGCAGTGGCCGACTTTCTTGATGCCGAACCGGCGGCGGATGTCGTCCACCACATCGTGCGAGGTGCAGCCCACGGGTTTGTCCACGAGCAGGGCACCGTCGAGGGAATCGAATTGAAGCATGGGAAATCTCGGACGAAACGGACGCCGTTTACTTGGCGGCGGCCAAAGCTTTCTTAATGGCGGCGATGACTTTGCGCTGAACCGAGAGGGGCTTGCCGGCGATGCGCGCTCCCGCCGCCGCTGGGTGACCACCGCCGCCGAACTTGCCGGCGATGGTGTTTACGTTCACGCGTTCGCTCTTCGAGCGGAGGCTGATGCGGGTGAGTTCGGGCTCCACTTCCTCGAATACGCAGGCGACGACGACGGGCTCGATGTCGCGGATGTGGTCAATGAGGCCCTCGCTGTCATTCGTGTCCGCGCCGGTGCGGGTGTAGTCGCGCTTGCGGAGCCAGAACCACGCGACCTGGTCGTCCTGCGTGGTGCGGAAATTATTGAAGACGTGGCGCAGGAGCTTGGCGCGCGACATCGGGTAGCTCTGATAGACCTCGTTGCAGACGCGCGCGAGGTTTGCGCCGTTGCGGACGAGGTCGGCGGCGACGTGGTAGGTGCCGGGCGTGGTGTTCGGGTAGCTGAAGCTGCCGGTGTCGGTGGAGACGGCGGTGAAGAGGCAGTCGGCAATCGCTGGCGTGACGGGCCAGCCGGCGTGCTTGAGTAGTTCGTAAATCAACTCGCCGGTGGCGGGCACGCGGGCGGAGACCCAGTTGAGCTTGGCGTAGCGGGTGTTGCTCTCGTGGTGGTCAATGTTGATAAAGTCGCGCGGTTCGCCGATAGCTTGGCCGACGGTGCCGAGGCGCTCGAAGCTGGCGCAGTCGGTGGCGATGACGAGGTCGAACTTCTGGCCGGACTCGGGCTGCTTCACGAAGCCGGCGGGGACCATGAAGCGGAGTTTCGCCGGGACGGCATCCTGGTTCCAAACGGTGACTTGCTTGCCGAAGTTTTGCAGGGCGAGGGCGAGGCCGACTTGGGAGCCGATGCAGTCGCCGTCGGGGCGGACGTGGCCGACGACGCAGATGGTCTTCGCGCGCCGGACGGCGGTGAGGATTTCGTCGAGGATGTGGGTGTGGCCGGTCACGGGGGGCAAAGCTGAAGCGTTCAACGTTCAACGTTCAACGTTGAACTTTCAAAGTGGAAGGGCGGCCGCGCTCCGGTGGGGCGAGCCTCCTCGCGAGCCGTCAGCCACAAGCCAACAGCTCCAAGGCTCGCGAGGACGCGCACCCCACCGAGAGGGTTTTGGAGCACCTTCACTTCGATGGCTCCTGTTTCTCCAGTTCGTCGAGGATGGAGAGGATGCGGTTGCCGCGCTCGACGCTTTCGTCGAGGTGGAACTGAATCTTCGGGGTGAAGCGCAGGACGATGGAGCGGCCCAGCTCGAATTGGATTTGGCCGCGGTTTCCGTTGAGCTGGTTCATCGCACGCTTTTTGGCCTCGGCCTTACCCACGACGCCGATGTAAACGTCCGCTTCCTTCAAGTCGGGCGTGACGGTCACATCGGAGACAGTGATGAGCCCGTTGTCACCGCCGGGCGGGTAGTCGCGGCGGATGATTTCGCCGAGAGTGCGCTTGAGCATCTCCCGGACGCGTTCGAGGCGGACTGTCATGGGCACTGATATTTAGCCACAGATGGACGGAGATTAGCACAGATGGAAACGCGGCTGGCGCTCGCGGCCGACACGGCTGGCACGCGTGTCCGTCTGAGTTCTGAAATCACAGCGCCTGCTTGAGCTTCTCGACGGCGTAGCACTCGATGGCGTCGCCGAGCTGGAACTCGTTGAAGCCGTCGATGCGGATGCCGCATTCGAGGCCGGAGCGGACTTCGTTGACCTCGTCCTGGAAGCGGCGCAGCGAGAGGGTGACGCCTTCGTAGAGCAGGTTCTTCTTCCGCATGACACGGACCTTGCCCTTGACGATGCGACCCAGCGTGACGGAGCAGCCGGCGACGGCGCCGCCCTTGGACAGTTCGAAGATCTGGCGGACCTCGGCGCTGCCGACTACGACGTCCCGGAGGGTCGGCGGGAGCAGGCCGGCCATGGCTTCCTTCACCTCGTCAATCAGCTCGTAGATGATGGCGTAGAGCTTGATCTGCACGCCGTATTGCTTGGCCTTCTCGTTGGTGCCGGAGTCAATGCGGGTGTGGAAACCGAGGATGACGCACTTGGAAGCGCCGGCGAGGTCCACGTCAGACTCGGTGACGGTGCCGACGGCGTAGTGGACGATTTCGAGGGCGACCTTGTTGGTCTCGATCTTCTTGAGGGCCTCGACGATGGCCTCGACGGAGCCTTGGGTGTCGGCCTTGACGACGACCTTGAGGGTGAGTTGCTGGTTCTCGGCAATCTTGGCGAAGAGGTTTTCCAGCGTGACGCGCGGGCGGCGGTCTTCGGCGTCGGCGGCTTTCTCAGCCAAGGCACGTTCCTCGGCAATGTCGCGGGCGGAGCGTTCGTTCTCGACGACCACGAACTCGATGCCGGCTTCGGGCACGCCGTTGAGGCCGAGCACGCGCACGGCGACGGACGGGGTGGCGAGTTTGAGGCGTTCGCCTTCTTCGTTGATGAGGGCGCGGACGCGGCCGTAGTGCGAGCCGCAGAGGATGACGTCACCGACCTTGAGCGTGCCTTTGCGGACAAGGACGGTGGCGGTGGGCCCGCCGGCTTGGAGCCCGGACTCGATGACGTTGCCCTTGGCCTTGCGGTCGGGGTTGGCCTTGAGTTCCTGCAAGTCAGTCTGGAAGACGATCATTTCGATCAGCTTGTCGATGCCTTGCTTGGTGATCGCGGAGCAGTCCACGTAGAGGGTTGAGCCGCCCCATTCGTCGGAGGTGAGGCCTTTTTCCTGAAGTTGCTGACGGACCCGGAGCGGGTTCGCGTTGGGGTGGTCGCACTTGTTGACGGCGACGAGGATGGGGACTTTCGCGGCGAGCGCGTGCGAGAGGGCTTCGAGCGTCTGAGGCATGACGCCGTCATTGGCCGCGACGACGAGGACGACGAGGTCGGTGACGTTCGCGCCGCGCGCGCGCATGGCGGAGAAGGCGGCATGGCCGGGGGTGTCGAGGAAGGTGATTTGCGCCAGCTCGCCCTTCTTCTCGGGGTGCGGGACGGTGATGGTGTAAGCGCCGATGTGTTGGGTGATGCCGCCGGATTCGCCGGCGGCGACGTTGGCCTTGCGGATGACGTCGAGGAGCGAGGTTTTGCCGTGGTCCACGTGGCCCATGATGGTGACGACGGGGGGCCGGGGCTTCAGGTCCTCGGGCTTGTCATCTACGATGTCGGCTTCCTTCTTCTTGGGGACGGCGTGGACGGTGCCTTCGCCCTTGGCGCGTTTCTCGACCTCGAACTTGAAGCCGTGCTTGGCGCAGAGCTTGATGGCGACGGGTTCGTCAACGGCTTGGTTGACGTTGGCGAAGATGCCCATCTGCATCAGGTCGGCGATGAGCTGGAAGGGCTTGCGCTTCATCTGCTCCGCGAGGTCGCGGACGACGATGGGCGGCTTCATCATGATGACCTGCGCGCTGGCGGGGAGGGCGGAGCGGGGGTCAACGGGCTTGGGCGGGGGCGGCGGGGTGGCGGGACCGCGCTGCTGTTGGCCGTAGCCGGGGCGGCCACCTTGGGGACCACCGCGATTGTCGCCGGGGCGGTTGCCTTGGAAGCCACGGTTGTCGCCGGGGCGGGCAGATTGGGGCGGGCCGCCGGGGCGGGCACCTTGCTGCGGTCCGGCGGGGGCGCGGCGGTCGTCTCGGGCAGGCTCGGGGCGGCGGATCCCGAATTTGGAGAGGTCAATACGACCGACCAATTGGCCGGTCGTGGGCTTGGGCGGCGCGGTGGGCGCGGACGGGATGACCGGTGCCGGGGGCGCAACGGGCACGGGCGGCGGTGGTGCGGGTGCGGGGATGACCACCGCTGTTGGCGTCGCTTCGGCCACGGGTGCGGCAAGCGCAGGAGTCGACGACGGTGCGGGCGGCGGTGCGGGCGATTCGACCGGTGCGGGCATGGCTGCCTCGACCACGGGCGGCGCAGGTTCGGGCGCAGGCGGCGGTGGTGGTTCCGGCTCGGGGGCGGTGATGAGGACGACGGGCGCGGGGGCCTCGATGACGGGGGCCGGTTCGGCGGGCTTCAGCGGCCCAAGTTTCTCTTCGAGGAACTCGGCGGTGATCTTATCGAGGGAGCTGGAGGGGACCTTGGCTTCCTTGATGCCCAGCTCTTTGGCGAAGGCAAGCACCTGCTTGCTCTCCATCCCGAGCTTCTTGGCGATGTCGTAAATGCGAACGGGCATAAATACTTGCGCGCCCGAGAGGTGAACCTCGCGGGCGCGCTCAAACAGTCAGGCTACGCAAGGGCACCGGCCAGTGAACCGAGCTTGGCCGCTTCCTTGATGGCGGCCAGCACTTCGCCGGCGTGTTCGCCGATCGAAGGGATTTCTTTCAAATCGGCTTCCTCGGCCTGCGTCAGGACGTCTTCGAGCGCGTGGAAGCCGGTGTTCACCAGCGCCTCGGCCATCTCGCGGGACACGCCCGGCACGGCGGCAAAGGCGTCAATCGCGTGCTGAATCTTGTCCCCGATGCCGATGGCAGCGATGGCCTCGGCGTCAATGTTCACGGCCCAGCCGGTGAGGCGGGAAGCGAGGCGGGCGTTCTGGCCGCGCTTGCCGATGGCCAGCGAGAGCTGGCTCTCATCCACGAGGATTTTCAGCGCGTGTTTGTCTTCTTCCACCGTGATGGACTTCAAGACAGCGGGCGCGAGCGCGTTGGTGATGTAGGTCTTGATGTTCGGATCCCACTTGATGATGTCCATCTTCTCGTTGTTCAGCTCGCGGACAATGTTCTTCACGCGCTGACCTCGGAGACCGACACATGCACCCACCGGGTCCACCTTCGGGTCGCGGCAATATACGGCGAGCTTGGTGCGGAAACCAGGTTCACGGGCGCAGCCCTTGACCTCGACCATGCCACTGGAGATTTCGGAGACTTCGAGTTTGAAGAGCTTGAGAACAAACTCCGGCGCGGCGCGGCTGAGGATGATTTCCGGTCCGTGCGGGCCATTCTCGACCGCCTTTACGAAGCAGCGGATGCGCTCGCCGATCTGGTATTCCTCGGTCGGGACGCGCTCGCGGTTCGGCAGCAACGCCTCGTAGCGCCCCAAGTCCATGATCACATCCGAGCGTTCGAAGCGCCGCACCGTGCCGCTGATGATGTCACCGACGCGGTCCTTGAATTCGTCGAAGATTAGCGCCTTCTCCGCGCGGCGGACCTGGCTGAGGAGCGCCTGCTTGGCGTATTGGGCGGCGATGCGACCGAAACCGGTGGGCGTGACTTCGACCTCCAGTTCCTCGCCGATCTGCACGTCCGCCTTCTTCTTCCGCGCCTCGGTGAGGGAAATCTGATCGTGCTTGGAGACGACCTTGTCCGAAACGATGAGCTTGGCGAACGCCTTGATGTCGCCGGTCTTGGGATCAATGATGCAGCGCAGTTCCCGGGCGGGGCCTACGGCTTTCTTGGCGGCGGAGACGAGCGATTCCTGCACCGCAGTCACGAGGACATCCTTGCTGATGCCCTTTTCGCGTTCCCAGAATTCCAAGATGGCTAGAAAATCGGCGTTCATAATTCGACCCGGTCCAGTGCCCTTTCAGGGGCAAAAAAAAGCCGGAAAGAATTCCGACTTCACACGCTGGCGAACCAGCTACTGCATTGACCGCGCGCCAAACTAGGGACGGCTAAAATTACCGTCAAGCCTCAATTCCGGCCCTTGGGAGGGCACGCAGAGGTTGAAACGGCTGCGCCTGTTGGCGGATGCCGCAGACGAAAGCCTGCGTAACGGGCCCATGCGCGTCCCCTTTGGTCAGCAAGATGGAGCAGGAACATATCATCGTGCTGCCCGCAGGCAGGCGACCCCGAAAGCCGGGACGCCCGTCCCACCGGGATGTGAAAGCCGACACCCCTTGCCTAGCCGCCGAGCAGGAGCGCCGGCTCGTCGCGGTCCTGGCCGAGCTTGAAGCGCGGGAAGGCCTTCAGGTTGAAGGTCACGCCAATGGTATAGTCCTGCGACCCGTTGCGCAGGTCGCGCACGCGGAAGGTGAGCGCGCCCACCCAGCTCCGGAAGTCGCGATAGAGCGTGTAGTATTGCTCCTCCATCCGCCCGTCGCGCGCCTCGAAGAAGTGGCGGGTCCGCAGGGCGTAGTTCTCGTTGAAGCGGTAGTAGAAGTTCGCGGTGAGGAGGTTGTTGCCCGGGCCGCCGAGGAAGAGCGGGTCATTGCGCACGTAGCGGTGGCCCAACGCCAAACTCCAGTGGTCCTCCGGCGCAATCGTCGCCCGGTGGTCGGCGATGCGGATGTGCCCGCTGTCGAAGTTGTAACGCGTCTCAGAGGTGAGCGTGAGCCAGTCACGCGGCTTGAAGTCCAGGTCGGAGAAACCATCGGCGAAGGTGCCCTGGCCAGCGCGGGGCTTCACGCGCCAATCGGTGTAGAGCGCCCAGTTCAGCAACGTGTCGATGCGGTCGTGGCGCTTGGTCTGAACGAGGTTCCGCAGGCTGAAGCGGAAGACGTTCTGGCTGTCCACGGCGTCAATCGCGTTGTAGTCGGGGAACTCGATGGGCAGCAGGCGCAAGCTGCCGAGCTCGGAGTCGAACTGCGGGAGCGTCGGCGGCAGGCGGTTCGGCGAGGGGACGAAGGCGTAGTTGACGCCCGGTTCCAGGATGTGACGAATGCCTTTGGCCTGGAGCCACGGGATTTCCTCGTTCGGCAGGGTGCGATGCAGCTTGAAGGTGACTTCCACGCCCGTGTTGAACACCCCCCGGTTCGCCTCCGTGGTGGTCGCGCCCGCGCCGTCCGTCTCGCCGTAGTGCGTGAGCCGCCCGCCCACGCGGGGCGTCACGTTCAGCCAGCCGAAGAACTGCTGCGGAAGCACCACCTGATGATAAGTGTCCGCGCGCATCGCGCCGTAGCTGTTGGCGACGTTGTCGGCGAACTCGTGGCGGTAGTAGCCCACTGAGCTGTCGCTTTCGTAGAAGAGCGGGGTGACGCCAATCTGCTGGCGCAGGCCAGTGAGTTTCACGTCCGGCAGGCGCTCGACGGTCTCGAAGAACTCGTTGATGCGCGGCATCGCCAGGAGGTTGAGGCTCCAGTTCGACCAGAGCTGGTTCACCTCGATGAACGTGCTGGGCTGGGTGTTCCGTTGGTATTCGCTCTCGAGGAAGTCGCGGATGAGGAAGGCGTCGCTCTGCTCGCGCACGACCGCCTTGACGGTGAGGTTCGTGCGGATCTCGACACGGTGCGAGAAGCTGAGGCGGTGCCGATCCGAGTCCAGCGGGCGACCGAGGCCGTTCGTGTTCGCCGCGTCGTCGTGGGCGTAATAGAATTTGAACTCGCCCTGTCCCCACCGGCCTGCGTCGTAGTTGAAGTCCGGCCCGATGCCCAACCCGCGCTTCTGCCGGTAGTCCAAGTGCAGGTCCGCGCTGAAGTTCGTCGTGAACGAATGGTGGTAGGTGCCCAGCACGTATGGCCCGTAAAGGCTGCGGAAGCCCGGCGTCACCACCCAGAAGTTGCCGTGCGTCTCCAGGCTGCGGGAGTATTTCGGCCAATACATCACCGGGACATTACCGAGCAGCAGCGTCGCATCCTCCGCCTCCAAGCTATGCCCGGGGATGATGGTCAGCTTGCGGCAGCGCACGCGGTAACCGGGTTCGGCGTAGTCGTCGGTAGTGAGGAAGGCATTGGTAGCGGAGTAAACCCCCTCCGTCCTTGCCGCTTGAAGGCCAAAGCCGCCGACATAGAACGGCGCGAAGCCGGACTTGAACTCCACCGCTTGGAGCACCTTGGTCTTGAAATTGTAGCCGAGCTGTTCGCCGCGCCAGACGTGGCCATCGCCGCGCAGGAAGACCGCGCCCTCGGCCTTGATGTCGCCCGTGCCCTGATGCAACTGGATGCGGCTGGCCGTGAGTTCCGCCTCTTTGCCGTCCTTGCTCCAATAGCGCACCAGCACGCCGCCGGTGCCTTCCGCCACGCCGCCTTGGCCGAAGCTGACACGGCCCTCCTTCGAGGTCGTCTCCAACTGCCACCGCTCCGCCTGCTCCGCCGCGCGGCAGAACACCAGACTTGCCGCGAACAGAGCCACACCCAGAAGACGTTTCATGCGTGCGCGAGTGAAACAAACGGCGTTCCTAGTGCCAAGCCCATTCCCCCGCCAGCGCTGCTGTGGATCAGTGCGCCAGCCAACCGCCGAGTTTCGCCAAGCGCAACCTCGGCGGGCGGGGAGCGAAGTCGTTGCCGAACTACGGTGCGGCTGCGGGGGGCGCAGTCTTCCAATCGAACCACCGCCACTTCGCCCCGTCTGCATCGTTGTCGCACTTGACCACGCCGAAGAGGAACGATGCGTGGGAGTTGGTGGGCGAGGTGTCGCAGCGCAGGAGGTTCCAGAGGAGCGAATGGCTCTCCGCCCCGGTGCGCGGGTTCTTTTCGTATCGGAAGACCGACCAAACCGGCGACCAGTTGCGCTCAATGGACTTGTTATTCGGCACGAGCGGCTCCAGCGGGGCGAAGAGCTGGAAGCGCTCGCGGCCGTCGAGTTCCTTCTTCGCGGTGAAGATGGGCCAGAGGTCGGCCCGGGTCTTGGACTCGCCGGTCACGATGTTCTTCTCCGAGAGATCGCTGTAGAGGAAGAGCAGGAAGCGGGTGCGCTCGCGGTCGAGCGGGGCGGCTTGGGCGCGGTTGTATTTGTAGAGCGGCCAGAGGATGAAGTCGCTGGTCAGGACGGCGTTCGTGGCGTGGCTGTAGAAGGGCCAGACGCGGTTCATGTGCTTGCCCTCGCCGCGCGCGAAGCCGACGAGCGGCCAGGGCGCGCCCCACTCGCGGTATTTCCGCTCGCGGTCGTCGGTGAACGTGAAGAACGGCCAGAGGTAGGTGGAGGAGTCACGTTGCGGCGAGCGGTAATGGCTGTAGAGCGGGAGCAAGGCCTGCTGGTGGACGGGGTTGGTGGTGCCGACGCCGCTGTGGCTGTTGAGGAAGAACGGCCAGCCGATGAAGAGCCGGTCGTGGCCGGGGGTGAGCTGTTCGAGGCCGAGGTAGTTCGTGCGGGTGAAGGGGTCGCGGTGCTCGTGGCCGGCGAGGGGCCAGAACTGCCAGCCGTCGAGCTGCGTGCCGTGGCGGAGGTGGAGGAAGGGGAAGGCGAAGTTCTCAGTAACGACATCCTTCTTCACCGTGCGCGAATAGAGCGGGAAGAGGCGGACCTTGATTTCATCGCGGAGGAGTCGGTCCTTCAGCGTGCCCCAGAACGGGAGGAGCGCCGTGTAGTTCTGCGTCGGGTCGGCGGCGCGGCGTTGGAAGTAGAAGGGGAAGACGGTGAACTTGTCGGACCGCTGCTCGTCCTGCGTCTGGCCGCCGGAGAAGTTCAGGACTTGGAAGAGGTGCCAGCGGTATTCCGCGCCGAAGCGGTCGTAGGAGAGCAGCGGATAGAGGACATCGTATTCCTCCATCTCGACGTCGGGTTTGACCGTGCGCGACCAGAGCGGCGGAATGGCCCAGGTGGTCTGGCCGTCGGAAACTTCCTTGTAGTAGAGCGGTCCGAGCCATTCCTCGCGCGTGCCGGAGGACAGTGTCAGGGAAAACTCATGGGCGAACGGGCCGGCGCTCCACTCGGCGGCGACGCGTTGGACGTCCGCGCCAGTTAGTAAGCTGACGAGCGCGACCCAGCGGACGAGGGCCAAGCGGATGGGTGAACGACAGTTCAAGCGGCGGAATGTTAGGTGGGGTTCTTTGCGGGTCAAGGTCGCCCGCGCGTCAGCGTGAGCGGACCACGCGGCTGTCCGCGGGTTTGACTTTCATCTGCCGGACACTAGCCTATGCGTCAGTTAGTTGAGGTTCCAATTGTCCTCGGTTCCTCACAGCCCAGTGGTGGGGGTGCATTCCCGTCACTGGGCCTTTTCTTTTCGCCAGCCCCATTTCAGGAGCAGTTGCAACACCGCCGGGAGGAAGGTCAGCGCCGCAATCATGCAGGTCGCCGTGCCCACCGCCATGACGTAGCCGAGACTCTCGATGCCTTGATGCTTCGCGAGGATGAGGCTGCCGAAGCCCGCGATGGTCGTCAGCCCGGACACCAGCACGGCCAGGCCGGTGCTGCGCGCGAGGATGCTCGGATTTTTCTCCTCCGCGAACCGGTTGAGGATGTGAATGCCATTCGTCACGCCGATGCCCACGACCAGTGGCAGCGTCATGATGTTCGCCGGGTTGAAGGGAATGCCAAACCAGCCCATGAAACCCACCATCCACACGGTCCCGATGGCCACCGGCAACAGCGCCAGCACCACGCAGACGAGCGACCGGAAGTGCAGCAGCACCATGACCGCGATGGCGGCGGTCGCATACCACGCAGCCTCGATGTAGCTGTCCTTGAGCAAGGTCGTGTATTCGAGGAGCTGCACCGGCGTGCCGGTGACATTCGCATCCACGGTGCGCAGCTCCTTCACAAAGGCCTCCTGCGGCTCGCGCTGCCACACGTCGCCCTTGGGGAAAACTTGCAGCAGATACTTCCCCGTCGCGCCGATGAAGCGGTTGCGCAACGGCGCGGGCAAGTCCTCTGCCCGCAACGCGCTGGCCTGCTGGCTCGCGAGCGCGGTGAAGGTGTCCTGCAGGTCATCTAGCAACGCCCGCTGGTAAAACGCCGTCTGCTGCGCGGCGTGCGCCGGGGCCGCCGCCACCAGCGCGTTGCGCCACACTTGCACGGCGTCCTTCAGCGACTTGAACTGCTGCGCCAGCTTCGCGTCGCCTTCCTTTCGCACCATCTCCTCCGCGAGGCCGACGAAGCCTTGGAACGAATAGAGCACTTGCAGCAACTCTGGCACGTTCGTTGGCTGCAGGTCGCGCGGCGCGAACTTCACCGTGCTGGCGTCCGCCTTCACTTGCCGGATGAGCGCGAGCTTGGGCGTCGCGTCCTCGGCGAGGAACTGACTCATCGAGCGCACGTTCGCCACCGTCGTGAGGTTCGTAAGCTGGTGCTCCAGTTGGGCCGCCTGCTGCAAGTTCGTCGCCACCACCGCGCCGAACAGCACGGAGTTGGAAGCTGTGTTGATGAGCTTTTTCTCGAACACCACCGCCGGCAGACCTGCCGACTGCATGTTCAGCAGGTTGTAATCGAAGTGAACCTTGTCGAACCGCGCCACGCTCAACACACACAGCGCCGCCGTCACCACCAACACGGTGATGGGGCGGTTCAGCCAGACGCGTTCAATTTGCTCGCGGCGGTCCACGGGCGGCGCGATGTGGTCAATGACGTTCTGCTTACCGCGCAGCAGCAGCACCGGCAGCAGCGTCATCATCGGCGCGAGGCAGACGAGCAAGCCGCCGCCTGCAATGATGCCCATCTCCTGGATGCCCTTGAAGTTCGTGATGCCCATCGCGAAGAACGCCGCCGCCGTCGTGGCCGCGCCGGTGAAGATGCCTTGCCCCGTGTTCACCATCGCCAGCGTGATGGCCTCGCGCTCGGTCTTGCCCAGCCGCAGTTCCTCCTCAAACCGCGCCACGAGATGCGCCCCGAAATCAATCGCCAGCCCCACCAGCATCGGCGCGAAGGTGATGGTCAGAATGTTCAGGTGCCCGACCGTCAGCGTCGTGTAACCCATCGTGTAAACCAGCCCCACCACGAGCACGATGTTCGCCTTCAGTGGCCGGCCCGACTCCGCGTAGCCGTAGATGAAGATGAACAGCACCAGCACCAGCGACACGATGGTCGCCAGCGTCGAGTCGTATTGCGACTGCGCCATCTCGTCGAACTCCAGCACCGGCTCGCCCGTGACGCCCACGCTCACGCCGGGCACCTCGCGCTTCGTCGCCTCCACCAGCACGCGGAGCCGTTCCACCGCGTCGCCATTCAACTGCTCGCGCTTCGCGTGCGCCGTGACGAGATACATCTGCCCGCCGCCGAAGGTGATATACATCTCGCGCTCCGCCTCCGGCCCGCCGCCGAAGAGCGCGCTCACGCCCGGCGACGGTGCTTTGCCGGGCCGCTGCAAGCTCTCCCGCGCCTCGCTCACGATACGCTCCAGCGCCGGCAACGCGCCGAGCATGGATTCGTTCTCCGCGTTGGTCTCCTGCTTCGCCGTGCGGAACTGCCGGTTCAGGATGGTGAAGAGCGAGACGAGGTTAGTCGCCTGCGAGAAGTTTTGGATGAACGGCTGGTAGTCCTTCACCTTCTTCGACAACTCCACGAGGTCAGCCTGCGGCACGAAGAGCAGCGCCTTGGTGCCCATCAGCTTGAGGTCGCCCTTGTAAAAAACATCCGTGAAGAGATTCGTCTCCCCTTCGAGCTTCGCGCCGAGCCGCTCGACGAACTGCCGGTTCTTGTCCTGGCGGTCGCTCTCGACGATGACCACGAGGTCGTCCTGGCCGGGGAACTCCTTCTTAAACTCGAGGAAGTTCTGGTGATACTTCTTGTCCGAGCCGACGAGGTCGTTGCGGCTGGTGCTGAACTTCAGCCCGTGGAACGTGTAGAACAGGCAGACGACGAACAGCAGCACCTGCGGATAGAAGAACGCGCGCGGGTGCAAATACACCGCGTCCGCCAGCCGGGTTAGGAGGCGTTGGACGAAGGACAGGTTGGGCGGTTCAGCGGCCACGATGAGCGTCAGCGTTCAAACACGGCGATGGTGCAATGAAGGGCGAGCCGGTGTCCAATCCGCGCGCGGCGCAACCACCACCGTAGGAGACGACGAAAGGAGGCTCACTTGTTTCCCGGGGACAGCTAGAGACTCCTCACGTCGTCTCCCTCGGTTTCAAAACTTCACGTCGCACTCCAGCTCCACCAGCCCGCGGAAGTGCGCGGCGTAGGGGGCCAGTTCGCCCTCCTTCGTCGCGGCGCTCACGGTCAGCGACGCGAGGTCGTGGTAGTCGCTGTAATACTCCGAGCAGTTCATGAAGAGGCCCACGCGGTAGTCGCCCTCGACGATGGGGAAGTTCTTGATGCGGCCCGTGCAGCGGAAGGGCTTGCCCGGCTCGATGGGGAACTGCCCGGCAGCCGTGCGCAAATCGAGGATGGCCACGCGCTGGCCGTAGGCGCTGTAAATCAGAATGGCCACGGCGATGAGCTGCGTGCGCTGCCGCGCGCCCAGCTCCAGCGTGAACTCCAGCGGCTGCCCGCTGACGATGGGGTTCGGGCTGAACTCCAGTTGGCGGCATTCGATGATCTTTCCCAGCGGCACGGCGGTGTCGGTGCGCGGCTTTTTGATCTCGCCAAGGTAGGCGGCGATCTGCGTCTCGGGATGGCCGTCGCCGATGAGCTTGCCGCCGGCCATGTGGATGATGCGGCCACAGAGGGCCTGCACGGCGGCCATGTTGTGGCTGACGAAGAGGACGGTGCGGCCGCGGTTCTTCGCCACGTCCTTCATCTTGCCGAGGCACTTGTTCTGGAACGCGGCGTCGCCGACGGCCAGCACTTCATCCACGACAAGAATCTCCGGCTCCAGGTGCGCGGCCACGGCGAAGGCCAGGCGCACATACATGCCGGAGGAATAGCGCTTCACCGGCGTGTCGAGGAACTTGCCGACCTCGGCGAACTCGACGATTTCATCGAACTTCGCGCGCACCTCGGCCTTGGTCATGCCGAGGATGACGCCGTTGAGGAAGATGTTCTCGCGGCCCGTGAGTTCCTGGTGGAAGCCGGTGCCGACCTCCAGCAGCGAGGCGAGCCGTCCGCGCAGGTAAATCTCGCCCTCGGTCGGCTCGGTGATTTGGCTGAGGACTTTCAACAGCGTGGACTTGCCTGCGCCATTGCGGCCGATGACGCCGATGACTTCGCCGGGCTGGACATCGAAGGAAACGTCGCGCAAGGCCCAGAAGGACGAGGTGGTGTCTTCCGGCTTTTGCTGGCCGAGGCTCTTGGCCCAGTGCGTGAGCTGGTCGCGCAGGGTGTCCTGCGATTTGGCCGCGCCGAGCCGATACTGCTTGGAGATGCCGCGGACGCTGATGATGGGCTTGCTCATGCGAGGGAAAGGCCGTGCGGAACGAACGGAGAAAAGTCTGCGTGATTGCTGGTTGCCAGTTTGGAACCACTGCGGATGGCGCAGGCCGCGATCATGCAATCAGCGAAAGTGCGAGAGCGACGACCAGTGGCGTTGAACAACTGCGCTGCGAGCTGCGCATCCGACTCGGTCAGCGCGGCCACATCAGAGACCCACGTTCGGGCAATGTTCACCGCCACCTGATTGACCGGTCCACAGAGGAACTCACCCCAAGCGACTGCGCTCATGCCGAACGATTCGCCGTCCCTGAGCCAGGTCGCCAGCTTCGCTTCCGGCCCGGTTCCGGGAATCAAGGCGTCAGCGACAAAGTTGGTGTCGAGATGAATCACAGCGCTAACGCCGGCCGTCCCGGATGGCGGCCTTCCACCCGTCGGCCTTTTCCGGAGTCATCTGCATGAGCCTTTGCAACTCACGGAACGCGACCAGCCGCTCCTCGGGCGTTGACTGCTTGGGAGTCGCATCCGCTTCCTTCACCGCGCGACGAACGGCTTCAAGCGGCGGCACTCCCCAGCGGCTACAGAGGTGCGTGAGGCTTGTCGCCGTTGGCTCATCCAGTTCGACCGTGATGGCGTTCATGCTTGAAGCCTAACCCCTTCCTCAAATCACGTCAGCAAACGTCTTCTCCGCGCCGCGGAAGTAGAGCGCGCCGCTGACCAGCAACGCTCCGATGACGCCGATGCTCACGCCGAAGCCCGGCCAATACGGCTCGAACGCCCCGCCCAGCACGCACCAGCGGAAGCCGTCAATCACCCCGACCATCGGGTTCAGGCTGAAGAGGAAGAACACCGTGTCGCCGAACTTCTCGCGCACGAGACTGGACGGGAAGGCCACCGGGCTGGCGTAGAGGCCCATCTGCACGATGAAGGGCACGATGTATTTCACGTCGCGATACTTCACGTTCAATGCCGAGAGCCAGAGGCCGATGGCGAAGGCAGCGGCGAAGGCGACGAGGAAGAACACTGGCAGGAGGAGCAAGTTCAGTTGCCAGCTCACGCCCGCCCAAATCATCACGCCGAACAGAATCACCAGCCCGATGGCGAAGTCCACCGCGCCGCTGATGACCGCGCTGGCCGGGATGATGAGGCGCGGGAAGTAGATTTTGGAAATCATGTTCGACGAGCCGACGAGCGAGTTACTGCTCTCGGCCATCGCGTTGGCGAAGAACTGCCACGGGAGCAGTCCAGCGAGCGTCAGCACGGCGTAGATTTCGAAGTTCATCCCCTTCTTCTCCGAGAAGCCCGCGAGCTTCCCGAAGACGATGGTGAAGACGACCATCGTGAGAAACGGCTTGAGCACGGCCCACGCGACGCCGAGCACGGCCTGCTTGTAGCGCACTAGGATGTCGCGCCAGGCGAGGAACCAGAACAGCTCGCGGTAGCGCCACAGCTCGTCGAAGTCCACGGCCACGAGGCCCTTCTTGGGCCGAATGACGCGCTCGTAGTCGGCGAGTTCGTTGATGTGAGGTTCAGGAGCGGTCATGCGGGCGCGAGCCTGAACGAAGCGGAAGGAGATTCAAGTCTGGCAGGGGCTGCGGCACGAGTTTCACTGAATCAACTCCTCAATTTCACCGAACTTGAGTCGCGCGAGCGCAGCTATTGTGGCTTCAAACTCAGGGAAGGTGAAGGTGTAGCCCATGATGTGCTTCTCAGAACCGTAAAGACCATAGTGTCCTTTGGCTGCCCCATGGACGGCCTTCACTTTGTCGCCAAGCTTTTCGCGCAACGCACCCACCAGTTTCCTACGGGAGTCGGAGGGCAACTTGCCTTCGGGGTGGTTACGGAAATCAATTACGGCCAGCGAGCAAGCCATCGCGTTTACCTGGCCATCATGTTCCCGCGTGAGTTCACCAACCAAGCTGAGATGTCGGTTCACTTCTTCAGGGGTGCTGCCGGCCGCGATTGCGAAGACGAACTCAACCTGCTCTGGCGTGAATGTGAAGTCTACGGGGGTGTTTTGGAGTAGCTGTTTGACTACGCTGGGCGACACCAACCGTTTGAAGACACTCCTCACCCGCCCGTTCTCGTCGTCCTCTTTGTGCGATGACCAAAACATTCAAAGACGTGTGCCTAGCCGACATTCGCCACATACCAGTCCAGCGCGAGTTCCAAGCCCTGCGGCATCGTGTGCGTCGGCTCGTAGCCGAGGAGGCGGCGCGCTTTGTCCACGTTCGCAAGGGAGTGGCGCACGTCGCCGACGCGGAAGTCGCGGTAGGTAGGCTTCTGCTCGGGCAGCGACGGGTTGCGGCGGCGCAGGCCGTCGTGGATGGCGCGGTAGAGGTCGTTGAGCGTGGTGCGGTCGCCCACGGCGATGTTGTAGGCTTGGTTCAACGCTTCTTCGTTGGTCGCGGTGGCGGCGAGGAGGTTGGCTTGCACGACGTTTTCCACGAAACAGAAGTCGCGGCTGGTTTCGCCGTCGCCGTTGATGAAGACGGGTTCCTTCTTCAGCAGCGACGCGACCCACTTGGGCATGACGGCGGCGTAGGCTCCGTCGGGGTCCTGGCGCGGGCCGAAGACGTTGAAATAGCGCAGGCCGATGGCCTTGAAGCCGTAGGTGCGCGCGAAGACGTCGGCGTAAATCTCGTTGAACTTCTTGGTCGCGGCGTAGGGCGAGAGGACGTTGCCGACCTTGTCCTCGACCTTGGGCAGGTCCGGGTGGTCACCATAGACGCTGCTGCTGGAGGCGTAAACGAGACGCTTCACCTTCGCATCGCGCGCGGCGAGCATGATGTTCAGGAAGCCGAGGACGTTGGCCTCGTTGCTGGTCACGGGGTCGGCCACGGAGCGCGGCACGGAGCCGAGCGCGCCCTGATGCAGGACGTAATCCACGCCGGCGCAGGCCTCACGGCAGAGGTGGCCGACGCGGAGGTCGGCCTCGTGGAAGCGGAAGCGTTCCCACTGGCTGGCGGTGACGAGGTCCTTGAGTTGGTTGAGGTTCTTGCGGTGGCCGGTGGCGAAGTTGTCGAGGCCCACTACGCGCTGGTCGAGCTTTAGGAGGGCTTCGACGAGGTTGGAGCCGATGAAGCCAGCGGCTCCGGTGACGAGCCAGGTGCGGGGTGTTGCTTTGAGTTCGGACTTGAGTTGGGTGAAGGCGGACATAAGTCGGATTCAGTCGCGATTGCGTGTTTCCCAATAACCCGGCGCACGTTTGTGGTGGGCGGCAGCAACTACGTAGATGTCATGCTGGCGAATCAGATACACCAGTTTGTAGGGAAAGCGTTGCATCAGGGCTTTCCGAAGCCCGAGTTGATCCGGCGCGCAACGCAAGGGATTTGGCGACGACCAGCTCTCGAACGCGGATGAACTCCAACCGGAATTCCTCCCCCAGGCCTGAGCGCTGCCGGTTGTAGTAGCGAATGGCATCAAGGAGTTCCGCCCGCGCTTCGGGGGCGTAAGTGAGGGGCTTCATTCGCGCGCGGCGACTTCCAGTTCGGTCATCACCTGCGCATCAGACACCGGGATGACACGACCGGACTGGACAGCATCGACTCGCCGTTTCAGCTCCACTTCCCACGCGCTCTCGACTTCGGCCACTTCGAGGCTCTCGTTCAATTGGTCCAGCAGGTAAAGCCGAGACTCCTCGGGCAGGCTGCGGATTTCTTTGGCAAGCTCTTCGACGTGCGCGTTCATGGGACAAGCTGCCGTGGGCGCGGCCAGATTCAACTCACGCCTTCCACACCTTGCCCGCCTTGACCTTCACGTCGGCCATGGCGTTGCGCGTGTCCACGATGACTTGGGCCCAGTCGGCGAGTTCCTGGTTGTTGGCCTTCTTGTGGTTGGTGCAGATGACCACGGCGTCGTAGCTGCTGATGCTCTTCTGGGTCCAGGGGACGGATTTCACACCGGCCCAGTGGCCGTGCTCGCGGCTGGGGCGGATGACTGGGACGTGCGGGTCGAAGTAAGCCAGCTTCGCGCCACGCTCTTTGAAGAGGTCGAGCAGCGTGTAGCTGGGGGACTCGCGGTCGTCGTCCACGTTGGCTTTGTAGGCCAGTCCCATGATGAGGATCTTGCTGCCGTTGATGGACTTCTTCTGGGCGTTGAGTGCCTCTTGGGTGCGGTGGACGACATACATCGGCATGGCAGTGTTCACCTCGCCGGCAAGCTCAATGAACTTGGTGTTCTGTCCATACTCGCGGGCCTTCCAAGTCAGGTAGAACGGGTCAATCGGGATGCAGTGCCCGCCGAGGCCGGGGCCGGGGTAGAAGGGCATGTAGCCGAAGGGCTTGGTCTTCGCGGCGTTGATGACCTCCCACACGTCGATGCCCATCGCGGCGTAAACCTGCTTGAGCTCGTTGACCAGCGCGATGTTCACGCCGCGGAAGATGTTCTCCAACAGCTTCGTGGCCTCCGCCGCGCGGCAGGAACTGACGGGGACGATGGTCTTGATGGCCAGGCCGTAAACCTCGATGGCGCGTTTCAAGCACGCCGGGGTCAGCCCGCCGACGACCTTGGGGATCTGCGCGACGACGCTGTTGGGGTTGCCGGGGTCTTCGCGCTCGGGGGAGAAGGCGAGGTTGAAGTCCACGCCCGCCTTCAGGCCGCTGCGCTCCAGCACAGCGCGGAGGTCTTCGTCCGTCGTGCCGGGGTAGGTGGTGGATTCGAGCACGACGAGCAGGCCCTTGTGGACGTGTGGCAAGATGGCCTCTCCGGACTTGATGATGTAGCTAATGTCCGGCTCGCGGTTTTTGTTGAGCGGCGTCGGGACGCAGATGATTACGGCGTCCAGTTTCTTGATGGTGGAGAAGTCCGTCGTGGCGCGGAAGCGCCCGGCATTGACCTGCTCTTGAATGGCCGTCGCCGGGATGTGTTCGATGTAGCTCTTGCCCGCGGTGAGCGCGGTGACCTTGCGGTCGTCCACGTCCAAGCCGGTGACATCCACACCGGAGCGTGCGAATTGCAGGGAGAGGGGGAGTCCAACGTAGCCGAGTCCGATGATGCCGATTTTCATGCGATGGTTCGATTGGTAGGCCGCGTGACCGGGTGCTTGTCCCGCTGCGAGCGGTGGTCAGTCTTGCGTGCCTTCGGGCGTGGTTTTATCTGGCGGTGTTAGGGATGGAAAGCAAAACCTGCCCTTGTGCTCACGCTGCGAGAGAGGAGCAGGGAAGTAAGCAGTGTTCTGTTCGGTGTTCAGACCGAAACGGCGCGGACCTCTGGAGCCTGTCTGAACACTGAACACTTGCAGGAGGACGCGCGGGCCGGCTGCCCGCGCTCCGGCGTTGGTGCGGGTGCCCGGTTGCGCCTTGGCGCGATTCCCGGACCTGCGGCTGGCATGGAACTTCCTCTCCGGGTTCTGCCGTAGATTTGCGAACGCATGAGCGCCACCACCCAATCCCTCCCCGCCGCCACGCACGCTGCGCCGCTGGTCTTCATCGTGGACGATGAACCCGTCTCTGCCGCCATCGTCGGCGAACTGCTCCAACTGGCGGGCTACCGCACCCGCGTCTTCCACGACTCGTTGGTCGCCGCCGAGGAGCTGCACAACGCCCCGGTGAAGCCGGATCTGCTGCTCGCGGACTTCAAGATGCCCGGCCTGAACGGCCTACAGCTCCTCGCCCGGGGTAAGGCGGAGATTCGTAGCTTGAAGACGGTGCTGATGACCGGCTTTGGCTGCGAACCCGCGTTGGGGGAGCAGGGGTTTTGTCCCGACCAATGGGTGGCCAAACCGTTCCCGATGAAGGCACTCCTTCGGTCCGTCCGCGCCGCGCTGGCCTCGCCCACTTGAAGCCAGCCCGGCGGGGCATTGGGACAGAGGCGCAGGAGGGGACGGAAAAATCGCCCCAAAGAAACTCAGCCCCTTGCCCTGATTCTTTTGCCCGGAGTTTCCTTGCTCCCGCTTGGTGAATCCGCCTTGTGCCCAACCCTGCCCCGGTTTTTCTCCTTTATCGTCCCGCCTCCGCTTCCGCATAGTCCGCGCCCCTATGGAACGACTGCCTGGCTTCCGGGACTTCTATCCCGAACCGCTGCCGCCGACGAAAGACGAACTGTGGAGCATGGACGCCCGCAACCACATCTTCGACACGTGGCGCACGGTCGCCCGCCGCTACGGCTTCCGCGAATACGACGGCCCGCCGCTGGAGCCGCTGGAGCTTTACACCAACAAGTCCGGCGAAGAAATCGTCGGCCAGCTCTTCAACTTCGCAGACAAGGGCGAGCGCGCCGTCGCGATGCGGCCCGAGATGACGCCCACCCTCGCGCGCATGGCCGCCGCGCAGGAACGCGCCTACAAGAAGCCCTTCAAGTGGTTTTCCATCCCCCAGCTCTTCCGCTACGAGAAGCAGCAGAAGGGCCGCAAGCGCGAGCACTTCCAACTCAACTGCGACATCCTCGGCGAGCCCGACCGCGCTGCCGATGCCGAGTTGATCGCGCTGCTCATCGACACGCTGCGCGCGCTCGGCCTGACCAGCGCGGACTTCGTCGTGCGCCTCAGCAGCCGCAACGCGTGGGCCGACTTCTTCGCCTGCCGTTGCCCGGACGCCACGAAGGCCTACGACTTCTTCCAAGTCGTGGACAAGCTTGACCGCACGCGGCCCGAAGTAAGCACGGAGCAGCTCGCCCCGCTCGGGTTCAAGCTGGAGGAAGTGCAGGCCTTCATCACCAGCGGCCAGCCCAACGCCGAGCTCCAACTCATCCTCGACCAGCTCGCCGCGCGCGGCCTGGCCGACTTTGTCAAGGTGGACTACGGCGTCATCCGCGGCCTGGCCTACTACACCGGCCCGGTCTTCGAGGCCTTCGACATCAAGGGCGAGTTCCGCGCCATCTGCGGCGGCGGCCGCTACGACCACCTCATCAAGCAGGTCAGCGGCGGCAAGGTGGACCTCCCCGCGCTGGGTTTCGGCATGGGTGATGTCGTGCTCTTCGAGCTGCTCAAGTCGCGCGGGCTGCTGCCGCAGTTCACCGCCGGCATTGCCGCCTACGTGCTCATCGAGGACGAGACCCTTCGTGCCGATTCGCTCCGGCTCGTCCAGCAACTCCGCGAAGCCGGGCTGGCCACCGAGTTCAGCCTCACGCCGGCGAAGGGGGATAAGCAGTTCAAGCGCGCTCTCGACCTCAACGCGGCGCACACCGTCCGCTTGGAGAAGCAAGCCGACGGAAGCCTGCTGGCGAGGGTGAAACACTTGAAAACCCGCGCTGAAGCGGCGTTGCCAGTCGCCGAGGCGGTGCGCCAAGTGGCCGCCGCAGGCGAGTAACCGCCGAGGTGAGGAGGCGGACGCCTGCTTGGGTGCGCGAAGGAATCTGCCTCCTGACTTTGGCGGCGACCCTGCTTAAAACGCAAACGGGCGGCGAGGTCACCCTCGCCGCCCGGTTTGCTTTTTCCAGTCGGGAACTACGCGCTGGCGAACATCGCGGAGCGCGCGGAGGCATAGGCTTGTTCCCACTCGTGGAAGGCCACGACGAGCTTCTCGCGGGCCTCGCGGAAGTCGTGGGACAGGACGTTGAGCTTCTCGCGGGAGGCCTCGATCTTCTTTTCCATCGCCCGGCGATATTCCACCTCGAGCTTTTCCCAGCGCACGTAGGCCTCCTGAAGGCGGACTTGGACGGCCTCGACCTGCGCGCGCACCGGCGCGGTGACGGCGGCGGGGAGGGTGGCGAGCTTGGCGGCGAGCTGGCGTTGCTGCTCGGTGATTTCAGCGTGGCGGATGCGCTCGGCGGGCACGCGCCGGAGCTGGGAGGTCAGCCCGAGCTTGGAGAGCGTCCAGATGGTCCACTTGGTCGGGTCGAACTGCCAGGCCTTCACGCCGTTGCGGTAGTCGTGCTGGAAGGCGTGGTGGAAGTTGTGGTAGCCCTCGCCGAAGGTGAAGAAGGCTAGGAACCAACTGTCCCGCGCGGTGCAGCGGTCGGAGTAGGGTTGTTTGCCGAGCATGTGGCAGAGGGAGTTGATGAAGAACGTCGAGTGGTGAACGGAGACAGTGCGCGCCACGCCGGCAATGAGGAAGGCCCCCAAGGCCACCTCAGCCCCGCCCCAGAACCAACCGATAATCGCCGGCAAAACAAGGCCCGCGAGCACCCCGATGGGCACGCAATACTTGTGCTGCCACCGCACCAGCGGGTCGCGCTCGAGGTCCGGCACGCTGGCGAAGGAGGGCGGTTCGCCCAGCTTGAACATGATCCAGCCCATGTGTGCGTGGAAGAAGCCCTTCGAGATGTCGTAGGGGTCTTCCTCGTGGTCGGTGTGCTTGTGGTGCTGCCGGTGGTCGGAGCACCAGCACAGTGCGGAGTTCTCGAAGGCCGCCGCGCCGAAGATGAGCGTCAGCAGCCGCACCGGCCACGAGGCTTGGAAGGCGTGATGGGAGAAGAGCCGGTGGTAGCCCAGCGTGATGCTCAGGCCCGTGAAGATGAAGAACAGCAGGAACAGCCCGGCCTGGAACCAGGAGAGGCCGTAGTGCCAGAGGTAGACGGGCACCGCCGTCAACGTGACGGCCAACGTCCCGACGAGGAACACCGAGTTATACCAATTGATCCGCTGCCAAGTCATTCGAGCCATAGTGATGTATCTTTCGACCTTACTTTGACGGCGCTGATGGGTGAACCCAAGCAAAAAGACTGGGCGTCCTTGGCGGTCACAGTCCCCAAAAAAGTTGAGCGAAGGGGGCTTACGTCAGCAGCACACCCTCGATCGCGAGGAGGCGGCGCTTCCATTCCAGCCCGCCGGAGAAGCCGCCCAACCCACCCTTCGCCGCCAGCACGCGGTGGCAGGGGATGAGCACGGGGATGGGGTTGGCTCCGCAGGCCCCCCCGACGGCCCGGGCGGCGCGGTGTTTGCCAAGCTCTTCCGCCAGCTCGCCGTAGGTGCGGGTCTGACCGCGCGGGATGCGCTGGAGTTCCGCCCAGACGCGCCGGCGGAACTGGGTGCCGACGGCGAGGTCCAGCGGCGGGAGCGTAACCTTGGGTGAACGGCGGGGCGAGGCGGTCAGGGCGACGCGCAGGGCCGTTTGAGTTTGCTCTGCCCAAGCGCGAAAGGGTGGTGGAAGGGCGGCCACGGGCTGGAGGTCGGCGCGTTCGCCCTGATGCGGGAAGTCGAGTCGGGTCAGCCCTGCCACCGAGAAGTGCGCGCGGAACTCGCCGAATGGCGTCGGGAGCGGCGCGGTGTGGAGGCTGGCGGGTGGGCGTGGCATGGGGAGAATTAAGCGCCGGATTGGGCTTGGGAGCAAGCGCGGTGGCGGCGCGTTTGCTCTTGCTCCTAATCCTGCTCCCACCCGCGCCGCTTACCGCCCGCCCATGATGGCCTTGAACAAGCCGTAGAGGACCGCCAGCAGCAGGGCGGTCAACATGAAGAAGCGGTTCCGCGCCACGCGCCGCTCGTAACGGAGCGGGCGCAGGCCCTGAATCTGGCCGGAGTCGAGGAGTTTCACGAGTTTGGGGTTGATGGACGGCGTGAGGCCGAAGCGGCGCTTGAAGTTTTTGAAGGTGGCGACCAAGCCGCGTGGACGGGGGCCGAGTTCCGGGTGCGGACTGACGAGCGGGGCGGGGGCGACGGAACCTTGGAGGCGTTTTTGGTCCACCTCCTCGAAGACCGGCGCGGCGGGCGCGGGCGCGGATTCGACTCGGTGACCGCCGGGGAGTGTGGCGGGACGCAGTTTCGGCGTGCCAGGCCAGAGCGGTTGGTCGGACTCGGCCTGCTTGATCTGGGCTTGGAGCGCGGCGATCTCGGCTTCAAGGGCGCGGGCGCGTTCCGAAAGCGGGTCAGACTTTTTTCGGAACAGGGACATGCGGGGTCACGCGATGCGGGTTGCTAGTTGCCGGAGGCTGGATGGAAGCGCGTCGTCCCGCTCGCCCGCGTTGGGCCGCAACGAGATTTCATCCAGCCTCATCGCTTCAAAAGGACCATCAACGCCGCGCCCAGCAGCACGGCCACCGCGACGGGCCAAGTGAGGGCGAAGCCCAGGCGGCACAGCTCGCCGAAGCTTTGGGCACCGAGGAAATGGCCTTGGATTTTCGCGGGGCCGGCGGCGGTGGCCCCGGTGGAGTTCGGCAGCGCGGCGTCGAGCGCGGGCCACTTGAGTCGCGCGGTGTTCCACTCCATGCGGGCGTTCTCGATGGCGGTGAGGGCGCGGGTGAGTTCCACGTTGTAGGTCTCGGCGTTCCAAGTTTCCTCGTTGATGACGCTGACCTTGTCGAGCGACTCGCGGAGGCCGCTGAGGGATTTGGCCATCTGCTCGGCGTCGCGACGGGACTTGAGTTCGGCTTCCTCCAGCAACACGAGGCCGCGGGTGAGGTGGTGGAGCATTTCCTCGCGGCCGGTCTGGAGTTCGACGCGGCGGCGGCGGGCTTCCTCGAGGCCGGCACGCTCACGCTCGAGTTCGTCCTGCTTGCGCTTCAACTCGGCGAGCTGCTGCTGGGCGTGAGAAACCTTGTGGTCAAGCTCTTCGCGGCTGGGCGGACGGCTGGCGGAGCCGGAGGGGAAATCGCTCATGGAAGTGGGGCGGATGGCGGCCCGGGCAGTGGTGAGAACGTCGCTGTCCACAAACTCGGATGGGTCAAAGTCCGAAGGCATGGCGAACTGTAGTCGTGGCGCGTGGCGTGGAAAGGGAAAATTGGAATCGGCGGTGGGAATTTCGTTCGGCGCGCGGCCAGACAGGAAATTGGCGGCCATTACAGGAACCGCCATTGGGTCCGCCTCGCTCCGGCACCGCAGATAATGGCTGCGTCGCCGCGCCCGACCGCTATGCTTTCCCCATGCGCCGCCCAATGCCTATCTTGCTCGCCGGACTGCTGGCCTTGCCCGCGTTGTTTGCCGGTTGCTCCGCGCTCCGCCCGACCGCCCAAGTGGTGCCGTCCGGCCCGCGCGCCTTCGACTTTGTCACCGACACACTCGCGCTCCCCACGCCGGAACCCGCGCCCGTGGAGGAGCCGGAAGCCCTTTCCGCCGCCGCGCTGCGCGGGCACGTGGATGCCGGGGTCGCGCGACAGTTCTTCCTCCATGCCCGCTTCGAGCCGGCCCAACCGCCGCCCACCAACGAGCGCCGCCTCGCCCTCGTGCGCGAAGTCTTGGGGCGCAAGGCGAACGAACCTTCCGCCGAAGCCCGGCGCGTGGTCATCCCCGGCTACGCGAACCTGCGGGAGTTCAGCCGGCTGCAAGGCCACCTGCTGCGCGCCGAGTCGTGGCTGGTCTGCCCGTGCGAGGCGCGGACGCCGCTGGTGCTGAAAGCGTTCGGCAGCCGCGACGCGCAGAAGGTCGCGGCGGCCCGCGAACTGGCCGGCTCGCTCGCCGCCAACCGCCCGGTGCTCGTGCGGCTGTTCCGGCACCGGCCGCTGAAGTATGACCGCTCCCTGCTGCTCTTCAGCGCGCAGGACCAGGCCGGGGAACTCCGCTGCCAGGCCTACGACCCCGCCGCGCCCAGCCAGCCCGTGCAACTGACCTTCAACCACGCAAGCCGCACGTTCGCCCTCTCGGACGATGCCGCCGCCAGCGGCCCCGCGCTGGGCGTGGAGCTGCACGCGCGGTAAACCTCACGCGGCGCTGCCAGCGTCGGCCCGCCTCACCACACCTCCACCGGCCCCTGCGGCACCGGCACGCTCTGCCGCTGCGCCGAGGCCGGGTCCTGCATGAAGCTCGCCACCATCGGGGCCATGGCGTAGCGCGGGAGCAGTTGCCCATCCCCGTCGCAGAACTGCTGCCGCCAGCGCAGGTAGCGCTCCAGCACGTCGTGGAACTCCGCGCGGCTGCCGATGCTCACCACCTTCTTGTTAAACTCGTTCACCGGCCCGAACCGCTTCGCATACCACGGCGCGACCTTGCGGAACATCCGGCAACCGTGCTCCTCCCCGAAGACCTCCACCATCAAGTCCAGGTGCCGACACATCACGCGGATGCGCTCCTCGAACTTCGGCTCCGGCAGCAACTCGCCCGTCGTGAGCAGGTGCCGCGTCTGCTGAAAAATCCACGGGTTGTAAAACGCCCCGCGCCCCACGCTCACGCCCGCGCAGCCGGTGTCGTCGAACATCTTCTTCGCCGCTTCCGGCGTGGTCACGTCGCCGTTGCCGATGACGGGAATGCGCTTCACCGCCTGCACCACTTGGCGAATCCCCGCCAAGTTCACCGTTCCGCTGAAACCCTGTTCCCGCGTCCGCCCATGCACGAAAATCGCCGCGACCCCCACATCCTCCAAGGCTCGCGCCAAGTCCGGTGCCGTGATGTTCTCGTCGTCCCAGCCCAGCCGCATCTTCGCCGTCACGGGGATTTTGACCGCGTCCACCATGCCCTTTACCAGCGCGGCGGTCTTCTCGTGCTCCGTCATCATCGCCGAGCCGCCGCCCACGCGGCAGACCTTGCGCACGGGGCAGCCCATGTTGATGTCCACGCTGGCGATGCCGCGCTGCTCCAGGTCCACCGCCGCGTCGCGCATCTCCTCCGACACCGAGCCGAAGAGCTGCACGGCCAGCGGTCGGTCGCGCTCGTTGGTCTCAATGAGCTTGAGCGCCTTCTTGTTCCGCTCCAGCAGTGAGCGCGCGTTGACCAAGTCCGTCGTGCAAAGGTCCACGCCGCCCACCTCGCGGATGACGAGGCGGAACGGCAGGTTCGTGTAGCCCGCCAGCGGCGAGAGGAACAAGTTGGAGGAAAGCTCAAGTGGCCCGAGCCGGAACATGGCGGGAGGATTGGGCGGGCCAACCGATGAGGCAAGCGCGGGCAGGGGAAACCTTTTCAGCGCAAAGACGCAAAGGCGCAAAGACGCGGAGGAACGGGAAGAAAGCAATCTCGCCAACTAGCTACACCCAGCCCTTGTCTTCTTTGCATCTCAGCGCCTTTGCGTCCTTGCGTAAAAAACGGCTCACCGTTCGTAGAGCCGCCGAAGTTCCTCCAGCGGCACGCCCCGATAGTAACCCACCGTCACCTGCCACATCAGCGCGTAAGTCCGCAGCACGCCCAGCTTGCGGAACTTCCGCGCCGACGTGACCACCGTCGCGTCCGCCAGTGCGATGCGGCCCAGCGGACGCAGCCGTTGGCACAACTCGAACTCCTCCATCAACGGCACCTCCGGCACGCCACCGATGCGCGCTAACGTCTCGCGCCGCAGGAAAATCCCTTGGTCCGCCATCACACGCCGCGCGACGAGCAGCCGCCACCAGCACTTGAAGCGCGACCCGCGCACCAGCCAGCTCGGCGGGTCTCGGAAGACCTTGTAAAACCCGCCCGCCACCACTTCCGGCCGCGCCAGACACGCCAGCAAGGCCCGCCCCGCGTCTGGCGGCACCCAGGTATCCGCGTGCAAGAACAAGATGACTTCTCCCGCCGCCCGCTCGGCCCCCGCCCGCAACTGCCGTCCGCGTCCCGCCGCGCAGTTCACCACCACGCAGCCTGCCGCAACCGCCAGCTTCACCGTGTCATCCCGGCTCCCGCCGTCCGCGATGATGACCTCCTTCACCTCCGGCACCGCCCGCAGCCGCCGCAACGTCTCCGGCAGCTCCGCCGCCTCATTCAGCGTCGGGATGACGATGGAGATGCGTTTGGCCGTTTCGGTCACGCGCGCACTCTAGCGTGGCGCACCATGCCGAAACAGCCGCCAAATCGCGCCTTCTCACCGCGCGGCAGCCTGCTACTGTCCGCTCACCAACTCCGCCATGCGTCTCGAAAAGTTCGTCCGGTATCTGCACTTCGCAGCCCTCGCTGTCTGCCTCGGTGTCTTGATCTCGGCATTGCACGATCTACGCAACGCTCGCGCCCTCCTCGCTGACGCAGACCGCAAACTTATGCAGGCGGGGATAGAGCTGAAGGAACTCGAAGCCGCCGCCAAGTCACGTGCCGCGAGCAAACCAGCCCTCTCCGATGCCGAAGTGCTCGAACTCGCGAGGCTCCGCAACGAAGTCACGTGCCTGCGTAGCGAATTCCGCACCGCCACCAATGCACCAGCCACTCCTCGTCCCGCGCCCGTCGCTCCGGGCGGAGAGGTGCCCCTGGCCCCGGGCGTTGTGCTGCTCACCAACGCTCTTAGCGTGAGTATTCCGATTGGCAACACGCTGCTGTCGGGCAATTGGCCCGCGCCAGAACCGGGCAAGCGCATTTTGAGCTTCACCACTCCAGAGACGACGCCCGACGCACCCGGCTCCGTGCTGGTGCAGACGCGGTTCATAAGCGGGTCCGAAGAACTGCTAGAACGGATCGCCCAACGATTCCCGCGCGCGGAAGTATCCTCTGACCAGATTACCCCGAGCTTCACGGCTTCACAATTCGCTGTCTTCCTCCGGGCGTTGGAACAGGCGGATGGCGTGGACATTCTCAGCACACCACGCGTGCTGACGCAGAGTGGTCAAGCTGCACAGGTGTCGGTGCGGAGTCGGCGTGAAGATGGGGTGGAAACCGGCCCGGCCGTCAGCCTCACCCCCACGCTGAATGTTACCGGCGATATCGTCCGCTTGGATGTGATGGTGGAGCTGGCCTTGCCTGCCTCGAAGCCCTGATGACCGAACTGGCCGCTCGCAAAGGGAAATGTGCGCGAGGCATTGCCAGTGTGTCTCTTCGCGCCCTTTGCGTGAGGCATACGCTCCTTCCGCATCGTCCTTCCGCCTCTGCTTCCCCCGTGCTACGCTGCGCGCCGTCCTGATTTGAAAGCACTCATCGCCAATCCCAAGCACAAGGCCCAGCGCGTCTTCCTCGTCGGTGTCGAGCTCAAGGCCGGCTCGCAGTGGGAGACCGCCGATTCCATGGCCGAGTTGGCCGAACTCGCCCGCACCGCTGGCTCCAACATCGTCGGCGAGGGCACGCAGAAGCTCGAATCCATCACGCCCGCCACCTTCATCGGCACGGGCAAGGCGGAGGAATTCGCCGCGCTCTGCCGGGAGTCGAAGGTGGACACCGTCATCTTCGACGACGAACTCTCGCCCGCGCAGACGCGCAACTTGGAGAAGGTCTTTGACTGCACCGTCCTCGACCGCACCGCGCTCATCCTCGACATCTTCGCCCAGCGCGCTCGCACCCGTGAGGGCAAGCTCCAGGTCGAACTCGCGCAGCTTCAGTATCTCCTCCCGCGCCTCACGCGCTACTGGACGCACCTCTCCCGTCAGCGCGGCGGTGTGGGCGCAATGGGCGGCGAAGGCGAATCCCAACTCGAAGTGGACCGCCGCAAAATCTCCGAGCGCATCTTGAAGCTCGACGAGGAACTCACCCTCGTCCGCCGCCAGCGCGCCACGCAACGCGCCGGTCGCCAGCGCAACCAATGGCCGCTCGCGTCCATCGTCGGCTACACGAACGCTGGCAAATCCACGCTCTTCAACAAGCTCACCGGTGCGACCGTGCTCGCCGAAGACAAGCTCTTCGCCACGCTCGACCCCACCACGCGCCGCCTGAAACTGCCGACGAACCAGAACGTGCTGCTCTCCGACACCGTTGGCTTCATCCGCAAGCTGCCCACGCGCCTGGTCGAGGCGTTCAAGGCCACGCTGGAGGAAGTCGTCGAGGCCGACCTGCTGCTGCACGTCGTGGACTGCTCGCACCCGCAGGCCGAGGAGCAGATTCGCGCGGTGAACACGGTGCTGGAGGAAATCCACGCGGGCGACAAACCGACCTTGCTCGTCCTCAACAAAATTGACCGCGCCGAGCCTGACTTGGTCGCGCGCTGGCTGATGTTGCATCCCCGCGCCGTAGCTGTCTCCGCGCGCACGGGCGAAGGTTTTACGGCGCTGATGGCCGAGCTGGGCACCGCGCTTCGGCCCGTCCGCAACTACGTCCAGCTCGCCATTCCGCACGAGCAGTCCGCCGTCATCGCCAAGCTCCACGAAGTCGCGCAAATCGTGGAGCGCAACTACCGGGGCAAGACGGCGCGTTTCAAAGCCCGCATCCCGCCCCACCTGCACGCGGAGTTCGCGAAGTTTGTGGTGAAGGAGTTATGAGCGGGCCAAGCGTGGCGTGTTAGGCTACAGCGCGTTGTCTATGACCGAGATACTTGTCATGGCGGTGATTTTGTTCAGTGGCGGCTTGTCGTTCGGTCTCGTCACCGGGCGTCGTCCGTGGGTCGCCGTGCGCTTGGAGGTCGTGTTCGCAGTAGTTATCGGCGTGGGCCTCGGAGAGTGGTCGGCTTATCGCTCGGCTCTTACGAGTTGGTCTAGTTTGCTCCTCGCAGGTATCTCGATTCCTGGTTACTTCGCGATCGTTACGAGCCCGGCGGTTGCCGGGGCGGTCACGGGCATACTCATTCGAAGATGTTGTCGTTCGAGTCGGAAGCACGACGCTGCTTAATTAGAACCTTTTCCTACGCCCATGAGCGGCCCGCGCATCAAGGACATCC
The DNA here is from genome assembly GCA_039796295.1 of Verrucomicrobiota bacterium. Lineage (GTDB taxonomy): Bacteria > Verrucomicrobiota > Verrucomicrobiia > Limisphaerales > SXTU01 > SXTU01. Next base: position 91,288 of record JBDKJY010000010.1, read on the forward strand.
CCGCCAGCGAGCGCCCGCGTGAGCGGCTTGCAGCCAGTGGCGCGGACTCGCTCGGCAACTCCGACCTCATCGCCATCCTGCTGCGCACCGGCTTGCAGGGGAAATCCGCGCTGGTCATCGGCCAGGAATTGCTCGCGAAGTTTCAGACGCTCGACCGGCTCTCGCAGGCGTCGGTGAAGGAGCTTTGCGAGGTGAAGGGCATTGGGCGCGACAAGGCGGTGACGCTCCAGGCCGCCTTCACGCTCGCGCGCCGGATGGCTGCGGAGATTCGCACTGAATTGCCGCTGCTGGACAAGCCCGAGCAGATCGCCGACCTGCTCCGCGAGGAGGCGCGCGGCTACGAGGTGGAGCACTTCCTCGTGCTGCTGCTCAACACACGCCGGCGGCTCATCCGCATGGAGCGCATCTCACAAGGCACGCTGGACTCCATCCACGTCCACGCACGCGAGGTCTTCAAGCACGCCATCGTCGCGAACGCCGCCGCCATCGTGCTCGTCCACAACCACCCCAGCGGCGACCCGACGCCCAGCGAGGCCGACATCAAGGTGACGCGCGACCTCATCCGCGCGGGGCAGTTGCTCAAGATTGAAGTGCTGGACCACATCATCCTCGGCCGAAAGACGACGGAGCGGGCGCGGGACTATGCGTCGTTGCGGGAGCTGGGTTACTTCTACTCGTGAAGGTGCCGCCGGTCTTCCCTCAGAAGTAATTAGTGATTAGTGTTTCGTCACGCCACGCGGCCCGGCTGGCTCGGCGTTGAACTAAGCACTAATTACTGATCACTTTCCGTGCTCCACCCCACCGCTCTCATCGCCCCGACCGCCCAGCTCGCGCCTGACGTGCAGGTCGGTCCTTACGCCGTCATCGAGGCGCACGTCACGCTCGGCCCCGGTTGTGTGGTCGGGCCATTCGTGCATCTCCTCGGGCATACGACCCTCGGCGCGCGGAACCGCATCCACGCGGGCGCGGTCATCGGCGATACGCCGCAGGACTTGAAATACAAGGGCGAGCCGACACGCCTGGTCATCGGCGACGACAACGTCATCCGCGAGCACGCCACCATCCACTGCTCGACCAAGGAAGACACCGCCACGACCATCGGCTCGCACTGCTTCATCATGGGCAACGCGCACATCGGCCACGACGTGCAGGTGAAGGACCACGCCATCCTCTGCAACGGCATCGCCATCGCCGGCTTCGCAGTGATTGGCGAGCGGGCCTTCCTCTCGGCGAACTCGCTGGTGCATCAGTTCTGCCGCGTCGGCCCACTGGCCTTGCTGCAAGGCGGCGCGGCGGTGAGCAAGGACGTGCCGCCGTTCTGCATCGCGACGGGCATCAACTCGATTTGCGGGCTGAACACGATTGGCCTGCGTCGGGGCGGTTTCAGTGCGGAGCAGCGCGCGGAACTCAAGCGGCTGTATCACCTGCTCTTCCGCAGCGGCAAACTGCGCCGCGACGCGCTGGCGGAGGCGGTCGCCATTGCCACTGGCGAGGCCGCGAAGCTCCTCCGGGAGTTCGTTGCCTCGACCAAGCGCGGCGTGTGTAGCCACGTCGGCGAAGGGCAGTCGGAGGAGTAAGCACACTGGGGTTGACCCCATCTCGCAGAGCTCCTCTCAAGGGCCTGCGGATGGCGTTGGACTAGGTGGCCGAGGCGGAAGACTTCACCCCAAAGGCCACAGTTAAGATCAAGAAACTCGAGCGACTGGTGCCAGCCTTTTGCTTTTCAGCGCGCGTGGTTGAGTGGAGTATCCACGCGCTGCCATGAGCACTCATAACATCTACGCCGCCGTCCTTCGCCTCGCCGAGCAACGGGCGGCCACGCAACCCTTCCGCAAGCATCTGGATGTCGGCGCCGGCACCGGCGAGCTGATCCGGCTGGTGCAGGCCAAGTTCCCTGTGGCGTCGTCCGCCTGTGATTACACGGACCAGTTGATGAAGTTGCCGGGCCAGCGGGTGGAGATCGCCAACCTGAACAGTCAACCGTTGCCCTACGCGGCGAATGCGTTCGACCTGCTCACGGCGACGGAGGTCATCGAGCATCTGGAGCACTTCCGCGAGACCCTCCGGGAGTTTTTCCGCGTGCTGGAGCCGGGCGGTTTGTGCGTGCTGACCACGCCGAACATTCTCAACCTCAACTCGCGCCTCCGCTTTTTGTGGTTCGGCTACTGGAATCTCTTCGGCCCGCTGCCGGTGAAGCACAGCGCGCTTTACTCGACCGGCGGTCACATCAACCCGGTTTCTTACTTCTACATCGCGCACGCGCTGATGGATGCGGGCTTCGAGCAAGTCGCGTGGACGGTGGATAAACCCCAGCGCTCTGCGGTGCCGAAGCTCGTGTTGCTCTATCCGTTCATCCGCCTCTTCGGGGCGCTCGCGTATCGCCGGGAAGTCACGAGGTATCGCACGGTGGATGCGGACAATGGTCCGTTCGTGCGCGCGATGAACGACACGAAAATGTTGTTGGGACGGACGGTCGTGGTCTCCGCAGTGAAGCCCGGTGGGAAGTAACCGCCGCACCTCGGCGCTTACGCGAGGACGCGCAAGACGCCAGGAACAACGCCGAGTTCCATCGGCAGCGCGCCACACAAGTCGCCTTCCACCTCGAAGTAAACCGGGGCGGACGAGGTGAGCTTGGCCTTCGCCACGCGCAGCACTTGCAAGTCACGCGGCGGGCGCGGGTGGCCCGTCACAAAGCCGAGAGCGTAGCGGGGGAGCAGAGCCCAGGTCACGCGGGGGAAGACGCAAAGGTCTATCAAGCCGTCGTTGAGCTTCGCAGCGGGGAACATCGGCAGGCTGCCGCCGTAGAAACGTCCGTTGCCCACCAGCACGAGTTCGCCGGTCACGGTCCGGCCTTCCGCTTCAACGGTGATCAGCGGTTGCGGCTCGCGGCTCGCCTGCAAGCCCGCGAGCACGTAGGCGAACTGCGCGACGCGTTGCTTCATCTTCCAGTCCACGAGGCTGATGGCGCGGGCGTCCAGACCCGCCCCGGCAAGCTGGGCGAAGTAGCGGCGCTGGCGGGTGCCGTCCGGCGCAGTGAACTCGGCGAAGGGTGCGTCAATCGTCCGCTCGCGGTCGGCGAGGATGGCTTGCCACGCGGCGCGCAACCGCAGCGGCAGGCCCAGCTCGCGGGCAAAAACGTTGACCGTTCCCAAGGGTAACACCGCCAGGCGCGCGCGGGCGAAGCCGTCTGGGGCGTCGGCGATGCCGTTGAGGACTTCGTTCACCGTGCCGTCACCACCGGCGGCCACGAGGGTGTCGAAGCCATCGCGCACGGCTTCGGCGGCGAGGCGGCGACCATCACCGGGGGCTTGGGTGGGTTTGAAGGCGACGCCCACAGCCATTTCGTCGAGAGAACGCCGGAAGTGCCGGGCTTTGTTGCCCCGGGCGGTCGGATTGAAGATGACGCAGGCGCGCATGACTCGTGCAGAGCGCGTCCGGGTTCGCCGCTACTTGGCCGCGCGGCGCTTGCGGCTCGGGGCGGGCGGCGGTGGCGCCTGCGCGGCGCGGGTTTGCTGGCGGCCGCAGAACTTCTCGAAGGCCCCGCCGAAGAGGTCTTGCACGTCGCGTTGGATTTCCGCCTTCGTCGGCTCCCAGCCGGTGGCAGCGAGGTCGGCGTATTTCTCCACGAGCACGCGGGCGATGATGCGGCGCGAGTGATCCCACTTGTAGAGGATTTGGTCCAGCACGCGGGCGTCCGAGTGCTGCGGCGTGACGGAGAGGCCGATGAGTTCGAGGCGCATCCGGGTCATCTCCTCGATGATCGAGGGGATGTTGGTGAACCACCAGCAGCCGAAGAGGTGGAGGTTGCGGAACTTCCGCGCGGCGACGCAGAGGGAATACTGGTTCTCACGGGCGAGCGCGGTGATGAGGAACTGGTTGTCCGGGTGCGCGGCGATGAGGCTTTCGTAGGTGTTCGTGTCGCAGTGACCGACGCCGTCGCCGGCGAGCTTGAGCAGCGGGTTCACGGCGCGCTTCACGCCGGGCATCATGGCGAAGGGCAGGCCAAACTCGCGGCAGTGCGGGAGCACGGCGGTCTCCATGAGGCGCGCGCAGACGTTGTCGCCAGGATAGGTGAAGTCCGGCGGGAGCGACACCATGAGGTATTGCGCGTTGATGCGACGGGTCCAGTCGGCGAGGAAGCGGCGCACTTCACTGGCGGTCTTCTCGGAGAGGTTCGGGGTGACGTCATAACCCCAGTCGCGCAGGCGCGGGGCGGCGGTGGTTTCCCAGGAGAGGAGGAGCGGGTCGATGCGCAGCGCGGAGGTGAAGCGCTCATCCCGCTGGAAGCCGCGTTCCCAGACGACGCGTTCGGTGTCGTCGAAGGGCGAGTTGGTCATGCAGATGCGGCTCACGCGCGCCACGTCCATGCAGTGCGTGGTGTAGTCGGCGGGCTTCCACTGGGCGAACCACTTGCGCAGCGCGGGGAGGTCGCGCTTTTTCACGTCGAGACCGAGGCGGTTCAACGTGGTGAGCACACCGCGGCAGGCTTCAGAGATGGGCGAGTGCTCGACGAAGAGTGCATTCCAAATCGCGTCGGCCTGCTGGGACTTGGACATCGCCCAGAACTTTTCGTAGGGCAGGTCAAATTGCCGGAAGGCTTCGGCGACGAGGTAGTGGTAGGTCAGCAGGTCATCAATGCCCCACAGCAGCAACTCGCCGAACGCGGGGTCGTAGAGGTGCGTGTGGATGTCGTAAACCGGCGTGGTGAGGACGGTCTGCTCGACTTGGGCGGCGAGCGCGGCGCGGCGTTGGGCGGTGACGGGTTTGGTCATCGGGGGCAGAGCTTAACCGGGTTGGCTGGGTTCAGACCATGAAAAGTTCCACTGGTAGCGGGGCGCAGTGCCGGCGACTTGCAGTCGCCGTCACGGGGCTCGTTCACTTCCCGGCGCGGTTCGCCAGATACCACTCGTAGGTGCTGCGGATGCCGTCGGCCAGGGGGATGCGCGCCTGCCAACCGAGGGCGTTGATGCGGGAGACGTCGAGGAGCTTGCGCGGCGTGCCGTCAGGCAAGGTGGGATTCCAGACGATCTCGCCCGCGTAGCCGACGATGTCGCGCATCAGCTCCGCCAGCTCGCGGATGGTCACGTCCGTCCCGACGCCTACGTTGATGAGCTGGTCGGATGCGTAGCGGTCTAGGAGCACGGCGCAGGCTTCGGCGAAGTCATCGGCGTGGAGGAATTCCCGTCGCGGCGTGCCGGTGCCCCAGAGCGTAAGGCTCGGGGCGTGAGCGAGTTTGGCCTCGTGGAAGCGGCGCAGCAGCGCGGGCAGGACGTGGGACTTCTCCAAGTCGAAGTTGTCGTGCGGCCCGTAGAGATTGGTGGGCATCGCGCTGATGAAGTCGTGGCCGTATTGGCGGCGGTAGTAGGCGCAGAGCTTGAGGCCGGCGATCTTGGCGAGCGCGTAGCCTTCGTTGGTCGGCTCCAAGGGGCTGGTGAGCAAGGCGTCCTCGCGGAGCGGCTGCGGGGCGTGCTTGGGATACACGCAGGAGCTGCCGAGGAAGAGGAGCTTGGCCACGCCGGAAGCGGCGGCGGACTCGAGGACGTTGTTTTGGATGCGCAGGTTGTCGAGGAGGAACTCGACCTGCTGGGCTTGGTTGGCCTTGATGCCGCCGACACGCGCCGCCGCGACGATGACGTGCGTGGGGCGCTCTTGCTGGAAGAAGTCGCGGACGGCCGCGGTGTCCTTCAGCTCCAGCTCCGCGTGCGTGCGAGTGAGGATGCGCCAGCCGGGCAAGCGCGAGTAAAGGCGCACCAAGGCGCTGCCAGCCAAGCCGCGGTGACCGGCGATGTAGATTGATTTCTCAGCCATGTGCGGTCGCTAACCGGAGGACGGGTCACACGAGCGATCCCGGAAAGCGCGTGACCTTCTAGGTTTCGAGGCGGGCCAAGTAAAGCCGATTCCCCGCGCACCGGCGGCGCTTCGGTTCAGCGCGCGGCGGGCTTGGTCACGGTGAGCTTGGCTTCGCGTTTGGTGTTGCCCCATTGGTCCACGCCGCGCAGCACGAGCTCGTTCACGCCGGGGCTGAGGCCGACGTTGTTCATGCGCCACTTCACGTCGTCGAGCCACTCCAGCTTCGCGCGCGGCTGGCCGTCAATGACCACGGTGTAGATGCCGAAGGGTGATTGGCCTTCGAGGTTCAACGAGAGGGCGTCGGTGGTGAGGGGCTGGCCGCCGTTGGTGGTGATCTTGAAGTCGAGTTTGTATTTGTCGCCCATCTGCTGGAGCGCGTGCGGTTCGCGGCCGGCGAAGAACTGGAGGTAGCGGCCGGGATTGACGTTGGAGTTGGAGTTGGCTTCCTGCTCGGCCTTGAAGTAGGCGTTCACCTTGGGCGAGTTCTTGGTGTAGTTCTCCAAGATCTCGACGAGGTAGTAGTAGAAGAGGCGTTGCGCCCAGGGCTTGCTCATCACGTTCTGCACGTTGCCGCCCCAGTATGGCTCCTGTTTCTTGGGGTCGAAGCCGCCGAAGGCGAAGTCGGCGTCCCAGAGGAAGTTCATGAACTTGCCGTCGGGCTTGCGGTAGAAGAAGCAGTTGTGGCTGGTGCCCATGCTGAAGCAGTCACTGTCCTTGGAGTAGCCACGGACGGCCCAGTTCTTGAACATCATTTCCAGGTCCATGTGCCGGCGGAGTTCAGGCTCGTTGAACTGGTTGCCCTCGACGGTGCGCAGCATGGCCATGAGCGCGGTGTAGTCGTTCTCCGCCTCGCGGGTGCGCTTGGACCAGACGATTTTGTAGTTGTTGGGGTCGTCGCCGTAGTTGAGGGCGAGGGTGCTGTTGCGCATGTTGTTGCCCTCGCCGCTGTCCTTGTAGAAGAACATGTAGGTGGTGCGGTAAAGTTCACCCTCGGAGCCGCCGTGCTTGAAGTTGCGGTCGAGGAAGTCGCCGCCGATCGGCTCGACATCCTCCTGGAGCTGCGGCGGCGCGCCGTTGATGAGGTGGCGGACCATCTCGCTCTCGTTCACCGGGTGGCCAACCTGGTAGAGCATCCAGCGGACGAGGCGGGTGTTGAAGTCGTTGTTGTCCCAACTGAGCTTGGTGTGGTCGCGGAAGGCGCGGTCGGGTGGGAGCTTCCATTTGGCGCGGTTGAGGGTGAGGTCGCGCGTGAAGGAACTGCCGGCGGGGTGGACGCGGGCGTTGTAGTAACTGTCCCGCTCGTTCGAGATGAACGTCATGTTGTAGTAGCGGTTGGAGAGGCGCGGGAAGCGGAAGTTGTGTTTGTTCGTGTTGCCGTTGGTGAAGGCGTCGAGGCTGGCGGGCGAGATGACGAAGCGTTGGGAGCGCAGGTCGCGCGGGACGTTCTGGTTGTCCACGATGTAGAGCGCGGGCATTTCGGCCCCCTTGCGCGGCAGCACGGATTTGTTGCCGCCCGCGGACCGGGCTTCCATGTAGAACTCCACGATCTGCTTGTCGGCCTTGTATTCCGGCAGCAGGGCGGTGAAGACGCCGTCGCCGGCCACGTCGTCGCCGATGGTGCCGCCGTCGGACATGGGCTTGCTCAACCACGGGGCCTTGTTGTCCGCGTCGGGCGCGCGGTGAAAGAGGGTGACCGTGGTGCCGGGCCGGATGGAGGCGACGCGGGCGGTGACCTTGACGGTGTCCGTGGTGCGCGGGACCGCCGGGTAGTGCGCGAGGTTCTCGGCCTGCGCGCCGGGCGTGGCGAGGGCGCGGGAGTTGGGTTTGCCGGGGGTGCCGAGGTTCGAGGGCACGTCGAGCTGGAAGACCTTGGCGACGCTCCAGTCCCAAGTGTGGGCGACGAGGAGGTGGCAGCCGTGGACCCAGCGGGCAGTGAACTTCAGCTCATACGCGTTGCTCTTCACCAGCATGGGCGTGTCGATCTCGACGCGGTTCACGCGGTTGTCGCCGTGGCCTTCGCTGATGATGTGGAGTTGGTTGCCTTCCAGTTTGCTCGCCCAGTGGTTGCCCTGCCAGAGCCAGCCGGTGTCGCTCTTGCCGGTGAAGGAGACCTTGTTCGCGTTGGTGAGCACGTTCGGGCCGGTGCCGTCTTTGCGCAGCTCCACGTCGGAGATGATGACGTAGCCGCTGGTGTTGAGGAAGAAGTGCAGTTCCCGGAAGTCGCTCGGGTCGCCCAGCGTGAGCTGCTCGGTGTAGGTGGCGGTGTGGGTGTAGGTGCGCGGTTTGGATTTGTTGGACTCATCGCTCGCGGCCCACGCGGAGGAGAGGCGGTTATCCATGTCCGGGTGGAGCAGTTCGAGGCTGCTGCCGCGGCCTGCCGCGAGTTCCGGCCAGTCGCCACCGGTCTGATAGTCCACCTCGTCCACGAGATTGCCCTTCTCATCGAGCAGGCGGAGCTGGTCGCCGTCGTTGCTCAACTTGCCTTGGAAGTTGCCCAGCACGTTGATGGCTCCGTGGAAGGAGCGCAGCAGTCCGGCGTCCGCCGCGATGACGAGATAGTCGCCGGCCTTGAGCTTCGTGTTCGGCGGGAAGATGAAATCAATGCCGCCCGTCAGCACCCAGTCACTCAGCGTCACCGTCTGCTTCCCGCGGTTGAACAGCTCCACATACTCGCCCTTCCCCTGAGTGTCGGGCGGCTTATACATGATCTCGTTGATCACGATGTCGGTGTTGCGGGCGGGAGCGTTGGTCTGGTCGCGCGTGCCCTTGGTGTCCACCAGGAACTCGCCGCTGCCATCCGGGAAGGCGGAGAAGAACTCGCCATACTTCGAGATGTGGAAGGTGTGCGCGTCCAGGACGACGTTCTCCGCGCCCACGAGGAAGAGCGTCACGTCCCCGGCCACGACCGGGAACGACACGGGGAAAGTCTTGAGGCCCTTGGGCGGCACGTCGCCCACGAGCGTCACCTTGTCGCCGAAGCCGGACTTGCTCGCGAGGAAATGGCCGCCGAGAGCGGCGCGGTTGGTGCCCGCGTTGTAAACCTCCACCCAGTCCACCACGCCGTTCTTGCCGAGGTGGACTTCGTTGATCTTGAGCGAGCCGACGAGGCCGGACTGCTTGGCGTTGGCCGCGTCCGGCGTGGGTTGCGCGAGGAGGAACCACTGCCCGCTGCCGTCGGGCCGCTGGCCGAGGGAACGCCCGTCGGTGGGCACAACGGAGTTGATCGCGTGCAGCACGGTCTGGCCGTCCGGCGCGACGAGGTAGGCGACGACGGGTTGCTTGGGCCACACGCCAGCGTCGAGCATGTCCAGCGTGCCGAAGGACTTCGAGCGGATCACCAGCTCCTGTTGAATCTGGTAGCGGCGGGCATTCGGGGCCAGGGAGGCTGGCGCGGCGGGGAGGAGGTAATGCCCCTTCAAGTTCACCGGGTTCGCGCCGGAGTTGAAGAACTCAATGAAGTTCACGCCCGCCGGACCGGGGAAGACTTCGTTGATCAGCACCGAACGGGCGAGGGCCGCGCCGCCGGACTTCACCTTCAACCGCATGCCGAACGCGAGGTCCGGGTTCGCGCCGGGGGCTTGATGCACTTCGACGGCGAGGACGTTCGTGCCCTTGACCAGCGCGGCGGGGTTGATGGCGATGACGGACTTCTCCTCGATGGCGTCGCCGACGTTGCGGTTCGCCGGGGTGTTGGCGCGGACAGCGCCGCCGGGCAGGCCCACGCGGCCGACTTCCTGGTTGTTCAGGTAGAACACGGCACCGTCGTCCACGATGGCGTCCACCGTAATCTGGCCGCCGGGCGCGCCATTGTAGATGAAGACGTGGCGGAGGTAATAGGCCACAAAGCCCGGGCGCACCGGGGTGCGGATGCCGGGCGGCGGCACCTTCGTGGTGCCGAAGCCAATCAAGCCGGGGCCCCGCGACCAGGTCCGGTCGGGGAACGTCAGTTCTTTCCACTTCGTCAGCGTCATGTCCACGCCGGTGGTGATCGCCCAGTTCGCGTCGTAGTCCACCACGACGGTCTCGCCGGACTGGGTGATGAGCTCGGGGTTGCCCACGGGCGCTTCGTTTACAGCACCGGACTCGGTGCCGGGGCCGCCGCCGGGCTTGGTGCTGACGACCCAGTTGCGCCAGTCGTCCACCTTGCGGTCGGGGTTTTTGAGGACGAGGGCGTGGCCGCCGCCGTTCGCCGCCGCCGGCCAGGGCGCGCGGTCCATATACTTCACCGTCGAGATGGTGAGGTTGTTTTTGTCGAGCAGCTTGAGGCGGTCACCCTGTTTGTTGAGCCGGCCGATCCACGGTCCGAGGATGCGGACGTTGGGGGCAATCTTGTAGGCGGCACGGGTCGTCCGGGCGTCACCCATCGAGATGACAATGCGCTCGAAGGGCTTCATCCAACCGGCCTGTGAGTCGGCGGGGTTGAAGGCGGGGAAGCGGAACTCGATGCCGCCCTTGAGCCGCCAGTCCGCGATGTCGATGGCGTTGGCGGTGTTGTTGTAGATCTCGACGTATTCCGGCAGGTCGCCCGGCGGGTGATACATGATCTTGCTCAGGAGCACCTGTTCCGCGCGCGCGCCGGACCCCAGCGCGAGGCAGGCAAGGAGCAGCGCGGTCACGCGCTTCCAACGGATGGCAACGAATCTCATGCGACATTCGCTCAAGCGGCTCGCCGTCCACGGAATGCCGGGGTGGTGCGGGAACAACTTTGAGCTGCGGGCAAGCTAGGTTTTGGCTGCGGGGCCGTCAATGGCAGCGGCAGGCCGTTCCCTCCTGCTCGGCCAATCCCCTTGACCCATCCTCCGGTTGCTTGCGACAACCACCGCCCATGAAGCCGTTTGCCCTGCTCCTCGCCGGACTCGCCGTCGCCGTGTCCGCCACCGCCGCTGACCTCACGCTCACCACGTTCAAGAAGCAGCTCCTCGAAAAACACTACTGGTCGGAGGGCGCCATCTTCGGCGACCTCAACAAGGACGGGAAGCCCGATGCCATCTCGGGGCCTTACTGGTGGGAAGGGCCAGCCTTCACCAAGCGCCACGAGCTTTATCCCGCCACGCGCACGACCAAGACGAAGAAGGACGGCGCGGACGTGGAGTTCCCCGGCTTCGAAGGCGCGCTGGGCAGCAAGAATTCCTATTCGGGGGACAACTTCTTCGCGTTCGTTCATGACTTCGACGGCGATGGCTGGAATGACGTGCTCACCTATGGTCTGCCGGGCACGCCGGCCTTCCTCTACCTCAATCCGCAAGGCAAGGAGCAGCACTGGGCGCGGCATCAGGTCTTCGATGAGGTGGACAATGAATCGCCGACGTTCGCGGACCTCGACGGCGACGGGAAGCCGGAGATTGTCTGCAACTACAAGGGCAACTTCGGCTACGCCAAGCCCGACTGGAAGAACGTCACGGCGAAGTGGGCGTTCACGCCCGTCAGCGAGAACGGCAAGTGGGGCAAGTTCACCCACGGCCTCGGCGTCGGCGATGTGAACGGCGACGGGCGCGCGGATCTTATCTTCGGGGGCGGTTGGTTCGAGCAACCGGCCAAGGGCGCGACCGGTGCGTGGAAGTTCCACAAGACCTTCTTCGCGCCGAGCAGCTCGCAGATGTTTGCCTACGACGTGAACGGCGACGGCTTGAACGACATCGTCACCGCGCTGGCGTCGCACGGCTACGGCCTTGCTTGGTATGAGCAGCTTAAGTCCAAGGACGCCGCCGGCAGCCCTGAGTTCCGCGCGCACGTCTTCATGAACAAGGAAGCCCGCGAGAACCGCTACGGCGTCGCCTTCTCGCAACTCCACGCCATCGAGCTGGTGGACCTAGACGGCGACGGGCTGAAGGACCTCGTCACCGGCAAATGCTTCTGGGCGCACGGACCCGGCGCGGACCCCGGCGGCAACGACCCCGCCGTGACTTACTGGTTCAAGCTCGTGCGCCACGCCGACAAGTCCGTGGACTGGGTGCCGCAGCTCATTGACAACGACTCGGGCGTGGGCCGCCAAATCGGCCTCGCGGACGTGAACGGCGACGGCCGCCCCGACTTCATCGTCGGCAACAAGAAGGGCACGTTCGTCTTTGCCAACGAGGCGAAGAAAGTTTCCGAAGAGGAATGGGACAAGGCGCAACCGAAGGTGCTCTTCGCCGACGCGGGCAAGAACGCGGTGAACCCCGCCGCCGTCGTCACCCGCACCACCGCGCCCGTCGCCACGGTGGACGCCAAGCCCAACCCACCGCTCCCCGGTGGCGGCGTGCTGCCCACCGGCGCGGACGGCAAACCGCTCAACACCGACTTCGAGACCGGCGACCTGCGCGATTGGACCGCCACCGGCGATGTCGCGAAAGGCCAGCCGACCAAAGGCCCCATCAATCAGGCGCGTCGGTTCGGCGAGGGCAAGTTCGCGAACCACATCGGCGACTGGTGGTTTGGCGGTTACGAGAAGTTCGAGGACAAGCCCACAGGCACACTCGCCAGCGCGCCGTTCAAGGTCACGCAGCCGTGGGCCGCGTTTCTGCTCGGCGGCGGCAGCCTGCCCGGCACACGCGTTGAGCTGGTGGCGAAGGACGGCGGCAAGGTCTTCTTCACCGCGCGCGGGCACAACTCCGAGACGATGTCACCGGTCGTCGTGGACATGGCCGCGCAGCAGGGCAAAGAGATTTTCATCCGCCTCGTGGATGAGGAGACGGGCGGCTGGGGCCATGTGAACTTCGATGACTTCAAGCTCTACAAGGAGAAGCCCGCCTTCGCCGCCGTGGCCGCGAGCGCGCCCGCCGCGAAGGCCAATCCGCTGCCGACCGACGACGTGAAGTTCGCTGGTCTCACCGCTGCGGAAGTCGTGAAGGCCGCAACGCTCCCGGCCGGTTTCAAGCTGCACGTCTTCGCCGCCGAGCCGGACGTGAAGCAGCCCATCGCTTTCTGCATTGATGACCGCGGGCGGCTCTGGGTCATCGAGAACTACACCTACCCGCAGCGCCAGCCCGAGGGCAAAGGCACCGACCGCATCCTTGTCTTCGAGGACACGGACGGGGACCACAAGTTCGACAAGCGCACCGTGTTCATCGAGGGGCTGAACCTCGCCAGCGCCATCGAGTATGGCTTCGGCGGCGTGTTCGTCGGGGCCGCGCCGTGGCTGCTGCACATCCCCATCAAGGAAACGGACAAAGGCCCGCAGCCCGCTGGCGAGCCGGTGAAGTTGCTCGAAGGCTTCGCGTGGCAGGACACGCACGAGATGCTCAACACCTTTCGCTGGGGCCCGGACGGCTGGCTCTACGGCTGCCACGGCGTGTTCACCCACTCGCACGTCAAGGTCGCCGGCGCGCCGGACACCGAGCGGCAGTTCATCAACGCCGGCGTGTGGCGCTACCAGCCGGTGAAGAAACGCTTCGAGGTCTTCGCCGAGGGCACGAGCAATCCGTGGGGCCTGGACTTCAACGAGCACGGGCAGCTCTTCATCGAGGCCTGCGTCATCCCGCACCTCTTCCACATGATTCAAGGCGGGCGCTACCAGCGGCAGGGCGGCCAGCACTACGCGCCGAGCCTCGACGAGGCGAGACGCATCGCGCCGGATTACTTCGCGCAGGACTTCGCCAAGCCGGGCAAGCAGCCCATCAACCCGTTCATCTACGACGACCTCAAGACCATCGCCGACCACCGCCACTACCTCGGCGCGACCCCGCACGGCGGCAACGCGCGTTCCGACACGGCGGGCGGCGGCCACGCGCACGCGGGCCTCATGTGCTATCTCGGCGGGACTTGGCCGAAGGAGTATCACGGCAAGCTCATCATGGGGAACATCCACGGCCAGCGCCTGAACGTGGACGTGCCCGAGCGCAAAGGCAGCGGCTACGTGGGCAAGCACGCGCCCGACTTCCTGAACTTCAACGACCGCTGGAGCCAGACGCTCGACCAACGCTACGACCAGGACGGCAACGTCTTCATCATTGACTGGTATGACAAGCAGCAGTGCCACACCGGCAACCCGGCGGCCCACGACCGGAGCAACGGGCGGATTTACAAGATTGTGTATGGGGACAAGAAGGCGACGCAGGTGGACTTGGCGAAGCTCGGTGACTTCGAACTCGTGAAGCTGCAACTCAACGCCAACGACTGGCAGGCCCGGCACGCGCGCCGACTGCTCCAAGAGCGCGCCTTCAGCGGGAAGTTCGACGAGCACGTCGCCGATGATGTGCGCTGGATTGCCGCGGGTCGGCCTGCGATGGGCCTGGCGCAGACCGCGCAACTGGCTTACTCCGGCCCCCCCGTGCGGTTGCGTGGACTCTGGACACTGCACGGCATGGGCGCAGTGAAAGAGGCTGATGCGCGCAAGTGGCTGAAAGACGGAAACGACTACGTGCGGGCGTGGAGCATCCAACTGCTGTGTGAGGACAACAACCCACCGGAGTGGGCTTACACGGAGTTCACCCGCCTCGCGAAGGACGAACCCTCGCCACTAGTCCGCCTCTACCTCGCCAGCGCGTGTCAGCGGCTCAATGTCCAGAACCGCCAGCCCATCGTCGAAGCCCTCCTCGCCCACGCCGAGGACGCCACCGACCACAACCTCCCGCTGATGTATTGGTATGCCACTGAGCCCATCGTCGCCGCCAACCCCGCCCAAGGCGCTCTCCTCCTCGCCAAGGCCAAAATCCCCCTCCTCCGCGAATACATCACCCACCGCCTGACGGCCAAGTGACGCCTCGTGGCCACGTTCGTGAGAACGTGGCTGATTCAACCGGCCAACCCATCAGCCACGCTCTCACGAGCCGTGGCCACGGCGGCTGACGCGCCCACAAGCTCGGCTTGGGCTGGAAACGGCAGAAACGTGTAGTTACGCCGCAAGTGCCGGACTTAAAACGGGTTAGCCGTGAGCGGATGCCAATTTTTGGAGCAAAAAAAGTCATCCGTCGTGCCCCGATGGGTTTTTGGGGAGCAAAAAAAGCCGTCCGGGCACGCCCGACGCATCTGCTGGAAGCAAAAAATGCCATCCGGCGTGGATAGACGACCTTTTTGGCGTGCAATAGTGGCACCGGGGCACGCCCGACGGTGCTTTTGCCTCCCCAAAATCCCATCGGGGCACGACGGACGACCTTGGCGACGACCAAAAACCGGACCCGGGCACGCGGGGCAGGTTTGTTTGCGACGCTCAAGGGCATCCGGGCACGCGGTTGGCTGTCGAAGTCATGGCCTTCTTTTAGCCACGGATGAAACACGGACCGAACACGGATGAAACCGGCCCTGCGCCTGCGCCTGCTTCCGTGTTCCATCCGTGTTTCATCCGTGGCTAGAAAGAATCGGGTTCGACTTCGCCCCGCTCTGTCCGCACGCTCCCGCGCCGTGAAACAGACCATTGTCACCTTGGATTTGGAAGGCGTGCTGGTGCCGGAGATTTGGATCGCCGTCGCCGAAAAGACCGGCATCCCCGAACTGCGCCGCACCACCCGCGACGAGCCGGATTACGACAAGCTCATGCGCTACCGCATCGGCATCCTCGACCAGCACGGCATCAAGCTCGCGGACATCCAGGCCGTCATCGGCACGCTCGCGCCGTTGCCCGGCGGCAAGGAGTTCCTCGACGAGCTGCGCTCACTCACGCAGGTGCTCATCCTCAGCGACACCTTCGAGCAGTTCGCCCAGCCGTTCATGCGCCAGCTCGGCTGGCCCACGCTCTTCTGCCACCGGCTCGTGGTGGAGCACGACCGCATCGCCGGCTACCAACTCCGCATGGTGGACCAGAAGCGCCAGTCCGTCCGCGCGCTGCAACTGCTGAACTACCGCGTCCTCGCCGCCGGGGATTCCTACAACGACACCTCGATGTTGCTACAAGCGGACAAGGGTTTCCTCCTCCACGCGCCGGCCAATGTGAAGCGCGAGTTCCCCCAGTTCCCCGCCTTGGAAACGCACGCGGACCTGATGGCGCAGATCAAAGCGGCGCTGTAGGGCGAAGTGGGAAGGTGGTTCGCCACGAAAGGGCTCAGGTAGCGCAAAGGGGCCTGGTCTGGGGAGCCGTTATCCAATTTCGGTGAAGGCCGATGGAATGGGCGCGGAGTTCGTCGGCCATCTTGTCCCTCTCCCTCTTTCGGAGCGATGCGTTCCTCCGACTAGAGCTAGGCAGCACCAGCTTTCGTTTGAGATTTGATCGGCAACCTTCGCCGCCCCGAGTCAGTGCGGCAGGTTGCAGACAAACGGTTCAAAGGACTCCACTCCAGGCAGAACCTCCGCTGCGGTCCGTGAGCGCGGCATCGCCGCGCGGCGCATCCATCAGCAGCGCTTCGCCGGGAAGTATATCTCGTGCAACGCGTGCATGGGCACGCGGGAGTTGAAGAAGTTCTGCGCCCTGGACGAGGCCGCGAGCGAGCTGCTCAAGCACGCGCGCATGATCGCGTGCTGTAATTGGCCCGCACCATCGCGGATATCGCTGCGAGCGCGGGCATCACGATGGATCACTTGGGCGAGGCAATTCAGTATCGCACGCTGGCCCGGCAGTTGTGGGGGAGCATTGGCCAGAGCCACTATCAAACGACTTGTAATTTCTCGCCTGTTTCACCCCTCGTAAACTAGCCTCGCGAGCAACGGTGAGCTGGTAATTTCACGATGATTAGAGTTGAGGCAAAGTCGGGCGGGGAAGCCGTGCAGGGCTTTCACACCACGCATTGGAGCGTGGTGCTGGAAGCGGGCGGCGCGGACGGTTCGGCGCGCGGCGCGCTGGAAACGCTCTGCCGCAACTACTGGTATCCGCTCTACGTCTTTGTCCGGCGGCGCGGCTATGACCCGCATCAGGCGCAGGATCTCACGCAGGAGTTTTTCGCGCGGCTGCTGGCAGGCGAATCCCTCAAGACGGCCCAGCCAGAGCGCGGACGGTTTCGGACGTTTCTGCTGGGTGCGTTGAAGAACTTTCTGGCGAACGACTGGCGCGATGCCCACCGGCTCAAGCGCGGCGGCGGTGCGGAATTGCTGTCATGGGACGGGCTTGATCCGGCCAGCCGTTACGCCCTGGAGCCGGCCATCGATGATCCGCCGGAAGCACTGTTCGACCGCCGGTGGGCTCAGGCGGTCGTGACCACGGCGTTGAACCGGCTGGAGGGCGAGATGCGGCGCGAAGGCACGGCGGACCGCTGCTCGACGCTTAAGCCTTTCCTGCAAGGCGGCGGCGATGCGGACTCCTATGCTGCGGTTGCCGTCCGGCTCGGGTTGTCCGTGGCGGCGACGAAGTCGGCGATCTTCCGCCTGCGACGGCGTTACGCGGAACTGATCCGGGAAGAGGTTGCCCAGACGGTCGAGTCGTCGTCGGAAGTCGAAGCCGAGATACAATATCTCATCACGTTGCTGGGTCGCCCGTGAAGAGGGAGTATTCAGTAGCCAGTGTTCCGCATTCAATCCTCCGAACCTGTGCCGGCCCGGCATCACTGATTACAGAACACTGTTTGCTGGCTGCTGCCTCACGGGAAACTTTCCCTCCGGTTCGGTTCAGGTATTGAATGGGATCAGCCCGATGACCGATGCGCCCCATAATGCAGCCGGACGCTGCGCCCGCTGTGGCGCGTCGCTCGCCGACACCACGGCGGACGCGCTGTGCGTGCGCTGCCTGCTCACCGCCGCGCTGGCATCGGACATGAACGAGGCCGACGAAGCCGCCGCGTTGCTCACGCCGGAAACCCTGCTCCAGCGCCGCGAGTTCGCGGGTTACGAGCTGCTGGGCGAAATCGCGCGCGGCGGGATGGGAGTCGTGTTCCGCGCGCGTCAGCCGAAGCTGGGCCGGCAGGTGGCGCTCAAGGTCATCGCGGCTGGTGAGCTGGCCTCGCCCCGGATGGTTGAGCGTTTCCGCACGGAGGCGGAGGCGGAGGCGCGGCTCCAGCATCCGAACATCGTCCCCATTCTTGAGGTCGGCCACCACGATGGCTGGCACTATTTCTCCATGCGGTTCATCGAGGGCGGCACACTGGCAACCCGGATGCAGCAGGGACGGATGCCGCCCAAAGCAGCCGCGCGTCTGATCGTAAAGGTCGCGCGCGCCGTCCATCACGCGCACCAGCACGGGGTGCTGCACCGCGACCTCAAGCCCACGAACATCCTCCTCGACGCGCAGGGCGAACCACAGCTTACCGACTTTGGCCTCGCGAAAGTAATGGAAGACAGCCGCGACCTGACCCTGAGCGCGGCGGTGCTCGGCACGCCCGCCTACATGGCGCCCGAACAGGCGCTGGGCCAGACCCGCGATGTGACCGTGGCGGCGGATGTCTATGGCCTCGGCGCGGTGCTTTACGAAATGCTCGCGGGCCGTCCGCCGTTCGCCGCGCTCAATACGCACGCCCTGCTGCGGAAGGTCACTGAAGAGGACGCCCCGTCCTTCCGCGCGGAATCGGCCACTGACCGCGACCTGGAAGTCATCTGCCTCAAGTGCCTGGAGAAGGACCCCGTGCGCCGCTATGGCAGTGCCGCCGAACTGGCCGACGATCTGGAGCGCTGGCTGCGCGGCGAGCCGGTGCTGGCCCGCGGCAGCACCGCGTGGGAGCGCGGCGCGAAGTGGACGCGCCGCCATCCGGCGAAGGCCGCGCTGGCGGTGCTCGTGCCGTCGCTGCTGCTCGTCATCACGGCGGGTTCGCTCTGGTTCAACGTCTCGCTCTCGCAATCGCGCCGCGCCCTGGCGGCCAGTGCGCAGGAGACGCGGCGCGAGCTGGTGTCGCAGCACCTGCACGAAGCCTCGCTGCTCTCCGACGCGCACAACGGCTATGCGGCGATGCTCCCCTTGGCCGAAGCTTTAAGACTGGAGCAGCCGGAAGCCGGGGCCGTGCCGCCCAGTCTCGAACGTCTCCAGTTGACGTGGCAGTTTTCGCCCCGCCTGCAGCGGATGTGGGACGCCCGCGGCATCCCGGTCACGCTGGCCTTCTCCCCGGACAACGCCCGCCTCACGGCGGTGATGCGGAACGGTGGGGAACGCATCTGGGATCTGGCTTCCGGGCGCGAAATTTCCGCGACCGAGAGCGGGCCCAATCCGACGACCGGTCCGAGAGCACATGTGGGCCGGCTGGTCAGTGCGGACGGGCGCTGGGTGGCGGCGGCCGACGGCCGGACGACCCGCATCAGCGATGCGCGCAGCGGCGCCGCGCTCTTTCAAGTCACGCCCAGCAACGCATTTCTGGACCAGGATTTCAGTCCGGACGGAAAATACTTTGCCACCGCTGCCTTCGCCGATCAGGCCCAGGTGCGCACGGTGCCCGAGGGCACGCGGCATCAATTTCCCATTCGTCATCACAACGGTGCGAACCGCGTGCTCTTCAGTCCGGACGGGCGGCTTCTCGCCACGGCCGGGTTCGATTACCAGGTGCGGGTGCATTACGCCCGTGAACTCCGCCAGACCATGCCGACCATCCAGCATGGCGCGCTGGTCGAGGCGCTCACCTTCAGCGCCGACGGGCGTTTCCTGGCGACGGGCGATGCGTGGGGGAACGTCCGCGTGTTCGACTTGTTCCTTCGCCAGAATTTCGTGCCGCCGGGCGCGACCGTGGCACGCGGGACGGCGTTGCGTGCGGACGGCAAGTTCGCCGTGCTGGTCGGCAACCAGCGCCAGTTGCAGTTGTGGGACATCGCGGCGCAACGTCCGGCGGGGGACGTGATGAACAGTCGCGGAACGGTCGCCCAAACCGTCTTCGCCGCCGATGGTCGCCAGCTCGCGGTGGCCTGCGGCAAGGAGGGCGTGCAAGTGTGGGATGTGCCGGCGAGCCGGGTGGTGCTGGACCTGCCGGACGTGGGTTACGTGACGGCCGTCGCCTTCCACCCGGACGGCACCAAACTGCTCGTGGTGATCAACAGTGACTCCGCACAGATTTGGGACATTGCCCAACGCCGCCCCGTGGGACCGGTGCTGGAACGGAAGACCTTGGCCGATGGCCGCCCATTTAGCCCCCGTCGGATCAGTGGTGCTCACGGTTCTGCATCGGCCTGGAGTCCGGATGGCAAATGGATAGTGATGGCCGGCGGAATCAATTACGTCACGGTGTGGGATGCAGCCACCGGCCAGCCGGTGGGCGACCCGATTTTAGCGGACGTTGGCGTGCGGGCAGTTGACTTCAGCCCGGACCACCAGCGCTTCGTTCTGGCGTTCAACGACCGCAACATCGAGCCAGCCGCCGCCCAGATGTATGAACTGCCCACGCTGCGTCCGTTGGGACCGCCGCTCATGCACGGTGACGGGGTGGTCAACGCCAAATTCTCCCCGGCTGGTGAAGTCCTGGCCACCGCCGGCGAGGACAGCGTGGTGCGGCTCTGGCGGGTGGCCGATGGCCGCCCGGCCGCGCCCGATTTCCGGCATGGTGGCATCCTCATCGCGCAGACTTTCCAGCCGAACCTTCAAGTGATGGCCACCGCCGCCTACGATGCTTCCATCCGCCTTTGGGACACCTCGCGCGGCGAGTTGATGGCACCGCCCCTGGTGCTGGGATACGCTCCGCAGACCGTCGAGTTCACCCGGGACGGGGCGACGCTGATGTTTGGTTCATCGCGCGGTGCCGCGAGTTTTTTCCGGTTCCGGCGGGTGAACTGGCCGGCCGGATCGTGGCACCGGCTGGCGGTGTGCCTGAATGGAGTGAAGCTGGACGACCGCAGCCGCCGGATCGTGGTGGCTCCGTGCGAACTGGCGGAGACCTTTGCCGGCTTGCAGGCGGCCCAGCCGGAGGATTTCGCCTGGAATACGGATGCGGCGGGCTGGCACCAGCAATGCGCGGCGGCGGCGGAACTGCAGGGGGGATGGTTTACGGCCGTCTTCCATCTCCAACGGCTGGCCGCGCTGACGCCTGACGATGCCTCGCTCCCGGCCCGCCTGACCACGGCGAAACAGCGGGCCAATTGAGCGGTTTCGCCGCCCCGGGCCGCTTGGCTCCAGTTTTCACCTTCGCCGCTCCGCGAAACGCCTTCACTTTTCGCGAAACTCCCCTCCGCAAACAGTTCAGGAACGTATTGCGGCCGTGGATTTGATCCCTCAGGGGACGAGCACCGGCCCGATACGAAGCATGAACACTCTGAGACTCAACCGACTGGTGCGGCGCGAGGAACGCCGCTTCCGCTTCCGCCCGCTCCCGCTCGGGTGGCGCGCGATGACGTATCTGGCGTTGGTGTTGGTGCTCTCACCATCGCTGGTTCAAGCCGCCGATGTCGCGGGCGCGCCGCAGGTGGTGGCGGGCGCGGCGGCGTTCCGGCAGAATGGCAACGTCCGCACCATCGAGCAGCAGACGGGCGCGGCGGTCATCAACTGGCAGGACTTCGGCATCAAGGCCGGCGACGTTACGCGCTTCATCCAGCCCGGGGTGAACAGCGCGGTGCTGAACCGCGTGCTCGGCGCGAACCCCTCGCTCATCCAGGGCCAGCTCCAGGCCAACGGCTCGGTCTATCTCATCAACCCGAACGGCGTGATGGTCGGGCCGCAGGGGCGGATTGATGTCGGCGCGTTCTTCGCTTCGACGCTCAATGTGAGCAACGAGGAGTTCCTCAAGGGTGGCAGCCTGCTGTTCAAGGGCGATTCCAAGGCCGGCATTCACAACCTCGGCATCATCAACGCGAAGGACGGCGACGTGATGCTCATTGCTTACACGGTGAAAAACGCAGGCGAGATCAACGCGCCCAAGGGCGTCGCCGGGCTGGCGGCCGGCTCGGAAGTTTTGCTCACGCACCAGGGCGACCAGCGCATCGTGGTGAAGTCCGGAGTGAAGGCCGACGGCCTGGAGACCGGCGTGGAAAACTCCGGCGTGGTGGCGGCGGCGCAGGCGGAGTTGAAGGCGGCGGGTGGCAGCATTTATGAACTCGCGGTGAACCAGTCGGGCATCGTCCGCGCGACCGGGGTGGCAGAGAAAAACGGTCGCGTGCTGCTCACGGCAGACGGGGGCACGGTGAAAGTCTCCGGCGAAATCTCCGCAAAGAACGCGAATGGCAGCGGTGGAGAGATTCTCGTGGGCGGCGATTATCAGGGCAAGAACGCGGCCGTGGCCAACGCCGCGACCACCCTCGTGACCAGCACGGCCAAGCTCGACGCCAGCGCAACCGCGGCGACGGGCAACGGCGGCAAGGTCGTCGTGTGGGCCGATGGCGTGACGCAGTTCAAGGGCGGCATCATTGCGCGCGGTGGCGGCGCGGGCGGGGACGGCGGGCAGGTGGAAGTTTCCGGCAAACGTATGCTGGACTTCGCCGGCACCGTGGATGCCTCCGCGCTCAAGGGCAGGAAGGGGAGCCTGCTCCTCGACCCTGACGCGATTGTCATCAGCACCGCGGCCAACCAGGATCTCATTCAGCAGGGCGGCTTCGTTCAGGCCTTGGCCGTGCCGTCGTTCCTGAACAATTCAACGCTGAGCGCGCTGCTGGCCACCACCGATGTCGAAATCAGGACCGGCGACCCGGTCGGCGGCCCGGCCGGCTACAACGGCATCTCCGTCAACGCCGACGTGAACTGGGCGACGGCCTCGAAGCTCACGCTCGTTTCCGGCGACACCATCGCCATCAACGCCAACCTCTCCGGCGGCGCGGGCAGCGGGCTGGACCTTCAGGCCGGCACTCGCAGCGTGGTGGACGGCTCCGTGGGCACCATATTCCTCGCCGCGAACAATTCCATCACCGTCGGTTCGCTGACGCTCGGCAAGAGCAGTCTCGCCGCGCCCGGCGGCACGGATGTCGGCACGGTGAACCTCGCCGGCACGGTGAACGCCTCGACCGTCACCTTGTCGCGCAAATCCGGCGGCTTCGCGGGTGATGTGCTCATCAACAATGCGAACAACACCATCGGCACGGTGACCGGCGACGGCGCGGCGGGCTCCATTGGCGGCAACCTGAAAGTCCGTGACAGCGCAGGCGGCCTGATGGTGAGCGGCGACTTGAGCGGCGTGGCGGGCGCGGTGGAAATCGTGACGGGTGGCAACCTCACGCTGGCTGCCGGCGCAAGTGTGAAGAACACCGGCGCGAGCGACCTCGTGCTGGCCGCGCGCGGCGGTAGCTTCATCAACAATGCTGGTGCGTCCGCCGTGGATGCCAGCGGCAGCGGGCGTTACCTCATTTACTCCGATGCCCCGGCGACCACGACCAAGGGCGGTCTCACCGGCGCGACGACTTACAACAAGACCTTCGATGCAAACGTGCCTGCGACTATCACCGCCCCGGGTGACCGCTTTCTCTACAGCCTCGCGCCAACGCTCACCTTCACAGCGGATGACAAGAGCAAGACCTACGGCTCGGCGAACCCGACACTGACGTTCTCCACCAGCGGCCTGCTGACCGGTGACACGCTCGGTGCGGCGGCGACCGGCACGCCGACGATTTCGACCACCGCGACCGCCGGCACAGGCGCGGGCGCGGCGGCGATTTCCGCCTCCGCCGGAACTGTGGCCGCGACGGACCTCGGCTATCAACTTGCCTACGCTCCGGGCACGCTGACGATCAACAAAGCGGCGCTGACCGTCACGGCGAACGATGCGAGCAAGACCTATGGCGCGGCCAACCCCGCCTTCAGCGCGGCCTTCAACGGGCTTTTGAACGGAGACTTGTCCTCGGTCGTGAGCGGGCTGGCGTTCACCACGCCGGCCAGTGCTGGCAGCGGCGTGGGCAGTTACACGGTGACACCGGGCAGCGGGAGCGCGGCGAACTACAGCCTGACCTACGCGCCCGGTGCGCTGACGATCAACAAGGCGGCGCTGACCATCACGGCGAATGATGCGAGCAAGACCTACGGCGCGGCCAACCCGGGGTTCTCCGCGAGCTTCAGCGGCCTGGTCAACGGGGATCTCTCCTCCGTGGTGGGCGGGCTGGCCCTGGGCACGACGGCGACGACCAGCTCGGGCGTCGGCGCGTATCCCATCACCGGTTCTGGCGCGAGCGCGGCGAACTACAGTCTCAGCTACGTTCCCGGCGCGCTGACGATCAACAAAGCGGCGTTAACCATCACGGCGAACGACGCGAGCAAGACCTACGGCGCGGTGAACCCGGCCTTCAGCGCGGCCTTCAACGGGCTGGTGAACGGAGACTTGTCTACGGTCGTGAGCGGGCTGGCCTTCACGACCCCGGCCAGTGCTGGCAGCGGTGTGGGCAGTTACACGGTGACGCCGGGCAGCGGGAGCGCGGCGAACTACAGTCTCAGCTACGCGCCCGGCGCGCTGACGATCAACAAAGCGGCGCTGACCATCACGGCGAACGATGCGAGCAAGACCTATGGCGCGGTGAACCCGGCCTTCAGCGCGGGCTTCAGCGGCCTGGTGAATGGGGACTTGTCTTCCGTCGTGAGCGGGCTGGCATTTACGACACCGGCCACTGGTGGCAGTGGCGTGGGCAGCTATGCGGTGACGCCGGGCAGCGGGAGCGCGGCGAACTACAGTCTCAGCTACGCCCCCGGCGCGCTGACGATCAACAAAGCGGCGCTGACCATCACGGCGAACGATGCGAGCAAGACCTATGGCGCGGCCAACCCCGCCTTCAGCGCGGCCTTCAACGGGCTGGTGAACGGGGACGTGTCCTCGGTGGTGAGCGGGTTGGCTTTCACCACACCGGCCACTGCGGGCAGCGGCGTGGGCAGTTACACGGTGACGCCCGGCAACGGGAGCGCGGCGAACTACAGTCTCAGCTACGCCCCCGGCGCGCTGACGATCAACAAGGCTCCCCTGACCATCACGGCGAACGATGCGAGCCGTTTATTCGGCGCAGCGGATCCGTCTTTCACAGCGTTGTTCAACGGCCTGGTCAACGGCGACAACGCCTCGGTCGTCAGCGGCCTGCAACTCAGCACCACGGCGACGGCGGCCTCGCCTTCGGGTGCGTATCCCATCACGCCCTCCGGTGCGAGCGCCGCGAATTACGCCATCGCGTTCGCGCCGGGCACGCTTTCCATCGCCAACGCAATTCTCACCATCACGGCCAATGACTTCGCGCGCACCTATGGCGCGGCCAACCCGGCCTTCACCGCCAGCTACGCGGGCTTCATCGGCGGCGACACGCCGGCCGTCGTGGGCGGCTTGCAGTTCAACACGGCGGCGAGCGTCAGCTCCAGCGTGGGCACCTACACCATCACGCCGTTCGGTGCGACGGCGCCAAACTACGGCATCAACTACGTGCCCGGCACCCTGACCATCAACGCCGCCGACCTGATCATCCGTGCGGATAACACGAGCCGCACTTACGGCGCGGCCAACCCCATGTTCACCGCGACGTTCGCTGGCTTGGTGGCCGGGGACACGGCGGCGAACATCAGCGGGCTGACGCTGACCACGGCGGCCAACGCCGGCTCCGGCGTCGGCGGCTACGGCATCGCGGCATCCGGTGGGGCGAACGTGAACTACAACATCACCCGCCAGCCCGGCACGCTCACGATTAACAAGGCCCCGCTGACCATCACAGCAGACGATCTGGCGAAGACTTATGGCATGGCGAACCCGGCGCTCACGGCCAGCTACAGCGGCCTGGTGAACGGGGAGAATGCCTCGGTCGTGAGCGGGCTGGGGTTGAACACCACGGCGCTGACCGGTTCGGACGTGGGCGCGTATCCCGTCACCGGCTCCGGCGCAAGCGCGGCGAACTACAGCCTCACCTACGCTCCGGGCACGCTGACGATCAACAAGGCGGCGCTGACCGTCACAGCGAACGACGCAAGCAAGACCTACGGCGCGGCGAACCCGGGCTTCAGCGCGGCTTTCAACGGCTTGGTGAACGGGGACTTGTCCACTGTCGTGAGCGGGCTCGCATTTACGACACTGGCCACTGCTGCCAGTGGCGTGGGCAGCTACGCGGTGACGCCGGGCAGCGGGAGCGCGGCGAACTACAGCCTGACCTACGCCCCCGGCGCGCTGACGATCAACAAAGCGGCGCTGACCATCACGGCGAACGACGCGGGCAAGACCTACGGGGCGGCGAATCCCGCTTTCAGCGCAGCCTTCAACGGTCTGGTTAATGGGGACTTGTCCTCGGTCGTGAGCGGGCTGGCGTTCACCACGCCGGCCACTGCGGGCAGTGGGGTGGGCAGCTACGCGGTGACGCCCGGCAGCGGGAGCGCGGCGAACTACAGCCTCGCCTACGCGCCCGGTGCGCTGACGATCAACAAGGCCCCGCTGACCATCACGGCGAACGACGCGAGCAAGACGTATGGGGCGGCCAATCCGGCGTTCAGCGCGGCTTTCAACGGTCTGGTGAACGGAGACTTGTCCTCGGTCGTGAGCGGGCTGGCCTTTACCACCCCGGCCACCGCTGGCAGCGGCGTGGGCAGTTACGCGGTGACGCCGGGCAGCGAGAGCGCGGCGAACTACAGCCTGACCTACGCTCCCGGCGCGCTGACGATCAACAAAGCGGCGCTGACCATCACGGCGAACGACGCGAGCAAGACCTACGGCGCGGCGAATCCGGCCTTCACCGCGGCCTTCAACGGGCTGGTGAACGGGGACTTGTCCTCGGTCGTGAGCGGGCTGGCATTTACTACACCGGCCACTGCGGGCAGTGGCGTGGGCAGTTACACGGTGACGCCCGGCAGCGGGAACGCGGCGAACTACAGTCTGACATACGCGCCCGGTGCACTGACGATCAACAAGGCGGCGCTGACCATCACGGCGAATGATGCGAGTAAGACCTACGGCGCGGTGAACCCGGCCTTCAGCGCGGCCTACAGCGGCTTGGTCAACGGGGACTTGTCCACCGTGGTGAGCGGGCTGGCCCTGGGCACGACGGCAACGACCGGCTCCGGTGTCGGCGCGTATCCCATCACTGGCTCTGGTGCGAGCGCGGCGAACTACAGCCTTACCTACGCGCCCGGTGCGCTCACCATCAACAAGGCGGCGCTGACCATCACAGCAGACAACCAGAACAAGGCTTACGGCTCCGCAAATCCGACGCTCACCGCGAGCTACAGCGGTCTAGTGAACGGGGACTTGTCCTCCGTCGTGAATGGGCTGTCGCTCGGCACGCCAGCGGTGACCAGTTCGGACGTCGGCAGATACCCCATCAGCGGCAGCGGTGCGAGTGCGGCGAATTACAACATCACGCTCACCCCCGGCGCGCTCACGGTGAACCCCGCCTCGCTCACCGTCCGCGCGGACAATCAGTCGCGCACTTACGGTGACGCGAACCCCACGCTGTCCGGCAGCATCTTCGGCTTCGTGCTGGGTCAGGATGCAAGCGCGCTGACGGCAGCACCCACCTACAGCACCGCCGCAGGGCTGACGACCAGCGTGGGCAGCTATCCCATCAGCGGCTCCGGGG
Source organism: Verrucomicrobiota bacterium (assembly GCA_039796295.1). Classification (GTDB taxonomy): domain Bacteria; phylum Verrucomicrobiota; class Verrucomicrobiia; order Limisphaerales; family SXTU01; genus SXTU01. The sequence goes on from JBDKJY010000010.1 coordinate 118,327, forward strand.
CCGCGGCGGCAAACTACACGTTCAGCTACCAGCCCGGCGCACTCACGATCAACCCCGCGATCCTCTCCGTCCGCGCGGACAACCAAGTCCGCGTGTATGGCGACGCGAACCCCACACTGACCACGACCGTGAGCGGCTTGAAGAACGGTGACAGTGCGGACGGCAAATTCTCTATCTTCACTCTGGGTTCGGTCGCCGCCCCCAGCTCGTCCGTGGGCAACTACACCATCCTGCTCAGCGGCAACGACACGCCGAACGACAACTACACGGCCTTCTTCGCCAATGGCACAATGACCGTTCAGCCGCGTCCGCTGACCATCCGCACGGACAACATCTCGCGCGAGTATGGTCTGGCGAACCCGGCCTTCACCGCCACCTTCACCGGCCTGGCCGCGCACGACACGGCGGCGGTCATTCCCAACCTCGGCTTCACCACGCTGGCGACGGTGAGTTCCCCGGTGCAAACCCTCGGTGTGACGCCGACCTCCGGCAACAACGCGAACTACGCCATCACGCGCTTGCCCGGCCAGCTCACGATCACGCCCGCACCGCTGACGATTGGTGCCGGCAGTCACTTCCGCGACTACGGCGACGCCAATCCAGCCTTCACGCCCTCCATCGCCACCGGCGAACTGCGCGCCGGGGACACGATCGCCAGCGTGAACCTGCGGATTGCGACCACGGCCTCGCAAACCTCACCCGTCGGCACCTACGACCTGACCGCCGCCCTCGCCAGCCTGAACTACACGATCAACAACCCGCTGGCAGGCAGCCTCCAAATCCTGCCCGCCATCCTGGACGTGACCCTCGGCAACGTGAACCGCTTCTACGGCGAGGCCAACCCGGTGAACGTCCCCGTGAGCGCGACGGGGCTGAAGCTGGGCCAGTCGGTTGGCAGCGTCGTCTCGGTGGGCAATCCCGCCGCTGCCAATCAGACGGTCGGCACCTACTCGCTGGCCGCGTCGAGCCTGAGCGGCAATTACCAGATTCGTAGCGTCACCGGCGGCGGGGTGCAGGTGAACCCCCGCCCCATCACGGTGTCCGCCGACAGCCACGCGCGGCTCTTTGGCGACGCGAATCCCACGTTCACCACAACCCTTGGCGGCATGGGATTGGCGTCCTTCGATGCGGCGGACGTGCTCCTCGGCCCCGTGGAGACGACGGCGTTCACCACGCGGGAATCCGCCCCCGGCCTCTATGTGATTCGCCCCGCGCTTGTGGCCAATCCCAACTACCAAGCCACGGTGCAAACGGGCGTGCTCACGGTGAACCAGCGGCCCATCGCGATCACGATGCACAACCTGGCGAAGTTCTACTACGACCCGAACCCGGAGATTGCGTTTACGATTGGCGGGGCCGGGCTGGCTCCGTTTCACAATGCCAGCGCGGTGCTGGGCTTCCTCGGCTCCCTGCCCGCGCAGTCGGCCAACGTCGGCCACTATCCTTACTTCCCACGGGTGCTGGACAACCGGAACTACGCCATCACGCTCACGCCGGGTTACTTGAGCATCATCCCCCGCGCCGTGGAGATCACCGTGAACAGCTTCGACCTCGCACAGGGAACTGCGGTGCCCGCCTTCACCGCGCAGTTCAGCGGGCTGCCGGCGGGGGTTTCCTTCGCGGATGCGTTTCCCGGCCTGACCTTCAAGACCAGCACGACCGATACGATTCCGACCGTGAAACCCGTCCCGACGCTCCCGGTCTTCACGCCGCCAGCGCCGCCCGCTCCCGTGGTCGTCACCACCACCACCGTGGACGCCGACGGCAACGTCTCCGTCACGTTTCCGATCATCCCGATCCAGCTCACCGTGCCAGAGCCCCCGCCTGCGGGATCATTTACCATCTTGCTTCCCAGCACGCTGTCGCTCGGCACGGAGACCGTGAGCCGGCAGGTCCTCACCGTGGACGGCTACAACGCGAACCCGAACTACGCCGTCACCAAGGTCAACAATGGCAGCCTGACCATCCGCACGCCCCGGCCCGAGACGGAGCTTCAGCGCCAGACGCGGCTCGCCCGCGAAGGGACCGAAACCAAACTCACCGTCGTTGGCCTCGACGAGCATCTCGCCGCCCAGGCCACCGTGAAACTCTCCGAGCCGCTGACCTCGCCGAAGTATTCCACGTTGATGACCCAGGCGGCTGAGGATTACCGGGCTTACCTGGAAAAGTCCGGCCAGGGCGAATTGCTGAAGCGGTATTTCGGCGGCGGCATCGAGGCTTTCCTCGCGTCCTACGCCGGCGACACGGACCGCAAGGCTGGAATGCTCGCCGCTTTGAGCGCCCGCGTGCAGTCCTACGCGCTCCTACCGGCGGACCAGCAGCCGCCCGAACTTGCCGAGATGATCCAGTCGGTGACCACGCGTGCGAAGGCCTTCGTGCGCGACGAAGCGAAGGAGGCGGTCCGTCAGCATGACGAATGGGTCGCGTGGAAGGCCGACCCCAACCGCGTCGAGAGCATGACTGTCCTGTATGGCGATGACACCCCGGACTTTACGGCCAAGGCCCGGCAAGGCCGAGCCGAGGAAGCCCTCGCAATCACGGCGGGTGCCGTCGCCGTTACGGGGGCGGCGGCGGTTGGGATTGCCGCAGCGGTTACGGCCGGGGGGCTTGCTGCCACATACCTCGCCAGCGCGGCTACTTTTGTTGCTTTAGGGGCAGCGGTCGTCAGCACCGCTTTTATTGCTCCAGTGGCCGCCGTCGTTATGGTGGTCGTCGGGAGTGCCGTCCGGCTCGCCCAAGTGCTGAACGAGGATGATCGCGTGGCCGCCAACGCCCAAGCCCGCGTCACCGCCAAAATGGAGCACCCACCGGTTGATTTCTCCGGCCCGGACGGAGCCGACCTCTTCACCATGTCGTTTGCCTCACTGATGCAAAACTCGGGCTTCTGAAGCTCGTCCCCTCTGCCAGTTCCTTCGCACCCACATGACTTCACCACGTTTCACTCACGCCCGGTCGCCGAAGCAGTTCTTTGCGGGAATTGTTCTCGCCGCACAAGTGTTCCTCGGCTCTGCCCTGCCCGGTCAGGAACTCAAAAAAGCGCTCCCCCAAGCGCCGCCGAAACTGGTGCCCAGCCAGCCCGGTGGACTCGCCGGAACCAATGCGCCCCCGGCCATCACTCACGCGGGCGCGCAGCCGGGGGAGAAAGTCATCCTCGCCAAGCTCACCGGCGTGAAGTTCGTCAGCACGGCGGCACAAGTCGTCTCCAACGGCGTCGCCACCGTCGGCGTGGACATGGCCCTCGTGCCGTTGCTCCAGACGCCGGAGTTTGCGCAGTTGATGAAACTCTTCCTCGACCAGCCGGCGTCCATGGCTTCGCTCGAGCGCATCACCCTCACGGCGCGCACTTACCTCAAGCTCATGGCCTATCCCTTCATGAGCATTTACCTGCCGCTGCAGGACATCACCGGCGGCTCCGTGCAGGTGGTCGTCAGCGCGGCGGCACTCGATGACATCCTCAGAATCGAAGGCGCGAAATACTTCAGCGAGGCCCAGTATCGCTCTGCCATCACTCAGCGCCCCGGCGAACCCATCAACGCCCACACACTCAAGGAGGACATTGACTGGCTCAACCGGAACTCCTTTCGGAACGTGACCGTGGTGGCCGAACCCGGCGCGAAGCTCGGCACCACCGCGCTGAAACTCCGCACCACCGAGCGCCTCCCGCTGCGCGCCTACACCGGCTACAACAACACCGGCTCGCTCGTCAGCGACGAGGACCGTGTCACCGCCGGCTTGAATTGGGGCAACGCCTTCGGTCGCGGCGACCAGATGAGCTACCAGTTCTCCACCAGCCCGGACTTCAAGACCTCCGTGGCGCACTCGGGCAGCTACGCGATGGACTTGCCGTGGCGGCACACGCTGCGGCTCACCGGCGCTTACTCGGAGTTGGAGGGCCGCGTCGTCGCGCCGCTCACGCTCCAAGGCCGCTCGTGGCAGGTCGGCCTGCGCTACGACATCCCGCTGCCCAAGCCTGCGCCCAGCTACACGCACACGCTGACGCTGGGCGCGGACTTCAAGGCCAGTAACAACAACCTCGAGTTCGCCACCATCCCTATCACCGACAACCTTACGCACATCGCCCAGCTCAACCTCGGCTACGAAGCCAGCCTGACTGACAAGTGGGGCCGCACTGACTTCGGCGCGACACTGAACGTCAGCCCCGGCGGCATTGGGCACCGGAACCGCGAGCAATTCTTCGCCATCAGCCGTGCCGGAGCCGAGTCGCACTACGCCTATGCGAACTTCACCCTCGCCCGCACCACCCGCCTGCCGGGCGCACTCACCTGGAGTCCGCGCGCGCAGTTCCAGACCGCGAGCGGCAATCTCCTCGGCAGCGAGCAGATGGCCGGCGGCGGCAGCGGCAGTGTGCGCGGCTACGAGGAAGGCGAGGCGTTCGGCGACAACGGCGTGCTGTTGAGCCACGAACTCGCGCTGCCCGCCTTCTCGCTCGCGTCGTGGTTTGACTTCAAGCAACTCGGCGACTCGGTCCAGTTCTTCGTCTTCCAAGACTTCGCCCTGCTTTGGAGCAGCGACCGGCTCGCCGGCGAACGGCGCTACACGGACTTGCACAGCCTCGGCCTCGGCTGCCGCTATCAGGTGCGCAACAATTTGAGCGTGAACTTCACCCATGGCTGGCAGCTTCGTGAATCCCACGTCAGCCGAAGCGGCGAAGGCGCCCGCTCGCACCTCTCCGTGCAGGCGAGTTTCTGAGACGGAACGAGGGCAGGTCGGCTGATTTCGGCTTGGAATTTGACGGTGGACTTCCGCAAACTCCGACCATGTTAGCCAAGGTTTGTTCCGCCGCTGTGCAGGGCATTGAGGCGTATCCGATCGAGGTCGAGGTCAATGTCGGCTGGGGCGAGACCAACATCGCCATTGTCGGCTTGCCCGATGTCGCCGTGAAGGAGTCGCGTGACCGTGTGAGCACCGCGATGACGAACTCCGCGTTCCACTTTCCGATGGGCCGCACCACCATCAACCTCGCGCCCGCCGATGTGCGCAAGGAAGGCCCCAGCTTTGACCTGCCCATCGCCATCGGCTGGCTCGCCGCCAGCGAGCAAATGGAGAGCGCCGTGTTGGACAATTATGTCATCGTCGGCGAACTCGCGCTGACCGGCGCGGTGCGGCCCGTGAAGGGCGTGCTGCCCATCGCCTTGCGCGCGAAGCTGGACGGGCGCAAGGGCCTCATCGTGCCGAAGGACAATGCGCCGGAAGCCGCCGTGGTCGCGGGGCTGGACGTGATTCCGATCCAGAACTTGCGCGAGGCGGTGGGCTTCCTCGAAGGCGAGGTCGCCATCGCGCCGCTCACGGTGGACTTGGCGAAGCTCTTCGACTACGTGGGCGACGACGCGGTGGACCTGGCGGACGTGCGCGGGCAGGAGTCGGTGAAGCGGGCTTTGGAAATTGGCGCGGCGGGCGGACACAACATGTTGCTCATCGGCCCACCGGGCACGGGCAAGTCCATGCTGGCGAAACGCATTCCCACCATCCTCCCGCCGCTCACGCTTGAGGAGGCGCTGGAGACGACGAAGATTCACAGCATCGTCGGGCTGCTCGCGGCGGGGCAGGCGCTCGTCACGCAGCGGCCCTTCCGCAGCCCGCACCACACGGTTTCGGACGCCGGCCTCTTGGGCGGCGGCATCAACCCGGCGCCCGGCGAAATCTCGCTGGCGCACCACGGCGTGTTGTTTTTGGATGAACTGCCGGAGTTCAAGCGCACCGTGCTGGAGACGATGCGCCAGCCGCTGGAGGACGGTAAAGTCACCATCTCGCGCGCGGCGGGCACGATGACGTTCCCGTCGCAGTTCATGCTCGTGGCCGCGATGAACCCGACGCCGGACGGTAAGATGCCGGGCGAATCGAAGTCCTCGCCTCGCGAGATTGCGAGCTACCTCGGGCGCATCTCCGGGCCGTTGCTGGACCGCATTGACCTGCACGTCGAGGTGCCGCAGGTGAAGTTCCGCGAGCTACAGGCGGCGAAACCCGGCGAGAGTTCCGCGACCGTCCGCGAGCGGGTCATCGCGGCGCGGCGCATCCAGCAGGCGCGCTTCACCGGCAAGCGCGTGAGTTGCAACGCACGCATGGGCAGCCGCGAGCTGAAGGAGTTTTGCGTGCTGGACGAGGCCGCGACCGAGCTGCTCCGCCACGCCATGACCGAGATGGGCCTGAGCGCCCGCGCGCACGACCGCATCCTGAAAGTCTCCCGCACGATAGCTGACCTAGGCGCGAGCGCGAGCATCACGGCGGAGCATTTGGGCGAGGCGATTCAATATCGCACGCTGGACCGGCAGTTGTGGGGGTGAGGCTGTCGCCTTGCCGTCCCTGCGTGTTTCCCGCACGCTTTCCGCATGGGCAACACCTTCGGGCACCTCTTCCGCGTCACCACTTGGGGCGAGTCGCACGGCGGCGGCGTGGGCGTCGTCGTGGACGGCTGCCCGCCGCGCCTCGCGCTCACCGAGGCGGACATTCAGCCGGAACTCGACCGCCGTCGGCCCGGCCAGTCCAGCATCACCACACCGCGCAAGGAAGCTGACGCCGTGCAAATCCTCTCCGGCACCTTTGAGGGCCGGACCCTTGGCACGCCCATTTCGTTGGTCGTGAAGAACGAGGACCAGCGTTCCGAATCTTACACAGAGATGGCGGCGAAGTTCCGCCCCTCGCACGCGGACTACACTTACCAGACCAAGTATGGCATCCGCGCCTGGCCTGGCGGGGGCCGCACCAGCGCGCGAGAGACCATCGGGCGCGTCGCCGCCGGGGCCATCGCGAAGAAACTGCTCCGCGAACGCTGGGGCGTGGAAATCCTCGCCTGCGTGGAATCCGTCCAACACCTCCGCTGCCACGTGGACGTGGAGACCGTGCAGCCGCAGCAAATCGAGGCGAACATCCTCCGCTGCCCCGACGCGGCGATGGCGGAGAAGATGATTGAACTCATTGAGGACATCCGGTCGCAGGGCGACAGCGTGGGTGGGGTCATCGTGGGCATTGCGCGCAACGTGCCGGCGGGCTGGGGCGAACCCGTCTTCGACCGGCTGGAGGCAGACTTGGGCAAGGCGATGTTGAGCCTACCCGCGACGAAGGGTTTTGAAATCGGCTCCGGCTTCGGCGGCACGTTGCTCACTGGTTCGCACCACAACGACGCCTTCCGCAACGTGGACGGCAAGGTCCGCACCACCACGAACCGCTCCGGTGGCGTGCAGGGCGGCATCTCCAACGGCGAGACCATCTACTTCCGCGTCGCGTTCAAGCCCACCGCCACCATCTTCCACGAGCAAGACACCGTGGACGTGAGCCTCCAGAACACCACGCTCAAACCCCGCGGTCGCCACGACCCCTGCGTGCTCCCGCGCGCCGTGCCCATCGTGGAAGCCATGGCCGCGCTGGTGCTCGCTGACCATGCGCTGCGGCAGCAGGGGCAGTGCGGCTAGGTTTTTTAAGGAACGCGGCGGAGGCTGGACAACTGGCGAGGATGCTGAGCGGTTGGACCTTTAGACGCTTCCTCCCGGAAAATTCGTTTTACCCTCCCCCGCGCCTGCACTAGCTTCCTGCCGTATGGACTGGCAGCAACTAGCAGCTCTCGCAGTGGTCGGCATCGCCGCTTTCCTGCTGCTCCGCGCCCAGCTTCGCCCGCGCGGTCGTTGTCTCACCAAGACCGGCCCGTGTGGTTGCTCCGCCTCCTCCGGTCCAGCTCCAAAAGGCTCCATCACCTTCCGCGCCCGCAAAGGCGAACGCCCGCAGGTCATCGTGAAGCTGTCCTGAACCCCGCCACTGTTCCCATGTCCAAGGCCAACTCCACGCAGCTCTTCCCCGCTCGCCCGGCCGGGGCCGCGAACGGCGAGACCGCGTGGACGCCGAACACCGATGTCTATATCCACGCCACCGGCGCGGTCATCAAGGTCGAGCTGGCCGGCATCCACCGCGAGGACTTGGAACTCACCGTAGACGGTGCGCGTATGATCCTCAGCGGCGTGCGGCGCGACGAGTGCCGCAACGGGAACAGCAGCTTTCAAGTCATGGAGATTCATTACGGCGCGTTCGAGAGCGTCGTGGAACTGCCCGCCGGCTTCGACCTCAGCCAGGCGCGCGCCTCCTATCAAAACGGTTTCCTGCGCGTGGACGTGCCGACGATGGGGACCAAAGCCCTCGGCTAGCCGCGCAGCCGGGCAACGACTTCTCCGATCATGGGTGACACCGAATTCATCAGCATCCTCAACACCGCCGCCCCTACGGGCGAAGGCGATACCACCTTCCTCCGCGCTGGCGCGAAGCCCCTGCCCGACGTGCTGCCCATCCTCGGCCTCGCGGACATCGTGCTGTTTCCCGGCATGGTCACGCCGCTCCTCGTCGAGTCCGCCCAGAGCCTCAAGCTGATTGACGACGTGGTCGGCGGCGACCGCTTCGTCGGCCTCGTGCTCCAGACCAAGCCCGAGGTCCAGGAGCCCAAGCCCGACGAGCTGTGGTCCCACGGCTGCGCGGGCCGCGTGCTCAAGATGCTGAAGTTCCCGGACAACACCGCCCGCATCCTCGTCGAGGGCCTGCGGCGCTTTCAGCTCAAGGAATTCGTCGGGCAGGAGCCGTATCTGCGCGCCCGCGTCGAGCTGCTCACCGACCTGGCGGAAGACTCCGTCGAGGTCGCCGCACTCGCCCGCAACGCCAGCCAGCTCTTCCAGCAAATCATCAGCCTCTCCCCCACGCTCTCCGACCAGGTCAAAATCAATTCCCTGGCCCAGGAACCCCCCGCGCGCCTCGCCGACCTCATCGCGCAGAACCTGAACCTCGACCTTCAAGAGCGGCAGCGGCACCTGGAAATCACCTCCGTCAAAGAGCGCCTCGGCCGCCTGCTCCCGCTCCTCCAGCGCGAACTCGAAGTCCTCACCCTCGGCACCAAGATTCAGAAGGAAGTCACGACCTCGATGTCGAAGAGCCAGCGCGACTTCTTCCTCCGCGAGCAAATCCGCGCCATCCAGCGCGAGCTGGGTGAGACCGACACCGCTACCGCCGACGCCAACGCGCTGCGCGAGCAGATGGACAAGGCCAAGCTCCCGCCCGAGGTCCGCAAAGTTGCCGACAAGGAACTCGAGCGCCTCCAGCAAACCCCGCCCGCCGTCGCCGAATACAGCATCACCCGCAATTACCTCGACTGGCTCGCCAACCTCCCGTGGAGCAAGTCCACCGAAGACAAGCTTGACCTCGACGAAGCTGCGCGCCTCCTCGACCAGCAGCACTTCGGCCTCAAGAAGGTGAAGGACCGGCTCCTCGAATTCCTCGCCGTCATCAAGCTCAAGCGCCAGTTGAAAGGCCCGATCCTCTGCCTCGTCGGCCCGCCCGGCGTCGGCAAAACCTCGCTGGGCCGCAGCGTCGCCGAGGCCTTGGGCCGCAAGTTCGCCCGCATCTCCCTCGGCGGCATGCGCGACGAAGCGGAGATTCGCGGCCACCGCCGCACCTACGTCGGCGCGATGCCCGGCCGCATCATCCAGACCCTCCGCCGCGTCGAGAGCCACAACCCCGTCATCTTGCTCGACGAGATGGACAAGATCGGCGCGGACTTCCGCGGCGATCCCTCCGCCGCGCTGCTCGAAGTGCTCGACCCCGAGCAGAACAGCACGTTCATGGACCACTACCTCGACGTGCCTTTCGATCTCTCGCACGTCCTCTTCTTCACCACCGCGAACTGGCTCGACCCCATTCTCCCCGCGCTCCGCGACCGCCTCGAAGTCATCGAGCTGCCCAGCTACACGCTGGAGGAGAAGGTTCACATCGCCCGCCGCCACCTCCTGCCGCGCCAGCTCACCGAGCACGGGGTGAAGGCGAAGTTGCTCAAAGTCCCCGATGTCACCATCCGCAAACTCGCGCAGGACTACACGCGCGAAGCCGGTTGCCGCCAGCTCGACCGCGAACTCGCCTCCGTCGTCCGCAAAGCCGCGCGCAAGATCGCCTCGCAAAAAGGCACGGTGAAGCCCATCAACCTCACGCCCAAGGCGCTCGAAGCCATGCTGGGCCAGGCCAAGTTCATCTCCGAGGCCGCCGAGAACATCGCCGAGTGTGGCATCGCCATCGGCCTCGCCTGGACGCCGGTGGGCGGCGACATCCTCTTCATCGAGGCCACGCGCATGAGCGGCACGGGCAAGCTCATCCTCACCGGCTCGCTCGGTGACGTGATGAAGGAAAGCGTGCAGGCCGCCTTGAGCTACCTTCGCGCGCAAGCCGCCACGCTCGGCCTCGCCGCGACGGATTTCGACAAGCACGACATCCACGTCCACGTCCCCGCTGGCGCGACGCCGAAGGACGGCCCCAGCGCCGGCGTGACGATGATCGTCGCGCTCGCCTCGCTCCTCACCCAGCGCCGCGTCCGGTCCCAACTCGCGATGACGGGCGAGATCAGTTTGCGTGGCCGCGTGCTCCCCGTCGGCGGCATCAAGGAGAAGGTTCTGGCCGCCGCCCGCGCTGGCATCAAGCAAGTCCTGTTGCCTGAGCACAACCGCAAGGACTGGGCCGAAGTGCCCGAGGAAGTCCGCGCGAAGATGGAAGTGCATTTCATCCGCCGCATCAGCGAGCTGCTGCCGCTGGCCTTGGTGGAAGCACCGGCGGTGAAACCCACGAAGAGCAAAGCCAAGTGACTGCGCACCCTACCGGACGCCGCGCCTTCGCCACCGCGCTCGCCCTCTTCGCCCTGCTCCCAGCGCTCCTCGCCGCTGACCTCGATGCCCAACGCGCCGAGGGCCAGCGCATTGCCGCCGAGGCCCGCTCGCTCGCGCCCAAGACCAGCAGCACGAACTCGGCAGTGCTTAAAATCCGCGACCACCGGGGCGTGCGCGCGGAAATCCCCGTGACCATCCGCACCACTGTCAGCGGCGACGTGTGGCACACCGACTACGTGAGCGGCGATGGCCTACTCTACCGCGTGAGCCGTTCGCCCCACGCGCCCAGCCAATACCAGACCGGGCGCGTGAACGGCCCGGCGCTCCAGCCCGCCGGGAACTTGCTCGTGCCCTTCGCCGGCTCGGACTTCTGGCTGGTGGACCTCGGGCTGGACTTCTTCCACTGGCCGGAGCAGCGCCTGTTGCGGAAAGAACAACGCCGGGGCGAGGCGTGTTTCGTCTTGGAGAGCACGACCGCGAAACCCGCTCCCGGTGGTTACTCCCGCGTGAAGACGTGGCTGGACCAAGACACGCTCGGCATCGTGGCCGCCGAGGCCTACGACACGCGTGGAAAGTTGATGAAAGAGTTCGAGCCGAAGCGCTTTCAGAAGGTCAACGGCCAGTGGCGGCTGAAGGAGATGGAAATCCGCAACGAACAGACCGACTCGCGCACGAGCCTCATCTTCGACGTGGAAGTGCAGTGACGCAGTGGGCGGGTTGGCAGGGAAGGTTTCGGCGCGGGGGGAGAGAACCCACGGCCCCAAGGACCGCGATTTCAGCCTTTGAACCTGTGGCAACTGTAGCGGCGCTCTGTGAGCGCCGGGTTACGGCTTCCTTCAGCGAGGTTTACTCAAACTCGGCGGTCGCAGACCGCCGCTACAGGTTCATGGGTGGGCTGTTTGGCTCATTGGAGGCTGAAAGTGCGTAAATTGGGGCGTTCCACACGATAATTTGATCGTTCCACACGGTAATTTGGCTCACTGAGCATGTGGGTGAGCCGGATTAGTGCGTGGGTGATATGCACTATGTGCTTGATCGACCTCACTAGTGGCTGTGTTAGTCGAATCAGTGCGTCATGATGTAGAATTACCCGCTAGGTGAGCCGAATTATTCAGTGGGTGAGCAAAGCTATCAGCTAGGTGAGGCAAGCTGTTGAAGAGTTTTCCCAGCAGATCGGCGAGGTGGAGTAGGAGTCGCAAGCAGAAGGGCAAACAGCAAACAGCAGCGGGACGGTTTTGGCGGCTGCGATCTGCCTTATCCCGCATCCTTCCGGGATCCCACCCTTCGCCGCTGGCCTTCCTTCCACCGGAAGCGGCGAGGAACCAGTGGTGAGTGATGAGTCCGAGCTGCCGCCTACGCTTACGGCTTACGATTTACTCACCACTCACCACGTTCTGGCACTTCCTCGCGGTCCTTACTTCTTCCGCGTCTGGAAGGTGCGGCTGTTCGCCGTGCTGGGCACTTCGACGGTGTAGCTCTCGCCCGTGTGGTTCACGGCGAGCTTGATGTAGTGGGCGTCGCACTTCTCCCCCTTGTCACCGGCGTTGGCGATGAGGTTCTTGGCCGTGTTCGTGTCCGGCTCGGGGCGGATGTTTTCGTGGACTTGGTAGATGGCGGCGATGCTCTTGGTGCTGCGGAGCGTGGCGACGACCTTGGGCATCGTGCCTTTGCGCGGGCCGTTGTTCATGATGGCGACGGTCGGCTCAATGGACTGGACCAACAGGGGGTTGCTGCTCACGTCGAGGCCGTGGTGGTTGACCTGATAGACATCCACCTTGCCGACGATGTTGAACGGGACGACGAGCGACTGCTCGGTGCGGAGCGTGGCGTCGCCGCCGTCGAAGAAGCGGAAGTTGGCGTATTGCAGGAGCAGCACGACGGAGTTGGCGTTGTCGGACTTGTCCTCGGGTTGGGGCTGGGCGCTGGCGGCGAGCGGGTTCTCGCGGCGTTGGTCCGGGCGCGGGGAGACGACCTTCTGGTTCGCGCAGAGGACGCGGAGTTCGAGCTTGGCGTTGCCGGGCGCGGTGGGTTGTTTGAGCGGGATGAGGTCGCCGGCCTTGATGGTGACACGCTTCTCCACCTTGGCTTCGCGGTAGGGTTTGCTCAGGAGCGGCCAGCGCGTGTCCTGCGCGTTGCCGTCCGGGCTGGTGGCGGTCAGGCCCTTGTCGTAGAGCGTGCCCACGGGCATGAGGTCCGCGAGTTCCGCCGTGCCGCCGAAGTGGTCAATGTGGAAGTGCGTGATGACGATGTGGTCAATGCGCTTCAAGCCTGCGACCTCCGTGGCGAGTTTGTGGATGCGCTTTGCGTCGCGTCCGCCGGGGTTGCCCGTGTCAATGAGCACGGACTCGCCTTCCGGCGTGACGATGAGCGTGGAGCCGCCGCCCTCGGAATCCACCCAGTAGATGTCGAGGGTCTGGCTGGCCTTGCCGGCGCGCGCGGTGGCGGTGGCGAGGACGAGCAGGGTGATGGCGAGGAGGCGGGCAAGCGCGGTGTTCATGGGCGGGAGTCTGGAAAAGCGCCGCCCGGGGTGCAACCGGAAAGGTAGCCTGGCAGCCACCGAAGACCGCCACTCGCAGCCAAGCGGCTGTCGGGGTTTCGTCCGCACTCTATATTCGCCTCGCCTCTTACTTTGCGACTGGCAACAGTTGCTCGTCCTCATGAACGACGCGCCTGATAGCACACCCACGCCGACCAGCCCGGCTATGAGTGCGAACTACCGCCCCGGGCGTGAAATCGCGCGCGGTGGGATGGGCGCGGTGCTGAGTGCCACTGACCAGAAGCTCGCCCGCTCCGTCGCGATGAAGGTGATGCTACGCCGCGATGCCAGCGCGGAGGAACGGCAGCGCTTCGAGCTGGAGGCGCGGGTGCTCGGCCGCCTTGCCCACCCGAACATCGTCCCCGTCCACGACCTCGGCACCGATGCACAAGGCCGGCACTTCTACACGATGAAGCTCGTGCAGGGTGTCACGCTTCACGATGTCCTCCACAAGCTCAAGGCGGGCGACCCGGCGACGGTCGCGAAGTATCCGCTCAGCGCGTTGCTCACCATCTTTCAAAAGGTCTGCGACGCCGCCGCCTTCGCGCATTCGCAAGGCATCATCCATCGCGACCTCAAGCCGCAGAACATCATGGTCGGCGAGTTTGGCGAAGTGCTCGTGATGGATTGGGGCCTCGCGAAGATTCTTCCGGGCAGCGTGGCACAGGCCGCCGTCAACCCCGCGCCCGGAACTGGGCCCACGGGCACGCTCATCGTGTCGCCGGTGACGCCCGCGCGACCTGCGCCGGCGGCGGACTCACCAACGTTGGTATCGGGCGAGGAGCAAGCCACGCTGGCCTCGGGCAGCGGTGCCGCTGGCGCGCCGTTGTTTTTTTCCGCCACGCAGGACACGCCGTTGACACAGCTCTCCGGGACGCAGCTCACCCTCGATGGCACGGTGATGGGCACGCCGAATTACATGTCGCCCGAGCAGGCGGGCGGTCGCGTCACCGACCTCGACGAGCGGTCGGACGTGTATTCCCTGGGCGGCGTGCTCTACGCGCTACTCACGCTGCGTCCACCCGTCGAGGGCCGGGAAGTGAACGAAGTGCTCCGCAGAGTGCTCCACGGCGACCTCGCCACGCCCACCGAGGCGGCGCGGGGAACGCGGCTGTCGCACTTGCCTGACGGTGTGGTGCCCGAGGCGTTGTCCGCCGTGTGCATGAAGGCGTTGCACGTCCGGTGCCGGGACCGTTACCAGACTGCGGCGGAGTTCGCGCAGGACGTGGCGGCGTATCAAGGTGGCTTCGCCACGGCGGCGGAGCGGGCTCGCCCGTTCACGGTGCTGCTGCTGTTTCTTCGGCGGCACAAGGCTTTGTCGGGCGCCGCCGGAGTGATGCTATTGCTCACCGCCGGGTTCATCGTGAGCCTTTCGCAGCAGCGGGACGTGGCGCAGAAAAACGCCGCCGAGGCGAGGCACCACGCCGCCACCGCCGCCACGAACGAGCTGCGGGCCAAGGCCAACGAAGAGCAGGCGCACAGCAACGAGGCCAAGGCCCAGCGAAGCGCCGAGCAGCAACGGCGCGAGGCGGCGCGCGCCCGTCTGTTGCTGGCGGATTCAGCGGCCGCAGCCTCGGACCTGCCCACGCTCGTGCAGGCACTGGAGCAGTGCCCGCCGGATTTGCGCGACCAGACGTGGGAGTATCTTGCCGCCAAGCGCGACGCGTCGCTCGGGGAGTTGCGCGTCCCCGGCTTCGAGCAGCCGCTCGCGCTCGCCGCAGTTCCGGGGCAAGCCGGCCAGTTCGCCCTCGCGAACTCATCGGGCGAAGTCGCGTTTGTGAATGCGGTGGATGCCACGGTGCAGCGCGTGGTCCCGACGGGACGATATAACCCACGCCTGCTCGCGTTTTCTCGGGACGGAACGCGTTTCGCGGTGGCGCGGTTCGGTAACGCGGAAGTGGATTTGTTCAACCCCGTCGATGGGCAGCGCTTAAGCGGTGTCACGCTGGCGAATAAAGACGTGACGTGGCTGCACTTGAGTCACAGCCCGCAGCGCGCTTGGCTGGCCGCGCTGTCGCTCGGAGCGAATCGGGAGCCCTTGCTACAGTTGGTGGATTTGCGCTCGGGTGCGACGCGCTGGCAGAAGCGAGGTTACTTCTCCAGCGCAGTGATTCACCCGGACGGTGACCGCGTGCTGGTGGCCGGCAGTGGGCAGCAACGGGAGTTTCTCATCCTCAACGCGGACGATGGCTCGGAGCGGGCGCGGCTCGAAGTCTTTCCGATGACACAGGCTCTCAGTCCGGACGGACGGCGGCTCGCGCTGGGCACCATCACGGGCGAAGTGCTGCTCCTGGATTCGGCCACCGGTGCGGTGCTCCAACGGGGCAAGCCCTTCTCGGCCACGCTCCGCTCGCTGGCGTGGCTGGGCGACACGCATCTGCTCACGACGGGCAGCGAGGGCAAATTCTCCGAGCAGCGTTGGCTCTTTCGGCTGGTGGAGACGCAGTTGCTCACCTCGCGCGCGACCTTCTTCGGCCTGCGACAAGGCCGCTTCGAAACGGCGTTGAGCCTGCATCCCGACAGCGGGGATGTGCTGACATTGGAACAGCCGCCGCGCCGTTGGCAGATGCCGGTCGGGCGCGAGCTGGCGCGCAAGGCCCTCGGGGCCGAACAGGCTTGGGGCGGAGTCTTCGTTGCGGAGAATGTCTTGGTTGCCCGCAAAAATTTCCGGCTCACGCGCTACACGGACCGGTTGGAGGAACTGCCCGGTGCGGCGTGGGATTTTCCGCTGGCGGCCAGTCATTGGGCCTCGGGACAGCTCGCGCTGGCCGCGCACATCTCCGGTGCGAAACTGGGCTTGAAAGTTTTCTCCAACGCGGCTGAAACCCCAACCGAGAAACTCACCCTGCCCGTGCGGGCGCTGGTCACCTCACTGGCTTTAGACCGGGCGGGCGAGCGGCTGGCTGTCGTGGACCGTGACGGCACGGTGGAGACGTTCTTGCTGGCCGACGGGCGCAGCCTGCTTCGCCGCGAGGGCAAGTTCACGCGCGCGGTCTTTGCCGGCACGAACCTCTTCGCCATCGCCGCCCGCGCCAGCACCGGAGAACAACTCGATTACCGGCTCGAACGGCTGGACGCTGCAACCGCCCAGCCAGGCAACTCGTTGAAGCGCGAATTTCAGGTGAACACGCTGGCCGTTTCGCCGGGCGAACGGCTCGTGGCCTTTGCCGGCGGCGACCGCAATGTCTATCTGGTCCCGACCGAACCGCAGCCCGACGGGAGCCTGAAGGAAGGCAGTTTCTTCCGCGCCCACGACGGCGAGATTGGCGTCGTGGCCTTCCACCCGACCCAGCCCATCCTCGCCACCGCCTCGGCAGACGGCTCGGTGAAATTGTGGGACCACCGCGACCCGAGGCGGCCGCTCGCCTACTTCCTCGGTCTGGACGGAATGCCTGTGACGCTGTCCTTCAACCCCAGCGGCAGGCGCCTGCTGGTGGACGGCCAGGAACGCACGACGCGCGTGTATGACGTGGGCGGCGTGACGGTGAAGTAGGTGCCAATCATGCAGTGCGGTGGCAGATCACAGCGCCGCCACCCCGGACTCCATATTCCGCTCGCCAGCTCTGCGCTCCGTTCACAGCATCGCCACCCATGAATCGCCTGCTCCTGCTCTTTGCGGTCCTTTGGATTTTTTCCGGCCAAGCCTCCGCCCTCACGCTCACCGCGCCGCTCGACTACCAAGTCACCCAGCGCACCCCTCGCGCCGGTGGCAAGCTCCTCCTCGCCGGCCAGCTCGCGCCTGACGAACGCCCGACCTCCCTCGAAGCCCGGCTCACCGGCCCCGGCGCCAGCGGCGCGTGGCAACCGCTCGCCTTCAAAGCCGGGGCCGACGCCTTCCGCGCCGAGCTCGACGCGCCCACCGGTGGCTGGTTCCGCCTCGAAGTCCGTGCGCTCGCGGCGGGCAAAACCCTTGCCGATACCAACGTCGCACACGTCGGCATCGGCGAAGTCTTCGTCGTCGCCGGCCAGTCCAACTCCGCCAACCACGGCGAGGAGAAACAGCAGACCAGGACCGGCCTTGTCGCCGCGTTCGACGGTAAGGGCTGGCGGCTCGCGCATGACCCGCAGCCCGGCGCGAGCGGCGGCGGTGGCAGCTTCCTCCCGCCCTTCGGCGACGCGCTCGCCGAGCGATTGAAAGTCCCCATCGGCATCGTCGCCACCGGCGTCGGCGCGACGAGCGTGCGCGAGTGGCTGCCCGCCGGCACGCGCTTCCCGAACCCGCCCACGCTGCTCGGCAACGTCACGCAGCTCCCCTCCGGCGAGTGGGAAAGCAAAGGCCGCATCTACACGAACTTCACCGCGCGCGTGAAGCAGCTCGGCCCGCGCGGCTTCCGCGCCGTCCTCTGGCACCAGGGCGAGTCCGACGCGAACCAGCGCGACGCCACGCGCACCTTGCCCGGCCCGCTCTACGCGCAGTTCCTCGGCCAGCTCATCCGCGATTCCCGCCGCGAGCTGGGCTGGGAAGCACCGTGGTTTGTCGCGCAAGTCAGCTACCACGTCCCCGGCGACGAAGCCTCGCCCGACATCCGCGCCGCCCAAGCCTCGCTCTGGCAACCCGGCCTCGCCCTCGCCGGCCCGGACAGCGACGCGCTCAAGGGCGAGCTGCGCGAGCGCGGCGGCCAAGGCGTCCACTTCAGCGGCCCCGGCCTGCGCGCCCACGCGGCGAAGTGGGTGGAGAAGGTCGCACCGTGGCTTGAGGCGCAGCTCGGCGGACAATAGCGTAACGCAGCCGAGGTAGCGCGACCGTTCCGCCGCTATGAAGGTGCTGTGCCCGCCCGCCTGACCTTCAAGTTCCAAGGCCGCAACTTCCGCCTCACCGACGTGCACGGGCAGGTGGTGAAGTGGATTCTCGCGTAGCCGGAAAAACTCCCCGTGTCGTTGACCGTGGCCGGAGTTCCTCCGTGCTTCTCCTGGATAGCGCGAAATAAGCCCGAGAAGAAGTCCGCCGACGACCGGAGAAGCGCGCAGAAAGAGCGCAACTACGCCCTTTCCAAGCACGGTCTGGGTTTGCTAGCGTCACGTTATGAAGATTCACCGCCCCGTTTCAGCCTAGTGCTGCGCAACCACAGGAGGAACGATGGAAACCTACTTGCTAATCGTCTCGGTTGCTCTGTTTCTTGGAGTGATGGGCATCATTGCCATGCTGGAGCACCGAAGGAGAACCGAAAAGGCACAGTTTGACCAAACGCTACTCGCTCTGACGGCATGTCTTGATGTCCTCCGAGCAACCCAAGCCGAAAGCAACGCGCAAACAGTGCAACTGAAGCAGGCGCTAGCCCAGCTCCAAGCAACCATCGAATGGGGTGCCAACTGCTCCACAGAAACGGTGCGTGCCAGTAGTGCCGAATTGGCCGCCGCCGTCGAGAAGACGGCAGGCCAGCTACAGACGGCTGTCGCACACCATCAGAAGGCATTGGACACCACATTTATGAGGGCTGCCGAACAGTTGTCTGTATCGGCATCTGCCAGGTCGAAAGAACTGCTTTCTGAAACGCAACGCACCACAAAGGCTATCGGGGAACTGAAAGCCAGCCTGGAGGAGTCCGTGAAGTTTGACACGAAACCATAACGGGAGGCGTAGATGCCGAACATCATCTCATATCTACGCTACCTGCATGACGTAAACCGGAAGCTGCTCAACCAGCGCGGCGGGCTGGAGAATGTCCTCCACCGCAAGCCGGCTAGCCAACACCACTACTACCACCCGCTCGACCAGCCTGACCCAAATCGCCCACGACATTGGCTCGGTTCCCTCCGGCACATCGAAAACTCTCGATCGCGTGGCGTCTCGTTGCGCGCGCTTGTGGGTTTTGGCTTGGTTGTAGGCCAGTTCAACTCTGCGCTGAAGGTTAAGAAACTTGCAGCGCCACTCGCGTTTTGTGACGCCCGTCTCGTCGAGGACGAGCAGCGACCGAATTCGGTCCAGATGGAGATTATGTGGGAGTCCGCCGCGCTAAACTACGACTTGTTGACGCTCTTTGTGGGGCAATCAGTTGACGACGACCCGGACGAGGACGGCAACCGCCTGCCGCCGACGGGTGTTGGTGGTGCAACGCTCGCCGTGTTCACCGAAGTTGAGAACGACCTCGAACGCTGGGCTAGTGACGCAAACCCTGATGCTCGCTTCTCCTTGCCGGCGCAAACGCAGGCAATGAACTACATCCGCGCGTCCGTGCCGGAGTTTCGCAGCGTCGGCATCTCCCCGACTCCTTACGACCATCGTCTGCTCGATGCATTGGTCCTTAAAAGGCCCCCGGTGTTCTTTCCTCACCGCTACTTCTTCGTTGCGCCTGCGGCTGGTGAGCTTACGACCATGACCGCGCTTGCATCCTTGATACGCCAGTCAGAAGGGAAATGACGAGATGCCCTTTGACAATCCACTGCTCGCGAAGCTGTTTGAAGGAATCCTTGAGGGCCGCGATGTCGCGTTCCGCTTGGATGAGCCGACCGAAGAGGCGGTAAGGAAGTCCATCGCTCTACTGCCGATTTCACTGTCCAAGCAGCAGCGCAACGCCGTTGTGCGCGCTTGGACGCACGAGGTTTCCTACATTCAGGGACCGCCAGGAACGGGCAAGTCACACACCATCACCGCCATCATGCTGGCGGCTTTGTTTCTCAAGAAGCGCGTTCTGCTCGTGTCGCACAAGAAACCGGCGATTGATGTGGTGTTTGCTAAGCTGCGGAATTTCCTCGGACCCGGCAGCGTGGTTTACGCCTCCAGTGACACGGGCCAGCGCAGCCAGATGAGGGGAGAACTTCAGCAATGGCTCGTGAATGTCGGCACGCTCCAAGGGCAAGCGCAGTTGGAACAAATGCGCCAGCAGCGTGCCCGCTACCGAGGCAAGGTGGAGCAGCTCAAGTCAGAGCTTGATACCCTAGAGGCAGACATCAGCAAGGCCCTGGACCGGGAAAAAGACTATTACCAGCTTCAGGAGCGGCTGGACCAGAACCGCAAGGCATACCGCAAGCAGTTCAATCTCGCCGGGGTGGACTCCCCTCGCCTATCGAACAGTGCCGATGTCCCGCTTGCCTCTGCCGCACTCGCTGCTGTCACACGCTGGCTGGATGAGGAACTTCCCAACAACGAAGGCCGGTTGTCTCGTGTGCAGGCGCTGCAAGTGCGTCGGCTGTTCGCCGCGTGCTCAAAGCAGTTCCACGCTGACTCAGACCGCCTGCAGCCCAGCCTCGCGGCAACAAGCTACCTCCGTGAGCACTTGGACCTAACAGAAGACCACCAGTGCGCATCTGCCGCCCGGGAAAGAGTGCATGACGACTTACTCCGACAGCTTCGGCACCGTTTTGAACGCAAGCAGGCAGACCAGCAAAAAGCCCAAACGGAATTGGTGAAGGCCCACCTTGGGGCTCAAATCATCGGCATGCTGCAAGAGAACAACAACGAGGTGCAGCAGTTTTGCGGCATGATACGTCATGCCAACCCGACGCTCATCGCAGCGAGGATGGAGGCCATCTCGTTCCGCAAGCTGATTGACACTTTGCCGCTTTGGGTCGGGCAAATGCGGCACCTTGGCGAGTTTCTCCCGTTCGAGCCAAACCTCTTTGACCTCGTAGTGGTTGATGAGGCGTCACAGGTGAACATCGCCGAAATCATCCCTGCGTTTTATCGCGGCTCCCGCATCTGCGTCGTGGGCGATGACAAGCAACTTGGATTGAATGCCGCAGGCGTGAACTTCGGCTTTGGTGTCCAGTTCGAGGAGTTGATTTGGAACCGCCACTTTCCCCCGCCACGCAGCACACGATATGCAGATGCTGACGAGCGGAAGCTCCTCGTGCGGAAACATTCCATCCTCGACTTCATCCGCTCACTACCGGATGGGAAAGTCCCGAAAACAACTCTCGACGAGCATTTCCGCAGCTACCCTCAGTTGGCGTCATTCACCAGCCAGCAGTTTTATGCGGACGACGGCGGGCTTCGCCTGATGAAAGAGGTTCCAAGGAATTTTGAGTTGGAATGCTTCGGCTGCATCGAGGTCCGTGGTGAGCGCGACCCCGACTTGAAGCTAATCCAAACCGAGGTGGACGAGCTGATGCGCTGGTTGAAGAAACTCATCAAGCAGCGGCATTTTGAACACGAGCCGATATTTCGCGCGCACGGATTCGACCAGTCCCGGCCTCCCACGCTCGGGGTCATCTCGTTCCTTCGTGAGCAGCGGAACGCCATTCTGGAAGCTGTGTCCAACGAGTTCTCCCCGGCAGAAGTCGAAGCCTTCCAGCTTCTAGTCGGGACGCCAGAGGAGTTCCAAGGCAATGAGCGCGACATCATCTTCATTACCCTTGGCCTCGCCGGCACAGAGACGAGAGTGAACCATTGGGAAGAGCGTCGCCGCTTCAACGTAGCGACCAGCCGCGCTATCCACTACACGATGCTCATCTACGGAGGCATGCCGCAGAACGCCCGCCTGATTAAGTCCTATCTGAGCCATTTCGGGAAAACTTGGCGTGCTAGGACTGAAGCCGAAGCCGTCGAGGTGGCTAACCAACCTGCGGTTCAGCTTTATCGCTGGGATTGGAACCGGAAGCTCCATCGCGAGCTTTGCGAGTCGGAGTTTGAGCATCGAGTGGCAGATTACTTGGAAAAGTTTGTCTCACAGAATGGAGGCGAGAAACGCATCCGCCTTTTCAACCAAGTTCTCGCTAGTGCGCACCTTGGCGTTTCAAGCTGCGGCCAAAAGCGGCTGGATTTCGTGCTGTTCAACGCCGACAAAGGGTCATGCGTTGCCGTCGAAGTGGACGGTCGCGAGCACTACACGCAGGACGGTCGTTCCTATTCAGAAGTCCATTTGGAGCGGGTAGAGGTCTTGCGGCGTGCAGGGTGGGAGATTGTTCACATCCCCTATTATCGTTGGTGGCGCGGCGGGTGGTTAAGCGACCAAAACGAGGCCAAATTCGAGAGCACAGTCGAGGAATTGTATTCAGAGCTGAGAACTCGCCTCCAGCTTGCTCCCTGACCTTGGTTGAGAGAAAGGCAGAACGCTCGGCCCTTTGGCTGTTTTCGCTACCCACTGCCCTTCCAAGGCTTCCAATCGCAAGAATGTGCCACATTGGCACTGGATAGCTCGTTATTTCAACTGGACGCGTCATTATTGTCACTCTACAGCACATTATTCTTGGTTGATAGCTGGCTCAGGTGACTGTTCACTAGGCTCTTTCTTGTCCTTTGGTAGCCAGGGTGAGTGGTTGAATGGCTTAGTTTAGTGGTGGACAGGCCAAATCGGGAGGTTACGACCTGTTTTAGGGTGGTGAAATTAATTTTGACACAGGGCTTGACTATGGAGGGGCCATTGGTAAGGTCTTCGAGACTTCACCACTAAACTATGCAGCCACACAGCTCGCATTTCTCAATCAGCAACCCTTAATCCCCGCTAAAATATGCCGATTTCTGGCGCCTCATCGTTCATACCGACTCTAAATGATTTTTTGCCGAGCTGGGAGCTGGTCAATACCACCCTCGGAGGCGGCGGGCCGCTCTTGTTGCGCAATCCCAACGGCACGGTGCCGCCTACGGTCAACCGGGGAGACCTATTGACGATGCGGAATGATCTCCAGCTCAAACATGCGGACATCTCAGGCCAGATGAACAATGTCCAAATCGCGGCGGCAGCCCTCCGTATCATGAAGGAGGCGTTGCATCTGCGCGGCGGTCAGTTCAATGACGCGGTGCGGAGTGATCTGGCGGGGACGACGTTCGTCGAGGCGCTGCCGTTGCTGCCGCAGCCGGGAGATGGGCAGGGCATTTTCGTCGAGCCGATGGATGATATTTCGACGTTGTGGGCCAAGGTCAACGCGGCGGTGGGCATTCCCGGCTTCACGGCTCCTTTGCTGCTCCTCGGTGGCTATACTCTCGCCGAATTTAACACGGCGCTGGCCTTGTTGAAGACGCAGTTCGAGACGGTGGGCAAGGAGGACTTCCTCGTGTCGTTCAAAATCAAGGAGCGCAACCGGATGCAGAACTTGATTTACCCCATTCTCAAGGCGTATCGGCTTGCGGTGCCTACGAAGTTCGCGGCGGATGACCCGCTGGTGCTTTCGCTTCCCAAGTTGACGCCTGATCCCGGCTCGACGCCTGATGCAGTTCTCGCGAATGGCTCTTGGAACGTCCCGACGACGCAAGGGAAGCTGACGTGGGATGAGTCAACCTCCTCGGATGTCGTGGAGTTTGAAGTGTGCTGGAGTCCGGGGCCGGATTATGACACGGATACCGAGGTGGTGATTGCCAATATCCCGGTGGCAGGACCGCGCGAATACTCCACGACGCAAGGACTCATCGCGATAGGCGACGTGAGCAACTTCAAGATTTATGTGAGGACCGCGACGGGGAACAGGCGTGGCTCGAACACGGTGAAGATTACGAGGACGACGTAGTTGGGCGGGGGGACGGCCAGGAACGCACCACGCGCGCGTATGACGTGAGCGACGTGACGGTGAAGTAGGAGCGCGGTGACTCGTCACCACGCGCCAAATTTCCCCTCGCCAGTCCGTCGCCATCTTTGCAGCATCGCCGCATCATGCATCGCCTCCTCGCCCTCTTTGCGGCTCTTTGCGTTCTATGTGGCCAAGCCTTATCCGCCGAGGCCCCGCCCATCCGCGTGCTGGTCTGGGACGAGCAGCAGGCCGCACAGAAATCGGCTTACGACGGCGGCTTCCTCGGCGACACCATCGCGGCGTATCTCGCGAAGCAGCCGGGGCTCAAGGTCACTTCCGTCAACTTCGCCATGCCGAACCAAGGGCTCTCGGACGCCGAGCTGGACGCCGCGCAGGTCATCGTCTGGTGGGGACATCAGAAGCACGGGCTGGTCGAGTCGGCGCGCGTCGAGGCCGTCGTGCAACGCGTGCTCGACGGTCGGCTCGCGCTGGTCGCGTTGCACTCGGCGCACTGGGCGCGGCCCTTCGTGCGGCTCATGCAGGAGCGGGCGAAGGCCGATGCGCTGGCGCAAATCCCGGCCGCCGATCGCGTCACGGCGAAGTTCGAGTATTTCAACGACAACCCGCTCGGCAAGGTGCCGCGACGCGACGCGCCACTGACGCCCGCGCTCCGCCACGAGGACGGCGTGTGGAAGCTCACCTTGCCCGGCTGCATCTTCCCCGCCTACCGCAACGACGGGGCGCCGGGCCACATCAAGACCCTACTGCCGGACCATCCCATCGCCAAGGGCCTGCCCGCCGCGTGGGACATCCCGCGCACGGAGATGTATGACGAGCCGTTCCATGTGCCCAAGCCGGACGCGGTGGTCTTCGAGGAGCGCTGGGACAAGGGCGAGTGGTTCCGCAGCGGCTCGCTGTGGAAGGTGGGCAAGGGCGGCGTCTTCTACTTCCGCCCCGGCCACGAGACGTATCCGGTCTTCCAACAGGCGGAGAACTTGCGCGTGGTGGAGAACGCGACGCGCTACCTCGCCGCGCAGCTCCCCGCCCCCGCACCCGCTGCTGCGCCCGCGAAGGCCAAGGCCGCCGTGCCCTCGGGCCGGCTCGCGCTGCCGCACACGGAGAACTTCACCGTCGCCGGACGCCCGGCCTTCCTCTACCTTCCGCCGCCCGAGAAACGCACCACGCCGCAGCCGTGGATTTTCTACGGGCCCACGCTCGCGCCGTATCCCGACCAAGGCGAGCGCTGGATGCACGAGCAGTTCGTTGCGGCGGGCATTGCCGTGGCGGGCGTGGACGTGGGCGAGGCTTACGGCAGTCCGAAGAGCCACGTCGTCTTCGATGCGCTCTATCGCGAGCTGACCGAGCAGCGCGGCTTCGGCAAAAAGCCGTGCCTGTTCGGCCGCAGCCGGGGCGGGTTGTGGACGAGCAGTTGGGCCATCACGAACCCCGCGCGCGTCGCGGGCCTCATCGGCATCTACCCGGTCTATGACTTCCGCACCTACCCCGGCCTCGCGAAGGCCGCGCCCGCCTACGAGTTGACCGTCGAGCAACTCACCGCGCGCGCCGCCGAGTTCAACCCCATCGAGCGCATCGCCCTGCTGGCGAAGGCGAAGGTGCCCGTCGCGCTCATCCACGGCGACGTGGACAAGGTCGTGCCGCTGAAAGAGAACTCCGCCGAACTTGTGCGCCGCTACCAGGAAGCCGGAGCCGGCGACCTCGTGAAGCTCATCGTCCTCGAAGGCCAGGGGCACAATATGTTTGAAGGATTCTTCCGCTCGCAAGTGCTCGTGGACTTCGCCATCGCGAAGGCGAAGGAGGGGGCGAAGAAGTGAGGCGGGGTATTGCGACCTCGAATCGGGCGGGTGGTTTCGTCGCCGTTCTCCCTCACCCCGGCCCTCTCCCGCTGGGCGAGGGAGCCACCTCGGCCGCTGCTCGACCGTCGGACGCGCTCGTTACGCCGAACGCGGGCTGCGATTCTCCCTCTCCCAGCGGGAGAGGGCCGGGGTGAGGGAGAAAAGCCAGGAGCGTCTTGTTGTGTCCGCCATCCAAGTCTTTCCGCCATGAAGTTCCTTCGCGACCTGCTCTGCCTCCTCCTCGCCACCACCACCACTGCCACTGCCACCGCCGCGCCGAAGCCGAACGTCCTCTTCCTCATGGCGGATGACTTCCGCCCGGAGCTCGCCAGCTACGGTTCGCCCGCTGTCACGCCGAACCTCGACCGGCTCGCGAAGCGCTCCGTGCAGTTCGACCGCGCCTACTGCCAGCAGGCTGTCTGCAATCCGTCGCGTTCCTCACTGCTCACCGGCCGGCGCCCCGACACGCTCCGCCTCTGGAACAACGGCACGCACTTCCGCGAGTTGAACCCGGACGTGACCACGCTGCCGCTCTGGTTCAAGGACCACGGCTATACGAGCCGCTGCGTCGGGAAGATTTTCCACAACTGGCACACGAAGGAAAAGGGCGACCCCCGCTCGTGGAGCGCGCCGGAGTTCCTCCACTACGCCAACCACGGCGAAGATGCCGCGCAGGTCACCGGCCCACTCCCGCCGAACCTCGCCTCGCCCGCCCCACGCACCTACACGTCCGTCCCGCTCTACGAATGCCGCGACGTGCCGGACGAGGCTTACTACGACGGCCGCGTCGCCGCCGAGGCGGTGCGCGTGCTGGCGGAGGTGAAGGACCAGCCGTTCTTTCTCGGCGTCGGTTTCTGGAAGCCGCACGCGCCCTTCAACGCGCCGAAGAAATACTGGGACCTCTACGACCGCGCGAAACTCCCATCGCTCAATCCCGGCCGCCCCACCGGCGCGCCGGAAGTCGCCTTCCACGATGGCCGCGAGTTGCGCGGCGTGCCGCCGAACCAAGTCACGTTCACGCCCGCGCAGGCCGCCGCGATTCGCCACGGCTACTTCGCCAACATCAGCTACCTCGACGCCCAGCTCGGCAAGGTGCTCGACGCGCTGGACCGCAGCGGCGTGGCGGACCGGACCATCATCACGTTCGTCGGCGACCACGGCTATCACCTCGGCGAGCACACGCAGTGGGGCAAGACCTCGAACTTTGAGTATGACGCGGGTGTGCCGTTCTTTATCGGCGCCCCGGCCCCGTGTGCGGTCGGTAAGTCCACGCGTTGCTTCGCCGAGCTGGTGGACCTGTTCCCGACGCTGGTGGACCTGTGCCGCTTGCCCAAGCCCCCGGGCCTCGAAGGCGTCAGCCTGGTGCCGACGCTCATCGAGCCGACGCGGCTGACGAAACAAGTCGCCTTCACGCAACACCCGCGCCCGGCCTACTACGACCGCGAGCCGGACAAACAACCCAAGGCGATGGGCGTGAGCGTGCGCCTGCCCGCCGGGCGCTACACGGAGTGGCGCGACTGGAAGTCCGGCGCGATCGTGGGCCGCGAGCTTTACGACGCCGCGCAGCAACCCGCCGAGCTGCACAACCGCGCGGATGACCCGCAGTTTGCCAAGCTCCGCACCGAGGCCGAGGCGCTGCTGCGGAAGCAGTTCCCGCTGGTGAAGCACTGAACCGGAACCATGGAGTTGAAAACTCCGAATGGACCACAGAGACGCGATGCACACAGAGGCATGCGACCGTTGAAGCTTGTCCCCAGGAGTCACTGTTCGGGGTGCCGTTGCTCACGACTTTTCTGTTTGTCTTCTCTGTGTTCATCGCGGCTCTGTGGTCCAACAAGGAATTGCTACCGCATCGTGCCGGCTGAAGGCACCGATGGCTGGTCGTTTCTTCATCCGTGGCTAAAATCCAGCCTCCGCGCCTGACATTGTCCGCCCGCTGTGCTGGACTCTCGCCATGCTCTGGCGCGCCGGCCGACACGAGTTTCACTTCCCCCGCCCCACGCTCGTGATGGGCGTGCTCAACGTCACGCCGGATTCGTTTTCGGATGGTGGCGAGTTCTACTCCGTCGAGGCCGCACTGGAGCGCGCGGGGCAGTTGCTGCGCGAGGGTGCGGACGTGCTCGACATCGGCGGCGAATCCACACGGCCGGGTGCGACTCCGGTTTCGGCGGCGGCGGAAATTCGCCGCGTCGTCCCGGTCATCCAGCAGCTCACGGCGCGGGTCCAGACCCCCATCTCGATTGATACGCAGAAGCCGGAAGTCGCGCACGCCGCCTTGCTCGCGGGGGCCAGCATCGTCAACGACATCGCCGCCAACCGCGCGGACGACGCGATGGCACGGGTGGTGACCGAGTTCCGCGCCGGCTACGTGGTGATGCACATGCAAGGCACGCCGCAAACCATGCAACAGCAACCCGCCTACGCCGACGTGGTGCGCGAGGTGGATGCGTTCTTCGCCGAACGGCTCACGCGGTTGGAGCAGGCGGGCGTCCGGCGGGAGCAGGTTGTCCTCGACCCCGGCATCGGCTTCGGCAAGACGCTGGAGCACAACCTGCAATTGCTCGGTGCGCTGCGGCACTTCGCCCGCCACGGGCGGCCCGTGCTGCTGGGGGTTTCCCGCAAGTCCTTCCTCGGCCAGCTCACCGGTGCGAGCACGCCGGCCGAGCGCCTGCCCGGCGCGCTGGCGTGCGCTGCCCTGGCCGTGCGCGACGGCGTGCAGCTCCTCCGCGTGCATGACGTGAGGCAGACGGTGCAGACGGTCCGCGTGGCGGAAGCGGTCGGGCGCGGGAAGTAAGCAGTGTTCAGTATTCAGTGAAACCTTCGGCAACGGGTTATTGAACACGGAACATTTTCCCCGCCTTGCCGCCACACGGGGTTTCTACTACTCCTACCGCACCATGTTTTCCCGTTTCCTGATGCTCCTCACTACCGGCTGGCTGCTGGTGGCTGGAGCGGCAGCAGCCGACCGCTTCAGCGTGGCGACTTACAACGTCGAGAACTACCTCGACGCTCCAGTGCCGGGGCGCACGGCGAAGCCAAGCGAGGGCAAAGTCCGCGTGCGCGACACGCTGCTGGCCGTGCGCGCGGATGTGGTCGCGTTGCAGGAAATGGGCAGCACGAATGCGCTGCTGGAGTTGCGCGCCAGCCTGAAGGCCGGCGGCCTCGACTACCCGCATTGGGAACACGTCTCCGGGCGAGACCCGAACATCCATGTCGCCGTCCTGAGCCGCTTCCCCATCGTCGCGCGGCGGCCGCACACGAACGACAGCTTCCTGCTGAATGACCGCCGCTTCCGCGTGAGCCGAGGCTTCCTCGAGGTGGACCTTCAGGTCACGCCGCAATTCCAACTCACCCTGCTCGCCGCGCACCTGAAGTCCAAACGCCCCGTGCCGGAGGCTGACCAAGCTGAACTCCGTGAACAGGAAGCACGGCTGCTGCGCGAGAAAATTGACGCGCACCTCAAGGCGAACCCCAACGCCCCGCTGCTGGTCCTCGGCGATTTGAACGACACGCGTGACACCAAGCCCCTCCGCACCGTCATCGGTCGCGGACGCACCGCGCTCGTGGACCTGCGACCTGAGGAGGCGACGCGGACCGGCCCCGACGCCCCGTTGAACCGCCCCGCCGCGAACATCACCTGGACCTACTTCTACGGCCGCGAGGACACCTACTCGCGCTTCGACTACCTGCTGGCGAACCGCCCGCTCGCCAGCCGCGTGGTGCCGGAGTTGACCTGCGTCTTCACCCTCCCGTGGTGGCGCGAAGCCTCCGACCACCGGCCGGTGCTGGCCACCTTCTCGTCCGCAGTGAACTGATGAACGAGCGGCGTTGGTCCGCCTTAAAAGCAAAAACGCGGGAAGCTGTTGCCAGCCTCCCGCGTGTGAAATCTTAGGCGCGATTAGTAACGGTCGCTACGCTCGCGACCGCCACCACCACCGCCGCCACCACCACGGTAGCCGCCACCGCCGCCACCACCACCGCCGCCACCGCCACGGTAGCCGCCGCCGCCGCCACCACCGCCACCACCGCGGTAGCCAGCACCGCCGCCGCCGCCGGCCGGCCGCTCTTCACGAGGACGGGCAACGTTCACGGTGAGGTCGCGACCGCCGAGGTTCTTGCCGTGCAGGCCTTGGATGGCCCGTTCAGCTTCTTCGGCAGAGGACATGGTCACGAAGGCGAAGCCGCGGGACTTGCCGGTCATGCGGTCCATCATGAGGTTGACTTCCATCACCGTGCCGAACGCGGCGAACGCGTCCTGCAGGTCGTTTTCGGTTGTAGAGAACGCCAGGTTCCCCACGAACAGTTTGTTGTTCATTGATGATTTGCTCCTGTCGCCCTACTGCTCCGACTGTTCCCGAACACCGGGTTTCAAATCATCACCGAACTACGTTCACCTGACGATTCACCAAATCCTGCAACCGGTGCGACCGAGTGCGGCGGGATAAATGAAGGAAGTGCCGCAGTTTGGCAATAGCTGATTTTGGGCAGTAACTGAGGGAAACGCCCCTGCCGCGTGGCTGGTTCGGACGGGGTGGCGCGCTACTTCAGCGTCGTGACGAAGGCGATGATGTCCGCGATTTCCTGCGGGCTGAAGATGTCGCCCATCGGAGGCATCGGGGAGATTTTCAACTGCTCGAAGCCTTGGGCCAGCACGGCGTTCGGCTCTAGCAGGCTTTGCTTGATGTAGGCGGCATCCTTGCGCGTGGCGATGCCGTCCAGCGCGGGGCCGACGGTGCTGCCCTGCCCTTTCGCCGTGTGGCAGAGGATGCAGGCGGCGGCGTGCTTAAAGAAAATCTCCGAGCCGCGCTTGGCATCGGCGATGACCGGCTTGTTCGCGTCCTCGAGCGGGAGCAACTCGACGAGCTTCACATCATCCCAGAAGCCGTCGCCCTTGGCTACGTGTAGGATGTTGATGCTGGCCTTCGTGCGGTCGCCGCTGCTGAAAGTGGCGTCCACTTCGGTCCAGTCGGATTCGCGGCGGGTGACGCGCTCGGTTTCGATACGGCCAATGTGGTCATTCAGGCTGACCTTGCCGCTGGCGAGCGCGTGGGTTTTCACCCAGCCGGAGAGGCGGTATTGCGTATTGGGCTTGAGCGTCACGTCGGCGTGCAGGCTGGTGTCGGCGTCGCCGCGCGAGATGCAGCGGACAGCTTGCTTACCGCCGTGGAACTCCTTGGCGGCGGTGACGACCGTCCACTCGACGTCCTTGTTTGCCGTGCGGTTCCCGTAATCGCGGCGCGTCCAGCCCTCGGGCAGGCCGTTGCTGCCGATGACCTCGAAGCCGGGGTTCGGCAGTAGGTTCGGCCCTTCCTTGTAAGCCTCGACCTGGTGGATGCGCGCGAGCAGGCGGCTGGCTTCATTCAACCACTCGTTGGTTTGCACCACGGGGTTCTTCGCGAGGCTGCCGGCGACGGTTTGGATTTCCTTCGTCGTGCTGAACTCAGCGAGCTTCACGAGTCCGGAGAGGCGCGTGAGCAGGTCGGGGTCGCTCACGACGCCGGAGCTGAAGAAGAGCGAAACTGCCCGGCCATCGCGGCCCAAGGCGCGGGTGGCGTTGCGGCGGACGGCGGCGTCCTTGTGGGACAAGGCGGCGCGGTGGGTGGCGTCGTCGAGCTGGCCGAGGCCGTGCAGTGCCCAGAGCGAATGCAGCGCGGCGAGCGGCGCGCTGTTCGTCGCGGCTTGCTTGAGCGCGGGGACGGCGGCGGTCGCCTTGCCCTCGACGAGTAAGCGCTGCGCGGTGAGCCGCCAGAATTGGTTGTCGCTGCCGAGCGCGGCGACGAGCTGGGCTGGGGCTGCGCCCTTGAGCGACGTGACGGCGGGCTTCTTCGCCTGCTCCCACACGACGCGGTAGATGCGCCCGCGCGTCTGGTCGCGCAACACGTTCTCATGCGCACCGCCGACGCCGGTCTTCGCCGCGAAGCCGCCGCGCTCGACGCTGGGCGTGGGGTTGTGCTGGATGATGAAGTTTTGGAAGTCCGCGACCCACACCGCGCCGTCCGGGCCGACCTCGGCGAAGACGGGCGACATCCATTCGTCGCTGCTGGCCACGAGGTTGAAACCATCCTTCGCCGTGTAGCCCGCGCCGTCGCGCTGCACGTCTAGGAGCGAGACCGTTTTCATCGTCGGCTCGCAGACGAGCGCCTTGCCCTGCAAGCGCGCCGGCAAATTCCCCGAGTGAATGAGCGCGCTGCCCGCCGCCGCCGTGAAGCCACCCATCACGTCCACCTGCCGGAAGTTCGGCGTGATGGTGTGGCACTTGTCCTCGGTGTTGATGCGCTTTGCGGTCATCACGCGCAGGCCCTTGGGCACGAGGTTCGCGGGCAAGCCGCCGAAGAAGAGCGGCGCGTTGTTCGCCGTGCCGCCGAACTGGTCGCCGAACTCGTTTGCACCGTGGCCCCAGGCGTTGTTCGAGAACTGATGGAGGAACTCCAGCGCCGAGCCGTCCGCCTTGAAGCGATACGTGCCCATCGCGAACTTCAGCGCCTTGCCGCCGACTTCGCCGTCGAAGCCCGAGTAGCCCACGCAGCCGTAAATCCAGTTGTCGTAGCCGTAGTGGAAACTGTTCGCCTGCGCGTGCGTGTCGCGGATGCCCCAGCCGGTCATCAGTTCGCGACGCTCGTCGGCCTTGTCGTCGCCGTTCGTGTCCTTCAGGAAGAGGAAGCGCGGGGACTGCGCGACGATGACGCCGCCGTTTGCGAAGACGAGGCTCGTGGGGATGTTCAACTTGTCCGCGAACACGGTGAACTTGTCCGCTTTCCCATCGCCGTCCGTGTCCTCGCAAATGGTGATGCGGTCATTGCCCAAGCCGTCGGGCTGAACGTTGTGCGGGTAATCACGCGTCTCGGCCACCCAGCAACGACCGCGCTCGTCCCACGCGAAGGCGATGGGCTTGCCGATGTTCGGCTCGCTGGCGAACAGCTCGAAGCGCAAGTCCGGAGCGACCTGCGTGCGCTCGCGGCTGCCCTTCACGCTGAAGGGATGCTGGAAGGTGAGCGGCTGCGGGCGCTTCTCGTAGTTCGCGACGGTCGGGCTGGCTTCGCGTTTCTCCGGGTCGCGCTGGGCGAGGAACTTCTCCCATTCACCGACGCGTTTGGCCCCGGCGGCGGCGAGGAACTTGGGCTTGGCGGCGGCGGCAAAACCTTCCGCCGCAGCGTCACCGAGCGTCGCGGCTTGGAGCAACTTCGCAGCCGGCACGGCCTTCAAGGTCGGGTAGTTCGCGGCGGGTGCATCGAGCACCACGGCATCAAACTTCGCGACGAACTCCGGCGTCACCGCAGCGGGCGAGGCCGCATACTCGAACCAAATCGCGTCGCGTCCGAGGTCGCGCATGAGCACGTGGCAGGTCATGCGGGCGGCGCGGTCCTCCGTGCCGCAGTAGAGCACGCGGAGCGGGGTGGCGGTGGCGGTGACGGCCAGCAAGGCCGCGAACGTGGCGAGGAACAATTTCTTCATAGGCGTAAATCGGGTGGAGACTATGCGGATGGGTGAAGCAGAGACAAGCCACCGAAAGTAACCTGGCATCTGCACGCTGCCGCGAGCGCTCAGAACGAACCGGCCTGCAACCCCGCCACCAGCCGGTCCAAGACCAAGTCCCAGCTGTGCCGCGCCAGCAACTGCTCTGCCCACACCGCGACTTGCTCACGCGAGGTGCCGAGCGCGGCGTTCATCGCCACGCGGAAGGATTCGTAGTCGCCATTGTCAAACGCGCAGCCGCAGTCGCCCATCACCTCGCGCGTCGCGGGGACAGCGGAGAAAACCGGGCACGCCCCCGCCAACGCCGCCTCCACCGGTGGCATCCCGAAGCCTTCATACTCGGTGAAGAACACCAGCGCCCGCGCCCGCGCCAGGAGTTGGCGATACTCGTCCTCCGGCAATCGCTCGTGCCGCTGCCAGTTCGGAAAATCAGGGAGAACCAGCCCCGCCGGCAGCCGCCCCACCCAGTCCACCGCGCCCGCGAAGCCGCTCGCCTGCTGCCAGCGCGCAAGCCACGCCACCGCTAGATCGGTGCGCTTGTGGAAAAACGGGCTGGCGAGCACGCACACGCGGTTCTCCGGCGGGATGGCGGACGGCGCGGGCCGCGTGAAGCCGATCCCGATGGTGCGGATGGGCGGAGGCGTCACGCCGCGCGCCCGCGCGAGCCGGGCGACTTCGCTGCTGGTGAAATCACTGATGGTAAAGAGCACCTGCGCGTGCCGCACGGTGCCCCAGAAGCTGCGCACGAAATACCCTTGCTCCAACGCGTTCACCGCCTGCGGATACCGGGCTTGGTAAAAATCGTGAATCGTGTCCGCCACGCACGCCGCCAGCCGTTGCGGACACGGGCGCAGAAAGGAAGCGAAGCCCTTCGGGAGGAACAGCCATTCGTTCCCCGTGGCGGCGGCGGCGGAGTAAACGCCCCATTGATCCCACCACATGCGACTCAGCCGACCCCGCGTCGGCGCGTCGTGCCAGCGCACATCAAGGGTCGCTGGCAGCCGCCCGGCCAGGGTGCGATTCGCCAGCACCGTGCGGCGGAAAAACTCGGGTCGCCGGGCAAGTTGCTCCACCAGGCCGAGCGACAGGTTGAAGATGCCGACGGACTTGGTCTGCGCGAAGAGCTGGTCCGCGAGCGAGACGGTGAGATTGAGGGGCGGCGGCTTCATGCGACTGGAGCGCCGCGTTTGAACCACATTTTCCGCCGCGACGCCACGCAGCATTTTCCCGCCGCCCCGGCGCGCCGGACTTGCGCTTGCGGCGGGCGGGCGGTCTGCCAGCCTCCGCCGCGAAACGATGTTCCTGCGAATCAACCGGCGCGCCTTCCAAAAGCCCGCGAACTACTGGCTGGCCTGCGCGAGCGAGCTGCTGCGGCCCGCCCTCGCCGGCTTCGCGCGTTCGTTGCAGACCGGACCGCCCACGCCACCCGCGAGTTGGCGTCGCGGCTTGCTCGTGGGGGCAACGCACATCGGGGATTGCCTGCACCTGACCGCCAGCTTGCCGGCCTTGCGCGCCGGACTGCCGGACTGCGAATGGTTCTGCGCCGCCCCACCGCCTGCGAGCGAAGTGCTGGAAACCAACCCGCACTTGAGCGGCTGCCTGCGGCTCGACTTGGTGGCGGAGCCGTTCGCGCGGGCGCGCGCAGAACTGGCCGCCGCCGGGCCGTTCGACGTCGCCATTGCCTACAACAACATCCGCGCCTGGCCGGACCTGCTGCGCCTTGCCCGGCTGGGCATCCCCAATCGTGTGGGCTACGTCCACAAGGGCTTCTCCGGCCTCGTCACGCACCCGGTCGAGCTGCGCCACCCGCAGCCATTTCCGTTCTACTTCCGCGACTTGGTGAGCCAGCTCACCGGTCGCCCCGTGGCCGCGCCCATTCGACCGCAGGTTTTCCCCACCGACGCGGACCGGCAGGCGGCGGCGGTGGTTTGGGAGCGGCTCGCCCTCGCCAGCGGGCCGCCAGTGGTGATGGTGTTCTGCACAAGTCGGCAAGCCAGTGGCGTGTGGCCGTTGGAACAGTTCGCGCAGACGCTCAAACTTCTCGGCCAGGCGGGCCGGCACCGCATCGTGCTGGGCGGCTCGGCGGCGGACCGCGCGGCGCTGGAGCGGGCGCGCGAGTTGGCTGGGTTGGACTGCGCTGTAGTGGCGGGAGAGCTGACCGTGCGAGCGCTGGTGTGCTTTCTGGAACGCTGCGCGGGCGTTCTAGCGCCCGACACCGGCACGCGGCACCTGGCCAATGCAGCGGGCGTCCCCGTGGTCTTCCTGCGCAATCTCTACGTCAACCGCGTCGAGAGCGGCGCCTATTGCCCGACCGAGTGGGATGTCGCGCCGTCGGTGGAGTTCGTGCCCCCGGCGCAGCAGGCACGATGGTTTGCGGAGATTCAACCCGCCGCCGTGGTCGAAGCGTTGGTGCGCGCCACGAACACAAGCGGTCCCGCGCGCTAGCCCGCGGCTCAACCGTTCGCGCCAAAACTACTTCGCCTCGCTGGCAGGTGCGGCAGGCGCTAGTTTCGGCGGCGGCGCGACGCGCTTAAAACCCTTCGCCTCCTCGTGGTAGTGGACGCGTTTGTTCGTGACCAGCTCGCGTCCGGCCATGTCGAAATCAATCGTCGTGGGCAGCCACGCGTTCGGTTCCACCCGCGTGCGCTCTAGCAACATCTCGAACTTCCGCAGCACGCCCACGACGCCGCCGATGAGCTGCACCTCCTCGGTGAGCCAGAACTTCATCCGCGCCAGTTCCCAATCTTCCGCGTCCACCCAGATCTTCCCAGCAACCTTGTTCGCCACGCGGTCCGTCACCTTGTTGACGGGCAAATCCTTGCTGCGCGGCGCAAACTCCACCACCCACGCGGGGCGGCCGCGCACGGCCTCCTGCCCCGTCACCTTGAACGTGTAGCGCGCCAGCATCTCGTCGGTGAACTGCCACTCCTTGTCGCGCTTGGCGTGCTCGGGGCTGCTCGCGGGCTTCTTGCCAGCGCGCACGGCAGCTTCACGCACCTCCTCGGTCTTGAGCTCCTTGTCCGTCAGCGCACGCCCATCCTTCTGGATGGTTCGAGCGAACGGCACGCCGTTGATGGGAAAACATTCCTGCCGCGACTGCTTGGAGCTCTCCAGCTTGCCCTTGCCATCGAACTCCTCCAGCACGCGCAGCTTGAGGAAGGTGAACTGCGCGGTGGTCTTCTGCATGCGCTCCCACTGCGAGCGCGCCATGACGTTCGAGGCAAGCTGCGCAAAGGTGGGCGGGGCGGGCACCTCGGTGGGCGGAAGGATTGGCGGAACTCCGGCAAAGCTCCCAACCCCGAGCGCTAAGCTCCAGAGCATCGCCAAGCTCCACACACCACAACGCCACAGCTCGGAGCTTGGTGGTTGGGTTTTCTCTAGAGCTGGTAGCTTGGGAGCTTTCAAACGAAAGCCTTTCTCACGGTTTGATGACCCGGACCCGGTGCGTTTCGCTATCACCGATGAAGATGCTCCCATCCCGGTCCACCCACAAGCCGTGCAGACGCGCGAGCTGGCACTTGAGCGGGTCGCCATCCGGGCCGTCGCCCTTCTCGCCGGTGCCGCAGATGAGTTCGAGCGTCCCGCGCTTCACGTCCACCATGCGGACGCTGTGACTCTCGGTGTCGGCGAGATAGACGTTGCCGTTGGGCGCGACTGCGATGCCCTTGGGACCGGAGAGGGTGGCTTCCTTCGCCGGGCCGCCGTGGCCGGTGAAGCCCTTCTTCCCGGTGCCCGCGATGTGCTGAATCTTCCCGGCCTTGAGGTCGAACTTGAAGACTTGGTTCCCCTCACGCGTGGCCAGCCAGAGGTTCCCAGCGGCATCGAAATCCAGCGAGCGCGGCCCGTTGAGCGGCGTGCCGACGATGGGCGAGCCATCCGGCGTGGGACCAGCCTTGCCCGTGCCGGCGAAGGTGCTGATAACACCGGTCTTCATGGCGACCTTGCGGAGGACGTGGTTGCCGATGTCGCAGATGAAGAGGTCACCGGCGGGATCGAACTGGATGCTGTGCGGCTGCTTGAACGTGGCGTCCTTCGCGGGACCGCCGTCGCCGCTGTAGCCCGCCTTGCCCGTGCCGGCAAAGGTCGTGATGACGCCCGACTTCAGGTCCACCTTGCGCACGGCGTTGTTGCCCATGTCCACGATGTAGAGGTCGCCCGCGCGGTCGAAACGAATCTCGTGCGGGAGGTTGAACGTGGCTTGGAGCGCAGACCCGCCGTCGCCGGTGTAACCCTTCTGGCCGCTGCCCGCGACGGTGTGAATCTTCCCGTCCGGCGTGACCTTGCGCACGCGCTGGCCGGTGTATTCGCAGAACCAGATGTTGCCATCCGGCCCGCGCACGACGCCGAAGGGATTGTTGATTTGCGCCGCCGTCGCCGGCCCGCCGTCACCGGAGAAGCCAGCTTGGCCGGTGCCCGCGAAGGTGGCGGTAGTGGCGGCGTGGGCAGAGGAAAAACCTACGGCGCCAAGGAGGGCAAACAAACCGAGCAGGCGGAGCGGAGTCGTCATGTTGGAGAGAGCGTAGCACACGCGGCAACGGAGCCAAGCGCGCAGGGCGGGGGGGATTTCAACTTGTTCCCCCGCGCGGACTGCGGGTAGTTTCCAGCGTTTGTGGCTCCGACTTTGGACATTCTTCCGCCGCACCGACATCGCGTCTATGGCTTGACCATCGCGGCGTGGATTCCCTTTCCTGAACTACCACTCGCCCCCGCAGACGCAGCGGTGGATGCGGTCTTTCGTCTTGGCGAAGTGCCGTTGGAACTGCCGGAGTGCCTTGTCCGGAAAGCGCATTTCCAGGCAGCCCCGGGGAAGTTGCTGGTGTGGATGGACGCGGTGGCGCGCTTCCTCGTGCAGGAGGGCCGTGAAATCCTAGTTCAGCCGCTCCCAGGCGCGCAGGAAAGCGACTTACGCGAGCTGCTGCTCTGCTCGCCCATGGGGGCGCTGCTGCACCAGCGCGGCGTGCTGCCGTTGCACGCCAGCGTGATCGTCACGGAGCAAGGGGCGGTGGCTTTCGCGGGGCGGTCAGGCCACGGCAAGTCCACGCTCGCCGCACTCTTCCAACGGCGGGGCCATCCGGTCCTGGCGGACGATCTGGCGGTGGTGACGTTCGATGAGGCGGGGCGGCCCATGGTCGCGCCGGGCTATCCCCAGCTCAAGTTGCGGCCCGACTCGTTGGCCCAGTTGGGCCACGGCTCGGCGCAACTCCCGCGCGTCCGTGCGCCGCGGGAAAAGTTTGCCTTCGCCTTCCCGGAGGCCTTCCACGCCGAGCCGCTGCCGCTGGTGCGCCTGTATGTCCTCGAAGCCTGCCAGAGTGCCGACGGACTCCGACTGGAGACACTGCCCGTGGCGGAGAAGCTGCGTCACCTGCTCACCCACACCTACCGCAAGGGCTATCTGGCGGGGCTGGGCCGGAAACCAGCCCACTTCCAGATGGTGGCTCGGCTGGTGACGGCGGTGCCGGCCAAACTCGTGAAGCGCCCGGCGGAGGATGGTTTCCAGTTGGATGAGTTGGCCGGCCTGCTGGCGGCGGACTTCGGCTCATGAGCGCACCGACTTGCAAGCGGAGATTGTCCCGGGTCCAAAGTTCCTCCATCCTTGCCGCACTCGATTGCTTCACCC
The DNA here is from genome assembly GCA_039796295.1 of Verrucomicrobiota bacterium. Classification (GTDB taxonomy): domain Bacteria; phylum Verrucomicrobiota; class Verrucomicrobiia; order Limisphaerales; family SXTU01; genus SXTU01. Next base: position 156,823 of record JBDKJY010000010.1, read on the forward strand.
GGCACTTCGGCTACTTGGTCGCGGATGGCACGCCGGTCTAAACAACTTATGGCAAATCAAACTCTCCAACTCAGCTCCACCGTCTCCCAGTCGCCTGAACTCGTCAGCGCGAAGGTCGAAGGCGAGACCGCGCTCATGAGCATTCTCAACGGGGCCTACTACGGCATGGACCGCACCGGCAGCCGCATCTGGGCGTTGATTGAGCGACCGCGCGCGGTGTCCGCCGTGGTGGACCAGTTGCTCACGGAATTCTCCGTCGCACGGCCCACCTGCGAGCAACATGTGTTGGCCTTCATCCAGCGCCTGGTGGATGCCAACCTCGTGCAACTCTCCGATGCGCCGGCTCGCTAAATTCCTCCGGCACGACTGGGCGGGGCGCGCGCTGCTGCTGGAGGCGCTGGTCTGGTTGAGCTGGGCCAAGCTACTCCTGCTGACAGTGCCGTTCCGCTGGATTGCCCCGCGCTTGGGGAAATCGCAGACCGAGACCGCCGCCACCCTGACCGAGACGGAACGCCAGCTCGCGCTGCGGGTGTCCTGGGCCGTGCAATCCGTCGCCGCACATGTCCCGCTGGGTTTTGTCTGCCTCCCGCAGGCGATGGCGGCCAAGTGGATGCTCCGCCGCCGTCGTCTGGCTTCCACGCTCTACCTCGGAGTCGCCCGTCCGGACGAAACGAAGTTCACCGCCCACGCCTGGCTCCGCGCCGGAGATAAAATCCTGACCGGTCGCGCGGAGAGCCTCACCCACACCACCCTCGCCTCCTTCGGCGAAGGGGCTTGACCGGATCGGTTCAACCCGAACGCCGAAGTCGAAGCCACCCCGCGGGCACCGAACGCGCCCGGAGCGCGGCTTTCAAACCGCAGCAGGCTGGGCTGGAAAGTGCGTTGGGCAGGCAGTTGTTGAGACAGCCACGTTGCTGCGGCTTGAAAGCCGCGCTCCTCGCCCTCGACCGCCGTTCGACTTCGGAATTCGGGCTAAAACCACTTCAGGACGGTCACATTCTGCTCCCCCAGCCAAAACTGGGCAGCTTTTCCGCCCCGGCAGCCCACCCCAGCGGAAAACCTGCTCAATTCCTCTCCACTGACATCAGTTTGCCCAATCCGCTGCTCCCGGGAGGAAAAAGCATCCGGGGTTTTCCGTATTCGGCAGCCCGTTCAGTTCGATCATCTCCCGCGTCCGGAAAGATTTGATGTCGCCCAGGGGTTCGTCGCGCCGGTCATAGACCCGGTCGTCCAACTCCACCGCAGGAAAGGCTTCTCCGTAGGCGAAGTGCGGGTCCATCGCCGGGTAGCGGGCGGTGGCGCTGGCGATGAAGGCGCTTTCCTCCCGCGCCCAGTCCACATCGGGAAAGCCGGGGCGCACGACGCTGGAGACGGTCACGAGCCGTTGGCCGCGCGCAGCCAACTGGCGGGCGGCCAGGCACGCGACGCCGGTGGAGTCCAACCCGCCACTGAGCATGGCGGCGACCGGATGGTGGGTCCGCAAACAGGAACGGACGGCATCGTCCAACAAGCCCCGGAGTGCCTCGCTGTATTCCTGCGGGGAACGCAGGCGGATTTCCGGCTGCATCGTGAACTGCCGGTAGGTGCGGAAGGCCGGGGTTCCGCCGGGGCGAACCACGAGGGTGCGGCCCGCCGGGAGCCGCATCACCCCGGCGTAGAGCGTGCCGGTGGCCAGCGGCACTAGCGCCGTGAGGTGATAACCCAGCGTCAGTTCATCCAGTCGTTTGGGCAGGCCCGCCCCGAGGAGCACGTCTCGAATCTGGCTGGCGAACACGAACCGCCGGCCGTCCAGATGGTAGTGGAAGCCACACGCTCCCAGGGGATCGCGCGCGCAGAAGAGTTCCTGCTGGCGATTGTCCCAGAGGGCGAACGCGAACTCCCCCTCCAGCCGAGTCACGCAGTCGTGGCCCCACTGCTCGTGAGCGCGCAGGATCAACTCGGGGTCGGGCAGCTCAAGCGCGGACGCGGGCAGCCCCAGGGCGCGACATAAATCTTCGCGATGATCCAAGCGGCCGTCGTAGGTGATGACCCGCTGCCCGTCCGCACTGCGCCAGGGCGAGGTTTCCTGGCGTGATTCTGGCGTGATGCTGACCAACGCATGGCCGAGGGCAACCGGACCTTGAGTGTAGAGCCCGGAACCGTCTGGCCCGAGGGACCGGGCGTGCGCCAGCATCCGCTCCGCGAGCTGGGCATCCGCCGGGGCGGAGTCGAGGTTGAGAAAGCCGGTGATGAAGCTCACGCGCGGTTAAAGAAGAAAGGCGTTCAGGGCCGCGAGCCGCCGGAAGCGCACGCGCAAGGACAGCAGCTCACCAGCCGAGTGACCCAACCGCTGCAACGCACCGTTGGCTAGCCCGCCCACAGGAACTGGTCAAGCCGCCGCATCCGTCACGTGGAGCAGTTCGTCGTCGGAGAGTTTCTGTAGGAAGGCGAGCGCCTGGGCCTCGCACAGCGGGCGCTCCACGGCGAATTCCGCGAGCAATTGGTCCACGACGGAGGCCACGGTTCGCGGCGTGGCGATCAGTTCCCAGATCCGGCTGCCGACCCGGTCCAGACTGTGATAACTGCCCGTGCGGATGCTCATCAGCGCGGTTTCGCCCCCGATCAGGGTGCTGACCAAGTCCGGGGCTTGCCCGACCAGAGATTTAAGTTCAACGAGTTGCTTCGCCATAAGAACCGTGTTCAAACCGGTGTGCCATCGCCGTCCAGATAACCAAAGCGCCGCATCACCGCGTCATGGTGTTGGACGATAGTTTGCACCTGCCCCGGAGACAATACGTTCCGCCAGCCGCCGGCCTTGCCGGAGCGGAAGAAAACACTGCCGCGTGACGCCTCGCGGAAACCATTCGCCGCCTCCTGCGCGCGCAACCGGTCAAAGCTGGCGTGCGTGACGGCCCGGCGGATGCGCGCCAAATCATCCGGGAAACCGGCGAACTGGCAGGCCGCCAAGAACGTCTCCTCCGGCCGGGCCAGCATATCTTCATACCGGATGGGCAATACCCGTCCGGGGAATTCCATCCAACTGGCCACATGATGGCTCCAAGTGCCCAACGGCTGCGGCAACTGACCGTTCATCCCACCCTTGCGTCGGATTCGGTTGCGCGGTTCGTTCATGAAGGCCACCGCCTCATCCAACGTGATGTGATAATGATGCGCGTAGGAAACGCAGACATCCAAAGGATTGCGGATGAAATACAACGCGGCCCGGGTGGCCGCCGGGGAGAACAACGAGGCCCCACTGACCGGGTCCGTGCAGGCCTCATGCACCTTCAGCACGGGCTCCTCCACCGCCAGCGCCTCCTGGGCGGCTAGCCGCAGGGCAGCGAGTTCCGCCAGCGTCAGGTCGGTGCATTCCCAACCCACGACCTCGTCCAACATGTCCACCGAGGAAAAGGTTTGCGCGCCCAAAGCGTTGATGTCCACCGGCTCGACGGCATCGGCCAGCAGATTGGCCAGGAACGCCCGGAACCATGTGTTGCCGCTCTTGGGATAACTGGCCAGCCAGACAATTCCTTTCATCGCGTGAAGTCTGCCACCAGCTCGTCCGCCAGCTCACGCAGGTAAAAAATGTTGCTGTCAGGCCGGCTCACGCGCCGCACCTCGGCCTGGGCCAGCACGCGTCCGACTTGTTGGAAATGTGCGGTCTGCCGGCCCAGCCCCGCGACATACCCTTTGCGATACGTGTTGTTGAGCAAGACCCGCAACTGATCGGCCGGGGCCAGCGTCACCAGCTTGACCTGCCGCCAGCCCTGAACGGCATCAAGGTGATACACCCGCGCCAGGGGCAAAGCCGCCGGAGCGCGCTGGCTACCGAAGGCGAGCGAGCGCTTTTCCAGGCCCGTGCGCAACTGCGGCAGTTGTTCCACGGATTCCCCCAGCGCCCGCACGGAGTCCGGCCAGACTTTGAACACCGGCGGCCCCGGGGCCACCATTGCCCGGCCGTGGGCATCAAACGAAATCACCGCCACGTCATCCGCCAACACCGGAAAGCCCCGCTGCTGAAAGTGTGCGGCCAACGTGGATTTCCCCCGGCCCGAAGGCCCCAGAAACAACACTGCCCCGCGCTCCGTGGCGATGGCGCTGGCGTGTAACGGCAGCAGCTCCCGCTGGTGCAATAGCGCCCCCATGGGCGAGCAGAACAGCAGCGCCTTGATGTCCGCCTCACACGCACCGGGCTGCGGCTCCACGATAATCTCCCGGCCCTTGCTGGTGAGATACCGGGCGACCCCGTCCACCCACGCCAGCAGCACCCCGGGAGCAGCTTGGTAGCGGACGCCTCGACCCTTCAGCTCCGGCAGCGCGGCCGGCACCTCGCCTAAGCGGACCACCGCATCCACGGGCGCATCCGCCGCCGCCGGCACCAGCTCCGGGAACGGCACCCAAGTCGCGAGCGTCAAGCCATAGACTTGGTAACGGTAAGGCGGGTCTGGGTCCAACATTTGAGTAACGAACTGGCTTGAATTTACAGCCTGCCAAACCGGCAGGCCAAGTTGAATTATGCGGTGGGGTCAGCCCCGGGCTCGACCGCCAGCACCCCCGCCGCCAGCAGACTCGCCAGCAGCAACGTAAGCTGGGCCATCGCGGCCGGGTCCGGCAGCCGGCGGCCCAACTCCGCCACCGCGACGGGCACCGTGCCCAACCCCTGCAACGCAGGCACCAACCCGCCCGCACACTGCATCCATTTGTCCCCCGCACGGAACCGCACGATCCCGCCGGTGTTTTTCGCCAGCCCCTCAAACGCCAGCCGCCGCGCCGTCGTCAGCCGCACCTTCGTGAGCGGCGAGAGACTCACGCCGCGCCCCGCGTTCAGCCGCGCCAGGCTCACCTCCGGCCGGGGAGCACACAGGGTCTGCGTGGAAGCGAGATACCGTTCAATCACCTCGCCCTGCAACGCCTCGGCAACCAGCTCCCGCACGCGTGCCAAATACTGCTGCTGCGCCGCTGGCCCAGCCAAGTGCGGCAAGTCGCGCCGAACTTCCGCGTGCGCGCTCAACTGCCCGGCCAGCCACTTCAGCAGCCCGGTGCCATGGCCCGGATCGTTGCTAAAGGTCAGATGCAAACTGGGCTCATCCAGCGGACAGGCCATATGCCACCAGCCCCGCGGCATATAGAGCAAATCCCCCTCCTCCAGCACGCCCTCCCACACCGGCGGCTCCGTCGGGCGCGCGGCTGGATCCCCCGGCATCTCCTTCAGCGGATGCCAGACCGTGGGGCGGAAGACCTGCCACCGCTTGCGCCCCGCCACTTGCAAAATCAACGTGTTGTGATCATCCCAGTGCAGATCAAAAGCCTGCTGCGTTCGCCAGCCCGCATACAGGTTTACCCAGGTGTGCAATTGCAACTCCGCCTCCAACGAGTCTGCAAACGCCCGGATGCCCGGGAACGAGCCTTGCACCCCACTCAACACCAAAGAGGCGCCGGCGGAGAGCGCGTTGAGCAACCCCGCCGCGTTCACCACGGGGCCGAGCGGTTGCTCGATCAGGAACTGTTCCGGCGGCAAGGCCTTCCCGTTCTGGAATAACCGCAGCCGTGTGCCATGGAACCGCTGCTCTTCCAGCAGGCGCTCCAGCTCGCACCAATTCATCAGCGCGGAGAACTTGCCCGGCTCACCGGGCACCCGCAGGTAATTCTGCCCCCAGTAGTCCGCGAGAAACTCCTCCCGGCCCAGCGGGGCCAAAGCCTGCGCGAAACTGATCACGGACGGTCTAGCCGAGTCCGTCCGCGAGTTGGCGGAACATTGGTTCATTCGCCCACCAAGCTAGAGGGGCTTTCCCTGACCTGTCGAGGACGGCCTGTGGCACCTGAGCCGGAGTTGCCCCTCCGGGGTGGGGGGATGCCAGGCAGCTAAAGATGCCCGGCAAACCGCCCCACTCTCACCGAGGACAACACCCCGTCCACCCACCCGCGCTGACACCCACCGAGCCGCCGCCAAAACCACAGCAGCGGCGCGGCGAAATAGTAGAACGCGAACCAACGGTCGAGCAGCGGCTGCATCAAGCTCATCGGGGGCGATGCGCGATCCTACCTCGGCCCGCCGAGCTTGCGCCGATGTTTCCACAGCTCGCCCGGCTTGAAGATGCCTTCCGGCGTGATGATGCCCGTGATGAGCTCCGGCGGCGTGACATCGAAGCCCGGATTGCGCGCCCCGCTCGTCGGATTCGCCACGCGCACGTAAGCGCGCTCCCCCTCCTTTTGCCTTTCACCTTTTGCCTTTTGCCTTTGGACCACGCCCCACGCCCCGAGCACCTCACTCTCCCCGCGCTCCTCGATGGGAATGTCCCGCCCCGACTTCATCTGCCAGTCAATCGTCGAGCGCGGGATGGCGACGTAGAAGGGGATGCCGTGGCGCTTGGCGAGCACGGCCTTCGTGTAGGTGCCAATCTTGTTCGCGACCTCGCCGGTGCGGCCCAGCGTGCGGTCGCTGCCCACGATGACGAGGTCAATCTCCCCGCGCCACATGAGGAAGCCGGCGGCGTTGTCGGCAATGATTTGGTGCGACACGCCCTGCTGCGCCAGCTCCCACGCGGTGAGCGTCGCGCCCTGCGAGCGCGGGCGCGTCTCGTCGCAGAAGACGTGGAACTTCCGGCCCGCCGCCTGCGCCGCATACATCGGCGCGGTGGCGCTGCCGATGTCCACGAAGGCCAGCCAGCCGGCGTTGCAATGCGTGAGCACCCTCATGCCGTCACGAATCAACTTCGCGCCGTGCTGGCCGATGGCTTCGCAATGCGCCACGTCCTCGTCGGCGAAGTGCTCGGCGGCAGTGAGCGCGAGGGCCTGCTGCTCGGCGACAGTCGTGCCGACGGACATCGCGCGACGCACGTCGAGCATCGCGTTGACGGGGTCAACGGCAGTGGGCCGGGCTTCCTTCAGCGCAGTGAAGACGGCTTCCACGTGCGCCTGAAACTTCGCCAGGTCCTTCCCGCGAAACGCCCGCGCGCCCTGTGCCAGCCCGTAAGCCGCCGTCGCGCCGATGGCACCCGCGCCGCGCACGACCATGTCGCGGATGGCGACGGCGGTGGCGCGGAAGTCGCGCGTGCCGACGACCTTGAACTCGTGCGGCAGCAGGCGTTGCTCAATGAGCCGGACTTGGTTCTTCGCCGCGTCGAAGCTGACGGTGCGGTAATGGCGCGTGCGCCCACGGACGGTCACGTTCATGCGCGGAGTGTGGGGAGCGGGCGCGGGCGGGGAAAGGAATTTGGCGGACTGCGGAGCGCCTGGCCGCACCCTCATTCGCCACCTTCTGCCTTCGCTCTGCGGAGGAAGAAGGGTAATCTCAGAAACATTCTCCGAGCGAACCGGAGCCTTTAACCGAGTTGCCCGTCCAATCCCTGATGAAACTTCATTTGCTGCTCTCAGCAACGGCACTGCTCGCTGGCTTGCTGGCCAGTCCGGCCCCCGTTAGCGCGGATCAACCCACGGCCAAAGGCGGCACGAAACGCCCGGCGATGGATGTCCGGGCACTTCTGGAGAAGGGCCAAGCGTCCGGCGCTTGGCCCGAGGGCATGGTCATCCGCCTTGGCGCGTGTTTGGGGGAACCCAAGGTGAAGACTTCCGGGGAACGGGTTCCGGTCGGAGGGAGCGAGATGTGGGAGTTCACCTCCAATCAGGTCCACCGCGTCGTCCTCGAATACAAGAAAGACCACAGCACCTACAAACGCCTTGAGTCGCGCCCCTTCGACGCGAAAGGCCTCTGCAAGGAACTGCTCGACGGCAAGGCCATCGAAATCCACGCGGAGAAGGGAACCGGTCCGGTCGTCGGGCTCGTCGGCTCCGGCTCCGGCCGAGGCAGTCGCAATATCGAAGTCGAGTTGAACGGCGAAACCATCCTGGACCTGTCCGAAACCAACGGCCCGTTTCTCAAATTCTATCGCGAGACCGACGCCCGCGCCTTCGGTGCGCTCTACGAACGGCTGGCCCGCCAAGCACGCGCGGCGTTCAAAGCCAAGGCGGACGAAGCCAAGTGACAGAGGCGCGCGACGGTCTCACTCTCTAACCTGCCCACCGGCTCACCCGCAGACCGCCTCACCTTGGCGACGACGGCTCTTGGCTGGGACGCTGGAAAGTGCCGCTGGACAGACCCGCGCCCGGCAATAACCTCCCGCCATGTCCACCACGACCACTTTGCTACGCCGCAACGTGCGGTCGAATACCTGTTAGGCGTTTCCTCGCCTCCCCCGATGCAGCGAACGTCAACAAAGCCACGGATAGCAGAACCCGACACGAAGCCATGATTTTCCAACCGATCTTTGTCGTCGTGCCACTCATAGCCCTTGGGCTGGTAGCCGGTATCATTTTCGGTATCACTCGCTGGAAGCAACCCGCCGGCAAGGCCATCACAATTATCGCCGGATTGCTCCTGCTAGCGTTGCTGGCCTTTGTATCCATTGTCGCGCTCCTCGCCTGGAGTTCGGACAGGGGGCATCCGATGTAGTTTCCGTTGTTTCTCGCTCTCCAATGCCTATTCGCCAGCAGCGCCGCACGCTCTCCCACTCTCTCACCTGCCCACCGGCTCACCCGCAGGCCACCTCACCTCGGGGACGACGACTCTTGGCTGGGATGCTCGGCCGCAACGTGCGGTCGAATACCTGTTAGGCCACTGCGCACGCTTTGAGTTCTATGACACCGACACGCAGACCAGACGACGCAATTACGAACGCTTCGGAGTTGAGTGCGGATGATGTCGCACACCAGCGCGTTGTCTGTCCTTGTTGCAGTGATTTTGTTTTTCGGATGTGGCCCGAGGGTTGGGATGCTCACGCAGAGCATCGTTGTGCTGGCCTCACCGCATCGTCAGGCGAGGAGCGCAAGCGAGAGTTCAAGTCGAGGTATGAGCATTTGTTCAGATAGACGAGAGACGTGGCCATGCGCTGCAGCGCGTCCAGCCGGTCGTTCTTGCGCTGGCGCTCGGGCGAGAGGCACATCGGCGTGGTGACCAGTGACTGCGCCCCGGCGGCGGTGAGTTCCTCGTGCAGCGTGTAGCCGAAGCCGCACGCCTCATACACGGTGTGGACGGTGTGCCCGGCGGCGACCTGCTCCCGCACCCACTTCAGGAGCTGCGGGCGCGTGAGCTTCTGCGCGGGTTTGATCGCGCCGTGATCGCACTGGATGGCCGTGACGGCGAAGTGCATGTCCACGTCCAGGCCCAGCTTGAAGACGTGGCGGGCGCTGACAGGTGCAGGTGGGCCTGCAGGCTTGTCAGGGACGAGGGTTGCGGTTGTAGTCGCGGGGTGATGCTGGATGGATTGTTGATTCATACGCGCAGCCGTGTGCCCCTTGGGCTCACGCCGCGCAACCCTTCATGGCATCTAACGGCCTCCCCACCGTCCGTTCGAGCGTCGCGGGAATTCGTGAGCGCACCGTGCGCTCCACCGCCGCCGCCGAGGCCGTCGCTGAGCTTGGGTCGTTAACTCTGACTCAGCCTTTTCACCGGAGCCTCCCACATCATCGCGTGCGCCTCGCGGAGGATGGCCGGGATGCGGGCGGCGAAGGGGCTGTGCTGCACGGTCGCCAGCAGCTTGCGCTCGTCGAAGCTCGCGGCGTTGTGGCCGGGGAACCAGTGGTCGGCCTGGCCCAGCAGGTTGTAGCGCATCTTGCCCCAGTCTACGAGGTCGAGGGACTTCGCGTAGGTCCAGAGGCGGAGGATTTCGCTCACGTTGATTTCGCCGGGCACGTCCCCGTAGTTCGGCAGGCCCTCGAACCACCGGCGGCACCAGTCGTCGCCCAGCACGCGGAGCATCTCGGCGCGCAGCCGGGCCTCCATGGGCGCGATGGCTTCCGCCGCGCGGTCGTAATGCGCGAGGCCAGCGACGTGGTCGTCGAAGTCGCTGGGGCGGGCCGCGCCGCAACTGAGGGTGTGGACCTCCGGGCGGGCCAGGCAGTAGAGCGAGTTGAACTGCATGGGGGTGAGCGGGGCGCAGAGGTCCACGAGCTTCTTCGGCGGCGCGTAGAGTTTCCCGCCCTTGTCGTTGGGGCTGATGATGAAGACGCCCATGTCCAGGCGCGTGGCGGCCTCGAGGGCGGCCCAGTTGAGGTGGTTGACGAAATACCAGTGGACGTTGAAGTAGGCGAACTCGCCGGAGTTGACGGCGTCGAGGATGACGTCGGTGGTGGCGTGGGTGCTGAAGCCGATGTGGCGGCAGCGGCCTTCGCGCTGGAGCTTGCGCGCGGCTTCGAGGCAGCCGCCTTTGCGGAGGGTCCAGTCGAGGTGCTGGCGATTGTTGATGCCGTGGAAGGAGAGCAGTTCCACGTGGTCGAGCCGCAGGTGCTTCATGGACTGGTCGAAGGTGCGGAGGAATTCCTCGGGCGTGGCGAAGGGCGCGACCTTGGTCTGGACGATGAGTTTGTCGCGCTTGATTTGCGGGAGCACCCAGCCGAGCTGCATCTCGCTGGAGCCGTAGCCGCGCGCGGTCTCTATGTGGTTGATGCCGAGCGCGAGGGCGCGGTGGATGGTGGCTTCGAGGTTGGCCTGGCCGTCCTTGGGGACTTCGCCGGGCGGCACGTCCTGCCACTTGTGCTGGTAGCGCATGCCGCCGCAGGAGAAGACGGGCATCTGGAGTTCGGTCTTGCCGAAGCGACGGTATTTCATGCGCGGAGCTTGGCGGGGCGAGGGGTGTGAGGCAATCGCGTTTGCCGCACGCGTAGCTTGACGCGCCGCCGCCTTCTTGGAACGCTCGCCCTGCGTTCACCGCCAAAGCACATGAAAGTCCTGATCGTTGAAGATGACCCCGTGGTCCGCCGGATCCTCGAAGACCTGCTGACCCGCTGGCAATACGAGGTCGTCAGCACCACCAACGGCGAGCAGGCCATCCAGGCGTTCCAAGTTGAGAATCCCCCGCGGCTCGCCGTCATCGACTGGCAGATGCCCGGCATGGATGGCGTGGAGCTGTGCTGCCGCGCGCGCCACCAGCTCAAGCTCTCGCCCCTCTACATGATCCTGCTCACCATCCGGGGCGGGAAGGCGAACATCGTCCAAGGCCTCGAGTCCGGTGCGGACGACTACATCACCAAGCCGTTCGACCAAGAAGAGTTGAAAGCCCGGGTGCAAGTCGGCGCGCGCGTAGTCCATCTCCAGACCGAACTAGCCGCCCGCGTGACCGACCTCGAAGCCGCGCTGGAGCACGTGAAACAACTTCAGGGCCTCCTGCCCATCTGCTGCTACTGCAAGAAAATCCGCGACGACCGGAACTACTGGCACGAGGTCGAGTCCTACATCACGACGCACTCGCAGGCAAAGTTCACCCACGGCATTTGCCCCGAGTGCTACCAGAAGGTCGTGCAGCAGATTTAGGCGGGTGGCTTTCGGGCTTCCTGTGTCGGCGGGCAATGGCTTACCCCATGGAGCTACCCTGCTCAATGCAGCCTTCCTCTTTGTAGAGTGGACCGCTCAGGTAGCCTCGTTCAGGGGCCGCGAGTTGCTCCTTGGTTGCGCCCCGCTTACTTCGATTTCGCCTGGGAGACCATCTGGTCGTAAATCCACGCGTAGGTCTGCTCCAAGCCCGTGCGCAGCGAGATGCTCGGCTCCCAGCCGAATACCCGTTGGATGAGCGCGTTGTCTGAATTGCGCCCGTTCACTCCCTTGGGCGCGTCCAGCTTATAGTGGCGCTGTAGCTTCACGCCCGCGATGGACTCGGCGAGGTCCACCAGTTGGTTGATGGTCACCTTCTCGGAGCTGCCAATGTTGATCGGCTCCACGTAATCGCTGTGGGTCAGCATCTGCGTCCCCTTGACGCAGTCGTCGATATACATGAACGAGCGCGTCTGGTTGCCGTCGCCCCAAATCTCGATCGTGTGCTTCCCGGAGAGCTTGGCGGCGATCACCTTGCGGCACACGGCGGCGGGGGCTTTCTCACGGCCACCGTCCCACGTGCCTTCGGGCCCATAGACATTGTGATAACGCGCGACGCGGGTCTTCACG
>JBDKJY010000011.1:0-167292 GCA_039796295.1 Verrucomicrobiota bacterium
CAAGTCCGGTAGCCAATCGGTAAAATGGGTGGCCGTTCTCCCTCACCCCGGCCCTCTCCCGCTGGGAGAGGGAGCCACGCAGCCCGCGTCGGTTGGCAAGGGGCCGCCGCAGTTGGGCCGGACGGCGACGTAGCTTCTCCCTCTCCCAGCGGGAGAGGGCCGGGGTGAGGGAGAAGACGGGCGAGGGTCCGCAACGTTGTTCCTACCGAAACGCATGGGACTTGGTATGGGAGAGGAGCCGTTGGGATGGGCAGCGGTAGGGCCGCGCTGTGCGCGGCCTCGTGTGTCTAATGCGAGGGACGAGGCCGACCACAGGTCGGCCCTACCGGGCTACATCACCTCCGCCAGTTCCACCAAGCGGCTGCGCTCGTTCACGGACTTGGCGGCGGCGGCGATGATGGCGGTGACTTCGAGGATTTCCTGCGGCGGGACTTGCTCGACGCCGGTCTCGACCATCTTCAGGAAGACCTGGCTCATGCGGAAGATTTGGTAGTGGTGGCCGAACCAGTAGTTGCCGTTGATGGCGGGGGTCCACTCGTAGGCTTTCTTCGTGAAGTGCGCGCTGGCGGTGCTGTAGGTGGGCCGGGCGTCGGGGCGGCCATACCAGACGTGGGCGGGCTGGCGGTCGGCGTAGGTCAGGTGCGCGTGGCAGGTGGTGCCGTGGGCATACATGGAGACGGCTTTCACACCGGGGCCGGCGAGGGTCATGCACATCCAGACGGGGTGCTGGCCGTAGATGAACCAACTGGGGTAGCTGTAGTCGCCGCCGGTGCAGGCGATGACGTATTCGAGCGCGCCGAACTCGCCGCTGGTCTTCATGCGGAGGGCTTCCTCGGTGCCCCATTGGTGGCGGTAGAGGCTGGAGGACATGATGGGGGCTTTGTGTTGCTTCGCGAAGTCGAGGATGCGGCGGGTCTCGATGACGGTGCCGCCGATGGGTTTGTCGCAGAAGGTGGGCAGGCCTTTTGCGAGGCCGGGGGCGCACAGCTCGAAGTGGTCTTCACCGCGCCCGCTGGCGTCGCCCACCCAGATGGCGTCGGAGTTCTTCACGAGTTCGTCGAGGGTGCGGGCGACTTGGACGCCGGGGAAGCAGTCGGCGAACATCTGGGCGCTGGCGGGGTCGGCATCGTAGTAGGCGGAGATGACGGTGTTGTCGAAAGGGAGCTTGGCGAAGTCTTCCTTGGGGTTGCGGAAGTGAGATTTGAACAAGTCCACCGGGCCTTTGCTGAGGTGCTTCTCGATCATCTTCATGTCCACGGTGGGGTGGAAGCCGTGGGCGAAGTGGTAGGTGTGGCCGTTGGTCTTCTGGGGCCGCCCGCCGATGCTGGAGGAGATGACGCCGATGCGCAGGGGCTTGCGGGGGCCGAAGGTGGTGAGGGGGTCCGCAGCGGACGCGGCGGCGGCGAGGACGGTGGAACCGGTGGCGGCGAGGAAGGCGCGGCGCGAGGTGGGAACGGGCGAGGTCATGGGCGAAGAATTTAGAAGCGCGGGGAATTTGCAAGCACGCCCACAAAAGAAACAGGCCGGCAGTTTCCTGCCGGCCTGGTTCGCGAATCGGGTTGCCCTGCTTACTTGTATTTGCCGAGCTGCTTGAGCGTTTGGTCGAGGCAATACTTGATGTAGTAATCGGGCTTGTTCGGGTCGGCTTCCTTCTCCAACGCACCGAGGGCGACCTCGGCGGCGGCGCTCGTCTGGAAGAAGCTGCACGCGCGGATGGCTTCGAGGCGGACGCGGGCGTGGTCATCAACGGCCTGCACCTTGAGGAGGGCGAGCGGGTCTTTCACGCGGTCGCGCCAGTAGCAGAGCACGCGGGTGGCGGCAGCGCGGGCGCGGTGGTCGGGCGAGCGGAGGACTTCCTTGAGGAGCGCTTCGTCCACGACGTTGTGCCACTGGTGGACCCAGAGGGCTTCGGTGAGGTGGTGGGCGTATTCCTTGTCGGTCTTGCTGAGGCTCGCGGCCCACTTCTTCGTGGCGGTGATGACCTTGGCGGAGTCGTGCTTGCTCAACTCAATCTTGGCGCGGGTGCGGACGTCGTCCTCGGGAGTCTTGAGCACTTCGAGCAACTTCTCGATGGGTTCGCCATCAATCTTCACGGGCTTGATCAGGTCGCGGCCCTCGAAGGTGATGCGGTAGATGCGGCCGTGGGTCTTGTCGCGGTTCGGGTCGCGGAGGTGATGCTGCATGTGGCCGATGAGTTCCTTGGCCCAGTCGCAGAAGTAGATGGAGCCATCGGGCGCGACCGCCACGCAGGACGGGCGGAAGTTGGGAATCATCGCGTTGTCGCCGACGACCAGGCCGCCGAGCTTGTCCACTTCCTTGCCGGCGGCGTCCTTGACCTTCGTGACTTCGAGGGTTTCGCCCTTCAAGCCCGCGCCGTCTTCGCTGACTTTCACGCGGAAGATGCCTTGGTAGCCAATGACGTTGCAGTTGAGGAAATTGCCCTGCCAGTCCTCCGGGAAGTGGCGGCTGGAGACCATCGCCGTGCCGGCGCACGGGCGGTAAGGCCGGTTCCAGAATTGTTTCAGGTTCGGATGCTTGGTGTTCGGCTCGCCAGTCAGCAAGCCGCTGAAGGCCGGGGCGAAGTAGTTCGCGTTGCCGGTGGCGTCGGTGATGATGTCATTGCCCCAACGGTCGAAGACCTTGCCGTGCGGGTTCGCGAAGCCGTAGGGGACGTAGCGCTCGAGCTTGCTGGTGAGCGGCTCCCAACGGTAGATGCAGCCGTCGTTGTTGCGCACGGGCGGGCCGTAGGGCGTCTCCATCTGCGTGCGGTGGAAGACGCCGTCGCTGAGGAAGGTGTCGCCGCCGGGGCCGTAAGCCATCGCGTTCGCCGTGTGGTGGGAGTCGGCGGAATCGAGGCCCATGATGACGCGTTCCTTCCAGTCGGCCTTGCCGTCGCCGTCGGTGTCGCGCGCGAACCACACGTCGGGAGCCTGCACCGCGAGCACGCCGTCCTTGTAGAACTGGAAGCCCGTCGGGCAGTTCAAGCCGTCGAGGAAAGTCGTGCATTTCTTCGCCTTGCCGTCCGCACCGAGGTCGAAGACGAGCAATTTGTCAGAGACCTTGTCCGTCGGGCGCAGCTCGGGGTAGCTGGGCCAAGCGGCGACCCACAGGCGGCCCTTGGGGTCGAAGCCCATCTGCACAGGGCTGGCCAGCTCGGGGAACTGCACTTCATCGGCGACCAACGTGACCTTGGCACCCTTGGGCACGGTCATGTGCTTGATCGATTCTTCGCCGCTGAGGAAGGGCTTCACGTCGGGCTTGTTCGAGGACGGGAGCAACCGCACCGGCGGGAGGTTGTCATCGGTGACCTTCTCGTCGCCGCCCTTGGCCACGGCCCAGATGCGCTTGTCGCGGTTGGCCGTCTTCACGTCCCGCTGCTTCATCTCGTCCTGCATGGTCTGGTAGTTCGAGAGCGCGGGGGCCTCGGGTTCCTTGTTGTTCTGCTTGAAGCCGCCCTTGCCCGCCTCGAAGACCAATCCCGAGCGGCCACCATAGACGTTGTAGCCGTCCACCGTGCGGTAGCGGCGGTGATACTCGAAGTTCTTATCCAGCACCGCGCCCCGGAGCTTTTCCAGCTTCGCGGCGTCCGGCGCGGACTCACCGAACAGCGCGCGGAACGCCTCGGGCGCGAGCGCCTTGTCGCCGGCCTTAGTGAGGTGAACGGTGTTGAAGGTCAGCGGCTGCTTCGCGCGGCCGAACAGCGTGGAGGAACTGGCGAAGAGGTCCACGAACGGCACGTTGTTCGCCTTGGCCACTTCGGCCATCGCGGCGGTGTAAGCCTTCAAGTTGGCGTTGAGCGGCTCGGCCTTGGGGCGGTTGGGGTCGCTGCTCGGCTCGGCGGCGATGGGCGAGAAGAGCACGAGGCGCGCGTTGCCCTTGCCGCTGTAGTTTTGGCCGATGGTGTGCTTGATGAAACGGGTGAGCTCCGTCTTGAAATTCGCCAAGCCCGCCTCGCCCGCGAATGACTCGTTGTAGCCGAAGAACGCCCAGACCACGTCGGCCTGCGTGCGCTTGAGCCAGTCATCGGAGGTGCCAAAGTTCTCCGAGCGCATGCGGAACTTCGCGTCGGGCTTCTCCGTGAAGCCCGCGACCTCGTCGCCTGCGGCCGCGAGGTTGCGGAAGACGAGGTTGTGCTTGGGGAGTTTGGCGTGGACGAGCGTCTCCAGCCAACCGTGGTGCTGCATGCGGTCGGCGAGCGCGTTGCCGATGAGGGCGACGTTCTCACCGGGCTTGAGTTCGAAGCCAGCGGCTACGAGTTGTGGGAGTGACGCTGCGAGCAAGAGGCTGGCGGCGAGTAGGGACTTTAGTTTCATGTGTTGGTGTGACTTGCCTGTAAAAAGGTCAGCCTTCGACGGGCGAGGGGCAGATTTATTGTGGCGGAATCATGGTGAAGCGAGGAAAATCCAGCGGCCGGTGAACGCAGCGGCTTCGGACTTGCCACGCGTGACTCCGTTGTTACAGTCCGCGCACATTTCAGCCGCCGTCAGGGCGGTTTTTTGTTCCACCGAATCCAAACGGCCACCGCGCACTTGTGAAAATCTTCACCGGCACCTCTAACCGGCCCCTCGCACAGGCGATCTGCGACTCCATCAACATGCCGCTGGGCGCGTGCACGGTGGACGCGTTTCCCGACGGGGAGACGTATGTGAAGATTGATGAGAACGTGCGTGGCGAGGATGTGTTCGTAGTGCAGTCCACCAGCCCGCCGACGAACCACAATCTGATGGAGATGTTCATCATGATTGACGCGTTGAAGCGTTCGAGTGCCAAGCGCATCACCGCCGTGCTGCCCTTCTACGGCTACGCGCGCCAGGACCGCAAGGACCAGCCCCGCGTGCCCATCACCGCCAAGCTTGTCGCGAATCTCATCGTCGCCGCCGGCGCGAACCGCGTGCTCACGATGGACCTGCACGCGCAGCAGATTCAGGGCTTCTTCGACATCCCGGTGGACCACCTCTACGCCGCGCCGGTGATGTATGACTACCTCAAGACGCTGAACCTCACCGACCTCGTCGTGGTCAGTCCGGACGTGGGCGGCCTCAAGATGGCGCACGCCTACTCGGAGGTGCTCGGCTGCGGCCTGGCCATCGTGGCGAAGCGCCGCAAGAGCGCGACGGAAGTGGAGTCCATCGCGGTCATCGGCGATATCCGCGGGAAGAATGTGCTGATGGTGGATGACCTGACCGAGACAGCGGGCACGATCACCACCGCTGCGAAGCTCCTGAAACGCAAGGGGGCAAAGAAAATTTACGCCTGCGTCTCGCACGCGATCCTCAATCCGATGGGCATCGACCGATTGCGCAATTCAAGGATTGACGAACTTATCACGACTGATACGGTCCTCCGCCCCGCCCTGGACAGGGTGCCGATAAAGACCTTGTCCGTTGCGGCGCTGTTGGGCGAAGCCATCAAACGGATTCACAGTAATTCGTCGGTGACCTCGCTCTTTGAATTTAAGGGCGGACGGACGAGCTGAATGAATCAGCGCGCCGTTCCGAAGTAGAATCTGACATGAAATCTGTAGCCATGAATGCGCAAGCGCGCACGGCGGTTAAACACGCCGCCGTTAAAAAACTTCGTTCCACCGGGGTCATCCCTGCGGTCATCTACGGTCGGCTTGCGCCCCCGCAGAACCTCCAGATGAACACCATTGAGTTCAGCGACTCGATCGCCGATCACGTCAGCGAGAACATCCTCATGGACCTCACCGTGGTCGGTGACCAGCGTCCGCAGCGGCTCGCGCTCGTGCAGGAAATCCAGCACCACCCCGTCTCCCGCAGCATCCTCCACGTGGACTTCCACGAGGTCGCTCCGGACGAAAAGGTGACGATTCAGGTGCCCGTCGAGACCACCGGCGAGTCCGTTGGGGTCAAGAACGGCGGCGTGCTTGGCCACGTTCTGCACCGCCTCAAAGTTCACGCCCTTCCAAAAGACTTGCCTGAAGTTATTCTCGTGGATGTGACCGCGCTTGAAATCGGCAAAGCCATCCACATCGCCGACATCAAGGCCCCCGCAGGCTGCGAAATCCTAGGCAACAAGGAACTCACCGTCTTGGCCGTTTCCGCGCCGGTTACGGAAGCCCAAGAAACAGCAGCGGCGGCTGTCGCTGGCGAAGCTGCTGCCCAGCCCGAGATGATTAAAGAGAAGAAGGACGAGGGCAAGGAAGGGGCTGCCTCGGCGAAGGAAGGCGACAAGAAGGGCGACAAGAAGGCGGACGAAAAGAAGCCCGCCGAGAAGAAGAAGTAAGCCCGGGCGCACCGCCCGTCCCCGCGCATGGAGAATCTGTATCTCATCGTGGGGTTGGGCAATCCGGGCGCGGATTACGCCCAAACGCGCCACAACGCCGGGTTTCTGCTGGTCGAGCGGTTGGTAGAGCGATGGCGGGCCAGCTGGGAGCTGGAACGCAAGTTCCAAGCCCGTGTGGCGAAGGCCGAGCGCGACGGACGGCGCGTGTTGCTGGTGCAACCGCAGACGTTCATGAATCTGAGTGGTGCGGCCGTCGGGGCCATGAGCGGTTTTTACCGCGTGCCGGCGGCGCAGGTGTTGATCGCGGTGGACGATGCGGATTTGCCCCTGGGCGAACTCCGGTTGCGGCCCAGTGGCAGCAGCGGCGGGCATCACGGACTGGAGTCCGTGGAGCAGCACCTCGCCACACGCGAGTATCCGCGGTTGCGAATCGGCATCGGCCGGCGCGACACGACGGTGCGGGAAATAACCGGGCACGTGCTCGGCAAATTTGGTGCGGACGAGCGTGAGCTTTTCGCACAGGTGCTCGCGAAAGCGGGCGAACAAGTCGGATGTTGGCTCGGGGCCGGCATCCAGAAGGCAATGAGTCAGTTTAACGGGTCGGCGATAAGCCAGCCCCAGCAGAAAGACAAACCGTGAATCGTTACGAAGGCCTGTTCATCTTGAACACCGTGGGTAAAGAAGAAGGCGTGACCGAACTCATCGAAAAGGTGCGTTCGGAAATCAACGCTGTCGGCGGCAAAGTCGAAACCGTCCAGAAGATGGACAAGCGTCCCTTCGCGCGCGTCGCGGACAAGAAGCACTCCTCCGGCTTCTACATGAACGTCATCTTCGAGGCCGCGCCCGCCGCCATCAAGCCCCTGCGTGCCAAGTTCGCCCTCAGCGCCGACGTGTTCCGCGTCTGTTTCACCACCGCGCCTGTGCCGGTCCCGGAGAAGGCCGAGAAGAAGTAACCTCCCAGCGCCACTGCGTATGGCCAACTTCAACAAAGTCATCCTCGCCGGGAACATGACGCGCGACCCCGAGTTGCGCTACACCCCCAAGGGCACGGCTATTGCGAAGTTCGGCCTCGCTATCAACCGCACTTGGACCAACGAGTCCGGCGAGAAGAAAGAGGAAGTCACCTTCGTGGATGTAGATGCCTTCGGGAAACAGGCCGAGGTCATCGGCCAGTATCTCCGCAAGGGGCGGCCCGTTCTCGTTGAAGGCCGCCTCAAGCTCGATCAATGGGACGACAAACAAACCGGCCAGAAGCGCAGCCGCCTCGGCGTCGTCCTCGAATCTTTCTCCTTCCTCGATAGCGGCAACCGCGACGCCGCAGCCGGTGGCGGTAGTGGCGGTGGATCGCCTGTTCCATCCGCGCCCGTCGCCCGCCCTGCGCGCCCCGCCGCCAGCGCCCCGCCCGCCGACTCCGGCGCGGACGAGCCGCCTCAAGGCGACGACGTTCCCTTCTGATCTCGCGTTAACGCAAAACTCAAAACACCGAACTCGAAACTCATTTTTCTATGGCAAAAGTTGAAGTCATCCTCTCGCAGCACATTGTTGGCCTCGGCGCTGAATCGGACCAAGTGAAGGTCGCCGCTGGCTTTGCCCGTAACTATCTGCTTCCGCACGGCCTGGCCTTCCCCCTCACGCAGGGCAACAAGAAGCGCCTCGAAGCCCTCCGCAAGCGCCGCGCCGAGCGCGAAGCCCACGACCTGAACGCCATGACCGAGCTGGCCAAGAGCCTGAGCAAGATGACGCTCACCATCGCCATGAAGACTGGCGACGACGGCAAGCTCTTCGGCAGCGTCACCAACGGCACCATCGCCGACGAACTCAAGAAGCAGTTCGAAGTCGCGCTCGACAAGCGCAAGATTCACGTCGAGAAGCCCATCAAGAGCATCGGCGAGCACGAAGCCGAAATGCGCCTCCACGCCGACGTGCAGACGACCCTTAAAATCATCGTCAACAGCAGCAACCCGCTGCCCACGCCCGCTGTTGCTACGGCCCCCGAGACCGAGAAGCGTGGCAAGAGCCGTCGCTTCGACGATGCCAAGGCCGAGGCCCCCGCGCCCGCCGCCGAAGCGAAGCCCGAGCGCAAGGGCAAAGCCGCGAAGGCCTGAGCTTCGCTCCCAACTCTCCCTCAAAAGGCAGGCTACACGCCTGCCTTTTGCTTTTTGTCGTCCGTAGTCAGCGGGCACTTCGACGCCTCGCCTGGATGGACAGACGGAGCCGCTGCGGTTTCGGCAAACCGCACTTTTGCCTTTTGCCTTTTGCCTTTTGCTTTGCCCACCGCATGCTCGCACACGTCTAATTCACAATGCCCATGAGCCAGCCACCCGCCCCGAATCCGCACCACGTCAGCCCGTGGAAGTTTGTCCTCGCCCTCGTCGTGGTCCTCGCCCTCGTCGCGTTCGTCTCGCCGTTCTTGGAGAAGAAAGGGGCCAAGGACTACGCGCGCCGTTTCGACGCGCCCAAGGGGTTGGGGCACACACCATCGTCGCCGAAGGAGGCACCGGTGCCTGCGGCTGCTGCGAATCCGAACGACCACTCGTGGACGAACCGGATGCAGTGGATTCCCGGCGGCACGTTCCAGATGGGCTCCGAAGCGGGCCAGCCAGACGAGAAACCGGTTCACGAAGTCACCGTGGACGGATTCTGGATGGACACCTGCGAACTCACCAATGCGGAGTTTGAAAAGTTCGTCAAGGCCACCGGCTACGTGACCATCGCCGAGCGCAAACCAAAGCAGGAAGATTTCCCCGACGCGCCTCCGGAAGCGCTGGTCCCCGGAGCCATCGTCTTCACCCCGCCACTCGGCGAGGTGCCGTTGAACAATCACATGGCCTGGTGGCGCTACGTCCCCGGTGCAAACTGGCGGCACCCCGAAGGCCCGGATTCCGACCTCAAGAGCCGCGAGCAGCACCCCGTCGTGCAAGTCGCGTGGTTCGACGCGATGGCTTACGCGAAGTGGGCCGGCAAGCGGCTGCCCACCGAGGCCGAATGGGAATTCGCCGCGCGCGGCGGCCAGGAGAAGCTGACTTACACTTGGGGCAACGAGAAGACGCCGGACGGCAAATGGCTCGCGAACATATGGCAAGGCTCGTTCCCGAACGGCAACACCTTGCAGGATGGCTTCAAGCTCCAGTCGCCCGTCGGTAAGTTCGCCGCGAACGGTTACGGCCTCTTCGACATGGCGGGTAACGTGTGGGAATGGACCACTGATTGGTATATGCCGGACTACTACGCGAAGAGTCCGAAGCAGAACCCGCAAGGCCCACAGGAGAGCTACGACCCGAACGAACCAGGCGTCTGGAAGCGGATCACGCGCGGTGGCTCGTATCTCTGCACCGAGGCGTATTGCTGGGGCTACCGGCCCGCGATGCGCATGAAGACCTCGCCAGACACGGGCTTGAACCACACCGGCTTCCGCTGCGTGCGCAACGGCCCACCGCCACTCGCTGCTGGCAAGTAACGGCGCGGTGCGGGCTTGGAGTAGGTGCCCATTCAAGGCTGCAACGCGCGCCACACCCGCAGTGCTTCGGTCACGCCCCAAGCTTGAGCGTCGCAGCCGCGTTGGGTGTGCGGGGCGTCGCCGTCTACGATTTCGGGGAGGTGGCCGAGGCAGCCGGTGGTGAGTAGGTCGCTGGCGCTGCCGAGGTAGGCGCGTGCGGCGGCGAGGGCTTCGGGCGCGGAGTCGTGTGCGCGGGCGAGGGCTTCGCAGAAGACGGGGAAGGTCCAGGTCCACGCCGTGCCGTTGTGGTAGGCGGGTTTGCGGCGCGTGTCTTCGTCGCCTTCGTAGTGGCCCCAGTAGGGATTCGCCGGGTCGTTGAGCAACTGTCCGCCGGGGCCGTGAATGGCGAGGGGCGGCGTGACGGGCAGCGGCGTGAGCGAGCGTAGCGCGCCGGGGATGACGAGGTGCCGGAGCGCGGCGTCCACGGTGCGCCGGGCGCGGTCGCCGGTGACTAAGCCAAGGCTGATGGGGAACAGGCAGTTGCTGCGCAAGGCTTCGTCCTGCACGGCATCACGGGCGGGGATGCCGGGGCGGGCGAGCAGCACGTCGGCGAACCAGCCTTGGTCTTCGAGCCAGAAGAGGTCGTTGAGTGAAGCGTCGGCGCGGGCGGCGAGTTCGCTCCACGGCTCGCCGTCGGGCGCGACGCCGAGGCGGTTGAGCTGGCGCAGGAGGCGAATCCAGAGGGCTTGAATCTCAATCGGATAGCCCTCGCGCGGCGTGCCGGCGGGGTAATTCGTGTCCATCCAAGTGAAATGGCTCGGGCTCCAGACGAGACCGCTCGCCGCGTCCACGCGGATGCCATTGGGCGTGCCGCGCAAGTAGCCGGTGGCGATGGTGCGCAACACATCCGTCAGCGTGCGCCCCGATGCATCCACCGGTGTGGCGTAGAACTCGGCGACCTTGGACTTTGGACCTTGGACTTTGAACTCGTCCGCCAACGCTGCCGCGAAGTCTTCGACCACGACGCCATACCACAGTGGTGCGTCGCTCGTGTCGCGGTTGCTGGCGTTGTCGCCGTAGATGGCGTTAGGGAGCGTGCCGTTCTCGGCGAAGCGGCCGAAGGTAATGAGGATTTGCTTCACCTCGTCGCGCAACCCGGCGGCGAGCAGGCCGCGCGCGCAGATGAGCGTGTCGCGGCCCCAGTCGAGGAACCACGGGTAACCGGCGATGACGGTCTTGCCGGAATCGCGGCGCACGACGAACGCGCGGATGGCGCGGTGCAACACGGCGGCGAAGTCGGCATCGTAAGGCGGGGCTTCGGCCTCGGCGGGAGCGCGGACGCCGACTTCCGCAGTCGGCGGCGTTGGGGAATTCGCTGAGCCGGACGTGGGCGTCCGGGCTCCAAGGGCACTGGCCGTCGCGGCCATTTCGAGCTGCATCTGCTCTGGCGCGGCTTCGGTGATGAAGTCGAAGAGGGCGCGGGTTTTGCCTGCGGAGGCGGCTTTGGCCGACTCGGCAACGCTGGTAGGGCGAGACTCCGTCGAGCCCCATTTGCCGACGGAGGAGGCGCGAGCGGAGCGAGCTTCTTGGCCGGCCGTGCCTTCGCCCGAGATGCTCGCTGCACTCGCCTCGCTGCGCTCGAGATGGGGCTCGACGGTGTCTTGCCCTACCGAGGTTGTTTGCGCTGGCGCGCTGCCGACGCCGTCCGACGTGAACCGAAACGCTGCGAGGTCGAAGTGTTCTTCCCACTCCGCGCTGGCGGCGAGCGTGACGGCGCTGCCCCGGCGCAAGGGCAGTTCAAACCAGCCGGGGCTGAACGCGTCGCCGCAGCCTTCCTGGCCGCGCGTGGCTTCGACCGGGTGGGGGATGTTCACGGACCACTCGCCTGCGGAATGGTAACGGCCGGCATCCGCCCAGACTTTAAGGTGGCGGCTGGCGTCGGGGGTGAAGGCGAAGCCGGCGCGGCCTTGGAGCGAGTGCGAGTGCGCGGCGAAGTGGTGTTCGCTGCCGGGATTGCGCTTGGTTTCGCAGTGGAAGCTGCGGTCCTCGATGTCAAAACGGACGGTGAGGCTCACACTGCATTCCACCGGCAGTTCGCGGCCCAGCGCGGGCGCATGCGGGGGGCGGAGGAAGCGCAGGAGCGTCGTGTTATTGCCGGGCACCATGTCGGCGAGGAGATGAATTTCCACGCTGCGACCATCGCCAGCGTTGCCGACAAACTTCCACACGGCCGGCGGGCCGGGCGTGAAGGCGACGAGGTTGTCGGCGTTGAGCGCGGTGATGAAGCCGTCGGCATTCACCCACGCGCGGAGGCGTTTCACGAAGACGTGGCGGTCCACGGGGACGCTGGCGTGGAGGTTCGCGCCGAGGAGGCAATCGTATTTCGACCGAACGGTGCCGAGGTCGGCAGCGAGACGGGCCATCGCGCCGGAGCCGTTGGTGAGGAGCGCGAGGGAGTGATTAGTGATTAGTGAAGAGTGATTAGTCGGCTCGGGTGGGAGGAAGCGGATGGTGCTGCTGACCGACGCGGGCGTGGCGGCGAGGCGGTCGAGGGAGAGCGTTGCGTCGCCGGTGAAGGTGCTCGGGGGAAAGCAGGCGATGTGGCCGTCGGCGACGGGGATGGAGTCGGCGTGTGCCGGCGGCTTGCCGCCGCCGTCGGTGGGCTGCGAACGGTCCGGACGGCGGCTGCAAGCCGCCGGCACGAGCGTTGCCTTGAACGGCGCAGTGTCCCGCACCAGCAGCCAGTGGCCGGGGGGGACGAGGAGGACGCGCTTCGTGTCGGCCAGCGTCCACTCGACGACGGGGGCGTAGGCGAAAGGTTCAGTGCGGCTGAGGCTGGCGAGAAAGGCCTTCGGGTCCGCGTCCACTTGGGCCGCCAGCTCACGCCAGTTTGTCGGGCCGAGTTGCTCGATGGGCCGCTCGTGCGCAAGCGCGGTGAGAGCGAAGGCGGCTTGGGCGCGGGCGCGACGGTAAGCATCGCCGTGCAGGCCGACGGGTTTGTCCGTGGCGCTGAGGCAATGCGCGGCTCCGGCGCTGAGGGTGAAAGTGATTTTGCCATCGTGGACTTCCCGGCGCGGGAGAAAGCTCTCCGTCTGCGAGAGCAAATC
This sequence comes from Verrucomicrobiota bacterium, assembly GCA_039796295.1. Classification (GTDB taxonomy): domain Bacteria; phylum Verrucomicrobiota; class Verrucomicrobiia; order Limisphaerales; family SXTU01; genus SXTU01. The sequence continues at coordinate 12,790 of JBDKJY010000011.1, forward strand.
GTGCTTCACCGCGTCGGCGGCGAGGTCGAGCGTGAGGCGGTGGTCGCGTTCGGGGTCGGTGTTCACCAGCACGAGCACGGAGTCGCGGCCTTCCTCGGAGTCGCGGCGGAGCGCGTAGATGACGGAATCGGAGGGGCTGACGCGCGTGAGCTTGGCGCCGTCGAAGAACGCCGGATGCTCGGCGAGCAGCGCGTTCAGCCGCGCGAGTTCGGGGACGATGTTCAGCTCGCTGCCCCAGGCCAGCGCGCGGCAGGAGTGGACGTTGATTTTCTCCGTGCAGAGCCACTCGACGCCGCAGGTGAAGCCGAAGCCGCCGTTCACGCTGGCGAGGGCGGAGAGCTGGTTACGCAGCCGCGACCAGGTGCGCCCGCGCTTCGCGAGCCGCTCGTTGTCGTGCGTCTCGCTGTAGTGGACGAGCGTGCCGACGCGGTGGCTGTGCTTGAACGCGTGGTCGAGGTAGCCGGCGACTTGCGCGGGCGCGAACTCCTGGAACAGCTCGGAGTAAGCCCATTGCATCCCGCCCTCGGTGAGCAATGCCTCCGTGTCACCCCAGCCGCCGCCGAGGCCTTCGAGCAGGAAGAGCGCATCGGGAAACTCCTCGCGGACGCGCGCGATGATGTGCTGCCACGCGGGCGCGGGCACCTTGTAACCAGCGTCGCAACGGAAGCCATCCACACCGCGCCGACACCAAGTGAGCAACGCCTCGGCGATGTGTTCCCAGAGCGCGGGGTCGCGTTGCGCCAGCTCGACCAAATCCTCCCACGTCGTGCCCCACGCGCCGGGGCTCTCGAAGTGGCCGTCGGCCTTGCGGAGGAACCATTCGGGATGATTGTCCTGCAACCACGAGCCCCAGCCAGTGTGGTTGATGACGATGTCGAGGAAGACGCGGCCCCCGCGCGCGTGGACGGCGGCGGTGAGTTCCTGAAATTGCTCCACGGCGTTCGTGCGCTTATCGAACTCAACCAGCGCCGGGTCAATGCCCGTTAAATCCTCCGCCGCGTAGGGACTGCCGAAGCGCCCGAAGCGCGCGTAGGTCGTGGGCGTGGGGTTCACCGGCAGCAAGTGCAGGATGCGGCAGCCGAGCGTGTCGAGGATGTGCGGGAGCTGGCGCGTGAGGTCGCGGAGTTTGCCGGAGGGCGGAATGACCGTGTAGCCGAGGCGGTCCAGCTCGTTCATCTGCGCTTCGCGCGCGGGGTCGGCGGTGGAGACGAGGGACTTGGTGTCGCCAAACATCCGCGTGAACGCGCAGTAAATCGTGTTCGCCGTGCGGTAGAAGTTCGGGTGAACGCTGACGCCGAAGTCATCGCCGTCGGGCCAGTGCTGAAAGCCATTCGGGTCGAGCAGGTAAGGCTTCGACTTGAACCAACCGACCTCGGTGAGCGGCAACGTGAGCTGCCATTCGCCATCGGCCCAACGCATCGGCAGGTCGCGCCAGGACGCGCCGGCGAGCGGGACTTTCTCGAACTTCGACTGGATGACCTCGCGGCGGATCGCGGCGGCGCGACCGAGATTGGTGCGCAAGCGCGCGGTCCAGCCGCCGTCGGCCCACTCGCGGGCGCGCGGGTGCGCGAGCGTGAAGGTGAGGCTGTCGCCGACGAACTGAACGCGGCGTTCGCCGGCGGGCGGGGTCATTTGAGGACGTTCCATTCGGGCGTGATGGTGAAAGGCGGCACGGGTGAACTCAAGAACCGGTTGCGGCCTGCGGTTGGATTTTGGCCATGAAAGGGCACTGAGAGCGCAAATGGGAATTGCCATTGAACTGCCGGCGTTCCACTCCCAAGCTCGCCGCACCATTTCACCCGTGAACCACACTCAGGAACACCACCGCCTCCACGAAGCCCACGCCGACCCCGTCGCGCCGTGGCGCAAGTGGGGGCCTTACGTCTCGGAGCGCTCGTGGGCGGGCGTGCGCGAGGATTACAGCGCGGACGGCAACGCCTGGGCTTACTTCCCGCACGACCACGCGCGGTCGCGCGCTTATCGCTGGGGCGAGGACGGCATGGCGGCGATTTGCGACCGCTATCAGGTCCTGTGCTTCGGGCTCGCGCTGTGGAATGAGCGCGACGCGATCCTCAAGGAACGGCTCTTCGGCCTCACGCCCAACGAGGGCAACCACGGCGAGGACGTGAAGGAGTATTACTTCTACCTCGACTCGACGCCGACGCATTCCTACCTCAAGTGGAACTACAAATACCCGCAGCGCGCGTTCCCGTATCAGGAGCTGATTGACGGCAATCAACGGCGCGGCCCGACGGACCGTGAGTTCGAGTTGCTCGACACCGGCGCGTTCCACGAAGACCGCTACTTCGATGTGTTCGTCGAGTATGCGAAGGCGGGGCCGGACGACATCTGCATTCGCATCGAGGCCTTCAATCGCGGGCCGGAAACCGCACCGCTACACCTGCTGCCGCACCTGTGGTTCCGCAACCGCTGGTCGTGGGGCGAGGACGAATATCCCGAGCCGCGGATCCACGCTAGCAAGCCGAGCGACACACATCTCACGCTGGTCGCGGACGACTCGTGTTGCCCGAGCATCGGGCGGCTGCCGTTCAGCTACCGGCTCGGCGCGCACCAGCTTTACGCGCAACCCGGCGGTCGCCCGCTCTTCACCAACAACGACACGAACAACGAACTGCTCTTCGGTGCGAAGGCGCAGAACCGCAGTCGCTTCGTGAAGGACGCCTTTCACCGCCACCTCATCCACGGCGAGGACTGCGTGAACCCAGAGCAATTCGGCACGAAGGCGTGTCTGGATTACCGCTTTGAAGTGCCGCCGGGCAAATCCGCCGTGGTGCATTTGCGGCTGACGAATCGCGAGTTGCCGCAGCCGCTTGCTGACGTGACAGCCATCCTGGAAACCCGCCGCGCCGAGGCCGACGAGTTTTACGCGAGCATCCAGCCGAAGACCGCCACGGCGGATGAGCGACGCGTTCAGCGCCAGGCGCTCGCCGGTTTGTTGTGGAGCAAGCAGATTTACCGCTTCGACGTGAGCAAGTGGCTCAAGGGCGACAACGCCGCCGCGCCGCCGCCCGCGTCGCGCCGCAAGATTCGTAACCGCCACTGGGAGCATCTCAACTCCAAGCGCATCCTCTCGATGCCGGACAAGTGGGAGTATCCGTGGTTCGCCGCGTGGGACCTCGCCTTCCAAGCCGTGCCCTTCGCGCTCGTGGACCCGGAGTTCGCCAAGCAGCAGCTCTGGCTCCTGCTGTTCGAGCAGTTCCAGCATCCGAACGGCCAAATCCCCGCCTACGAGTGGGAGTTCAGCGACATGAACCCACCCGTCCACGCGTGGGCCGTGTGGCGGGTTTACAACATGGACCGCGTCCGCAACGGCAAGGCGGACCGCGACTTCCTCGAGCGCTGCTTCCACAAGCTGCTGATGAACTTCGCGTGGTGGGTCAACAAGGTGGACCCGGCGGGCAACAACGTTTTCGAGGGCGGCTTCCTTGGCCTCGACAACATCACCGTGCTCGACCGCAGCGAGAAGTTGCCCGACGGCGCGACGCTCCAGCAGTCGGACGGCACGGGTTGGATGGGGATGTTTTGCCAGAACATGATGCGCATCGCGCTGGAGCTGGCGCGGGAGAACAAGACTTACGAAGCGACGGCCACGAAGTTCTTCGAGCACTACGTTTACATCGGGTCGGCGATGAAGCACATGACCGGCGGCATCGAGATGTGGGACGAGCGCGACGGCTTCTTCTACGACGTGTTGACGCATCCCGACGGCAGCCATGACAAGTTCCGCGTGCGCTCGCTGGTCGGGCTGATTCCGATGTTCGCCATCGAGCGGCTGGAGGAGAAGTGGCTGGAACCGTTCCCCGAGTTCCGCGCGAACATGAACTGGTTCCTCAAGCACCGCCCCGACCTCGTCCAGCGCTGCGTCACCACGCTCGACACTGACGAGGGAAAGGTCCACGTCCTCGCCGTGATGAACCCCGAGCAAATCCAACGGCTCCTGCACGTCATCTGGAACCCCGGCGAGTTCCGCTCGCCCTATGGCCTGCGCAGTCTCTCGAAGCACCACGAGCGCCACCCCTACGCCCTCGACCACCGCAGCATCGGCTACGAGCCGGGCGAATCCATTGTGAAGCTCAAGGGCGGCAACTCGAACTGGCGCGGCCCGATTTGGTTTCCGATGAACTTCATGATGATTGAAACGCTGCGCAAACTGCGGAAAGCCTACGGGGGCAAGTTCACCATCCCCGGCCACAGCGAAGAGGAGACGCCCATCAACCTCGACGAGTTGGCCAGCGGTTTTGCCGAGCGGCTTATCCACATCTTCGCCCGCGACGCGCAGGGCCGCCGCGCTGTCTTCGGCAACAACGAGAAGTTCCAGACCGACCCCCACTGGCGCGACAACGTGCTCTTCTACGAATACTTCCACGGGGACACCGGCGAAGGCCTGGGGGCGTCGCACCAGACCGGGTGGACTGCGCTCATCGCGTCGGTGATTGACGAGTGGCGGGAGTAGCGGAGCGCGGCTGTCCCAGCCGCAGCCAGCCACGAACGCCGCCGTTGCTGTGAACTATCCAGCCCCTTCGCCCCGCCACGTTGCTGCGGCTGGGACAGCCGCGCTCCGGCTTCAGTTCGCCGCCGCGTCCGCCAGGCGCTTGAGGTAGTCGAAGGCGTAAATCCCTGTGCCGTGGCCGTCGGCCCAGAGCGGTTGCACGCCGTAGCCGCCGACCATCCCGAGGCGCGTGAGTTGGAAGGCGTTCGGGGCGTAGGGCTTGTCGGGGTTCTTGTAGAGGTTGCCCATGATGTCCACCTCGCCCTTGCAGCCAGCGCACGGGCACGCGCGCCGCAGCACCTCCAGCCACACGAAGCTCTCCGTGCCGTCGTCCCACTTGATGGCGAGTTCCGCGCCAACCGGCTGCATGTCCACTGGTCGCATGGCCTGAGCTTACGAAGCGCGCGCACACGGAGGCAACTGGCGATGTGGCCGTGGAGCGCCGGTGGCCGACGCGGCATGCCGCTCGTTCGGAGTCCCGGCTTCGGCCGGCGGGGCGCCACCCCATCCCTGAACTTGGTAGGGCCGACCTACTGGTCGGCCTCCACGCATCCACAGCAAGCCGAGGCCGCGCAGCATCGCGGCGCTGCCGGGTTCAGTGGCTGAAATCGAGGGGACTTGGCGACCCCTGAGTTCTCTCCCGGACGCTCCGCGCACGGCATCGCGGTTGGTCGAATAGGGCGCCGTCCGAAGCGGCACATTGAGGAACCGGAAAGAGTTAGACTTGACTAAGTTAATTGCTTGACTCAATTAAACTTTTCTATACCTTCGATCACGCTGACACCAGCCAGCCGTTGGTTGGGCAGCGATCTTGAACATGAACCTGAGCCGACCGTTTCTGTTGCGGAGCGCCTTGCTGCTGGCTGCCGCTGCCATGCCCACGCTCTCGCTACTCATCACCACGCCTTCTGCCTTCGCCGCTGAACGCAAAATCCGCGTCACCACCACCACCTCGATGGTCACGGACCTCGTGCAGCAAGTCGGTGGCGACCGCGTGGAAGTCGCCGGCCTCATGGGCGCGGGTGTGGATCCGCATCTCTACAAGGCCACCGCCTCCGACGTGACCAAGCTCCAGCAGGCTGAGGTCATCTTCTACAGCGGCCTCGTGCTGGAAGGGAAGATGACCGACATCTTTACGAAGCTCGCGCGCTCGAAGAAGTTTGTTTACCCCGTCACCGAGGGCGTGCCGGAGAAAAAGCTGTTGGAACCGCCGGAGTTCGAGGGCCATTTCGACCCGCATGTGTGGTTCGACGTCGAGCTGTGGTCGCTCTCCGCGCAGACCGTCGTGAAGGGCTTGAGCGAGTTTTCGCCGAAGGACAAGGCGCACTTCGAGCAGCGCGGCAAGGAAGTCGCCACTAGACTCCGCACGCTTCACGAGTGGTCGGTCAAGAAGACCGCTGAACTGCCCAAGGAGCGCCGCATCCTCGTCACCAGCCACGACGCCTACAACTACTTCGGGCGTGCGTATGGCTTCCAAGTCGTCGGCCTGCAAGGCGTCTCCACCGTCTCCGAGGCGGGCCTCGCGGACATGGCCAAGCTCGTGGACTTCATCAAGCAGAAGCGCGTGAAAGCCATCTTCGTCGAGTCCAGCGTGTCGCCCGCGACCATCCAGCGCATCGCGAAGGACGCCGGGGTGAAGGTCGGCGGCGAGCTGTTCTCAGACGCGATGGGCACGCCCGGCCAGATGGAGCACGGCTACGACCTCGGCACCTACGAGGGGATGATTAAGCACAACCTCACCACCATCGTGGGGGCGTTGAAGTAACGAACCTTTGCGCAAACCACTGACTTGCACTGACCTGCACTAATGAAAACAAAAGTTGAGACGACGAAGCGCGCCGTTCGCTCCGCTCCCCATTAGTGCCAGTCAGTGCTGGTTAGTAGTTCAGTCTCCACGCAAATGAAGCTCGCCATCATTCCTGTTCTTACGCTCGCCACCGCCGCGCTCGCCGCCGAGCCGGTGCCGGACAAGACGCAATGCAACCTGTTCAACCCGACGCCGCCCCAGTGGTTGCGCGAGATGAGCACCGACCGGCCTGACAAAACCGAGAGCCCCTACACCGTGGATGCCGGTCATTTCCAAATCGAGCTGGACCTCGTCAATTACAGCTACGACAAGCACAACCCCGCCCGCGACGGCACCCTCGTCCGCACTTGGGGCATTGCGCCGGTGAACTTCAAGGTTGGTCTGCTCAACAACCTCGACGTGCAGTTCGTCCTCCAGCCGCACACCTACGTCCACACCTCCGACCCCGCTGCTGGCGTCTCGAAGCAGCGCGGCTTCGGCGACCTCGTCACGCGCTTGAAGTGGAACCTCTGGGGCAACGATGGTGGCACCACCGCCTTCGCGCTGATGCCCCACCTCAAGCTGCCCACGAACCAAGACCAGCTCGGCAACCACTTCGTCGAGGGCGGCCTCATCGCGCCGCTCGCGGTCGAACTCCCCGTCGGCTGGGGCATGGGCCTCATGACGCAGCTTGATGTCGTGCGCGACACGACGAGCAGCGGCTACCACCCTGAATTCGTGAACACCGTCACCTTCAGCCACGACATCGTCGGCGACCTCGGCGGTTACGTGGAATTCTTCAGCAGCGTCAGCACCGAGCGCGGCTCCAGTTGGGTCGGCACCGTGGACCTCGGACTGACTTACGCGCTCACGAAGGACCTCCAGCTCGACGCCGGCATCAACCTCGGCGTGACCCGCGCGGCGGATGACTGGAATCCGTTTGTCGGCATCTCGTGGCGGTTCTGAACCAAAGACAATCACGGATGAAGACGAATGAGCACCGATTGATTGGCCGCGAAAGGGCGCAGAGTTCGCAAAGAATTTCCCCTCCGTGTTTCCCTTTGCGTTCTCTGCGCCCTTTCGTGGCGAATTCCCTTCTTCATCCGTGTCCATCCGTGTCCATCCGTGGTTAAATCCCCTTCGCATGGCTGACGCACCTCCCCTCGAAATCCACGACCTCACCGTCGCCTACCACAAGAAGCCCGTCCTGTGGGGCGTGGACCTCGTCGTGCCGCCGGGCAAGCTCGTCGGCATCGTCGGGCCGAACGGCGCGGGCAAGTCCACGCTCATCAAGGCCGCGATGGGCCTGCTGCCCGTCAGCAGTGGTTGGGTAAAAGTCTTCGGCGAACCTGTCGCGAAAAACCTCCGGCGAGTCGGCTACGTGCCGCAGCGCGAATCGGTGGACTGGGATTTCCCCGTGAGCGTGATGGACGTGGTGCTCATGGGCCGCTATGGCAAGCTCGGGCTCTTCAAGCGCCCGACGAAGGCCGACCGCGACACCGCCCGCGAGTGCCTCGACAAGGTGAAGATGCTCCCCTATGCGAACCGGCAGATTTCCAACTTGAGCGGCGGCCAGCAACAACGCGTCTTCCTCGCCCGCGCGCTCGCGCAGGAGAGCGACCTTTACTTCATGGACGAGCCGTTCGCCGGCGTGGACGCCGCGACCGAGTCCGCCATCATCGCGCTCCTGCACGAGCTGCGCGCGGCTGGGAAAACCCTGCTCGTCGTCCACCACGACCTGCCCACCGCGCGCAACTACTTCGACATGCTGCTGCTCCTGAACATGAGAGTCGTCGCCTTCGGCCCGACGGAGGAGGTGTTCAACTACGAGACCTTGCAAAAGACGTATGGCGGTCGGCTGACCATTCTGAGCGAGGTGGCGGAGGCGGTCAGGGTGAAAGGGTGACGCAAGAGGATAGCGGATAGAAGAGAGAGAATAGAAATGAGCCGTTCAGCGAACATCAACTCGCGAACCAACCGGACCACCGTCCGGCTCCTCTATCTTCTATCTCCTGTCTGCTATCTTCTCCTCTCCCTCCCCGCCCACGCCGCCCGCATCGGCGACATCTCCGAGACCTCGCTCACCACCCAAGCCCTCCGTTTCTTCACCTTCCAAGACCCGTCCGTCCGTTACGCGCTGCTTGGCTCGATGCTTCTGGGCATTTCCTGCGGCCTGCTTGGCTCGTTCCTCGTCGTGCGGAAGATGGCGCTCGTCGGCGACGCGCTTTCGCACGCGGTGCTGCCCGGCGTGGCGCTGGGCTTTCTCTGGAACATGAGCAAAGACCCCGTCGCCATCTTCATCGGCGCGACGCTCGCAGGACTGCTCGGCGCGGGCGCGGTGCATTTGATTAAGCAGACCACCCGGCTCAAAGAGGACACCGCGCTCGGCCTCGTGCTGGCGTCGTTCTTCGCCGTCGGCATCTGCATGGTGACGATGATTCAACGCCTGCCCACCGGGAACAAAAGCGGCATCGACAAATTCCTCTTCGGCCAGGCGGCGGCCATCGGCGCGGCGGACGTGCAGCTCATGGCCGTCGTCACCGGGCTGGCGGTGGTCGTCATCGCGGTGTTCTACAAGGAGTTCCTCGTCACCAGCTTCGACGCCGGGTTCGCGCGCGCGGTGGGCTTGCCCGTGCAGGCGTTTCACTACGGGCTGATGCTGCTGCTTGCGTTCGCGGTCGTCATCGCGCTGCAAGCCGTCGGGGTCGTGCTTGTGTCTGCGATGCTCATCACGCCCGCCGCCGCCGCGTATTTGCTCACCGACCGGATGCAGCGGATGCTGCTGCTCGCGTCGTTGTTTGGCATGACGGCGGGTGCGCTCGGTGCGTTCCTGAGCTTCCTCGGAAACAACCTGCCCACCGGCCCGTTCATGGTGCTGGCGGCGACGACCGTTTTCGCCGGCGCGTTCCTCTTTGGCCCGCGGCATGGCGTGCTCGCGCGCTGGTGGCGTCAGCGCAGTCGTGCCGCGCGCATCCAGCGCGAGAACACGCTCAAGGCCATCTACCATGTCCTCGAAGCCCGCGAGTTTCAGGGCGAAGGCGTTTCCCTCCGTGAACTCGCCGAGCGCCGCCGCGAGACGTTGGAGGAAGTCGCCGCCCAAGCAGCCGCGCTCCGCACGCATGGCCTCGCAACGTTGCACGACGACGGCAGCCACATCTTCGTCACGCCGGACGGTTGGCAACGCGCCTGCGCCATCGTCCGCAACCACCGCCTCTGGGAACTTTATCTCACCAACGAAGCGCAACTCGCCGCCGACCACGTCCACGAGGATGCGGAGAAGATTGAACATGTCCTTGGCGAGGAGACGGTGCGTGAGCTGGAGCGGCGGCTGGTGAACACCACGCAAGACCCACACGGCAAGTCCATCCCGGTCGTGCCGGTTTCGCTCGGGACCAAATCGGAGCCCACGCCCGGCTACGGGAGGTCCGCATGACTACGCGCGGATATGGAGTGCGGCGGCAAAGCGCAGCGGCGACACCGCTTTGGGTGCCGAAGTCAGCTCAGCTCCGCTGCTCACCAGACTTCCCTCACGCCTTGCGCCCGGCGAAAGCGCCGTCGCCGCTCCGCTCGGCCGGCGCACTCCATAATCGCCACACGCCATGAGCGACTTTATTCCCCCCTTCGACTTTCACCGCGTTTTCGTGGAGCCGTGGACGCAGCCCGGCGGCGGCTTCCTCTGGATTGTGCTCATGGGCTTCTTCGTGGCGACGGCGTGCGGGCTGGTCGGCAATTATCTCATCCTCCGGCGCATGGCCTTGGTCGGCGATGCCATCAGCCACAGCCTTTTACCGGGCATCGCGGTGGCGTTCCTCATCAGCGGCAGCCGTGGTTCGCTGCCGATGTTCATCGGCGCGCTCGTGGCGGGCGCGGTCACGACGGTGCTCATCGAAGTCATCCACAAGAAGTCGCGCGTGAAGCAAGACGCGGCCATCGGCATCGCGTTCACGAGCCTCTTCGCGGTGGGCGTCATTCTCATCAGCGTCTTCGCGTCGAAGGTGGACCTTGACCAAGAGTGTGTGCTCTACGGCGAGATCGCCTTCATCCCGCTGGAAGGGGTGGTCGAGCTGGCCGGCCTGACCCTCGGCCCGCCGTCCGTCGTGCGCATGGCGGTGGTGACGTTCGTGGTCGTGCTGCTCGTTGGAATGTTCTACAAGGAACTTCTCGTCAGCTCGTTCGACCCTGCGCTGTCGTTCTCGCTCGGCATCAACTCGACCTTCGTCCACTACGCGCTGATGGCGATCCTCTCGGTGGTGGTGGTGAGCGCGTTCGAAGCGGTCGGGGCTATCCTCGTCATCGCCATGCTCATCCTCCCCGGCGCGACGGCGACGCTACTCTCGCACCGCTTCCCGGTGATGCTGGGGCTGACGGTGTTGCACTCGGCGTTGAGCGCGGTGCTCGGCCTGCACCTCGGCGTCTGGCTGAACTGCTCGCTGGCGGCGGCGATGGTGGTGGCGGGAGCGGGGTTGTTCTGTCTGGTGTGGGCGGGAGGTCTGTTCAAGAGGTGTGCAGTTCGGGATTCAAACCGAGAGGTTGGGAATAAGTCGGGTGGTGGGGCATCCAACCCTTTGAATTCGCCAACTTGACCTAGCCGGACTTGGTGGGCAGCTTGACGGAAACTCTAAATGCACACGAACACATCCTCTCCGTTGCGACTGGCACTTAAGCGTGGTTTCACCCTCATCGAGCTCCTCGTGGTGATCGCCATCATCGCGATCTTGGCGGGCATGCTGTTGCCGGCTTTGAGCAAGGCGAAGGCGAAGGCGACGCAAACGATTGACGTGAACAACATGCGACAGTTGCTCATGGCTCTACGCCTCTACTGTGACGAATACGACGATAAGATGCCGTGGAGCAACTGGGGCACGCTGGCCAACTACCCAGGGTGGCTCTACATGGACACGGCCGGCGGCCAAGACGCCACGCTCGGAGCGCTGTGGCGGACCATTCCGAACACGAACGGTTACCGCTGTCCGATGGACTTCAAGGACGCTGCCCAAGTAGCCGCCCGGGGCCAGAAGATCTCCAGCTACTGCATGAACGGCGCGGTTTCCGGGTATTCGCAAGCTTACGGCGGAATCACGGCCCAGACGGGCCGCCGGACTCAGTTTCGCGGGGAGGACGACATCATCCTGTGGGAGTCAGATGAGAAGGGGCCGGCCGGTTATTGGAATGATGGCGGCAACTATCCCAACGAAGGCATCAGTCGGCGCCATAACGTTGGGGCCTTGTCGGGAAGTCTCGGTGGCCAAGCCGAGTTCTACAAACTATCCGATTGGTCCGTGATGTCCGGGGACAACATCACCGGCGTTGCTGCTCCGGCGGGCCGGACGATCACTTGGTGTAGCCCATTTACCGACACTGGGCATTGACCCGCTCCGAGCCCGTCATTGGGAAATGGGGCGGTAGCCGAAGCGTTTGCGCATTTCCTCCAGCTCCTTTTGTTCGGCCGGGCTCAAGCTGGCGGAACGAACTTCTCCCGCCACGGCGGTCTGTTGAGTCGCATCGCCGAACTGGTGCTGGTTCAACCAGAAATCCAACTGAACTAGCTTTTCTTGGCGCGTTCTTGAGGCCCAAGGCTTCGCTGGCGGGCGCGGCAAGGGAATCGTTGTGGACGGGAGATTCTTGGGTGGATCAACCGCTAGCGCAGTGGTCGGCTTGCCACTCGACTCCTGCACCATCCCGCCGGTTGCGTCGGCGTCCACCTTACGTTTCTTACAGCCTGCGCCGGTGCTGGTGATCAGGGCGCAAATGACGATACATTGAAGAGAACGGTGCAGTTTCACGGCGGAAGCATGGAAGCGGTTTACGCCAAATTCAAGCCCCTCCCATTTTCATCGTTGGCCAAAGGAGGCGCGAGTGAATAGCTCCTCCGAACGGCCAGTCGGCTTCCTTCGGTCGCCATTATTAATCCCATCGCTACTCACATGACTCCGACTCCTGAACCGTCTCCCACCCGCCGCGAGTTCCTCAAGTCCGCCACCGCCACGACCGCCGCCGGCGTCGCCGCTGCGGAAATCGCCTTCCCCTCCCTCCTGCGCGCCGCGCCCAACAGCGATAAGCTCCGCATCGGCTTCATCGGCTGCGGTGGGCGTGGCACCGGGGCGGCGGCTCAGGCGCTCAAAGCGGACAGCAACGTAGAGCTGTGGGCGATGGGCGATGCCTTCGCCGCGCCGTTGGAGAACAGCTTGAAATCCGTGCAGGCCGCCGTGAAGGACGACAAGAAGTTCAACGTGCCGCCGGAGCGGAGGTTCGTCGGCTTGGACGCCTACGAGAAGGTCATCAAGAGCGGCGTGGACCTCGTCATCCTCACCTCGCCGCCCGGCTACCGGCCCGGCCACTTGCGCGCCGCCGTCGAGGCCGGCAAGCACGTCTTCACCGAGAAACCCATGGCCACGGACGCGCCCGGTGTGCGCTCGGTCATCGAGTCCGTGAAGATCGCCAAGGCGAAGAACCTCGCCGTCGTCGCGGGCTTTTGCTGGCGCTATGATTCCGCCAAGCGCGCCGTCTTCGGCAAGATGCTCGACGGCTCCATCGGCGACATTCGCGCCGTCTATGGCACCTACCTCACCGGCCCCGTGAAGCCGATGCCCAAGGTCGAGACGCGCCCCGCCGGCATGAGCGACCTCGAGTGGATGACGCGCAACTGGTATAACTTCACTTGGCTCTCCGGCGATGGCTTGGTCGAGCAGGCCATCCACACCGTGGACTGGATCATGTGGGCGATGAAGGACAAGCCGCCCCTGAAATGCACCGCCGTCGGTGGCCGCCAAATCCCGGCCAACGGCGGCAACATCTTCGACCACATCGCCGTGAACTTCGAGTGGGAGAAGGGCGTGCGCGGCTTCATCTCGCAGCGACAAATCACCGGCTGCTACGGCGAGAACTCCTTCTACGCGCTGGGCACCAAGGGCAACGCCTACATCTCGCGTGGGGCCTACACCACGGACATGAACGGCGAGCGGAACTGGAAATACGAAGGCCCCACGCCCGACATGTATCAGGTGGAGCACGACGAACTCTTCGCCTCCATCCGCGCTGGCAAGCCGCTCAACGACGGTGACCGCATGGTGACGAGCACGATGGCCGGCATCATGGGCCGCATGGCGGGCTACACCGGCCAGGAAATCACCTGGGAGATGGCTCTCAACTCAAAGGAAGTGCTCGCCCCGCAAGACCTCCGCGATTGGGACGGCAAGCTGGAAGTCCCTCCGCTGGCGATGCCGGGCCGCACGAAGTTCATCTGAACCGTGCCGTTGGCGGAAAGCCCGCCGCCCTTCACTTGGAGTCGTGTCGCTCGGCGAGCTTCCGCGCCCCGGCACGCACCAACTCGACCAGCTCCGGCGGGGCCACCGCCACAGCCCGCCCGGCCCACGCCAGCACCCAACGCTCGACTTCCACGAGACTCGACAACTTAAGCCGTAGTTCCAGCCCGCCGTCCGGCAGGTCCGTGGCCTTCTGCGACGCGTGCCAGCGCTTCTCCCGGATGTAGTCGGCGATGGCGGCATCGAAGCGGAGGCACACGTCGAATTCCCCCTCCGCCGAATGCACGCCGAAGCTGTCGCGCAGCCGCTTCTCCAGCGAAAACTTCTGCGGGCGTGGGAAGGACTTGCCCGTCTCCTGCACCGCCGAGATGCGCGCGGGCGCGAAGGTCCGCACGTCCTTGCGCGCGTGGTCGTAGGCGAAGAGGAACCACTCGCCGTTGATGTTCGCGAGGTGATACGGGTCCACGATGCGGCGCTCGGGCGCGGCTTGACCGGGCTTGCGGTAGGCGAGTTCGAGCTGGCGGCGCGCGGCAGTGGCCTTGGCGAGCACGTCGAACACGCCGAGGTTCAACACCGGTTCCGCCGTGGTGCGGAAGGAGATGGTCTGCTCCACGTCGGCGAGGTTCAGCGAGATGGTGTCGGGCAGCGCCTGCTCCATCTTGCGAATGGCGGAGAGCAGCGGCTTCTCGAAGCTCGTGCCGCGATACTGCTGAAGCGCCTTCTCCGCCACGATCAGCGCGAACAGTTCGCCCTCGGTGATTTGAAACGTGGGAAATGCGCTGACCTCCTCCGTGTAGCCATAGCCGCCGCGCGCCTGGTTGAACTCAATGGGCAAGCCCAACCGGTCGCGCATGAACTCGACATCGCGGTAAATGGTCTTGGTGGTGACTTCGAGGTCGGCGGCGAGGGCGTTCGCGTTGGGGAAACCGCCGCCGTGCAACGCTTGGTGGATACGCTGCATCCGCTCCAGCGGCGGGCGCGACAGGGGCATCGGGGCGGGCTTCTTCGGCATAGCCGGAGGGTTAGCGAATCCAGGCGGGCAAGGCCAGCGGGGAGTTGCCGGGGATGAGATCGGGCGGCAGGAAGTGGCCTCACTGTCTCCACTCCTGGTGATCCGCCAGAAACCAAGCTGCGCCTTTGCAATCACCCGGCCCCAAAAATTCCTTCCCGTCACCCCGCTCGCCGCTATCGTTGCTCGCACTCGCATGAACGCACCACTTCGCTTCGCCGCCACGCTGTTGGCGTGTCTCCTCACCCACACCGCCGCCCGCGCTGACGGCCCCGCTGACAACTTGGCCGAGAAGGTCCGCCGCGTCCCGCCCGAGGGCATTCAAATCACCCCCGCCGCCCGCGCCGAACTTCAGGCCGGGGCCGACGCGCTCGCGAAGGAGCTGGATTCCCTTCGCGTCGCGCTCAAGGCCAAGCCCGCGCTGCTCGAACTGCTGCCCGACGCGCAGATTTACCACAAGGCCGTGGACTGGGCGCTGCGCCACGACGAGTTCTACTCCACCAACGAGGTCGCCACCGCGCGCGACCTCCTCAAGCGCGGCAGCGAACGCGCGCAGTCGCTCCGCGAGGGCAAGGCCCCGTGGCTCGCGCAGACCGGCCTCGTCGTGCGCGCTTACCAGTCGAAGATTGACGGCTCCATCCAGCCTTACGGCCTCGTCGTCCCGCCGAACTTCGCGCCGGGCTGCCCGCCGATGCGCCTGGACTTCTGGGCGCATGGGCGCGGCGAGAAGTTGACGGAAATGTCCTTCGTGGACGGACGGCACAAGTCGCCCGGGCAGTTCGTGCCGCCCGGCGCGCTCGTGCTCCACCTCTACGGACGCTACTGCAACGCGAACAAGCTCGCCGGCGAGGTGGACCTCTTCGAGGCGCTCGCCCACGCGAAGAAGTATTACCCGATTGATGACCGTCGGCTCGTGGTGCGCGGCTTCTCGATGGGTGGCGCGGCGGCGTGGCAGTTCGCCGCGCATTATCCCGGCGTGTGGGCGGCGGCGGCGCCGGGCGCGGGCTTCAGCGAGACGCAGGACTTCCTGAAAGTTTTCCAGAAGGAGGTCATCCAGCCGACGTGGTTCGAGCGCAAGCTCTGGCACCTGTATGACTGCACGGATTACGCGGCGAACTTCTTCAACCTCCCGACGGTCGCCTACAGCGGCGAGGCCGATTCGCAGAAGCAGGCCGCCGACATCATGGCCAAGGCCATTGCCGCCGAGGGCATGCAGCTCACGCACATCATCGGCCCGGACAAGACCGGCCACAGCTACCACAAGGACTCGCTCGTGGAAATCAACCGCCGCGTGGACGCCATCGTCGCGTTGGGCAAAGACCCCGCGCCCGACCAAGTGCGCTTCACGACGTGGACGCTGCGCTACAACAACTCGCACTGGGTCACGGTGGACGGGATGGAACAGCACTGGGAGCGCGCCCGGGTGGACGCGGACATTGACGACGAGGACGACGTTATCAAGGTCACGACCAAGAACGTTTCCGCGCTAACGCTGGCGCTGCCCTCCGGCACGTATCCGTTCCCGCTCAACAAGAAGGCCAAAGTCGTCCTCGACGGCACGAAGTTCGACGCGCCGCTGGCTGAGACGGACCGCTCGTGGAAGGTGAGTTTCTGGAAGGAAGGCAAGCGCTGGAAAATGACACTGCCTCCGCAGGACGGCGTGGCGAAGGCGGCCAAGGCTGACACCAGCCCGCGCAAAATCCACGGCCTGCAAGGCCCGATTGACGACGCCTTCCTCGACAGCTTCCTCATGGTGCGCCCCACCGGCGCGCCGCTCAACGAGCGCGTCGGCAAGTGGGCCACGAACGAGATGGCCCACGCCGTCGAGCACTGGCGTCGCCAGTTCCGCGGCGACGCCCGCGTGAAGGACGACAGCGCCATCACCGACGCGGACATCGCCGCGCACAATCTCATCCTCTGGGGCGACCCCGCGAGCAACAAGCTGCTCGCCCGCATCCAAGAGCACCTGCCCGTCCGCTGGGACGCGCAGACCGTCCGCGTCGGCACGCAGAGTTTCCCCGCCAGCGAACACGCGCCGGTGCTGATTTATCCGAACCCGCTCAACCCAAAGAAATACGTCGTGCTCAACAGCGGCTTCACATTCCGCGAATACGACTACCTGAACAACGCGCGCCAGGTGCCCAAACTTCCGGACTTCGCGGTGATTGATTTGAAAGTCCCGGTCGGCGCGCGCTTCCCCGGCGGCGTCGCCACCGCCGGCTTCTTCGGCGAGCGCTGGGAAGTCCTGCCGCCGGTGACGAAGTGAGCGGAGCGTGGAGCGCGGACGCCCACGTCCGCTGGCTGCGCATTCAACTCTAGCTGCGGACGTGGGCGTCCGCGCTCCTGCCCGCGTTGACAACCCGCCCCGTCGCCACCAACACTCGCATCATGTTCCGTCGCTCCTTCCTCCACCTCGCTGGCTTACTCCTACTTGCCAGCCTCTCCGCCTGCACTCACACCCCGACCGCTTCCAGCCCCCTGCGCCCCGTCGGCGTGGCGGAGGTGGACCTCACGCCGGAATACGCCGTGCGTCTCAACGGCTACGGCGGCCGCCGCGTCGAGTCCGAGGGCGTCGCTCAACGCCTCCGCGCCAAGGCCCTCGCCATCGGCAGCGATGCGGACGGGCCGTTCGTCCTGCTCACCGTGGACAACTGCGGCGTGCCCGAGTGGATTCGCACCGAGCTTCTCAAGCGCCTCGCCGCGAAGCGTGTGACTAGCGAACGCTTTGCCCTTTGCTCCAGCCACACGCACTCCGCGCCGATGCTCAACGGCGTCCTCCCGACGATCTTCGGCGTGCCCATCCCGCCGGAGCATCAGCGCAACATTGACCGCTACACGCGCGAGCTGACCGACAAGCTGGAGCAACTCGCCCTCGCCGCGCTCGCGGCCCGCCGGCCCGCGTCGCTCGCGTGGACAAAGGGCGAGGTGAAGTTCGCCAGCAACCGTCGCAAGCCCACGCCCACCGGCTACCAGAACGCGCAATATCCCGAAGGCCCCGTGGACCACGAGTTGCCGCTGCTCCGCGTGACTTCGCCCGACGGCATCCTCCGTGCCGTGCTGGTGAACTACGCCTGCCACTGCACCACGAGCGGCTTGAACAAGTTCCACGCGGACTGGGCTGGTAGTGCGCAGCTCGCCATCGAGAAGGCGCACCCCGGCGTGGTCGCGCTCACCGCCATCGGCTGCGGCGCGGACCAGAACCCTTACCCGCGCGGCACCTACGAACTCGCGGATCAACACGGCCAGTCGCTCGCGAAAGAAGTCGTGCGGCTGCTGAAGGAAGGCCAGTTCACTCCGCTGGAAAGCCCGCTCACCGGCGTCACGAAGCGCATCGAGCTGCCGTTCGACAAACTCCCCACGCGCGCGGAGTGGGAAGCAGCGGCGAAGAAACCCGGCGCGGACGGCCTGCGCGCGCAGTTCGCCCTCGCGAAGTTGGACAAGGGCGAAAAAATCCCGGACCGCCTGCCGTATCTCGTGCAGGTCTGGAGCTTCGGGCGCGACCTCGCGATGGTCTTCCTGCCGGGCGAAGTGGTGGTGGACTACGGCCTGCGCATCAAGCGTGAGTTCGGCAGCGCGCGCGTCTGGGTGAACGGCTACGCGAACGACGTGCCCTGCTACATCCCCTCGCGCCGCGTGTGGGAGGAAGGCGGCTACGAGGCGGCGGGCGCGATGGTATATTACAATCGCCCGGCCCGCTTCGACGGCACGCAGGAGACGCGCATCCTGGACGCGGTGCGGGCGCTGATGTCGCAGGGATTCACGCGCTGAACAGTCGCGCGAAGGCCGCGAAGGGACCGCGGCAACTGCGCTTCTCTCCCGAAATCTGGTAGGGCCGACCTGCTGGTCGGTCTACGTGCACGACCGCAAGCCAAGGCCGCGCAGCAGCGCACCTCTGCCGGATTTTTGGTCTCCAGCGCGGCTTCCGAGTCCCAGTTCCGTCGCCCTCTTCGCCGCCTTCACGCGCCCCAAACCACTATGCCAGATCGAAGCCGGGAATCGTCCCGGTGCTGGAGCCGAAGGCGTTCACGTCCGCGCCGAGGCGGCGCAGGAACTGGACGTAGAGATTCGAGAGCGGCGGGTTCTTCTTCGGGTCGAAGGCGAGGTGCTGGCCGTGCCGGAAGCCGCCACCTGCGACGAGGATGGGCAGGTTCTTGTTGTCGTGGCTGCTGGCGTTCCCGAGGTTGCTGCCGAACATCACGATGGTGCGGTCGAGCAGGTTGCCGCCCTGCTCCTGCGTGCCCTTGAGCTTGGTCAACAGCTCGCCGAAGAGCTTCATCTGCTGGAGTTCCACTACCTTCAACTCGGTGAGCTTCGCCGGGTCTTGGCCGTGGTGCGAAAGGTTGTGCCAGTCCTGCGTGACGCCGGGGATGACGGGCACGGCGTTGAGGCCGTTCAGCGCGAAGGTGATGAAACGCGTCGAGTCGGTCTGCAACGCGAGGTGCATCAGGTCAATCATCAGCCGCACGCGCGCGGGCACCTCGACCGAGCTGGTGATGTCCACGGGCGGCTTGGCGTCCACCTTCGGCTTGGGGCGACGCGCCCAGCCCTGCGCCTTGACCATGCGCACCTCGACCTCGCGGACGGAGGTGAAATACTCGTCGAGCTTCTCGCGGTCGGGTTTGCCGAGGCCGCGTTGGAAGTCCTTCGCCTGTTCCAGCACGGTGTCCATGATGCTCTGGCCTTGCTTGAGCCGCTGCACTTGCGCGTTCACCTCGTTGGCCGTGCCGTCCACGAACATCTCCTTGAACACGCGCGAGGGCCGTTGTTCCGCCGGAATCTGCACGCCACTGCGCGTGAACGAGAGGCCGGTGTGCGACGACGCGAGCGTCAGCGACCCGAAGCGCGTGTCCGGCACGAGCTTCTCGATGGCGTATTGGTCGAGCGAGATGGTGTTCTTGAAATTGTCCGCGCGCGGGTGCGGGGCGGAGGTGAGGTAACACAGCTCCGCCGGATGCCCGCCGTCCACCTCGGGATGCGAGAGGCCGGAGAAAACCGTGAAGTCGCGGCGGAACTCCGCTAGCGGTTCGAGGTAAGGCGTCAGCGCGTAGTCGTTGCCGGCCTTCTCAGGAAACAAGTTCGGCGTGTGCAGCCCGAGCGTGGTGTTGATGCAAATCATCCGGCGCGGCGGTTGGGCGGCGGCCTGCGCGCGCAACGGCGTCATGGCCTCCAGCAACGGCAGCGCGAGCGAGACGCCAGCGCCGCGCAAGAAGGTGCGGCGGGAGAAGGAGGTGGGGCGGTTGATGTTCATGGGCGCGGTTACGAGCACGGGTTCAGACGCCGCGCGGCGTGGACAGTTTCAGCGGGATGTCGTCGGTTGTGAACAGCCAAGAACCGGGCCAATTCGGAAGCGGTTCCCCGCCATGCTTGCGCTGTGGGTCGCTTTGCGCCCTGCGTGTCCTTTGCGTGAGCCTCTACTGTGGAATCTAAGTTGAAACCACAAAGGCACAAAGAACGCGAAGGTGAGACAGGGGAATCTGCTGTTGGGCGAGGGTGGGGAAGGCACCCCAAACGGTCTGGCTAGAGTTGTTGAACGCCCCGGTTCCCGTGCCTGTGTTTGGTGTCCTTTGTGCCTTTGTGGTTCAAGCCAACCGCCTGGTTCCGGATCAATGCTCGCCTCCAAGCTGCGTCGCCGGTCGGTGGGTGGTTGCCCGCGGTGGCTCGAGTTGGAAGCGGGGGCTTGAGGAAGGTCATGGAGGGTTCGTAAGATCGGGTCGAAGGTGGCGATGGTCAGTCTTCTGCCAGCAGGCGAATTTGCTGGAGCTGTGCCTTCGCTAGCTCGGTGCGCCAGGACTTGGTCTGGTCCTTGGGCAGCTTGCTGAACGTCGCGTGGGCCAGCGGGGCCACCGCAGCGTTCTTCGTCTGCCCGAGGAAGGTGGTGAACACACGCCACTCGGCGTCGGTGAGTTTGCCGAGGCTGGCGGCGAAGTAGGCGGAGTCGTGTTTCGCGCGCGCCTCCATGTCCTGCACGGTGCGCAGTTCGCCTTGCCCGAGGCGGCGTTGCGCGGGCGTGAGGCTGAAGGCCATGCCACCGTAGAGCGTGTTCAGCACGGACTTGCGGCCACTGTGCAACTCGGTGAGCCGGCGCAGCGCGTGGGCGTAGTGGTCGAGCGACGCCGTGAAGTCGGCAGCCGCTCCGAGCCGGCGCAGGACGGAGACCGCCAGCAGCTTCTCCGTGCCGCCCGCGAGATACTCGGTCACGGGCGGGGCGGCGGCGGGGTCGGCGATTTCGCCGAGCGCCACGAGCGCGGCGCGAACGCACTCGATGTTCTGCTCCTTCAAGCCTTTCTCCACGAGGGGGCGGTGGGTCTTGTTCTTCGCGAGGCCGAGCACGCGGTAGCCGACGCGTCGGAGCACGTCGAGGTCGCTCTGCGCCATCTGCACGCCGAGCGGGGCGAAGCTCGCGTCCATGAACGGCCCGGCGGCTTCGACCACGGCGGTGAGCAGCTCAGTGTCGGTGACCTTGTTGTCGAGTGCCACGCGCAGGACGGTCTGCGCGGTCTCGGTGTCCACGATGTTGTCCCGCGCACTGCGGAGGCGCTTGGCCAGCTCGGGTGCGGCGAGGCTGGAGGCGTCGAGCATCAAGTCATCTGGTAGCACCTTCTTCTTGTCGAGCGCCCGCTTGGTGACGGTCTTTGCGCTGACCGCTTCGGAACCCTTTGCCAGATGGGTGATGCACGCGGCGAGCACGCGCGGCCACTCGGGGGATTGCCAGTAGGGCAAGGCGCCTTTCGCCGGCTCGCCGTGCGGATTCGCCAGCACCACGATGACGCGGCCCGCGCCGAAGGTGCCGCTCACGATGGCCGGGAGCGCGCCCGTTTTCGCCAGCACTTCCGCGCCGGGCTTCAGGGGCGATTGGTCCACTTGGAAGGCCACGCCAGCGCGCGCCCAGTCCACTTTCGGGAAGAAGTCCGTGCGTGCAGCGGTCAGCGCGAAGCCGGCGGCGTTCGTGGCGAGGTTACCTTGCTTGGCGAGGGTGACGGGCAACAGCTCGGCCAGTGACGTGTTGCGGTCCGCGCCTTGCGAGAGGTTGAACCAGCCGCCCATCACCAGCAGCCCGCCGCCCGCGCGCACGAAGTCGGCAATCATCGTGCGCCGCTGCGCGCCGAGGTCCACGGCCTGCACGTTGTCGAGCACGAGCACGTCGTGCTCGAAGAGCGAATCGTAGCTGTCGGGGAAGTCCTCCATCGCGCCGCCCGGTCCCATGCGGAAGCCCACGCGGTCCACCCACGACGGCGTGTAAGTGCCCCCGCCCGCGAGCTGGAGCGCGATGTCCACCGGGTTCAGCCACGCAAACGCGCCGCGCGCGTGGTGAATGTCCACGACGCCGTTGCGGCGTAAGGTAGGCGTGGCGGGCCGGGTGAAGTTTTTGAAGTGCTGCGCGAGCACGGCGGGGTCGCCGTTGGCTTCGGGGGCCGTAGCGGCGGGCGGCGCGGTGGCGACGGGCGTGCCGATGCTGGCCTTGGCCTTCTCGGCGGCGAGCTTGGCCTCGTGCTCCTTCTTCTGCTTCTCCTCGGCGAAGTGCTTGGTCGCGTCCTCGACGGGGGTGGTGAGCGGATAGCTGGCTCCACCGGCAAACTCCAGCACCACGATGCTCCACAGCTTCACCTCGGGCAGCACGAGCGTCGCGCCGGTGCCCTCGGTCTTCGGCGTGAGCGCGTGATGTCCTTCCATCAAGTCCGGCGAGACGTGGAACGCCCGCGCGAGCTTCGCGCCCGCCGGCAATTTCGCGCTGACCGTCACGTTCGAGAGCCACGTCGGCGGCGTCTGCACGCGCTGGGCGTAGTGGCGGTAACCGGGGAAGTTGAGCAGGTGCAGCAAGACCTGCTGCCGGCCATCCGGTAGCTTCCGCAGCCAGGTGCTCTGGTCGAACCACACGGCCGCGTTCGTCGGCGAGCCGGGCGCGAGCGTGACTTGGAAATGCTTCGCCGCGTCGGCCACGAGCGCCGTGTCGTCCCACACCACCGCCGAGTAGCGCGTGAGGAACTTCGGCAACGTCCCGAACGCGTAGTCGCCGGGCGTCGTGAGATACGTGTAGCGCTGGCCGCCCGCGAGTCCGCTCAACACGTTCCACGTCACGTCCTGCTTGCTGCCCAGGTCGAACGTGATGAAGAGCGGCAGCCCGCCGATGCGCTTCACGTAGTTCGCCTCGCGGCAGATACCCTCGTAGAAGGTCCGCATCGAGCCGTCGGTCCACCGGCTGTGGCCGCGCACCGACTCGTCCATGATGAGGCCGTGGTCCTTGGCGATGTCGTGGAAGTCGCTCTGGTCCGGCGGGAGGAAAAGCTTCGAGCCGGCGTTCGCGAAGGCCGAGTTGTAGCCGTGGACGTAGCCCGGCCGCTTGGCGTTGATGCGGTCCACGCACCGGCGCTGGTTCTCGACAAAGTGCCCGTCCCAGCGCACGCCGTCCCAGCCGAACATCTCCGCGCTGCGCACCAACTCGTCCGCGCCGAAGTCCACGGCGGGGTTGAAATCAAAGCGCGTCCAGAGGCTCGCCCAGTGCCGCCAGCCGCCGTCGGAGGGGCGGTTGAAGTTGTAGTCATTCTCCAGCATCCGCTCCAAAAGGAACGTGCTGAACTGCTCCGTCGCCGGCCCGCTGCCGAACCCGTGGCCGAAGAACTCCGGGTGCTGCTGATACGTGAGGAAGCCGCTGATGCCCGCGCCACAGGCCTTGCCGTAGGTGATGGCCTTGATGCCGCGCCGGTGCGCCTCGGCGAGCTGGAGCTTCATGCCGGCGACGCTGCCGGGATACTGCGTCTGGCCGGAGACGAACTCCTCGGTCTTCGGCGTGAGGTCGGAGTAATCGCACGGCGCCCAGGCGAAGCACTCGAAGTAGTTCGCGTAGGCCCGCACGTTCGCGGCCATCACCTCGGCGGCGCGTTCCGGCGTGAGGCCGCGCGTGCTCTGGCCCACGTGCCGGCCCGTGATGCCGACGCGATAGACGTTCTTGCTGACGCCGAAGAACTCGCTGCTGGAGTGAACTTCCTTCCCGTCCGCGACCAGCGCCCCACGCAACTCGTGGCCGAACTCGGCGGCGCTCAACTTGAACTGGAACGGCAGCTCCTTCCGCTCGCCGGGCGCGATTTGGACGTTCGTGCTGAAGACCTCGCGGGCCGCGTCCAGTTCCGTGACCACTTCCGCGCGGAAGGTGAACGCCCCGCCCGCCGCGCCGCCGAGCAGTTCGGCCTTCACGCGCACGGCGTCGCCGGGCGCATAGTGAATCTTGTCCACCGCGACGCTCGCGACCGCCACGGGTGCGGCGCGCAGGAGCGTCAGCTCGACGCGGTCGCAGGCGACGCGCAGGTCGGTGGGCTTGAGGGAGTCGGCGCTCTTCGCGCCTTCGAGCAGCTCGGAGAGTTCGTCGCGGTTGGCGTCGGCCTTCTTCTGCTTACCGCTGGTGGACTCGTCAATGTCCAGCGCGGCGGCTACGCCCTTCTCCGCGTCGCCGGGACTGGCACGCATCTGGTCGAAGCCGCTCTTGCCCGCCGCATCCAGCGTGATGGACGCCTTGCCGCCAGGGTGGAAGAAGCGCAGTTGAAACGGGCGGAAGCCGGAACGGGCATCGAGCTGCGCCTGGTCAATCACCCGCCCCGCGCCATCCGCCTTGAACGTGACCGCCAGCGTGTGCAGCAGGCTCACCGGCACCGCCTCGAACCAAGCCGTCGCGACGTAATCGCCCGCCGGCAGCTCCTTCGCGAACTCAAACACCCGCCCGCCAACCGGCAGCAGCGCGATGACGGACTTCTTCCCCGACGCCCGCGAGTCGGCATAGACCGCCGCGGCCTTGGGCTTGTTGTCCTCCGCTTCGAGGAGCTGGGGTTTGTCTGCGGCGGGGAGGGTGGTGACGAGCAGGGCGCTGAGGAGGCCGAGCACCGGTAGGAAACAGCGGCGCTGAGGCCACCGCAGTCCAGACGCTTCGCGTCGCCGTGAGCCGTGAGTGAGTCGCGCCAGCGTCTGGACTGCGGCGGTTTCAGCGCCGCTTTCGGGCGGGTTGGGTGGACGGATGGCAGTCATGTGATTTACGGCTGGGCAGTGCGGAATGATTCGGTGGTCGTGGACTTCGGCACGGCGGACGATGGTTTGCGGGCGTTTGAGCGCTTCATCCGAAGCGCCTCGCCTCAAATCATTCAACCCGTCCTCCACTGACCGGTATTCATGACTGTGGCGAGTTGCCGCCGGGATGACTGGTCAAAGCAAAACCGGGCAGCCCGTGAGGACTGCCCGGTTACGTTGATGGATTGAGCAGGAGCTTCAGGCCGCGCCAACCTGATAGCGGGCGAAACGGCGGACGGTCACTGCGTCGCCGAGGGCTTTGCCGACGGTGGCGATGTGTTCCTTCACGGTCACTTCGCCGTTCTGCTTCACGAAGCCCTGCTCCACGAGGCAGACGGTCTGGAAGTATTTTTCGCGCTTACCCTTGAGGATGTTGACCATCGCGGCGGCGGGCTTGCCTTTGAGGGCGTCCGAGTTGCGGGCGATTTCGTCTTCCTTGTCGAGGAGTTCGGCGGATACCTCTTCGCGGCTCACGGCGGTGGGGTTGCCGGCGGCGATTTGCAGGGTGATGTCGCGCACGAGTTCCTTGAAAGCCTCAGTGCTGACGGTGGCTTCGTTGCCGGCACCGACTTCGACGAGCACGCCGACCTTCGCGCCGGTGTGGATGTAGGCGGCGATGAGGCCGTTGCCGCTGACTTCCCAGCGGAGGTGGCGGTGGAGGCGGATGTTCTCGCCGATCTTGGCGACGGCGGCGACGCGGTCGGGTTCAAGGTCGACGGTGGGGTTGGCGGCAATTTTCTTGGCCAGCTCGTCACAGAAGGCGCGGAACTGCTCGTTCTTGCCGACGAAGTCGGTCTCGCAGTTGACTTCGAGCAGAACGCCGACTTTGGAGCCGGGGGCGATGTGCTGGGCGACGACGCCTTCGTTGGCGGCGCGGTCGGCCTTCTTCGCGGCGCTGGCAACGCCTTTTTTGCGGAGCCAGTCCACGGCGAGGTCGAGGTTGCCTTGGTTTTCGGTGAGGGCTTTCTTGCAGTCCATCAAGCCCGCGCCGGTCATTTCGCGGAGCTTGCCGACGGAAGCGGCGGTGATTTCAGCCATTTTTTGGAACTAGTTGAGAGTTGAAAGTTGAGAGTTGAGAGGAAGCGCGGCGGTGGCCGCGCGCCTCCGAATCGATGAACGTTGACTAGGCTTGGGGCGGGGTGACGAGGGAGGCGAGGGCTTCGGGGGAGAGGGCCGGGGCCGGCTCGGGGGCGGGGGCGGCGACTTCCTTGTTGCGGCTATACTTGGCTTCGTATTCGGCGCGGGCTTTGCCGCAGGCCTCGGTCACGCCGGCGAGAATGAGGCGGACGGAGCGGAGGGCGTCGTCGTTGCCGGCGATGGGGTAGTCAATGATGTCGGGGTCGGCGTTCGTGTCCACGATGGCAACGAGCGGAATGTTGAGCTTGCGGGCTTCGGCGACGGCGTTGTGCTCGCGCTTGACGTCCACGACGAACATCGCGTCGGGCATCTTGTCCAGAGTGCGGATGCCATCGAGGTTCTTGACGAGGCGTTCGAGTTCACGGCCGAGGGCGGATTGTTCCTTCTTGCCGTATTTGCCGGCGGAGCCGTCGGCGAACATGGTCTCGAGCTTCTTCATGCGGGCCAGCGAGCGCTTGAGGGTCTTGTAGTTGGTGAGGGTGCCGCCGAGCCAGCGCTCGGTGACATACATCTGGCCGCAGGCTTTGGCGGATTCCTTGACGGCTTCCTGCGCCTGTTTCTTGGTGCCGACGAAGAGGACGTTGCCGCCGCCCCGGACGAGGTTGCCGAGGAATTCGCAGGCAGCCTGAAGCTGCTGCGCGGTCTGGCTGAGGTCGATGATGTGGATGCCGTTGCGGGCCTCGAAGATGTGTTTCTTCATCTTCGGGTTCCAACGCTTGGTCTGGTGGCCGAAGTGGACGCCCGCCTCCAACAATTCTTTGATACCGATGGTCATCATATGCTTAACGGTTCCGATTGGTTGTCAGCCTGCGGCACGATTCGCGTGCCCGGCCATCCCGCAGAACTCGGGATTTACTTTGGTGTTACGTTGGCCACCTGCGCCCACACGGGCACGGGCTGTTTGGTTTAAGGCCGGTTCCTTCCCGCCGAACCCGGCGAAAAGAGGGCGCAAGCTAGCAGGGAGCAACGGCGTGGCAATGCCTTTTTGGGTTCATGACGAGGTTGAGTTGTGCTGTGGGGTGCGGCGGAAGCTGCTTGTGCCGGGTTGAACATCTCTCGCCTAGCGGTAGTCTCGCAGGACATGTTGCGTCTGACCTGCCTTACCACCCTCGTGCTTGCCGCTGTGATCGCGCCCGCTGCGCTGGCTGCTGATGCGCCCAAGCGCGCACCCATCCCGGTCGCCTTCGGCCATGACGAATCCCTGCGGCACGAGGTGCAGCGCGCGTTGGATCGGGGCGTCGCTTGGCTGCTGGCGAACCAAAACTCCAACGGCTGGTGGGCCACGCCGGACCATCCCGCCATTACCGCGCTGGCGCTGGTGGCTTTGAACGGCGAGCCGTCCGGCAAGTTCGCGAAAGCCCCGCCGCCGGCCCTCCAGCGCGGCTACGCCTTCCTCCTCGCCAGCGCCAAGCCCGACGGCGGCATCTACGCCACCAACATGGCGAACTACAACACGTCGCTCTCTCTCCTCGCGCTCGCCACGGCGAACCGCCCCGAATACGACGCCGTCGCCCGCAAGGCCCGCGCGTTCATCGTCGGCACGCAGGTGGACTTCGGGGAGAAGGGCCGGATGGACACGCCGTTCGACGGCGGCGTGGGCTACGGGAACAAGTATTCCCACTCCGACCTGAACAACACCCTCATCGCCCTGGAAGCGCTCTACCACAGCAAGCGCCTCGTCGCCGACACGAAGCTCGCCGACGCGAAGGACCTCGACTGGGCCGCCGCGATTCGCTTCCTCCAACATTGCCAGAACCTCCCCGGCTCCAACCCCGAGTCCTGGGCTTCCGGCGACGTGACGAACAAGGGCGGTTTCATCTACTACCCCGGCCACAGCATGGCCGGCGGCACCACGAACTCCGCCACGGGCCGCGTTGCGCTCCGCTCCTACGGTAGCGCGAGTTACGCGGGGTTGCTCAGTTACATCTACGCGGACCTGAAGCGCGACGACACCCGCGTGACCGCCGTGCTGGACTGGTTGCGCGCCAACTACACGCTCGAAGAAAACCCCGGCATGGGGCCGCAGGGACTATATTACTACCTGCACTTGCTCACCAAGGGCCTGACCGCCGCGCAGGTCCAGGAGCTGGAAACCAAAGATGGCAAGCGCGTGAACTGGCGGCGCGAAGTGGCCCTGCGGCTGATGAACCTCCAGCAGAAGGACGGCTCGTGGAGCAACGAGAACGCCCGGTGGTGGGAGAAGGAATCCGCGCTCTCGACCAGCTACTCGCTCATCGCGCTGGAGATGGTTTGGCGGGGGCTGTGAACGACGCTGGCGTGAGGTCGGACAAGCCGGAGCTGAGGTCGTGGCCGGTGAAGCGGCCTACTTAGATGACACGTTGCGGAGTTTAAGCCAGTCGCTCGCCGCCGGTTGCGCGGCTTGCGCCACGTTGAGCGGCACGGTAGGCGGTGTGGGAGCGAACATCCCGACCTGGTCCAGCTTGAAAATTTCCGAGTGTCCATCGGCGAAGTTCAGCGAGTAAGCGCCACCGTGCCGGGCGGTGGGTAGGTCCAGCCAAGTCCGACCGCCACCCATGTCCACGGCGAACCATGAGTCGTTGATTCCCGACTCATGTTCGTCAATCAGCACCCAGATTTCCGACGGGCTGGCGGCGGTGAAATCTCCCAAACGACGGAACAAGGTGAAGGCCGTGTTGTTCCCGAGCGGCCCGGCGGCTCCACCCACACGCAATTCGGACACCCAACTGTTCATGGCATAGCTTCGGTTTTTCGGCACCCCGTTCGTGGAACGCTTATCGGCCGGATCCTTGTAGCTCTTGGTCGCCCCGACGTAGCGGTAGAGCTGGCCGTCGATGATGGCTTGGTCATTGGTGGAACTGAGTCCGGGAAGATATGGCGTGTAAGGGTTCGCGCCAGTGTCCTTCTGGTCGCCCATGCACCAAGCGCTCTGGTTAACGGTGTTGGCGACTGTTGCGGTCCCGGCGGCGTTAAGCTGCTGGTAGTGCCCCAGCACCAGCCGGTCGTCGAACTCGGTGCCATAGAGGTTCCAGGCCAAGCCCAACTGTTTGAGGTTGTTCAGACAGTTGATGCCTTGCGCCTTCAGCTTGGCCTTGCTCAAGGCCGGCAGCAGCATCCCCGCTAGGATGGCGATGATGGCGATGACGACGAGCAGTTCGATGAGGGTGAATCCAGCGCGACTTGGACGGGACGGCAAGGAGTTCATGGCGGACTAGCGATCGAGTTTTTACCGACGCAAACGGAAAAAACATACTGGGCTCGGCCAAGTCGGCAAGCGGCATTCTCATCAGGCCTTCCGGCTTCAGAACTCCACCGGCTCATTCGCCGTGGCGCAGTGGGGGCAGCGGGACAGCTCCACGTCCTCGTCGTCGGTATAGACGTAGCTGCACTTGCGGCAGCGGAAGATGTGGTCCTCGGTCGGCTCCGGCTCGAAGCGGCGGCGCTCGCGCTCGTGGAGCACTGCGACGGCCGCAATGGCCGCGAGGAGCAGCGTCACGTAGCTGAAGATGAGTCCGTCGGGGGCCATGTCAGTCCGGCTTGGGCGCGGGCGGCGCGAGAGTGTGCCATTGGAAGACCAGCACGCCTTCGCTCGGGGTGGCAGCGCGCGCCGAAGGGGCCTTGGCCGCAGGGGCGAAGCGGAGGGCGCGCGCGAGTTCGAGCGCGTGCTGGTCGGCGGTGCGTTGGGCGGCGCGTTGCGCAGGGTCATTCACGCGGTCGGCGGGGGCCAGGTGCGGAGGCTGCACGAGGCCTTCGGTGCTGACGGACACTTGCACACGGGTGTCCGCCAGCACGTCGGTGTGCGGCCAGGAGGGTAGCGCGGGGGCCTGCAACAGCGGGCGGTCGCGCAGTGGCCCTTCCACCAGCAACCGAGACGCGGAACGCAGGGCAGGCTGCGCGACGACAGCGGCGGCGGGCGCGGTGGCGGGCTTGCGCGCTGGCTCGAAGAGAGTGGCGGGGCCGGTGGGCAGAACTTGCTGGAACGCCGTCCCAAGCGTCTGCGTGGGCTGGGCGAAGGAGCGTTCCGCCTCACGCCACTCTGCCGGACGGTAGGCCGGGGGCGCGGGCCGGAGCCAAGCACCGGAGAAGCTGCGCGGGTTCACGGCGGCGAGGTGCGTGGGGTCGTTGAGGAGTAGTTGGTCCACGGCGCGCATGGCGGTCGGCGCGGTCAGCCAACGCGCGGCGAATTCAACTTGGGGCTGCCGTTGCGGCGGACGGCTGCGCGCGGACAGTAGCCACACCGCGCCCAGTTGCAGTGTGCCGAGGGCGACGATGACGAACGTCCACCGGCGGCCCGACCACGGTGGCGTTCCGGGGGCGGCGCTGTTCATGGCGGAGGCGCGGTGGCGGTGGCGGGCGCGAGGCGCGGGCGGGTGGCTTGGAGCAGGTCGCGGATGCCGGCTTCACGGGCCAGCTCGGCGAGGCGGAAGAGGTGGTCGTTGGGCGTGAGCTTGTCCGCTAGCACGACGAGGGTGACGGGTGCCCGGTGCGCCCGGGCGCGGTCGGCGGCGGCGCGGAGGCGCGGCAGCAATTCAGCTTCCCCGATGACTTGGTTCTCCAGGTAATACTGCCCGCGGCGGTCCACGACGACGACCGCTGCCGGGTTGGCCACGCCGGACAAGCCATCGGCCTCCGGCAGCTCGACGCGCACGCCAGGGGTGAAGACCAGCGGGGAGTTCAGCGTGATGAAAATCAGGATGAGGAAGAACACGCCGGCGAACGGCGCAGCGTCGAGCTGGCCGCGGAAGATGCGGGCGTTGCGGGGAAATCTCACGGAAAGGTCGAAAGCTGAAGGCTGAAGGCTGAACGGTGCATGGCGAAGGCGAAGACGTGGCGGTTACTCGCTGACCGCTGACCGCTGACCGCTGACCGTTGGCTTCCCGTTCTCCCCTGTCACCAGGTTCAGGATTTCGTTCGAGGACTTCTCCATGTCGAGGACGATTTGGTTCACGCGGCTGATGAGGTAGTTGTAGCCGACGTAGCAGGGGATGGCGACGGCCAGGCCCAGTGCCGTGCAGACCAGCGCCTGCCAGACGCCGCCGGTGAGCAGCGCGGCGTGGGCGAACTGGCCTTCCTTCTCCATCACGCCGAACATCTTGATGAAGCCCAGCGCCGTGCCGAGCAAGCCCAGCAGCGGCGCGATTTGGGCGATGGTGGCGAGGAGGTTCAACTTTTCCTCCAGCCGGGGAACTTCCTGCAAGCCGGTGTCCTCCAGCGCCTCGCGCACGCCCTCGCGCCCGCGCTCGCGACTCAGGATGGCGTTCTTCACGAGCCGGGCGACGGGCCCGGGCGTGGCGTCGCAGATGGAGAGCGCCTCGACGATGTTGTCGCGCTTGAGCACGGTGCGGACGCCGGCAAGGAACTCGGCGGAGTTGATTTGCGCGCGGTGGAAGTGCAGCACCCGCTCGATGAACACGCCGATGGCGACCGCGCTCAGGATCAAGAGGAGCCACACCACCGGCCCGCCCGCAGAGAGTAACGTCGGCAGCATCGTTGTCTTATAGGGAGCGAGCGGAGGGGTTCAAAGTGCAAACTTCGGTGGAACGGGCACGGTGGGGATGATTCACCAAGCGGTGACAAGGGAATGAGGTTCCGCAGGGGATTCCCTTGTCCTCCATTCCTTTGTCCTTCACTCGTCCGTGGGGCGGGCGGATTCGGAGCCCCGCCGGGCCATGAGAAGGTTTGCTGGCCCGCAGGTTCGGAAGCGCATGAAAGACCTGCTGCCACGATGGTTTAGCGCGCGCTTGGCCTCCCGATTTCGGCTTCTGAACCCGGGCCGCGCTGGGGTGTAGGGAGGCCGACCAGCAGGTCGGCCCTACTAGGTTCAGGGGTAGGGCCGGGAGGGGCTGCCGCCTGAGGGTGCGGGTGGCAAGTGGTGCCCGTGCGGCTTTGACAACGCCCGGGTCGCGGGCACACTCGCCGCATCGCCGCCCACATGGACACCGCGCTCAAAATTCTGGAATGGACCGTCGGCTTGGCAGCGCTCGGGTGGTTCTTCTGGTGGCGTTTGCAGCGGGACGAGGCGGGCCCATGGGGTTTCATCATCAAGTTCGTTGCCAGCCTAGTGGTTGGTTACTTGTTCGTTCGCTACGGCGTGGCTTGGTTTCGGCAAGGCGGACTGAGAGCCATCTTTGGGCTAGGGATCGGAATGTCCAGTGCGCTGGCGTTGGGCGTGATCTGGCGGGAGGAGATCATTGGCCTGGTCGGTAACCAACTCGCTGGCTTTTACGAAGACAAGACCCCGCTTGAGCCCAAGCCCTACTACTCCCACGCCGAGGCGAAGCGTATGGCGGGCGACTTCCCTGGGGCCATCGCCGCCGTGCGGTCGGAGTTGGCGAAGTTCCCCGACGACTACGACGGGCGGATGCGGCTCGCGGCGCTGCTGGCCGAGCACTCGGAGGATTTACCCGGAGCCATCGCGGTCATTGAGGACGCGCTCCAGTTGAAAAATCTCCGCGCCGGCCAAATCGCCTACGCCCTCAACACCGCCGCCGACTGGCACCTCAAGTTCGGCCGCGACTCCGAGTCCGCCCGCCTCGCCATCGTGCGCATCACCACCTTGCTCGCCGGCACGGACGCTGCGCTCCACGCGGAGCAGCGCCTCGCCAATCTCGCGACTCCGGAGATGCTCGCGTATGAGGATGATCACCGACCCATCGTCATGCCGGAGTTCGACCGCAAGCTCGGGCTACGGCGGAAGAAGCACGTCGCGCCGGAGAAGCCGGACATCAACGCCGAGGAACGTCGGCTGCGCGAGCGGCTGGCAAAGAATGCGAACGACTGGGTCGCCCGCGAGGAGCTGGCGCGGCTCTACGTCGAACAGTTCGAGTTCTTCGAGCGCGGGGTGCAGGAGCTGGAGCTCCTCATCCGCACGCCCGGCCAGCCGCAGCGCGAGGTGGTGCGCTGGCTGCACCAGCAGGCCGATTGGCAGGTGAAGTTGCTGAACGACGTGGCGGGCGGGCGCGCGACGTTGAAGCGCATTCAGACGCTTTACCCGAAGAGCGCCGCGGCCGAGCGCGCCGCCATGACGTTGCTTTACCTCCAGCCCGTCAGCAAGTTTGAAAAGAAGAAAGCCGAGGAGTGACCCTCGGCTTTCGGTTCGGAAAGGAAACTACCTCACCGCTTACGGGCGCAGCCGCAGGGCGATCTGCTTGTCGATCTCCGACGCCCAATCCACGTCCGCCCATCCGGCGTCGGTGCGGACCTGCACGACGACTTCGGAGATGTTCGGCTCCACCTCGGTGATCTTCACATAGACCATGCGGGTGTTGACCTTGGCGACGAGCGAGTTGTTGACGCGGTTCTCGGCCTGGAGCACGCCCAAGCCACCCTTCTCGGCCGCCAGCACTTCCTTCGCGGCGTCAAACACCGTTGCAACCGGAATCTGGTAGCGGCTGACAATCGTGTCCTTGCGGAAGGGCACGCCCGCCGACTTGTGGCCGTCCACGGTGGTGATACACCCGGTGCCTGCGACTGCGAGCACCGCTGCACTGAGGAGGCTGAAAATCGTTTTCTTCATGGGCGGCAATGCAATGCGGAAGGGTGGGAGGCGTCAAGCAATTGTTCGCCCGGAGCCGCGAAACGTCAGGGCGCATCTTGATACCGTGGCTAAAACCAACCCTGAGGCCGCCGTCGGGCCAGGCGCGCGGCGTTTACGCCGCAGCAGTAGGGTAAGCAAACGAGCGTTTGACCACCCGGAAGCTACCCGCGCTGCGGCGGCATGAATGCCACGCTCCAACCACGATGAAAAGATGCGTCCTGGCAAGGGAATGTCGGACAAAGGAATTGGGGCGGACGAATGCCGAGCCCGCTGTGCGAGGAGAATGGTTTCTGGCCCGCAGGCACGGAAGCGTATGAACGGCCTGCTGCCACGATGGTTGAGAGCGCTTGTGAATTGGTCCTGCGCGAAACGCCTACTCCAGTTCCACCACCGCTACCGTGTAAATCAGCATGCGCGGCACGGTGAAGGCGGCCTCGCCCGTGCGCTGCACCAAGCCCGCCGGGCCGGTGCTGACCTCGGCGTCTGGTGAGAGCAGACGGATGGACTTCACTCGCTCGCCCGGCTGGAGCGCGAGCCGGACGGTGAGGTGCTCGACGGCGAGGGGCTTCTCCTCATGCGGGCCGCGACCCGTCGTGGCGGTCTTCGGCGGCTCCTCGCGGTTGTAGTTCACGAGGTGGACGATGCGGCGCTTCGGCTGGCTGAGGACGGAGGCGACGACCGTTGCGGCCCCTTCGCGGCGGGTGATCGAGACAAGTTCCTTCCGCCAACCAGCGACCGCGCTCTCTTCTGGCGTGGCCGGAACTGCGAGCCACTTGGCCGGAGCGCCGGTCTCCGACCCGGCGAGTTCACGTTGTCCGGTCGCCTCACGCCGGGCCCGAGGCCGGCGCTCCAAAGCGAATGCCGAGTCGCAGTCCACCACCGCGCGTCGGCTGGCGATCTGCGCTTCAGTCACCATGTCATCCGGCACGATGTCAAACGCGTAGCCCGCCAGAGCGAGCTGGTGCCCGATGGCCTTGAAGCGCGCCACCGGCTCCACATCGCCGCGCTGCACGGCGCTGCGCGGGTAGAGCAGGAGCAATTCCGCCGCCGGCTGCGCGCCGACGTAGAGGTCGCGGTGCTCTCGGGCGAAGCGGAAGTAAGTCGTCATCGCCTCGCGGCCCGCTGGGTTCTTGAAGTTCGCGTAGAAGCCCAGCCCTGCGCCACCGTTGGCGATGCCCTCGGCGATGGTTGCGCGTGTGCGCGTCTGCTCGTATTTGCCGAGCACGAAGGGCCTCGGCCCGAACGCGCCGCGCACGTAGCGCAGTTGCAGCGTGCCGTCGCCGAGGTCGCCGTTGGCGAGGTCGGTCTGCGACGCGGCGTTGCCGGTGCTATACCAGAGGTAGCTTTCGTCGCGGCCCCACACGTCGCCGGGCAGTAGGCAGCGCTCGTCGCCGCTGATTTGGTTGAACCCGCCGAGGTGATTCCACTGCGCGACGAGCAGGTCGGGCTTGAGCTTGCGTCCGTGCGTGATGAAAACGTCGTCGAACGCGTCCTTGAGCGAGAGTTGCGTCCACTTGAGCGCGGCGAGCTTGTAGGGCGAGGTCTCCTTGGGGTTGTGCCACGAGGGGATTTCCTTGAACTGGTGCGCCTTCAAATCCGCGATGGCAAACCGATCCTTGAGCTGCGCCGTCGAGTAGTTCGTCCCCAGCCACGCGCGGAACCCGCCGACGCAGTGCGTGCACATGCAATCGCGGCGGTAGTAGTAATTCGCGATGAGGCCGTCCACGCCGCGCGCGATGGCGTCGGTCATCATCGCCTTGAGGCACGCGCGCCAGAGCGGGTTGTTGAGGCAGCCGTGATACTCGGGCCAGCCGCCAATTTTGTAGCTGGAGGTGGTGATGAGCTTGCCCTCGACGTCCACCGCCAGCATCTCGATCGGGTTCGCTGTCGGCTTCGGGCCGAGCGCCTTGGCGTCCCAACCGTTGTGATACCAGTCGAAGAAGCCGGCGCGTTTCTCCGGGTCGCCGAGGATGAAGGTGGTGTTGAAATGCCCGACCACCTTGGAGCCGCGCGCGTGGAGGTCGGCGTTGAGCTTGCGGAAGAACTCACCGCACTCCTTCGTGCCCTCGACCGGGAAGTGCGCCGGGTAGCCCTTGCCGAACTTCGTGTGCGCGACGCTGTAAAACGTGACGCCGTAGAACCCGACCTGCGCGACCTGCGGCTTGGCCTCGCCGACGAAGTCGAGGTATTCGGGCGTGCCGTAGTCCGTCCAGTTGGCGATGAGGGTGTTGAACCAGAACGGCTCGGCGGCGCGGGCGGGCAGCGCTGCCGTGAGGAGGAGGGCTCCGAGAAGTGCGCGCGGGCTGGCGCACTGCAAAACCTTGCGGAGGAAGGCGTGGGGCGGGCCGGAGCGGCAGGTGATGGCTGGATTCATGGTCCACACTTGGAAGCCACTCCCCCGCCTGCGCTTCACCCCGGAGCGCGGTTCGCGCGGACGCGCTGGCGGGCGTTGCGAGGCAGCCAACGCAAATCGCCCGAATTCCTAATTACTTTCCCCCTGCGCCCCGCTAGTCTCCGCGCCCATGCCGATTGAGAAAATTCTCGTTCTCGAAGACGACCTCATCATCCGCAAGAACTTGGAGCAGCAGTTGCGCGCCCGGCGCTATGACGTGGCCGCCGCGCCCACGCTTGCTGCGGCGCACGATTACCTCGCCAAGGACACGTGGGATCTCGTCATCGCCGATGTGCGTTTGCCCGACGGCGAGGCCACCACGCTCCTGCGCGAGTTGCAGACCCGCCCCACACGCCCGCTCGTCATCATGATGTCGGGCTACGGCTCGGTGGAGTCCGCCGTCGAGTGCATGAGGAGCGGCGCGTTCGACTATCTCATCAAGCCTTTCTCCAACGAGCAGCTCGAAATCTGCATCCAGAAGGCCGAGGACTTCACTCGGCTCATCAAGGTCAACGCCTACCTCAACCAGGAGGAAGACGCCGAGACCGGCTACGAACTCCTCGGCCACAGCCCCGCAATGGAGCAACTCCGCGCGCTGCTGCGCAAGGTTGCGCGCACCCAGGCCACCGTGTTGATCCAAGGCGAGAGCGGCACCGGCAAGGAACTCGTCGCCCGCGCCCTGCACAAGCAAAGCCCCCGCGCCGCCGCTGCCTTCATCAAGGTCAACTGTGCCGCCGTCCCGGAGAACCTCATCGAGAGCGAATTCTTCGGCCACGAGAAAGGCGCGTTCACGGGCGCGCTGAACAAGCGCGAAGGTCGCTTCGAGCTGGCCCACGGCGGCACCATCCTGCTCGACGAGGTCAGCGAGATTTCTCCCCAAGTGCAGGCCAAGCTCCTGCGCGTGCTGCAAGAGCGCGAGCTGGAGCGCGTCGGCGGCAACCGCACCATCAAGGTGGACGTGCGCGTCCTCGCCACCACGAACCGCGACTTGGAGCAGAGCGTCGCCCGCAAGGAGTTCCGCCAGGACCTCTTCTTCCGGCTCAACGTCGTCCCGGTCGCCGTTCCCGCGCTCCGCGACCGCCGCACGGACGTCACCTTCCTGGCCGAGCAGTTCATGCACCGCATGGCCCGCAAGCACGGTGTCCGCGTGCAAGGCTTCTCCAAGGAATGCCTCGCCGCCCTCGCTGCCCATGACTGGCCCGGCAACGTCCGCGAGCTGCAAAACGTCATTGAACGCGCCGTCATCCTGTGCGCCGACGGCGAACCGCTTGGCCCCGACCACCTCGGCCTCGGCGGCATCAGCGCCGCTGCGTCCACCACCATCTCGACTGCCTCGGACACGCCCAGCGCCCCGCCCTCCACGGCCGGTGCGCCCGCTGGCGCGGACGCCGATGGCACCTTCCCCACGCTGGGCGAACTGGAGAAGCGCCACATCTTCGCCGCCCTCGCGCGCTGCAACGACAACCGCACCCACGCCGCCAAGCTGCTGGACATCAGCATCCGCACCCTCCGCAATAAGCTGAACGAGTATGCTGGCAAGACCGGCGCGGACGCGGACGGCGACGGGGAGTAGTCGGTTGGGAGCGCGGACGCCTACGTCCGCAGGCAGCGGTCAGCGGTCAGCGGTCAGCAGGGAAGTCGGGTTTCCGACTGCTGCCGGTTGCGGATGTAGGCGTCCGCACTCCAGCCATGGTGGTGGTCGAAACTTCTTTCCCTTCCGGCCTCGGCAAATTTTACCTTTATCCCTCGTTCCCGCCCGCGATTCCCCAGTATTCCGGCCTGTTTGCCCCGTGGCACCGGCCTTGCTGAACGGCGCTCGGATGTTAATGACATGATCGAAGCCCTGTTCAACCAGCCGAACTACCAGGCGACCAAAAAGCTCCTGGACGTGTCGGTGCTCCGCCACGAGGCGCTCGCCAGCAACCTGGCCAACCTCGAGACGCCCAACTACAAGCGCCTCGATGTCGCCCCCGCCTTCGAGGCCGAGCTGCGCCAAGCCGTCGGCAACCAGGATCCCGCCAACCTCGCCGCCCTGCGCCCCCGCCTCGAAGTGGACTTCAACGCCAAGTCCAGCGGCCGCGACGGCAACACCGTCCAGCTCGAAACTGAGTTGATGAAGCTCAACCAAAACACCATCGAGCACACCCTGGAGACCCAGCTCATCACCTCCTCCCTCCTCAAACTGCGCCACGCCATCACCGGCCGCGCTGCCTGACCTGACCTATGATTCCCCTTCTTTCCGGCGTGCAAAGCACCTCCTCCGCGCTCGAGGCCGAGCGCATCCGCATGGAAGTCATTTCGCAGAACATCGCCAACGCGAACACCACGCGCGGGCCGGACGGCAAGCCTTACCAGCGGCAGGAAGTCGTCTTCGAGACCCTGCTGAACCGGCAGTTATCCGGCGGCCCCGACGCGGGCACCAAGAGCGTGCACATCGCCCGCATCTCGAAAGACACCGCGGAACCGCGACTCGTTTACAACCCCGGCCATCCCGATGCGAACCAGCAGGGCATGGTCGCGATGCCCAACATCAACGTGCACGAAGAGATGGTGGACATGATTGCCGCCTCGCGCTCCTTCGAGGCGAACCTCGCCGTCGTAAAGAACGCCCGCAGCATGGCGATGCAGACCCTCAACCTCGGCAAACGCGCTTAAGGCCATGCTTTCCCATTCCCCATTTCCCATTCCCCATTCCCGGTAGATGGACCCCCTCGCCTCCATCCGCACCATGGTTCCCGGCCTCCAAGGGATGCCCCTCCCCAAGGCCGCCGAAGACGCCATCAAGCAGGCGAACATCTCCCCGGCGGACCTGGAGCAGCTCAAGCGCATCAACCCGCAGCCCCTCGCGCCGCTCGGCAGCGGGCGTGACGTCTTTGGCGAGATGCTCGGCGACCTCGTGCAAGGCGTGAACGCCAAGCAAGCGGCCTCGAAAGACACCGTCAACGCCCTCCTCGCTGGCCAGAACGTCCCGTTGCACCAGGCGATGATTGCGATGGAAGAAGCCAGCGTGTCTTTCCAGCTCATGGTCGAGGTGCGCAACAAACTCTTGGAGTCCTACCAAGAACTCATGCGGATGCAGGTATGAAACTCC
The DNA here is from genome assembly GCA_039796295.1 of Verrucomicrobiota bacterium. Taxonomy (GTDB): domain Bacteria; phylum Verrucomicrobiota; class Verrucomicrobiia; order Limisphaerales; family SXTU01; genus SXTU01. The sequence continues at coordinate 51,543 of JBDKJY010000011.1, forward strand.
CACTTTCCAATTCCCAACTCCCCATTCCCAATGAGCTGCCCGGCCACGCCCATTGGACTTTCGGGCTTGGTCAGTCCTTGGCCCTTGGCCCTTGGCCTCTGGCCCTTCCTTCCCTTACATGAACAGCCCTTTCTCCCAACTCGGCGACCAGCTCGCCGGCATCTGGAAGCAGCTCGGCATCAACCAGCGCGTCACCCTCGTGCTCGCCACCCTCGCCGTCATCGGCGGGTTGGCGTCCATGGCGCTCCTCTCCACCCGCGTCAGCTACGGCCTTCTTTACGGCAAGCTCGACGACGCCGAAGCCGCCAAAGTCGTCGCCGTCCTCAACGAGTCCAAAACCCCCTACCGCACCGGCCCCAATGGTTCTCTGATGGTCCCCGCCGACAAAGTCCACACGCTGCGGATGCAACTCGCCGCGAAGGGCATCCCGCGCGGTGACGGCGTCGGCTTCGAGATTTTCGACAAACCCAACTTCGGCATCTCCGACTTCGTCCAGCGCGCCAACTACTCGCGCGCCGTGCAGGGCGAACTCGCCCGCACCATCAGCCAGCTCGACGAGGTCGAAGGCGCCCGCGTGATGATTGTCATGCCGGAAAACCGCCTGCTCACCGACAACACCCGCCGCGCCACCGCCTCCGTCTTCGTCAAACTCCGCGCCCACTCGCAGCTCACCACCAGCGCGGTGAACTCCATCCGCTTCCTCGTCGCCAACGCCGTCGAGGGCTTGCAGGCCAACTTCGTCAGCGTCGTGGATAACCACGGCAACGTGCTCTCCGAGAACAACGAGAACGACGCCATCGGCGGCCTCTCCTCCACGCAGCTCAACGCGCGGAAGAACTTCGAGAACTATCTCGCCAAGAAAGCCGAAGGGATGCTCGAACGCGTCCTCGGCCCCGGCCAAGCCGTTGTCCGCGTCGCCGCCGAAATCAACTTCGACTCTCTCACCCGAACGGAGGAGAGATTTGATCCCGAGAGTCAGGTAATCCGTTCCTCCACCGTGACCGACGAGAACACCGACAGCGCCACCAGCACCGCCGGCACCGGTGGAGCCCCCGGCGTCGCCGCCAACGCGAACACTGAGACCAACGGCGTCGCCAGCGGCCCGCAGACGACCTCGAAACAGAAGAAGAAAGTCGGCAACACCCAATACGAGATCAACAAAATCACCAGCAATACCGTGCTCGCTGCTGGTGGGCTCAAACGCGTCTCCGCCGCCGTCTTCGTCGCCGCGAAGATGGAAGGCACCGGCAAAGACCGCAAAGCCGTGCCGCGTTCCGAGGACGAGCTGAAGAAGCTCCGCACCATCGTCCGCACTTCGCTGGGCCTGGTGGAGAACGACGCGATGCGACGCGACGAAATCACCCTGGAGGAAATGTCCTTCAACGACGATCTCGGCACCGAGATGGTGGGCAAACTCGAGATTCAGCAGAAGCGGGATTTCTGGCTCGAAGCCGCACGCCAAGGCGGCTACGGCGCGCTCGCGCTCGCCGCATTGTTCCTCTTCTGGCGCGGCCTCAAGAGCGCCCCCGCCGAAACCATCCCGCTCGGCGTGCCCGTCGGGCAGATGGCCGCAGGCGCGGAACATGCCACGCCGTCCAGTGACCGCCGTCCCGCCGACGGTCCCCTGACCGTCGAGGCTTTGAACGCGATGGTCCGCCAGCATCCCGAGAACATGACCCAAGCCGTCCGCTCGTGGATGGCCGGCCGGCCCAACCCCACCAATAACTAACCTGGCCACCCATGCCCGACTCCGCCCTCTCCTCGCTGGACTACGCGCAGATGACCAAGCCCCAGCGCTTCGCTGCGTTCCTCATTGTGCTTGGCCCCGAGACGGCCGGCGGCTTGCTGAAGCACCTTGAGCCCGCCGAGCTGGAATCCGTCACGCTCGAGATGAGCAAGCTCCCGTTCCTCACCGAGGCGCTGCAAAACGAGGTGTTGAAGGAATTTTCCGCCCTCGCCCTGCAAGCTGCCGCCGGCCTCTGCGGCGGACTCAAGTTCGTCCAAGCCGCGCTGGAGAAGGGCGTCGGCCCCTTCCGCATGTCGGATGTGATGAGCAAAGTTTCGCCCGCGAACAACCGGCCATCCATCCCCGCGCTGCAAAACCTCCTCGACTTCGAGCCGCGCCCGCTCGCGAACCTCTTGAAGCACGAGCCGCCGCAAGTCATCGCCTTGGTCATCAGCTACCTCGCCCCGGACCGCGCCTCGAAGGTGCTCGCCGAGCTGCCCGAGGCGCAGCGCGAACACGTCGTCGAACGCATGGCCACGCTCGCGCCTGCGCCCGTCGAGTCCGTCGAGCGCCTCGCCGCTGCCTTGAACCAGAAAATCAGCAGCACCCGCCCGCCCCGCCCGCCCAGCCTCACCGGCGGCATTACGCCCACCGCGAGCATCCTCAACGCGATGAACCGCGAGACCGCCACGAACATCCTCAACGCCCTCGAAGCCCGAAACCCCGACCTCACCCAGTCCATCCGCAACAAGATGTTCACCTTCGAGGACCTCGCGATTCTCGACACACCCTCGCTCCAGAAAATCCTCCGCGAGGTGGACCTGCGCGACCTCGCCATGTCCCTCAAGAGTTCCAGCGACAAGCTCAAAGGCCGGATGCTGGGCAGCATCTCCAAGCGCGCCGCCGAGACGGTCAACGAGGAAATCAGTTTCATGGGCAGCGTCCGCGGCAAAGACGGCGACGCCGCCAAGCAGCGCATCATCGAAGCCATGCGCAAGCTCGAGACCGCCGGGGAGCTCGACCTCAGCGAAGCCCGCGAGGCCGCCAAGGCCACGCTGAACTGACGCCATGCTCCACCGCGAAACCATCCGTCTGCCCGAAGCGCTGCTGGATGTGCGGCTCGGTGGCCACCGGGTCGTTACTCCCGCCCCCACCGCACCGCCCGTGGACGTGGAAGCCCTCACCCGCGCGGCCTACGAGCGCGGTCGTCTCGAAGGCGAACAAGCCGTGAGCGAGCAGTTGGTGCGACAACGCGTCGAGTTCAGCGAGTTGCAAAACGGCCTGCTGGCCACCCTGCGCGGCACCTTTCCGAGCATCGCCCACGAGAGCGAGACGACGCTCATCGCGCTTGCCCTCGAAGCCGCGCAACGCCTCGTCGCCAGCCTGCCGATCTCCGCCGAGCTGGTCGAAGCCGTCGTCCGCGAGGCCATCGCCCAAGCCAACGACACCGCCGAACTGGAAGTGCTCGTGAGCCCGGAAGACCTGCGCCGACTCGAAGCCGCCCAGTCCCCGCTGCTCACCGCAGGCACCGGCCAGCAGAAGGTGCAATTCACCGCCGCGTCCACCGTCACGCCCGGCGGCTGCCTCGTCCACACCCGCTTCGGCACCGTGGATGCGACCCGTGAGACGAAGTTGGTGAACCTCCGCGAATCCATGTCGGCATGACCTCCCTCGTCCCACCGCCCAGCCGCCTTTCCCACGCCCTTCAGCGCGCCCGCCAGGCGCGCGTCGTGGACAGCCGGGGGCGCGTCGTGCAAGTCATCGGTCTCGTCATCGAGTCGGAGGGGCCGCTGGCGGCGGTCGGCGAAGTTTGCCGCATCGAGTCCGCGCGGCACGACGGCACCACGCTCGCGGAGGTGGTCGGCTTTCGGAATCACCACTTGCTCCTGATGCCGCTCGGCGAGACGCACGGCATCCACCCCGGCAGCGAAGTCATTGCGCTCGGTCGCCCACTGCAAGTGGGCGTCGGCGAGGCGCTCAAGGGCCGCGTGATTGACGGCCTCGGCGAGCCGCTCGATGGCCTCGGTCCCGTGCTTGCCGAGCGCCAGGTGAGCACCAATCTTCAGCCGCCCCACCCGCTCAAACGCCAACGCATCGGCAAACCCTTCCACACCGGCATCAAGGCGATTGACACCTTCATCCCCTGCGGACGCGGCCAGCGCCTGGGCATCTTCGCCGGCAGCGGGGTGGGCAAATCCACCTTGCTGGGCATGATGGCCAGCCAAGCCGAGGCGGATGTGAACGTCATCGCGCTCATTGGTGAGCGTGGTCGTGAGGTGCGCGAGTTCCTGGAGAAGGACCTCGACGAAGCGGGGCGAAAGAAGTCCGTCATCATTGTCGCCACCTCGAACCAACCCGCGCTGGCGCGGCTCAAGGGCGCGTTCCTCGCGATGGCCGTGGCCGAGTATTTCCGCGACGCCGGGCAGAACGTGATGCTGATGATGGACTCGGTCACGCGCTTCGCGATGGCGCAGCGCGAGATCGGGTTGGCCGTCGGCGAGCCCCCGGCGACGCGTGGTTACACCCCGAGCGTCTTCTCGTTATTGCCGCAGTTGCTCGAGCGCGCCGGCACGGGTGAGCAGGGCAGCATCACCGGCCTGTTCACCGTGCTGGTCGAGGCGGACGACATGAACGACCCCATCGCGGACGCGGTGCGTTCCATCCTCGACGGCCACATCGTGATGACCCGCGAGCTGGCAACGCAGAACCACTACCCGGCGATTGACGTGCTCGACAGCGTGAGCCGCCTCGTGCGCGACCTCCAGACGCCGGAGCAGTTGGCGCTGACCGGGCGGGCTCGCGAGAGCCTGGCGGTGTATCGGCGGAACCAGGATTTGATTTCCATCGGCGCGTATCCGCAGGGGAGCAACGCGCAGATTGATGCGGCCATCCGGCAGCGCGAGCCGCTGGCATCGTTTTTGCGACAGCAAGTAGGGCAGGGCTTTTCTGCCGCCCAGAGCTGGGACGCGCTCGGGCGGGTGATGAACAGCCCGGAACCGGCGAAAGCCTCAATGAAACAACGCTAAATCCAGTGAAAGCCTGAACCATGAAAGCCTTCAAATTCACCCTCGAAGCCGTCCGCACCCTGCGGTCCCGCCAGGAAAAATCTGCCTTGGAGCACTACGGCAAAGCCGTGCAAGCCCGCGAGCAGGCCACCGCGCTCCTGTGGAAAACCCGCAGTGAGCTGGAACAAATCTTCGTCGAGCGCCGGGCCAAGGCGGACGGCGCCGTCGCCGCCGACCTCGCCAAGGTGGAGCAGTGGTCGGGCGAAGTGGCGACGCGGGAAAAGGAGTGCTTGCAGACCGTCCAGCTCGCCGCCAAGCGCGTGGAAACGACCTGGGAGGAACTCCTCATCGCGCGCAAGGAACGGGAGATTGTGGAGAAGTATCTCGACCAGCAACGTGAGCGCTACGACCGCGCGCTGGACCGTGAGGAGCAGAAAGCGCTCGATGAACTGGCGAACCGGCCAGCTGCGTTTGCCGCGCTGACGCCCAACTTCGCCTGGAATTAAACCCCTGTGAAAGCGCTGCAATCCAACTGGATCGTGCTCGGCCTCATCGGGATGCTTTCGTATCTCGGGACGACGTTCGCCTTCATGCGCGGGCTGGACGTGCAGCCGCATGGCCCCGCGCATGAGGAGGAACTGATGCCGGTGATCAACATCACCGGTCCGTCGTGGGACTTCAGCAATCCCGAGCTGGACCAGCTCGTCGCCAACCTCAAACGCGAGCGCGAGCAACTGGGCGAGAAGGAGAAGCAGCTCGAGGAATTCGCCGTCCGGCTCCAGGCCGAGAAGTCCGAGATCACCCGTGCCACCAACGTCGTGAACCAGTTGCAGCGGGAGTTCGATGCCGCGGTGAAGAAGCTGCGGGATGAACAGCTCCGGCTCACTGAGGAAGAGCAGTTCAACCTCAAGAAGCTTGCCAAGCTCTACACCACGATGACGCCTGAAGGCGCTGCCGTGGTGCTGAAGGAAGCCCCGGATGACACCGTGATCAAACTCCTCGCGGTCATGAAGGAAGCGGAGATCGGGCCCATCCTCGAACTGATGAGCAAGCCGACGAACGCCGATGCCAAGCGCGTGGCGTTGCTGACGGACCGCTATCGGCTCCTCCAGTCGCGCACCAACACCGTCAGCCGCCCGACCACGCCATGACCCCCGCTGTCTCGACTGCGGCGGCGGGCCTCGTGCCGGCCAGGGTGGCCGAGGTGGGGAGCCAGCCCGAGAGTGCGGAGGGGATGGACTTCGCCAGTCTGTTGGGCGGGTTGGCGGACAATCCCAACTCGGGCGGAGAAGGAGAAGTGGAGACCGGGTCACCTGAGTCCCGTGAGTCTGCGGCGGACAAGGAGACTACGGCGGCGGCAGTTCCTGACGCACTCGCGCTGGCCAATCTCGCGCAACTCTGGTTGCCCCCGACGCCAAAGCCTCTCCCCGAGACGCCACCGCCGTCCCTTGAGCGCGGCTCCGAAGTGGTAGCGATGGAAACTACGGGGCAACCAGCTCCGACCGCAGCCGTATTTCTCCCTGAACCTGGTAGGGCCGACCTGCTGGTCGGCCTCCCCGTTTCCACGGACGCCGCGGCCGCGCAGCAGCGCGGCCCTACCGGGGCCTTGGCTTTGGAGCGAGGCGGCTGGCAGGCCGTGGGTCCGCGCTTGTTCGGCGAAGGCCGAGCTGCGGGAGAACAGCCGGGCGAGGCATCGCCGTTGACCGAATCGGCAAACTGGGTCGCACCAATCTCCAACCCAGTCGAGGCAATGGAGTTCGCTGACGCGACCGCCGCTGCGCCGCTGCGCCCGTTCTTGCCGCTGGGCTTGGAGGACCCGCCCGTGAACAGCAGCGCTGGGCGGAGCTTGCCGACGGCAACCGTGGTCGCATCAAACGCGACGGCGGTGAGTTCCCAGCAGGTTTCCCTGGATAGCCGCAGCGCGACGGAGACGCGGCCGCCGCTCACGCGCCGTTTCACATCGGCCGCCGAGATGATGTTCACAACGGTGGCGGAGCCGGAGGAGCTGACGCTCATGGTTGCGCCCGTGCCCGCTGCTGGCACAGGCACTGCTGAACAGGGTGACACGATGAAACAAGGCACCGACCAGAAACAATTTGCCGAGCCCGGCGTGCAGACCTTGCCGCTGGAGCTCGCCGCCGCTGCGCCGGTCCGGCGAGGTGGCGCCCGGTCGGTGCCCGAGGATGGCGGACTGATGGAGGCCTCGGTGGACACGACATCGATCTTTGGCTCCCTGCTGCCGCTGCCGACCGCAGGTTACTTGGGCCTGGATGGTTTCGGCGACTTGCCGACCCTCAACGCGGCGTCTGCGGTGTCGGTGCCCGAGCTGACGCAGGCCGGCATGCTGCGGCATGTCACCGAGTTGCGTTACTCGGGTGCGACCGAGCTGGCCGTGGTGCTCCAGCCAGACGCCGACACGCAGCTCGCGCTGCGGCTCACTTTCAACAGCAACGGTGAAGTCTCCGTGCAGGCGCGCTGCGAACAGGGCGACGCGCAAGCGCTGGCCGCGAATTGGGGCGACATCCGCGACGCGTTGGCGCAGCAGGGTGTGCGGCTCGGGGCGCTGGAACTCGCGCCGGAACTGAAGCCTGAGAATTTAACCCCCCGCACCGGCAACGGCGGGCCTTCACCCGATGGCCAGCCGTCCTCGCAACGCCACGGACAACCGTGGCCGGAGACGCTGGATGACCTGCCCCTCGTTGGCTCGCAGACCGAGGCACCGAGCCGGCGGAGCACCCAGCGGCTGCCGGTGGGCCGGGGTCGGAGTTGGGAATCATGGGCTTAAACTTATGAATGTCGCTGCCGCCACTTCCTCCGGTTCATCCACCGCCAACTCGGCCGCCCCCGCCCCGCGCGTGCCGCAGAAGACATTGGATCAGGATGATTTTTTGAAACTGCTCATGGCGCAGTTCACCGCGCAGGACCCGATGGAGCCGATGAAGGACACAGCGTTCATCGCGCAGATGGCCCAGTTCACGACGCTGGAGCAATCCAAGTCCATGACGGCGGACATCGCGGCGCTGCGGGAGCAGCAACAGATTTTGCAGGCGAACGGAATGCTCGGGCGCTCCGTGGTCGTGCAAGTGGACGGCGGACTGGTGGCCCGAGGCACAGTGACCGCCGTGCAGATGGAGGCAGGGACGCCAAAGATTGTGGTCAACGGTCAGCCGTTTGATCTGAGCCAGGTGCTCAGTATCACGGCGGCCATCAACTAACCCCCCCCCAGGCATCCTATGATTCGTTCCCTCAACTCCGGCGTCACCGGCATCCAGCAATTCCAAGAGCGCCTCGACGTCATCGCCAACAACATCGCGAACGTGAACACCACGGCCTTCAAGTCCGCGCGGGTGAACTTCGCCGACTCGTTCAGCCAGACGTTGCGCACGAGCGCAGCGGGTGGCGCGAGTGCCAGCGGCCAGGCGGCGCTCCAGGTCGGCACGGGCGTCAACACGGCGGCGATTCAAAACCTCTTCGGCCAAGGCGACATCTCGCGCACGGGCAACGCCACGGACCTCGCCATCTCCGGGCAAGGCTTCTTCACGGTGCGCGATGTCATCAGCGGCAGCACCTTCGCCACGCGCGCCGGCGAGTTTCACACGGACTCGAACGGCTACATCGTCACGGACAAAGGGATGCGCGCACAGGGCTACGCCAACGTGGGGCTGACGACGCAGGGCGATCTGAAGATTGACGCGACCGGGGCCCCCTCGACGGCGGCGGTCGGCGCGACGGTGGCCTCCTACGCGATCGACCAGACCGGCAAAATCAACGTGCGGCTCTCCGACGGCTCGGAGTTCGTGCGCGGGCAGTTGCTGCTCCAGAACTTCAGCGACCCGCAGGTGCTGACCAAGGAAGGCGACAACCTTTACTCCGGCATGAGTTCCGCCGGCCCGCTGCCGACGCCGCTTTCGCCTGGCACCAGCGGCCTGGGCAAGCTGGAGGCGGGCGCGCTCGAACTCTCGAACGTGGACCTCGCCAACGAGTTCGCCACGCTCATCACCACGCAGCGCGCGTTCCAAGCCAACACGCGCATCATCACCACCAGCGACGAAGTGCTACAGGAGCTGGTGAACCTCAAACGCTAACCGACACTGATTATGGCCGACGCTCCCAAAGACGCAGCCGCCGCGCCCGCCAAGGGCGGTATCGCCGCCTGGATTCCCCTCATCGTCATGGTGGTGGGCATGCCCGCGATGGCCTTCGCGATGACGAACTTTCTCCTCCTGCCCAAGCTCAAGGCCGAGCTGTCCGCCGGCAGCGCGAAGAAGCAACCCGCCGAGGGCGAGGGTGCCGACGCGCACGGCGCGGAGCCAGCGGACGGGCACGGAGCCAAGCCCGAAGCGAAGGCCGACGCCCACGGGGCCAAGCCTGCCGGCGGCCACGGCGGCAAAGACGCCAAAGACGCCAAGGGCGGCGCGCGCCACACGTTCCAGTTGAGCAAGGTGCTCGTGAACGTCGCCGGCTCCGCTGGCTCGCGTTACCTCATCGCCAACTACACGCTGGTCGGCAGCGCCTCGGATTTCAAAGCGAAGCTCGACGACCGCAAGGACCAGTTACTCGACGTGGCCATCGGCGTGATGGGCACCAAGAACATCGCCGACCTCGAGAAGCCCGGCGCGCGGAACCTCATCCGCAACGAGCTGATGGCCGCGTGGAACAACGCCCTTGGCGGCAACGTGGTGAAGGAAATCTACATCACTGAGTTCGCTATCCAGTGACCCACTGTTCCACCCATGGACCCCGCCAACCCCAGCGCCAGCGAGAGCACGCCGTTTGACTTCCGGCAGGGCAGGATGCTCTCCGAACGGCAGAAGCGCTTCCTGCGCCAGCGGCACGAGGACTTGGCGCGCGGTCTGGCCGACCGGTTGACGCTCTGGCTGCGCAGTGATTTTGCGCTGCGGTTGACGCGGGTCGAAGCGGTCACTTACGCGGGCTTCATCGGTGGCCTGGCGGAGACGACGCACCTGACGCTCTTCAAGCTGGACCCCTTGCGCGGCGTTTGCCTGCTGGAGACGCCGACCGCGCTAGCCACCGCCGTGGTGGAGCGGCTGCTCGGCGGGGCCGGCGCGCGGCTCGGCGAGACGCGCGAACTCACCGAAGTGGAAATCGCCCTCTTCGATCAGTGGGCGCAAATCCTCTTCGAGGAGTGGCAGCAGGTTTTCCCCGAACCGCCTGGCCCGAAGGCCCACCTGCTCGGCCACGAAAGCGCGCCGCGTTTCCTCCAGTCCGCGCCGCCGGACACGCTGATGATCGAGGTCGTTTTCGAGGCCACCTTCGGCGACGGCAGCGTGCCGGTGCAGCTCGCCTTCCCCTACGCCACGCTGGAGCCGCTGCTCCGGCAGGTCGTGCCGCTGGATGAACCCGCCGGACCCGCGCCTGGTGCGCCGCCTGGCGAGCCGCCCGCCGCCTGGAGCAACGTGCTCGACGACATGAAACTCAAGGTCAGCGCGCACTGGATCGGCCTGGAGATGACGGCGCGTGAGCTAGCCGGCTTGAACGTGGGCGATGTCATTCAACTCTCCCCGGCCGTCGCCTCAGAAGTGCTCGTGCGCGTCGCGGGGCGCACCAAATTTTCCGGTCGGCTCGGGACTTGCGATGGCCACTGGGCCGTCGAGCTGACCGGACCTGCCGCTAACAAACCGTAACCCTGCCATGAGTCTCGCCCCCCCCACCTCTCCTAATCTCGAAGTCCTCCTCGACGTGCCCGTGAAGCTCACCGTTGAGCTCGGCGCGTGCCTCCGCCCGATGCGCGAAGTCCTACAGCTCGTCCCCGGCTCCGTCGTGCAGCTCGACAAGCACGCGGACATGCCGGTGGACATCTTCGCCAACCAGAAGCTCATCGCCCGCGGCCAGGTGGTCGTGGTCGAGGATATGTTCGGCATCAAGCTCACCGAGCTGGCCGGCCGGACTGTGTGAAGCTGGCCTTCGTCCTCGCGTTCGCCGTGTTCGCTGTCGCCACCGGGGCGGCAGAACCCACCGTCTCACTCCCCACCGCGCCGTTGCCCGATGTCGGCTCCTCGGTGGTGCGCGTGCTGGGCGGGCTGGTCTTCGTTCTCGCGCTCTTCCTTGGCGGTGTGTGGCTCGTGCGCAACTGGCAGCGTGTCGTTGTGCAGCGCGGGCAGGCCCCGAAGCTCAACGTGCTCGAAGTGAAATCCCTCGGCCAGCGTAACGCCCTCTACGTCATCGGCTACGAGCAACAGCGGCTCCTGCTCTCCTCCTCGCCGACCGGGGTGACGCTCCTGAGCCACCTGCCGAATGCCGAGGCCGGAGCCGCCGCCAGCCCCGCCCCGCCTAGCTTCGCGGAGGCGCTGCAACAGGTGCTCACGCGGAAATGACCGGGGTGAGTTCCCAAGGCCCACTTCCCAATGACCATTGAATGTCCAATACCCAAAGCCCGCCCGTCCGCTGCCGGACGCGCCCGGTCATTGGCTCTTGGTCATTCAATGGTCATTGGGAAGTGCTCATTGGTCATTCTCTGCTTCCTCGCGCTGGCCGTCCCTGCGTTCGCCCAGCAGCCCGTCGCCCCCGCCGCCCCCGGCCTCCCGCCCTTCACCATCAGCCTCACGCCCGGCAGCGGGCAGCCGCAGGACGTGGACACGGGCATCAAGATCCTCTTCGCCATTACGTTGCTCACGCTCGCACCGAGCATCGTGCTGCTCATGACCTGCTTCACGCGCATTGTCATCGTGCTCTCCTTTGTGCGCAGCGCACTCTCGCTGCAAGGCGTGCCCGCGAACCAAATCCTCATCGGCCTCTCGCTGTTCATGACCTTCTTCATCATGGCCCCGGTCTGGGAAGCAGTGGACCGCGACGCGTTGAAGCCCTACAACGCCAAGCAAATCTCCGCCGACGAAGCGCTCGATCGCGCGGCCAAGCCCATTCGTGGCTTCATGCTCAAGCAGGCGCGGGTGAAGGACGTGGAACTTTTTGCCAGCATGGCTGGGCTCTCGCCGACCTCGCCGGACCAACTCCCGCTGAAGGTCGTCATCCCCGGTTTCATCATCAGTGAGCTGCGCACGGCCTTTCAGATGGGCTTCCTGATTTTCATCCCGTTCATCCTAATTGACCTCGTGGTGGCGACGGTGCTGATGAGCTTGGGCATGATGATGATGCCGCCAATGACCATTTCCCTTCCGCTGAAAATCCTCCTCTTCGTGCTCGTGGACGGCTGGGGACTCATCATCCGCAGCCTAGTCCAGAGCTTTGGCATCTGAATCGCTATGCAGTCCTCGGCGCGGTGAAGCGGCAAGAAACGCCGCCCCGCGCCGTGAACTGACATGAGCCAGAGCCTCTCCTTAGCACCCGGTTTCAACCGGGTGATTCCGACCGAACTCAGGAGAACCGCGTCACGCGTCCGCCCTATCCCCTATTCCCCATTCCCCATCCCCTAAAACTTTATGAGCCCCGAATTCGCCGTTGAACTCCTCAAGAGCCTGATGCTCCAAGCCGTCACGCTTGCCTCGCCCGTTCTGCTCACCGCCATGAGCATCGGCCTGGCCGTGAGCCTTTTCCAAGCCGTCACCTCCATTCAGGAAGCGACGCTGGCGTTCGTGCCCAAGGCGCTGGGTATCGTCGCGCTCCTTGGGGTGCTGCTCCCGTGGATGATGCGCACCGTGATGGAGTTCACCACGCTCGTGATCCAGAAAATCCCCGAGATGGTGAAGTGAAGACAGGGGACAGGTGGCCAGTGGCAAGTGAAGCGCACTCCTTTCAACTTTCACCTTTCAACTTCCGCATGCCCTTCGAGTTCACCAACTGGCTGCTGGTCTTCGCCCGCGTGAGTGCGCTGCTGGCGGTGTTCCCCGTCTTCACCGCGCGCAACGTGCCTACGCAGCTCCGGCTCGCGCTGGGCGTGCTGACGGCGTTCCTCATCGCGCCGGGCCTGCCGCCCATGTCGCTGGCGAACGTCAACCTCGGTCAGTTCGTGCTGTTGATGGTGATGGAAGTCGGCATCGGCCTGCTCTTCGGCTTCGTGTCGAAGATGCTCTTCTACACCCTGGATGTCGCCGGAGCCATTATCACGCAGGAGATGGGCCTGGGCATGGCTTCGACCTTGAATCCGTTCAGCGAGAGCCGCTCGGAAGCGCCGGGGACCATCCTCTACTACCTCGCCGCCATCTTGTTCCTCGCGCTCGACATGCACCACTGGCTGCTCGTCGCCTTTCAGCAAAGCTACCGTGTGCTGCCCGTGGGCGGCGCGGGTTTGAGTGAGGCGCTCTTCGCCAACGTGGTCGGGCAAACGAGCCGGATGTTCCTCGTCGCGCTGCTGATGTCCGCGCCGCTCATCGCGGTGTCCTTCGTCATCTCGCTCGTCTTCGCCGTGCTGGGCCGAGCGGTGCCGCAGATGAACGTGTTCACCGAGAGCTTCGCCATCCGCACGCTGGCGGGCCTGATGGTCTTCGGGATGTCGCTCAACCTCATGGCCGTGCACATCTCGAACTGGTTCCGCCGCATGCCGCAGGATGTGCTGAACGTGGCGGAGCTGCTGGGAGGAGCGAGGCCGTGAAGGCAAAAGTAAAAAGGCAAAAGGCAAAAGTGGGCTACCTGCCTCCGAACGCCCTCGGTGCCCTCCTTTTGCCTTTTGCCTTTTACCTTTTGCCTTCCTGAAACATGGAATCCGCAGGCGACAAAACAGAGTTGCCGACAGCCAAACGGCTGGAGGAGGCCATCAAGCGCGGCCAGTTCCCGCGCAGCGCCGAGGTGCAGACCGTGTTCGTGCTGGGCGCGGGGTTGACGGCGCTGTCCTTCACCGGCGCGGAGATTTGGCGGCAATTGGTTTTGAGCATGACCGGCGTGTTCGGCCACTTGCACGAATGGCCGGTCACCACCGACAGCATGCAGGGCTACTTCGTTGGCGGAGCGCTCACCTTCAGCCACTGCGTTTGGCCCATTGCCGTCAGTTGCATGGTCGGCGCGCTGCTGGCGGGGGCGATGCAAAGCCGCTTCCGCACCGCATCGGAGGCGCTCGAAGCCCAGTGGGAGCGGGTCAACCCCGTCGCCGGGTTGCAACGTATGTTCTCCCCCAAGGCGCTGATGCCCGCCGCCATCAACGGCCTAAAACTCGCCGTCATCATCGGTCTCTCCTACGGCGAGGTCATGCGGGTGTTGGAGGACCCCATCTTTTTCACCGCCGTCGGCGCGGCAAGGATTGCCGAGTTTCTGACCGATGCTGCCGGGCGGATCCTCTGGCGCGTCGGGGGCGTGCTCGTGCTCATCGCGGTCGCCGACTACGCGTGGCAGTTCTATCGGATGCAGAAGGACATGATGATGAGCAAGGAAGAGGTGAAGGAGGAGAGCAAGTCCAGCGAAGGCAACCCTGAGGTGAAGGCCCAGCAGAAGCGCAAGCGGATGCAGCTCGCGAAGCGCAAAATGTTCTTGGATGTGCCCAAAGCCGACGTGATTTTGGTTAATCCCACCCACATCGCCATCGCCCTGCGCTACGACCGCAAGACGATGAAAGCCCCCGTGATCGTAGCGAAAGGCTCCCGCCTAAACGCGCTGCGTATCCGCGAAATCGCTGGGCAACACCAGATACCGATCCTCGAGAACAAGCCGCTCGCCCGGATGCTTTTTAAGTATGGCCGCGTCGGTGGCGAGATACCTGCTCAGTTCTTTGCTGCGGTCGCGGAAGTCCTCGCGTGGGTCTATCGCGTGAACCGCTACCGCTACTACGTGGAAGGAAACTTGAGATGAAATCGCGAATGGCAAATGGCGCATGGCGAATGGGGATGACGAGTCCCGGCGTGTGTGTCTGCTCCCCATTCGGCATTCCACATTCCGCATTCCGCATTCCCTAAATGGCCACGCTCACCACCCAGTTCACCAAGCTGCTCCGCCAGGGCGACCTCTGGCTCACCGGCAGTTTGCTCGGCATCATCCTGCTGCTCATCCTGCCGGTCTCGCCGTTCATCCTCGATCTCCTGCTGGCTCTGAGCATCGCGCTGTCACTGCTCATCGTGCTCGTCATCCTTTACGTGAAGGAGCCGGCGGACTTCACCGCGTTCCCGACGTTGCTGCTCCTCGTCACCCTCTTCCGACTCGCGCTGAACGTCGCCACCACGCGCCTCATCCTGCTGGATGGCTACGCCGGCCACGTCATCGAAGCGTTTGGCAACTTCGTCGTGCGTGGCAACTACGTGGTCGGAATGGTCGTCTTCGCCATCCTCGTCCTCATCAACTTCATCGTCATCACCAAGGGCGCGGGGCGCATCGCGGAAGTAGCCGCACGCTTCACCTTGGATGCCATGCCTGGCAAGCAAATGGCCATCGATGCCGAGCTCAACGCTGGCGTGATTAAGGAAGACGAAGCCCGCGCTCGCCGCCGCAAGGTCGAGCAAGAGGCCGACTTCTACGGTGCGATGGACGGCGCCAGCAAGTTCGTGCGCGGCGACGCCATCGCCGCTGTGCTCATCACGCTGGTCAACATCCTCGGCGGCTTCGCCATTGGCGTGATGCAGAAGGGCATGACCATCGCCGAGTCGCTTGAACGCTTCACGCTCCTGTCCATCGGTGACGGCCTCGTTTCGCAAATCCCCGCGCTCATCACGTCCGTCGCGGCGGGCATCTTGGTCACCCGTGCGGCGTCGAAGAACGAACTGAGCAAGGAGCTGGGCAAACAACTCTTCTTCTCCCCGCGCGTCCTGAACTTGCTGGCGGGAATGCTTCTACTGATGGCCGTGATTCCCGGCTTGCCGACGATTCCCTTCCTCACGCTTGCCGTCGGGGTCTGGCTGCTAGCCGAGACGATGAAGCGGCACAATATGTTCCCCACCGACGCCGAAGCGGGAGCCGGAGCCGCCGGCAAACTCGCCGCCGGAGCCGCCGCGAAACCCGGTGCGCCCGCGACCGCTGCTGCCGCCACGGCGTCGGACAAAATGGAAACCCTGCTCACGCTCGACACGTTGCAAATCGAGCTCGGCTACGGCCTCGTCAGCCTCGCCGACACGCGCAAGGGCGGGGACTTGCTGGAGCGCGTCACCGGCGTGCGCCGCAACTTCGCCAGCGACATGGGCCTGCTCATTCCGCCCATTCGGATGCGCGACAACCTCCAACTCGGCGCGAACGAATACCGCTTCCTCCTCAAGGGCCACGCGCTCGCGAAGGGCGAGTTGATTCCCGGCCACTGGCTCGCGATGAACGCCACCAACAGCAAGACGCAGCTCAAGGGCGTGCCCACGGTCGAGCCGGTCTTTCAGTTGCCCGCGACGTGGATTTCCGACTTGGAGCGCAAGCACGCCGAGGTCAGCGGTCACACCGTCGTGGATGCCGCATCCGTGCTCGTCACGCACCTCTCGGAGACGGTGCGGCGCAACTGCCACGAGATTCTCACGCGCCAAGACGTGCAGGTGCTGCTCGACAACTTGAAGCAGACGCACCCGACCGTGGTGAACGAACTCATCCCCGCGCAACTCAACGTCGGCCAAGTGCAGCGCATCCTGCAAAACCTGCTGGCCGAGGGCATTTCCATCCGCAACCTCGCCGGAATTTTGGAGAAGGTCGGCGACTTCGCCCACCTCACGAAGAACCCGGACGAACTCTCCGAACACGCCCGGCGCGCACTCGGCGCGCAGATTGCCAAGCCGTTCCAGCAGGACAACGGCTCGCTCCGCGCCATCACGCTAGACCCGCGATTGGAGCAGCAAATCGCGCAAGGCCTGCGGCAGTCGCCCACCGAGATTTCGCTGACGATGGAGCCGCGCCTGGCCCGCCACATCGTGGAGTCGCTGTCGAAGTTCGTCTCGCAGATGCTCGCGACCGGCCATGCGCCGGTGGTGCTCTGCGCGCCGCAACTCCGCCTCGGCTTCCGCCGTTTCTTCGAGACCACCTTCGCGGACCTCGCCGTGCTGGCTTACAACGAGGTGCCCGCCCGCGTGGAAGTGCAAAACACGGCGGTGGTGCCGTGCCCGGAGGGATGATGATGCACTACGAGTTGACTAATTCCCGAGCCGACGTGGCGCGCTCCGGCCTCCGCAAGTGGTGCGCCGAGCGGCTTTTGAGCCTGGAGCTTGGATTCTGGTTTCTGTGATGCCTCCGAGAACTTTCACCGCTGGTTCCGCCGCCGAGGCGGTTGCCCAAATCCGCGCGGAGCTCGGGGCGGACGCGGTCGTGCTCAATGTGCGTCAGCTTCCCGCCACCGGGCTGTCGCGGCTCTGGCAAAAGGCGCGCATCGAAGTCACGGCCGCCTTGCCGGAAGCGCCGCCGCCCGCACCGGATAACCTCGGTGAACTGCGCCGCGAGATGGCCGCACTGCGGGAATTGGTCGTGCAGCCCACGCGCCGCGCCGCGCCGGAGCCGGTGCGGGAGGAGGCGGTGCCGGAGTTTTCCTTTGAGCCAGTGCCGGACGCCAGCGGCTGGCGCGTCGGGGTGCTGCTGCAGAAGCTCGGCCTGCTCCCGCTGCACGCGCAGCGCGTGATCGAGCGGCTGCAACTGCTCCACGGAGAAACCCCGCCGCCGTCGTTCAGCGATGAATTGGCGTTCGCGCGCGCGGTGCTGCCGGACCTGTGGCGCTCGCCGGAGCTTTCCCACACCCAGCAAGCGCGTCCGCTGCATGTCTTCATCGGCCCGCCCGGCTCGGGCAAGACCACGGCGCTCTGCAAGTGGCTCACGCAAGCCGTGCTGTTGGAGGGCCAGCCAGCGCGCGTGTGGCGGCTCGACGGCCAGACGGCGAACACGGCGGAGTTCCTCGGTGTTCACGGTGAGATTCTTGGCGTGCCGGTGGAGCGCACGTGGACTGCGGACCCGCCGGCGAGCGGTGGAGAAATCCGCTTTGTGGACCTGCCGGGCGTGGACGCGCGGGATGTTTCGGCAATGGCGGACTTGGCCGAGCGCTTGGCCGCGTGGCCGGACGCCCAAGTCCACCTCGTTCTCAACGCGGCTTACGACACGCAGCTTCTGCTCGCGCAAGCCCGCGCCTGGGTGGACCTGCCGATCACGGACCTCGTCCTGACGCACCTGGATGAGGAGCCGCGGCAGGGGAAACTGTGGAACTTGGTCTGGGGCACAAACTTCGCGCTGCGCTTCCTCGGGGCCGGGCAAAATGTTCCGGGTGACTTCCGGGCCGCGACGGCCGAGGGGTTGCTCGCCGCGACTTTCGCCGGAAAACTCCAAGAAAACCGCTCTCGCCAGCCCGCTTCCGTCCGCTGGCAAACCACCTGCTAAACAGCTCCCGTAGCGAATGAAAATCCTGATGTTAATTGGCGGCTTGCTCGGGTTCCTCATCGGAATCGGCTTCGGTCTCGCGCAGAACAGCCCGTGGCCGGATGCCCTTTGGCGCGGCAGTGTGACGGCGTTCGGCGGGGGCTTGCTGCTCCGTTGGTGGGGCCGGATGTGGCTGCAATGCCTCGTCCAAGTGCATCAGGAGAAACTCGCAACCGCCGCGCCCGAGCCGGCCACCGCAACTTCAAGCAAAGGGAAATAGCGTATGACTGCCACCTCTCCCGCCCCCACTGCCGAAACCTTTGAGCCCAGTGCCATCGCCTGGCAGTTGCGCCCAGTGCCCGCCGCCGAACTGTGGCAGCGCTACCGTCGCGACACCTCCGCCGGCTGCGCGCCGGAGGAGAATTTGATTCAACAATACCTGCCGCTGGTGAAGGCCGTCGTTGGCCGGCTAGCCATGGCGTTGCCCGCGCATGTGGACGCGGACGATCTGCACAGCGCGGGCTTGGTGGGTTTGCTCAACGCGGTGCGGCATTACGACCCGACGGCGGGCACGTCTTTCGAGACCTATGCGCGCATCCGCATTCGCGGCGCGGTCTTCGATGAACTGCGGAAACTGGACTGGGTGCCGCGCTCGATCCACAGCAAGGCGCGGAAGATTCAACATGCCATGCAGGCGGTGGAGCAGCGCAGCGGGCGGCTGCCGACGGACTTGGAGATGGCGCGGGAGTTGAACCTGCCGATGCTCGAGTATCACCGCTGGCTCGCCGAGGTGCGGCCCGCGACGTTCGTTTGCCTCGACGCGGCGCAAAGCTCGGAGGCCGACGACGGCGCGACGAACTACGAGAGCGTGGCGGATACCTCGGTGGAAAGCCCGGAGGATGGTGCCCATCGCCGCGAACTCACGGAACTCATCGCCGCGCGCATCCAGCAACTGCCGGAGATGCAGCGCAAGGTGCTCGCGCTTTACTACTTCGAGGACATGCGGCTGCGGGAGATCGCCGAGGGCTTCGGCGTCACCGAGTCGCGCATCTGTCAGATTCACTCGCAGGCGATTCTCGCGATCAAGGCGCATTTGAAGCGCAAGGACGCTTCGCCCGCTTAACTTCTAATTGCCATGGTCATCATCATCGGCGGGGTTGTGGTGCTGGTTTGCGTGCTGGGAGGGTTTTCCATGGCGGGTGGAAATCCGGCATCGCTGTGGCATCTCTCCGAAGTCGTGACCATCGGCGGGGCGGCACTGGGCTCACTCATCATCATGTCGCCGGTGAAGGTGATGAAGGACCTCGTGCACCAGATCATCGCGGCGCTGAAAGGATCGCCTTACAACAAGCAGGCCTACGAGGAGTTGCTCAAAGCGCTTTACGAGCTGTTCCTTCTGGGCCGCCGCAACGGCATGATCGCGCTGGAGGAGCATGTGATGAACCCAAAGGCCAGCAGCATCTTCTCGAAGTATCCCGGCTTCGTCGGCAATCACCACGCGCTCGAATTTCTCTGCAACGGCCTCAAGCCGATCATTGACGGCAAGATCAAGCCCGACCAACTCAAGATGCTCCTCGAAGTCGAGTTGCAGAGCGCGGAGGACGAACATCACGCGCCGGTGGATGTGCTCACGAAGGTGGCGGACGCGATGCCCGGCTTCGGGATTGTCGCCGCCGTGCTGGGCATCGTCGTCACCATGTCGGCGATCAACGGGCCGATTGAAGAGATCGGTCAAAAGGTCGGCGCGGCGCTGGTCGGCACGTTCCTGGGGGTTCTTGTTTCCTACGGCTACCTGCACCCGCTGGCGGTGAACCTCGCCTTCGTCGGCGCGGCGGAGATGGCTTACACGCGGACCATCGCCACCTCGGTGGTGGGCTTCGCCAATGGCATGGCTCCGCTAATGGCCATCGAGGTTGCGCGGCGTGGCTTGACCAGTGACGTGAAACCCTCGGCGGACGAGCTGGAGAAAATGCTCAAGGCGCTGAACAGCCCCGGTAAGTGACATGGCCAAGAAGCACGGACATCACGGCGGCTCGTGGAAGGTGGCTTACGCGGACTTCGTCACGGCGCTGATGGCGCTCTTCATGGTGCTCTGGCTCAGTTCGCAGGATCAAAAGATCAAGGAAGCCATCGCCCGCTCGTTCAGCAACCCGTTCAACACGCTCACCAAGCAGTCCACCGGCATCATCCCGAACAAGGAGATGCAGGCGGTGAAGTCCAGCAAGGGCAACTTCGAGTCTGCCTCCGCCGTCGAGTTGAACATGCTGCGGCGGCTCAACGAGGACTTGCTCGCCGCCATCCAGAAGCACCCGGACCTCGACCACGACGAAACGGTGCAACTGGAAATGAACAACGAGGGTTTGCGCATCAGCATCTTTGACCGCAACCGCAAGCCGGTCTTTGAGGCGGACTCGGGCCGGTTCACCGAATATGGGCGGTGGGTATTCTCGACGCTGGCGTGGCAGATCGCGCGGTATCCGAGCTTCCGCGTGGAGCTAGAGGGCCACACGGAACGGGGTTTCAAACCGGTGCGGGACGACTTCGGGCCGTGGGAGTTGACCACCGAACGGGCCAACACGGCGCGACGCAGTCTGCTCACTAACGGGGTGAAGCCCTCGCAAATCCGCAAGGTCTCCGGCTTCGCCGACACGCAGCCCATGCCGCGTTACGAGCCAGAGTATGAAATCAACCGCCGCGTGTCGGTGATGCTCAAGGTCGCGGAGAAACTCGGTAACTGAACCTCCCATGCCCGCCGCCTTCGCTCCTCTCGCTCTGCCAACGTCCAAACGGGCCGAGGCGGGCACGACCTTCCACCTCAAGGTTATCCCGCAAGCCCAGAGCACCCCGGCCTTCAAGCCGTTCCAGCCCGCTCCGGCTCCGTCGCCCGCCGCGCACCCAACGCACGCCCACCAGCCCCCCAAGGTGACGCTCCAGCGCGAGGGCGATCGCGTGACGCACATCCGCCTGGAGTGCGCCTGTGGTGAAGTCTTCGAGCTGGCTTGCGAATACTGAGGTGTCCGAGTTTGGAGGGAGTTTTAGCCGCAGATGAAACACGGATGGGGGACTCCATTACCCTGAATCATGGTAGGGCCGACCTGCTGGTCGGCCACCGTAAGCCCCCCAGCCCGCCGAAGCCGTGCAGCCGCACGGCCCTACCACGTTCGAGGGCTGATCTCGCGGGCCTTGGCGGACCTGCGGGGGTGATCTTCATCTGTGTTCCGGCCGTGTTCCATCGGCGGCTGCTCATCGAAAAGCCCCACGCGGCAAAACCTTCTCGCTCCTCCGCTCGTCGCTGGCACGAACTGCCGCTTTGGTCCGCCCCAGCCGCGAAATTCAGCGCAAAACCCCGTTCCCACCCGCTGGCACATGCACTGCTGAACAGCCCTCGATGAACGTCAGCCTCTTCCAAGCCGCCGCCGCGATGAACGCCAGCAGTCGGTGGCAGGACTTGATCGCGCAGAACTTGTCCGCCAGCTCCATTCCGGGGTTCAAAAAGCAGGACATGTCCTTCTCCGCCATCGAGGCCGGCCTGATGGGCGCGCGCGGGGCGACCGGCTCCCAGCCCGCCGCGTTCATGCTCCCGCGCATGGAGGGCTACACGAACTTCAGCAACGGCGAGCTGAAGTTCACCGGAGTGAAGACCGACGCGGCGCTGGAGGGGACCGGCTTCTTCGAGGTGCAGCTCCCGGATGGCAAGAGCGGCTACACTCGTGACGGCGAATTCCACGTGGACGCCCAAGGCCAGCTCGTCACCAAGAGCGGCCACCTCGTCATGGGCACCGGCGGCGTCATCCAGCTCGACCCCAAGGACGCGAACCCCATCACCATCTCCGCCAACGGCGACATCAGCCAGGGCGCGACGCGCAAGGGCAAGCTCAAGCTCACCGAGTTCAACTCGCCGCAACTCCTCACCCCGCTGGGTGGCGGCCTCTTCGGCGCACTGGACACCAAGCTCCAGCCCGCCGACGCCACGCGCACGAGTGTGCGTCAGGGCTTCCTCGAAGCCGCGAACACTTCCTCCGTGGTCGAGATGGCGAACCTGATGACCGCCATGCGCCACTACGAGGCGAACCAAAAGATGGTCCAGCTCCAAGACGAGCGCATGGGCAAGGCGATCAGTGAACTCGCCGGAACTTGAATTGCGAATGAACTCCGCTATGCCACCCGCCAACCAACGCCCCATTCCGCATTCCGCATTCCGCATTCTGCATTCCTTCTGACTCATGCTCCGCGCCCTCTACTCTTCTTCCGCCGGGATGCAGTCCCAGCAGGTGAACCTCGACGTCATCGCCAACAACCTCGCGAACGTCAACACCACCGGCTACAAGAAGACCAAGCTCGAATTTCAGGACCTCCTCTACCAGAACGTCCGCAACGCTGGCTCCGAGTCCGGCGCGGGCAACCAGCTCCCCACCGGCCTCCAAGTCGGTCACGGCTCCCGCGTCGTCGCCACCTCGAAGGTCTTCACCACGGGTGAGCTCTCCGCCACCGGCGAGCGGCTCGACGTGGCCATTCAGGGCGACGGTTTCTTCGAGGTGCAGCTCCCGGACGGCACCAAGGGCTATACCCGCGACGGCGCGTTCAAGACCGCTTCTGACGGGCGCATCGTCACCAGCGATGGCGTCGTCGTGCAGGGCGGCTGGCAGCCGATTGCGCCCGGCACCACCGCCATCAACATGTCCGCCAACGGCGAGGTCACCACCATCGGCGCGAGCGGCAAGCAGACATTCAAAGTGCAGCTCGTGCGCTTCAACAACCCTGCCGGCTTGGAAAGCATGGGGCGCAACCTCTACCGCGAGACTTCTGCCTCCGGCACCGCCGAGCAGGGCAGTCCCGGTGAAAACGGTTTCGGCACGCTGCAACAAGGCTTCCTCGAACTCTCCAACGTCAAGGTAGTCGAGGAAATGGTGAACCTCATCATCGCCCAGCGCGCTTACGAAATTAACTCCAAGGCCGTGCAAGCCGCCGACGAGATGATGCAGATGTCCAACAACCTCCGCCGCTGATGCCCTCTCCCTCCCGCCAACTCCTCCTCCGGTCCGGCCTGCTGCTGGCCCTTGCCCTCCCGCTGGCGGGCCAGACCGCATCCCTTTCGCTCCTGCCTGCCGCGTCCGTCACGGGCGAGGGCGTGTTCTTGGAACAACTCTTGTCCTCCACCACCGCTGCCCCGCTGCCGCACCTGCGCGTCGCCGATGCCCCGGCGCTCGGCCAATCGCTCGTCCTCAATCGCAACGAAGTTTCCGCCCTACTCCACAAGTCCGCGCCGGAACTCGCCACCACCAACTGGACCGGGGCCGCCCAAGTCCGCGTCACCCGCCGCACTCGGGCGCTGGGCGAATCCGAGTTGAAGGCGCTGCTCACCGACGTGTTGCAACGCGAGCACGTCCGCTCGCGCGGCGAGTTGGAACTCAGCTTCTCCCGCCAGTGGACCGCGCTGGCCGTGCCTGACGAAAGCTTCACGCTCAAGCTATTGGAGCTCCCCACCAGCGGCGTGAGCGCGAACATGATTCTCCGGTTCGAGCTGCGTGGACCCCGCGAGACCTTCGGCACTTGGTCCGTCGTCACTCAGGCGCGCGTCTGGCGCGAGTTGCTGGTGACCAGCGCGGCCTTGAAGCGCGGCCAGCCGCTGTCCGATGCCGATGTGCTCCGCGAGCGGCGTGACCTGTTGCAGTGCCGCGACGCGCTGGAGGCTTTGCCGCAGGTCGAGACGAGTCTCGAACTCATCGAGAGCCTCCCTGCCAGTGTGCCGCTCACCGCGCGCTCCTTCCGCGTGCGCCCGCTGGTCTTTCGCGGCCAGACCCTCGAAGCCCTCGTGACCGATGGTGCGTTGCAAATCTCCACCAAGGTCGAGGCGCTCGAAGACGGTCTGCCCGGCCAGTTCGTGCGCGTCCGCAATCCCCAATCCCGCCGCGAGTTCCGCGGCAAAGTTCAAAATGAAAACACCATCCTTGTCCAACTCTAGCCCCGCCACAGCGCGCCTTCACCCGGCGGAAACGCTCCCGCCCAACCTCGCCGAGTGGCTCGCCTTCGGCCGGCAATTGACTAGCCCCGTCCGCGAACAGGCGGCCCACGCCTCGCGTCGGTCCGGCCACGGCCCTCACCGCCAACTCCGCAGTTCCCCAGGCGCGGCCAGTCAGGCGCTGCCCCGCGCTGTGCTCGGGCTTGCGTTGCTCGTCAGTCTCACGGCTCCGCTCCCTGCCGATTCACTTTGGAAAGATGACGCCGGCCCCACGATGCTCGCCGACAAGAAGGCCCTCGCCGTCGGCGACATCCTCACGATCGTCGTCGCCGAGAACACCAGTAATTCGAAGAGCACCAGCACCAAGACCGCGAAGTCCAGCGCCGTGGACGCCAGCATCTCCAGCTTCCTCTATTCGCCCGCTGCTTCGGGCTTGCTGACCAAGGGCGGCGCGCTTCCCGCGATGAAAATGGAAGGCAAGAACAGCTTCGATGGCGGCGGCCAGATTGCGAATAGCGAGACTATCACCACGCGCGTCGCCGTGCGCGTCGTGGACGTGCTGCCGAACCGCAACCTCGTCATCGAGGGCACCCGCCACACGTCTTCCTCCGGCGAGCATCAGGACATCATCCTGCGCGGCACCGTGCGCGCCGATGACGTGCAGGCGAACAACACCGTCTTCAGCTACAACATCGCCGACGCCACCATCAAGATCGTCGGCAAGGGCGCGGTCTCCGACGCGCAGAAGAAGGGTTGGTTCACCAAGGTCTGGGACAAGGTGTCACCGTTCTGAAGGGTTAATCTCCCCAATGACCAAGGCCCCAATGAAGGACCAAACCTCAATGCCCCAGCCCCGGACGACCTTGGCGACTCCGCTTCCGCAGTCCCTTTCGCTCCTGTGGACATGGGTGATCTTCTGGTCCTTGGTCCTTGGCCATTGGTCCTTCCCGGCCGCCGCCGCCGTCCGCATCAAGGACCTCGCCATGATTGCCGGCGCGCGGGACAACCAACTCGTCGGCTACGGCCTCGTCAGCGGCCTCGCGGGCGAGGGCGACAAAGACCCGGTTTACACGCGGCAGGCCGTGGCCAACATGCTGCAACGCTTCGGCATCTCCGTGCCGGCGGCCACGCTTTCCTCGAAAAACGTCGCTGTCGTCATGCTCACCGCTGACATCCCCGCTTACGCCAAGCCCGGCTCCCGCATCGACGTAAACCTCTCCTCGATGGGCGACGCCAAGACGCTGCAAGGCGGCGTCCTCCTCCAGACGCCGCTCCTGGGCGCGGACGGCAAGGTCTATGCCGTGGCGCAAGGCGCGCTTTCCGTCGGCGGCTTCATCGGCGGCGCTGGCGGCGCTGGCGGTGCGACCGTGCAGAAGAACCACCCGACCGTTGCGCAAATCATCGGCGGTGCGCTGGTGGAGCGGGAGATTCCTTCCACCATTGTGCGCGACAACCAGATTGATTTGCTCCTGCGCCAGCCGGACTTCACCTCCGCCGCGCGCGTCGCCGCCGCCATCAACGAGAAGTTCACCAACGCCGCCCAGGCCATTGACATGACCACCGTGCGCGTCTCGATGCCGCGCGGCACGGAGGCGGTGCCGGTGGACTTCATCGCGCGCCTCGAAGTCATCGAGGTCACGCCGGACATGCCCGCGCGCATCGTCATCAACGAGCGCACCGGCACCATCGTCGCCAACTCGCGCATCAAGATTTCCCACTGCGCCGTCTCGCACGGCAACCTCACCATCAACATCGCCTCCTCCCAAGACGTCTCGCAGCCCACGCCGCTCTCGCAAGGCGGCACCACCGCTGTGACCACGCGCACGGACACCAACGTGACCGAGAACAAGTCCGCCATGGTCACGCTGCCGGAGCTGCCCACCGTCGAGAAAGTCGCCAGCGCTCTCAACGCCCTGGGTGTCACGCCGCGCGACATGATGGCCATCTTCCAAGCCATGAAACAGGCCGGAGCGCTCCAGGCCGAACTCCTCATTCGCTGATATGGAACTCACCGCCCTCCCCACCCGCACGGCACCGGCGAACCTCTCGCTGGAACGGCTCGCGGCGAACCAGAGCCTCACGGAAAAGGAGAAGGTCGGTGAGGCGGGCCGCCAGTTCGAGGCCGTGCTGCTGCGGCAAATCCTCGGCGAGGCGATGAAGCCGGTGTTCAAATCCGAGTTCACCAGCCAGTCCGCGCAAGCCGGCATCTATCAGGACATGGTCGTGAACCAGATGGCGGACAACGTCACCCGCGCCGGCGGGCTCGGCTTGGCCACCAGTTTGAACCGCGACCTCACCCGCCAACTTTCCTCCGCCCTGAAGCCCTCTGCTCCTCTGGCCCATGACTGACACCCTCCAACGGCTCATCGAAGCGCTGCGCGACGAGTTGCAGCAATACGGCGAAATGCTCGCGCTGCTCGACCAGCAGCAGGACCAGGTTTGCACGCGCGCCACCGACGACCTGCTGCCGACCGTCGCGCACCTGCACGAGCAAAGCACCGTGGTGCAAGGCGCGCGCCGTCAGCGCGAGGAGTGCCGCGCCGCCGTGGCCCGCACGCTGGGGCAGCATGACGAAGCGCCGTTTGCCGACCTGATTCCCCGGTTGCCCGCGCCGTTCCGCCCGCTCGTGCAGGCCTTGGTGGACGAGAACAACGACCTGCTCCGCCGGGTGCAACAGCGTGCGCGGCAGAACCACTTCCTCCTCAGCCGCTCGGTGGAACTGATGCAGAACGTCATTGGCTCGCTCGTGCCACAGGCGCGCCCGCTCACCTACGGTCATGCCGGCACGATGGCTCCACCCGCGCTGCCCGCGCGGATGCTTTACGACGCGGTGGGCTAAGTGACCATGAACACGCCAGCCCCATTCCGCATTCCGCATTCCGCATTCCCCCTTTAGCCCATGCTTGGACTTTTCGGCACGCTCGCCCTCGGCACCCGCGCCCTCTCTGCGCAGCGGCAAGGCATCGAGACAGCGGGGCACAACCTCGCCAACGTCAACAACCCCGCCTACACGCGGCAGCGCATCCAGTTGCGGACCAGCAACGCGTTGCCCACTTCCATCGGCCCCGTGGGCACCGGGGTCGAGGTCGCCGCCCTCCAGCAAGTCCGTGACGGGCTATTGGAGGCGCGCATCGCCTCCGAGGGCAGCGTGACTGGCTACTGGGCCGCGCAGCAGAAGTCATTGCAATACGGCCAGGCCGCGCTCGGCCAGGAGATTGACCGGCAGGCCACCGGCGCGGAGGGCGCCGCTGCCGCGAGCGCCACCGGTTCCCCGCTGGGGCTGGCCGAGAGCATCCAGACCCTCTTCGATGGCTTTCAGTCGGTGGCCACCAATCCCACTTCCATCGCTGACCGGCAGGCGCTCCTCCAGAAGGCCAAGTCCCTCGCCAGCAAGTTCAACCTCACCGACCAGCGGCTTGACCAGTTGCACACGCAGCTCGACGCGCAGCTCGCCGACGATGTCTCGGACGTGAACGAGTTGCTCGCCGGCATCGCCGCGCTCAACGACGACATTGGGAACGCGGAGGTGGGCGGCTACGGCGCGGCGAATGACCTGCGGGATGTGCGCCAGGAAAAAATCAACGCGCTCGCCCAGCTCGTGCGGGTGGACACGGCGGAGGACGCGGTCGGCAACGTCACCGTGTCCATCAACGGCACGACCTTTGTCAGCGGGCGCGAGCGCACGGACACGCTGGCCCTTTACGATGCCGGCGGCGGCCAGCAGCTCCTGCGCGCCGCCACCAGCGGCACCGCACTCACGCTCACCAGCGGCGCGATGCAAGGGACGATTGACGCTCGGGATGGCGCGTTGACGACGCTGCGGACGGACTTGAGTTCACTTGCGGCGCTGTTCATCACAAACGTCAACGCTGCCCACAGCGCGGGCTTCAGCCTGACGGGCTCGACGGGCGCGGCGTTCTTCACCGGCACGGACGCGAGCACCATGGCGGTGAACGCGACGCTGGCCGGGAATCCCTCGTTGTTCCAAGCCGCCGGTGTGTCCGGCGCGTCGGGCGATAACCAAACGGCCCTCGCTCTGGCGCAACTGGCGCAGACGCGGCACGCGGGCTTGAACCAGCAGACCTTCCAGCAGCACTACGGGCAGACCGTCGCCGCGCTCGGCCAGTCGCTGGCGACGGCGAACGAGCAGAGCAGCGACCAATCGGCGGTGACGCGGTTGCTCCAGACGCAGCGAGCCTCGGTGAGCGGCGTGTCGCTCGACGAAGAGATGGCGGACCTGTTGAAGTTCCAGAAAGCCTTCGCTGCCTCGGCCAAACTCATCACCACGGTGGACGAAATGTTGGACATCGTGGTGAACCTCAAACGCTGACCTGCCAGCCTGACCTATGCGCGTCACGAACAACATGTTTCCCGACCGGCTGGCGAGCCAGCTCTCCACCCTCACCGCGCGCCAGAACCGCTTGCAGGATCAGGTGGCTACCGGCCAGCGCATCGCCCGGCCGGAGGACGACCCGGGTGCGATGCGACGCGTCCTCGACTTGCAGGCGGAGTCGCGCCAGGCGGAGCAGCACCAGCAGAACATCGCCGCGCTGAAGGAGCAGGCCGGCGTGAGTTACAGCGCGCTCCAGCCGCTCCGCCGCGTGTCTGACCGCGCGAGCGAGCTGGCCATCCTCGCCGACGGCACGAAGTCGCCGGACACGCTCAAGCTCTACGCCATTGAGGTGTCCCAGCTCATCCAGCAAGCCGTGCAACTCGGGAACACGAAGTATCGCGGAGACTATCTCTTCGCCGGCACGAAGAACGACCAGCCGCCGTTCGTGCTGGCGACGGATGCCAACGGGCTGGTGACCGGCGTGACTTACCAAGGGAACACCAGCACCGCCGTGACCGAGGTGAGCGAGGGGATGACCTTGAGCGCCCAAACCGTGGGGGCGAACGTGAGCGGATCCGGCCCGCGCGGACTGTTCACCGATGCGGCGGCGGGAGCGGACTTCTTCAACCACCTCATCGCGTTGCAAAACCATTTACAGGCCGGCGATGCGGCAGCGGTCAACGCGACGGACGTGCCCGCGCTGGGGAAGGACGAGGACAATCTGCTCTTCCACCTCGCGCAGAACGGCACGGTGCAAGCCCGTCTCGCCACCGCCGAGAATCTCGCCTCCGACCGCGTGTTCGCGACCGAGAAACTCATCTCCGGTGAAGCGGACGCCGACCTGGCGCAGACGCTCGTGCGCCTGAACGACACGCAGAACGCCTACCGCGCCGCGCTGCAATCCGGCGGCACCATCATGAACCTCTCGCTGCTGGATTTCCTGCGGTGAGGGCAGTTCGGGCTCAAGTTCCCCGGCGGGCGATCCGATAAACCAGCGGGCCGTTGGGTGAGTCGCCGTGGAGCGTCACCGCCGTCCGCGTCAGCGCGAACTATCCAACCCAATTTCATGGACGCCACCTCACCCAACTCGGCTGCTGACCCGTTGCAAACGCTCGTCGGCCTCGTTAACAGCATCGCCCTGGAGTTGAACTTCGCCGCCGCCGGCACGGACACCGGTTTGTTGCCGATCAACAGCTTCGTCATGCAGATCGAGGAGCTGGCGTTGCCGCCGGACTTGGCCAGCGCGGCGAAGGTCGGGCGCAAGCTGGTGGATCAGATTTTCGACACGACCGGCAAGTTTGACGACGCGCTCATCACGCAGCTCTGCGAGTGGACCGCCTGGATGGAGCCCGCTGCCGAGGCGGGCGGGCGCGGCGTGGCGCCCCCGACGGTGCTGGCGAGTTTGCAGGAATTGGGTTCCCCGGTTCACGTTGCCTCCGCGCTCAAACCCATCCCAGCGCCCGCCGCGCCGCAGCCTTCAGCCGCCCCGGCTGCGGACGCAGCGGCGGGTTTCTCGCTCAATCTTGAGGCCGACGGTGAGTTGCTGCGGGAGTTCGCCAACGAGGCGGCCGAGCACTTGCAGAACATCGAAAATGGCGTGCTGGTGCTGGAGGATAACCCGACGCACGCCGACACGCTCAACTCCGTCTTCCGCGCCTTCCACTCATTCAAGGGCTGCGCTGGCTTCCTGAACCTCACGACGATCAAGGTCGTCGCGCACGAACTGGAGTCGCTCCTTGAGGTCGCCCGCCAGGGCCGGCTGACGATCACCTCCGAGCTGATCAATCTCATCCTCAACGGCGGCGACATGCTGCGGCAGTTCGTCACCAAGCTGATCGCCCACCTCGCGCCCGGCGGCTACCTCATCGTGGGCCACTCGGAAAGCCTCTTGGGTGTGAAGCACCCGCTCAAGCCCGTGCAACCCGCCGTTTACCGCAAACCCCAATGAGCGCCCACGCCACGAACTGCATAGCCGCCGAGGTCAGGCGGCAGACTCGGTTCCCAGAACCCGGCAGG
The DNA here is from genome assembly GCA_039796295.1 of Verrucomicrobiota bacterium. Lineage (GTDB taxonomy): Bacteria > Verrucomicrobiota > Verrucomicrobiia > Limisphaerales > SXTU01 > SXTU01. The sequence continues at coordinate 81,719 of JBDKJY010000011.1, forward strand.
GCCGCGCTGGGGCTTGTGGAGGCCGACCCGCAGGTCGGCCCTACCAGATGCACAGATAGTTCCGGCCTTCTCCCCCACCCCACCCCATGGCTCTCCTGACCGCCAACTCGCCCGCGCCGAACCGGTGGGTGGTGGCCCCGCCGAAGAAGATCCTCGTGGTCGGCATGGCAGACATGCTGGCCAGCAACGACGTCGCCGCCCAGCTCGTCACCTACTCGCTTGGCTCCTGCGTGGGCGTGACCGTCTATGACCCGGATCACAAGGTGGGCGGGATGCTCCACGCCATGCTGCCGGACTCGAATCTCAACACCGCCCGCGCCAAGGAGCGGCCCTACATGTTCGTGGACACCGGGGTGCCCGCGCTCTTCCGCGCGGTTATGGCGTTCGGCGGCGTGCGCTCCCGGCTGGTGGTAAAGCTGGCCGGCGGCGCGCAGTTCCTCGACGAGAAGAAGATTTTCAACATCGGTGAACGCAACGTGGCGGCCACGCTGGCGATGCTTGCCCGCAACCAAATGCCGTGTGCCGCCCGGGTGACCGGTGGGCAGGACAGCCGGACGCTGTGCCTGGACCTGGCCACGGGTGAAGCGACCATTGATGTGCCTGGAGAAGGAGTGCGGCCCCTATGACCCCGCGTGAAATCATCGCGCGCGCCCCGCGGGTCCCGACGCCCTCGGCCCCGGTGCTGCGCTTGCTGCGGCTGCTCGGCCAGCCATTCGTGGACGCGGAGGGAATCACCGCCATCGTGCGGCAGGACGCGGCGCTCACCGCGAAGCTGCTGGCCTTCTGCAACGCCGCCGCCACCGGGCTGCCCACGCGCGTCGCCAGTGTGGATGAGGCGGTGTTTTATCTGGGCCACGGCGAGGTGCAGCGGCTCGTGATCTCACTCGGGCTGGGCACCGCCGTGCGGCCGAAGCTCCCCGGCTACCTGATGCCGGAAGGGGCCTTGTGGCAGCACACGCTCTTCACCGCGCACCTCACGAGCAAGGTGCTGGGCCGGGCCGAAGGCTTGTGCACCGAGCCGGAGCTGGCCTACACCGCCGGTCTGCTTCACGACCTGGGCAAACTCGTCTTCAGCCACGCACTGGACCAGCCGACCCGCGACGCGGTGCGCGCGCAGGTGCAGCAGCACCACCTTGCACTCGTGCAGGCGGAGCACCGCGTGCTCGGCACGGACCACGCCGAGGTCGGCGCGCGGCTCCTGGAGGATTGGAACTTGCCCGAGGTCATCGTCACGGCCGTGGCGCACCATCACCGCCCGACGGCGGGAGGGCGTCCGTCCTTGGCGGCGGTCGTCCATGTGGCGGATCTGCTGGCGCACGAGGCCGGCTCCGCGCCCGGCATGGACGGCCTGGCGGTGGCGGTGGATGAAGGAGCGCTCGTGGCGCTGAACCTTTCGGCGGACGCGATGCAGGAGCTGCTGATGGACGCTTTCGATGTGGCGGGCGAAGTGGACAAGCTGATTTCCCAAACATGACCTTCCCCTTGCGTTCCAAAATCAAAGTCTTGGTGGTGGATGACTCCGCCGTGGTGCGGGAAATGATCACCGAGTTGTTGTCGCCGGACCCGCCATCGAGGTCGTGGGCACCGCCGTGGACCCTTACGTGGCACGGGACCGCATCCAGGAGTTGAACCCGGACGTGCTAACGCTGGACATTGAGATGCCGCGCATGGATGGACTGACGTTCCTGAAAATCCTACTGCAGCACCGGCCCATGCCCGTGACCGTCATCAGCTCCATCACCCAGTCCGGCTCGAAGATGGCGTTGGATTGTTTGGCTGCGGGCGCGGTGGACGTGCTGGCCAAGCCCACGAGCGCCTACTCCATCGGCGCGCTGGGCGAGCAACTCGCGCAGCGCGTGAAGGGCGCGGCTGGCGCGCGGTTCCGCCGACCGGTGGCCGTCGTGCGGACCGCCGTCATGCCGCCCCGGCTGCCACCACCGCCCAGCAAGAGGAGGTCGCCAAGCGTTATGGCATCGAAGCCATCCCCGAGAGCGTCCAGCGCCTGAACAAACTCATCGCCAAAGAGAACGGCAACCTTGACGACTTCATCGCGCTCATCAGCCCGGACAAGGAGCTATCCGCCCACCTGCTGTGCGCTGCCAACCCGCGCGCGGAGACGGAGGACGACTACGCCTGCACCACCGTGGACGGCGTGCTGTCCCGCGCCGGCATCGGCTGCGCGATGTTGCTGGCGATGACGGACCCGCTCTCCCGCGCGGTGTTGAAGGCCTTCAAGACGATGTTGAACATCCCGCTGGAGGCCCGGCGTGCCGGCGCGCTGGAACCGATTGAGGGTGAGCACATCCTCACGGAAGTCGCCTTCGCCGGGAAAGCCACGGGGCATGCCAGCCTGCGCCTGACGCACGCCTCGGCCAATCAAGCCGCCGCCAGTTTGCTGGGCATGACGACAGCGGAAGTCACGGAAAGCGGCGTGCTGGATGACGCTATCGGCGAGCTGACCAACATCGTCGTGGGGAATTTCAAATCGAACCTCTGCGACACCGGGCTGCACTGCAAACTGAGCCCGCCCAAGATCATGCGGACTTCCGCATTCAAGCTGGAAGCCAATGGCGGCTTGGCCGAGCGCCTGGCCTTCATCGCCCCCGGCGTGGTGCTCTTCGTGGACATCCGCGTGAACCCGTGGGGGGAGTGAGGGCGGGTGAGAGGGTGAGAGCGTGCGAGGGGGAGCGTTAGGTCCGTCGATGCCGTTCCCTTCTTACTCTCCCACTTTCTCACTTTCCCACCGGCTCCCCGCTACCCCTTCACGCGGAAGAGCGCCTCGATGACGCCCATCTGGTCGAAGGTGCGCATCATGTAATCGGACAGGGATTCCTCCGCGAGGCCGAGGATGCGAAAGGCGGCGGGACTGGGTTCCAAGGCGTAAGCGGCGTTGCCGTAGCCCTGACCCAGAGCGTAGGCGACGAGGTTGCCGAGGTGCGCGTAGGCGGCCAGGCGGTTGTGTTCGCCGGCTTGGTCGGGCGCGTGATGGTGGGTGACGGCGGCGACGAGGCTGGCGGGGAAGTTCCACTTCGCCAGCAGGCGTCCGCCCACTTGTGCGTGATCGAAGTTCAAGATGCGTCGCTCCACCTCCAGCAGCGGATAGCGATTGAGCGCGGACTCCTGGAGGATGATGGAGTAAGTGGTTTCCAAGGTTTCCGAGAGGATGATCTTGCCGATGTCATGCAGGAGCGCGGCGGTGAAGACCAGTTCCGGGTCGTCGCCCAAGTCCTTGGCGATGATGTTTGCCGCCACCGCGCTGGTGGCCGAATGCCGCCATAGGTCACCGCTGGCCATGCCGTAGCCCTTCTGCGCCGGCGCGAGGTTGCGCGCTCCGCTGACGGCAGCGACGAGGATATAGACTTGCTGGAAACCGAGTCGGGTCACCGCTTCGCCCAAATCTTCCGCCGGGCGGGCGGCCCCGAAGAAGGCGCTGTTGGCTAGTTGGAGGACGCTGGCGGTGAGCGAAGGGTCGAACTTGATGAGGTTGACGACCTTGTCGGCGTCCACGTCTGGGCGGCGCAGGAGTTGGAGCATCTCCGGGAGGATGCGCGGAGCGGGCGGCAGGTTTTTGACCCGGCTTAGGTAGTCGTCAATGGAGGACATAGCGGAATTTCTTTGAGTTGGCCGGAGAGCGCGACGCTCGCCTGGCCGGTTTCGAGGGCGAGGTAGAACGAGCGGCAGGTGTGGCCACCGAGGTGCGCCCCGGCGAGTTGGAGGCCGCGCGTGGCGAGTTGTTGCTGGAGGGTGTCCGTGTTGCGCAGGCCGATGTTGAGGTGACCGCCGGCCCCCATGACCTGCGCGCCCCCGGCGGCGAAGTAAAGGAGCCGCGACGACACCGCGCCGCTGGCCAGCAGGGTGAACTCCAGCGCCGCCAGCCCGGCGTCCACGAAGAGGCCGGGCTTTTCCTTCGCGCGTGAGAGATGGGCTTGCGCCTCCGGCAGCAGGGCGTGGAAGAGGCCGCCGATGCGCGCGACCGGGTCACAGGCCGCGAGCACCACACCCATCCCGATGGAGTGCGAGGCAAGAATGACTTTGGGGTTGTCGCACACGAGCAGCCCGCTGATGGGGATGATGCGTTGCTCGTAGCCTGCTCGGCTGGTTGAAAGCATAGGACCGTTGGTTGTCGTCGCCGACCCTCGCGCCTGCCTTCGCCGTTTCCGGAGAAGGCGTGAGGGCCGAGAGAACCATCGGCAGCGCGGCGCCAACCTTGAGCCGAAATCTGGTGGTGAGTGTGCTCCGAGGGGGCAAGCGTCGGGGCGGAACTTTTCGCCCGGCCCGGCGGCGGTAATTGCCTAGCGCCCGGCCTGGCAGTGCGATTTCGCCCGCCTTTCCCCCGTGCGCCCGGCTTTTTTCCCGTGGCACGACCGCTGCTAAACGTGGCTCGACGACAAACCTAATATGAAGACCGCTGAATCAACCACGTTGGAGCCGGTGCCGGTGCGCGACGAAAACGTCCTCCGGCTGCCGCTGGGCCTACTCGGCTTCGAGCGGTTCAAACGCTACGCGCTGCTCTCCCGCCCCGAGGAAGCGCCGTTCCTCTGGCTCCAGGTGATCGACCAGCCGAACCTCGCGTTCGTCGTCGTGTCGCCTACCGCCGTGGCCGCGAACTACGAGCCGGAGATCAGCGACGAGGATGTGCGGTTCCTCGAACTCCGCACTCCGGAGGACGCCATGGTCTTCAACATCGTCACCCTGCATGGCTCGCACCACGCCACCGTGAACCTCAAAGGCCCCGTGCTGGTCAACCGCCGCACGCTCGTCGGCAAGCAGATCGTCCCGCTCAACGCCGCCGCCCTCTCCGTCTGCCAGCCCATCTCCGTCACTGCCTGACCCATGCTCGTCCTCACCCGCAAACTCGGCGAAAGCATCGTCATTGACGGCCGCATCACCGTGAAGATCGTCCGGGTGGACGGCGAGACCGTGAAGGTGGGTATCGAAGCCCCGGCGGACGTGCCCATCCACCGCGAAGAGATCTACCTGGAAATCCAGCAGAGCAACCACGCCGCGCTCACCCACGGCCGCCCAGCCGTGCCCCGGCTCGCCCACAAATCTGAACTTTGCCCCCCGGCAAAACTCCGACTGGTGACTGTTTCACCGGTCGAACTCACCAGTAAGTAAACCATCAACCCAGTCATCATCGTATGGTCATCAACACAAACATCCAGGCGCAATCGGCCGCCCGGAATCTCCAGTCCAGCCAAGCCATGCTCGGGCAGTCGCTCAACCGCCTCAGCTCCGGCTCGAAAATCGTAAACCCCGCCGACGACGCTGCCGGCCTCGCCGTCACGCTCAAGCTAGACGCGCAGGTCAACCGGCTCGCCGCCGCCAAAGCCAACCTGGGTAACGCCATCTCGTTCACCCAGACGCAGGACGGCTTCCTCCAGAAAGTCGGCGCCGCCCTCGACCGCATGTCCGAGATCTCCATTCTCGCGCAGGACGTGACCAAAACCGACACCGACCGGGCCCTCTACCAGTCGGAGTTCAGCCAGCTCGCCAGCTTCATCAGCAGCTCCGCGAGCAAGGACTTCAACGGCGTAAGCCTGTTCTCGTCCTCCGCCTTGAGCGTCACCGTGGACTCCGAAGGCAGCACCTTCTCCATGACCGGCATCAACATCGGGGCCGCCGCCTACACCGGCGCGACCGGGGCCTCGGTCGCCACCGCCGCCTCCTCCGCCGCCGCGTTGACCTCGGTCAAGGCCGCCATCATCCAGCTCGCTAGTGACCGCGCCAGCATCGGTGCGTTCCAAGCGCGGCTCAACAGCACGGCGGAACAAGTCGCCGTGAGCCGCCAAAATCTGGTGGCCGCCAGCTCCAGCATCAAGGATGTGGACATCGCCGAAGAGTCCACCAACTACGCGCGCTACAACATCCTCGCGCAGTCCGGCACCGCCATGCTCGCGCAAGCCAACCAGCTTCCGCAAAGCGTCCTCCGCCTCCTGCAATAGTTTTTCGTGACTGGGTTCGGGTGGCTCCGTCGGGCGGGCGGAGCCACCCTTTTTCCCTGAAAACTCCTCAGTCCCAGCCCGCAAAACGCCGCGCCGCGCGCACCATCACCGACCATGCGTATACGCACGCTCGCTTCCCTCACCGACCTTCAGCGCCACCTCGGCTTCCCGGCCGCCGGCGCGATTCTCGAGGCCGACATCGACGAGGTCTCCACCGAGTGTGACCTCCACTCCCGCCGCCGTCGCGACGCCGAAGTCCTCACCACGCTCGCGGCCAATCTCACCGGCGATTGTCTCGACCTCGGCACCTCCCACGGCCACAGCGCTTTCAAACTCGCCACCAATCTCGCCGGCCGCGGCACTGTTCACACCGTCAACATCCTCCCCGAACAATACCAAGCCAGCAGCGGCCAACTCGTCACCCACTTGCTCACGCAGGAGCAAATCGGTGCGTTCTATCGCGCGCAAGGCACGCCCGGCATCCACCAGATTTACGCCGACACCTGCAACTGGCAGATGCCCCCCGAGCTGCGCGACCTCGCGATGGTTTTCGTGGACGCCGCCCACGACACCGAGGCCGTTTTCAAGGACAGTCTCCTCATCGCCCCCCGCGTCCGCCCCGGCGGCTACATCGTCTGGCACGACTTTCACCCCGAGCTGCGCCACAAGTTCGGCTGGATCGACGCCGTCATGCGCGGCGTGGAATTTTTCTTCCAAGCCCACCGCCTCGACCCCGAAATCCTCCATCTCAAGGACTCTTGGATGGGCATCTGGCAAGTCCCCCAACGCAGCCAGCGGACTCAGGAAGCGAAACAATCCATCCCCGCCCGCGCCACCCGGCCTGCTGATGGAGCGGCTGCGGACGTGGGCATCCGCGTTCCAGTCGCGCCCCAACTCAACCCCACGCGGACGGCCTTCCTCCCTCTCCCAGCGGGAGAGGGCCGGGGTGAGGGAGAACGCGTCCGCATTTCGAGCCGTCTCGAAGTCACCTCCCAAATCGGAAATCGGAAATCGGAAATCGCCGATCTCCGCTACGCCTTCGTCTATCCCGCCTACTCCGCCGGGCGAGTCTCCGAGGAAGCCAATCTCGCCGCCCGCCTCAGCCGTCTCGGCTACCGCGTCGAGGCCCACGGCATCCCTTGTGTCGGCGGCTGGTGGCCCTTTCCGAAGCTCGACCACAAATGGCTCACCGGTAGCGCCGACCTCATGAGCCGCTACGGCGAACTGGCCGACAAGTTGCGCGGCGTGGACGTGCTCATCGCCGCCGGTGGATCCATGCTTCACCCCGAGTTCATCCGCCAGCTCGGCACCTACAACGTCTTCCTCTGCGCCGACGATCCCGAGAACTCCGCCGTCCTCTCCCAACCCGTCGCCGCCGCCTTCGACTTTTGCTGCGTCGCGAACATTGCCTGCGTCGGCGACTACGCCCGCTGGGGCGTGCGCAATGCGGCGTGGCTTCCGCACTGCGTCCCCGCGCCCGTCATTGACCGCACTATTACCGAGGAACGCCTCCGGACCGCCAACCGCGATGTGGACCTCGTCATGTGCTGCGAGCGCATCTACGGCATGAGCGACCGCGCCCTGCGCCTCGAACGCCTGCACACGGAATTTCCCCAAGCCATCCTCCGCGGCAAAGGTTGGCCCGGTGGCTTCATAACCGACGCCGAACTCCTCGGCCTCTACCGTCGCGCCCGCATCGGCTGGAACCTCCACAACTCCACCGGTCCCGTGAACACGCGGATGATGATGCTCCCTGCGTTCGGCGTGATGCAGATTTGTGATTGCCGCGCCAACCTCGGCAAAGTTTTTAAGCTCGGCGAAGAAGTCATCGGATTCGACACCATGGACGAATGCGTGGACGCCACCCGCTACTACCTCGCCCACGAAGACGAGCGCCGCCGGATCGCCCTCGCTGGCTGGAAGCGCGTCCTCGCCGACTACACGGAAGAAAAGTGGTGGCAACGCCTGCTCAACCACATCGCCCCGCATCTTCCCGTAGCAGTCAACGCCCCGGCTCCCCGCACATTGCACTCCGCTGGCTACGGCAACGCGGCGTTGAACTGAGGCTGAGAACGGGGAGCGCTCCGTTCCTCACGTCCCAACTTCGTGCCTGCAAGTGATGGAGCGCGGACGCCCACGTCCGCAGCAGGAAAGCTTCCAACGAATCAGTCCTGGATGACCAAGCTCCTTTCCCCCGCCAAATCCCGTGGCACGCGTCCCGCTATACAGCAACTAGCACCGTTCACCGGTCACAATTTGCCTATGAGCGCCACCTACAACCCCGCCACTGGAACCCAGTCTGAAGGCGAGCTCGACTGGATCGTTCGGACCGCGCATGCCACCGCCGCGAGCGGGGCGGTCTGGAGAGATCTGAACTGGAGTGCTGTCCGGCCGGAAGAATCCACCCAACCCAGCACCGCCTTCTCCTGTCTTCCGGCTCACCTCATCAATGTCTTTATCCGTGGTTGAAAACTCGCCCTCCCGATTCCTTGCATGAAAACCTGCCGCGCCTGTAACAGCACCGACCTCTCCCAGTTCCTCGACCTCGGTTTCACACCGCCCGCCGACCGCTTCCTGCGCCGCGAGCAGCTCACCGAGCCGGAGACGCACTACCCGCTCACCGTCAACCTCTGCCAATGCTGCGGCTTCGTGCAGCTCGGCCAGGTCGTCTCGCCCGAAGTGCTCTACCGCCAGGACTACCCCTACGAGTCCAGCATCACCCGCAGCGGCCAGGCCCACTGGAACGAGTTCGCCAAGACCGTCGTGCAACGCTTCGGCCTCGGCGCGAACGACCTCGCCGTGGACATCGGCAGCAACGTCGGGGTGCTCCTCTCCGCCTTCCGCGCGAACGGCACGCGCATCCTCGGTGTGGACCCGGCCAGCAACATCGTCCGTATCGCCGAGCGCAACGGCGTCGAGACGCTCAACGAGTTCTTCAGCCAGTCCGTCGCCGCCGACATCCGCAAAACCAAAGGCCCCGCCAGCGTCATCACCGGCACGAACGTCTTCGCCCACGTGGATGACCTCACCGGCTTCATGCGCGCCGTGGACCACCTGCTCAACGAGCGCGGCGTGTTCATCTTCGAGGCCCCTTACTTCGTGAACCTCGTTGGCCAGCTCGAATACGACACCATTTACCACGAGCACCTGTCCTACCTTTCGCTCCGCCCGCTCGTTCCCTTCTTCCGCAAGTTCGGCATGGAGGTCTTCGACGTGGAGCAGCGCGACATCCACGGCGGCTCGTTCCGCGTTTACGTCGCGCGCCAAGGCCAGCACGCCGTGACCGACGAAGTGCAGCACTTACTCGACCTCGAAAAACAAACCGGCGTCCACTCGCTCGACACGCTCCATGCCTTCGCCGCCCGCGTCGCGCAGAACCGGCGGGATTTGAAGAACCTCCTGCACAACCTCAAGCAGCAGGGCAAAACGGTCGCCGTGGTCAGCGCGCCTGCGAAGGGCATGACGCTCCTGAACTACTGCCGCCTCGGCACCGAGACGCTCGATTTCGCCACCGAGAAATCCACGCTGAAGATTGGTCGCTTCACACCCGGCACGCACCTCCCGGTCGTTTCCGATGGCGAACTGATGACGCGCAAGCCCGACTACGTGCTCCTGCTCGCGTGGAACTTCGCCAAGGAAATCATCCGCAACCTCAACGACTACCGCGAGGCCGGCGGCAAGTTCATCATCCCGATCCCCAACCTCAAAGTGCTCTGAGCATGAACGTCACCCATCGCAACCCTGCCCACGCCGACCAACGTGGCGTCATCACCGACCTCCACGTCGGCCAACCGGTCAACGCGCTCACCACCGTCACCTGTCTGAAGGGAGCGATTCGCGGCAACCACTTCCACAAGCTCACGACGCAGTTCACCTACGTCCTGAGCGGCAAACTCCGCTACGTCGGCCAAAGCCAGAACGCGCCCGTCGAGGAATGCACCATCGCTGCCGGCGACCTGGTCACGTCCTTGCCGTTGGAGAGCCACGCGTTCGAAGCCCTCGAAGACTCCGTCCTCCTCGCCTTCTGCCACGGCCCCCGCGCCGGCATGGACTACGAGAAGGACACGTATCGCCTCGAATCCCCGCTCATCACGCTGAAACCCGAACACAACTAACCACCATGAACGCCATCGCGGACAAGGAAGTCGGTCGCGACCAAACGCTCGGGGCCACCCGCCCACGGCCCTTCCAACGCATTCCCGTCGCCGCGCCGTGGCTGGACGCGCGCGAGGATGAGTTCGTCCGCGAGGCCATGAGCACCGGTGCCATCTCCGGTTTCTTTGGCGAACACATCAGCCGCTTCGAGAGCGAGTTCGCTGGCTTCTGCGGTTGCTCCCACGGGGTTGCCGTCAGCAACGGCACCACTGCATTACAAGTCGCCCTCGCCGCCCTCGGCATCGGTCCCGGCGACGAAGTCCTCACCTCCACGCTCACGAACATGGCGACCTTCTTCGCCGTGCTCCACCAAGGCGCGACCCCCATCCCCGTGGACATCGAGCCCGACACCTTCAACCTCGACCCGCGCCAACTCGACCGCCTCCGCACGCCACGCACCAAGGCCATTCTCGTCGTCCACCTCTTCGGCCATCCCGTGAACATGGGCCCCGTCCTCGAGTTCGCCCGCGCGCACAACCTCCGCGTCATCGAAGACTGCGCCGAGTCGCACGGCGCGGAGTTCAACGGCCAGCGCACCGGCTCCCTTGGCGACATCGGTTGCTTCAGTTTCTACGCGAACAAAATCATCACCACCGGCGAGGGCGGCATGTGCGTGACCAACAACGCCGCGCTGGCCGCCGAGATGCGTTCCCTCAAGTCCCTGGCCTTCGGCGAGCAGAACAAATTCATGCACCGCGCCGTGGGCTTCAATTTCCGCATGACCAATCTACAAGCCGCCATCGGCTGCGCGCAGATGGAGAAAATCGGAGCCATCATCGCTCGCAAACGCCAGCACGCGCACTTCTACGCCGAGCACCTCGCCGACCTCGACTGCCTCCAGCTCCCCGGGGAAGCCGACTACGCGCACAACGTTTACTGGATGTATCACGTCGGCCTGCGCGGCCCGCTGGCCTTGCGACGCGGCGAGCTTCTCCGTCGTCTCGCCGAGCGCGGCATCGAGACCCGCGAAGGTTTCATCCCGTTCAACCTCCAGGAAATCTTCCTCGCCAAAGGCCTCACCCGCCGCGACGCCTGCCCCCGCGCGAACGAAGCGGCCTACCGCACGTTCTACCTGCCCAGCGGCCCCACGCTCACGGAAGACCAACTCGGCTACGTCTGCGAAAATCTCCGCGAAGTTCTCACCCAAACCGCTGCCTGAACTATGTTCCAGCACTATGCCCAAGCCTACGACGCGCTCTACCAAGACAAGGACTACGAGGGCGAGTGCGACTTCGTCCAAGCCGCCGCCGACCGCTACCTCGACCACCGCGCCAGCACCATCCTCGATCTCGGCTGTGGCACCGGCGGCCACGCGATTCCGTTCGCTCAACGCGGTTTCCATGTCATCGGCCTCGACCAGTCCGCCGAGATGATTGAGCGCGCCCAGCGCAAGCGCAGCACGCTCAACGGCCACACCGACTACGTGCGCTTCCAAGTCGGCGACGCCTGCCGCACCGACCTGGCCACCAACTTCGACCTCGTCACCTGCATGTTCGCCGTCCTCAGCTACCAGACCACGGATGCGGACGCGCTTGCGCTCTTCAAAAACGCCCGCCGCCATCTGGACTCCGGCGGCCTCTTCATCTGCGATTACTGGCACGGCCCCGGCGTCCTCACGCAACGCCCGATCACGCGCACGAAGACCGCCGAGTTCGCTGGCGACGTCATCTCCCGCACCTCCACCCCCACGCTCGACGAGACCAAGCACACGGTCAGCCTCGACATCGTCACCAGCCACGCCCACGACGGATTGCGCTTCGACGAGTCCCGCGAGCAACACCGCGTCCGCTACTTCTTCGCCTCAGAAATCACCCGCCTCCTCACCGCCGCTGGCCTGCGTCCGCTGCACTTCTGCGCTTTCCCCAACCTCGATCAACCACCCACTGCTAACGACTGGAACGCCGCCGTCATCGCCCGCGCCAACTAAGTCCCCTTCTATGACTCAAAGCCAAACTCACTCCTCGTTTCCCGTCACCCGCCAGGAATTTGCCTGCCTCGCTCAGGGCATCACGATCACCGGCCAGATGTTGCAGGCACACATCGCCGCCGGCACCGAGGTCGGCGAGCAGAACGCGCGGGTGCGACAAGATTCGCTGCACAATCCGGCAGAGCAGCGTCTGCTTTACCTGCAATACCAGGCCCTCGCCCGGCAGGGGGTGCCGCTGCCATCGTTTGCGGAGGCTGGCTTCCGCGTTTACTCGCAGTCCGATGAGGACGGGTTACTGCTGCTCCTCTTCTCACAGATTGGCTTCACCAATCGCCGTTGTGTGGAAATGGCGTTTGGCACGCCATACGGCGCGAACGTGACCAACCTCATTCTGAACTGGGGCTTCATGGGCTTGATGGTCGAGTGCAAGGCGGTTGAGGAGTCTCAGCGGTTCTTCGCCACGCATCGCGACACCTGGGTGTATCCGCCGCCGGTGGTGAAATCGTGGATCACTCCGGAGAATGTGAACTTCCTCTGCCAGTCGCACGGCTACACCGGCTCGCTCGATTTTTTCTCGCTGGACATGGACAGCACTGACTACTGGGTTTGGGAGCGGCTCGATGCCATCCAGCCGCGGGTGGTGGTGGTGGAGTTCAACCCAGCGCTCGGGGCCGAGCGCAGCTTGACCATCCCCAACATCGCTGGCAGCCGCGAGCGGCACACGGCCTACTACGGTGCCTCGCTTACGGCACTGGTGAAGCTGGGCCGACGCAAGGGCTACCGCTACGTCGGTGCCAACCGCTACGGCTACAACGCTTTCTTCGTTCGCGAGGATTCGGCTCCGGCCACCCTGCCGGCCGCATCCCTGGAGGATGCCTTCCAGCACCACCGCGCCCAGGAGTTGGTCGCGAAACAAGGTCCGGAGCTGGCCGCTTTCGAGTGGGTTGAAGTCTGATCACACCGCCTTTATGAAAATACACATTGTCTGCTACGAAGATGTCCACGGCTGGATCCTCGGCAAGTTCGCCTTGAAGCTCCAGGAGCACCTCCGCCCGCTCGGCATCGCCGCCACCATTTCCAAGCAGCCCGACCCGCAAGCGGACATCAACCACCACATCATTTACTACGACTACGATGGCCGGAAGACCACCACCGAGACCGTCATGGTCACGCACATTGACACCGACTGGAAACGCGAGCGTCTCCGCCAGCAGCTCGTCAACGCCGCGATGGGCATCTGCTGCTCGGCCGAAAGCGTGGACGCCCTCGCCGCCGCCGGTCTGCCGCGCGAAAAGCTCTGCTTCGTCAACCCCGGCCACGACGGCGAGATGCGCGCCCGCCGCACCGTCATCGGCATCACGAGCAAAGTTCAGCCCAGTGGCTGCAAACGCGAAGGCATCCTCCTCGACCTCGCTCAACGCCTCTCCCCCGATGAATTCCAGTTCCGCATCATGGGCACGGGCTGGGACGAGCACGTGAAGAACTTGCGCCTCGCCGGCTTCACCGTGGACCACTGGAAAGCCTTCGACCGCCCGGAGTATCTCAAGCTGATGCCGAGCCTTGACTACTACCTCTACCTCGGCCTCGACGAAGGCTCGATGGGCTACATGGACGCGCTCGCCGCTGGCGTGCAAACCATCGTCACCACGCAAGGTTTTCACCTCGACGCGCCCGGCGGCATCACGCACGGCTGGAGCGAACCCGCCGAGCTGTTCCGCATCTTCGAGAGCATCGCCCGCGAGAAACGCCTGCGTCAGCAAGCCGTCGCCAACTGGACTTGGCCCGAATACGCCAAGCGCCACTTGGCCCTCTGGCACTACCTGCTCGCCCGGCAGTCCGGCCAGTTGTTGAGCGCGTCCCTCCGCGCGCCGCTGGCCAAGATGGCCGTGCTCGTGGACAAAGGTGCCTTCGCCGAAGTGAAGTTGACCGAGGAAAGCAAGCCGGCGAAGCCATCCGATGACTCGCCGCAACGGCGTGAACTTCCCCCTGAAGTCATCCGCTCACTTCGCGCCCAGCACTCGCACTTGATGGCCGCCAATCCGGCCGCCGCTGCGACTTTCCGCAAGCAGTTCGCCAAGCAACCGCTCGACGCGGTCGTCGCGGACTTCGACGGCGACCTAAAGTTCCGTTGCAGCCTGCACCACCACATCGGCAGCCAGATTTTCTGGCATGGCGGCTACTCGCAGGCACAGCTTCGCCTCCTGAGCCGGCTGCTCACGAGGCCGGACATGGTTTATCTCGACGCCGGCGCGAATGTTGGCGAGCAGACGGTCTTCGCCGCCAAGCGTCTTCCGCGCGGCCAGGTTTTTGCCTTCGAGCCGACCACGGAAGTTTTCCAGGTCCTCTCCGAAAACGTCCGGGCGAACGGCTTCACGCACGTCCGCGCCGAGAAGCTCGGTCTCGGCGAGCAGTCCGGCGAGCTGCCCATTTATTCGTCGCATGCCGAGGTTGCCAGCGATGGGACGGTGAACGAGGGCGTTCCGACGCTGTTCAGCTCCACCGACCGCGGCACGGTCATCGAGCGGGTGAGGATTGTGCGCCTGGATGACTTCCTTGCGCCGCTCAACCTTCCGCGTCTGGACGTGATGAAGGTGGATGTCGAGGGCGCCGAGATGATTGTGCTCAAGGGCGCGGTGGAGACCATCAAGCGCCATCGGCCCGTGTTCATCGTCGAAGTCCACGAGGGCACCAGCCAGAGCGCCGGCCACTCCGTGCGCGAGCTGCTCCAGTTCATTCAGCGCCTGGGCTATCGCATCGAGGGCCTGCAACCTGACGGCGGAACGCGCCCCTTCACGGACAATCAACTGGCTGAGATTCGGGATGTGGTGTGCTTTCCGCTGCCGGTCGCGGCTGCGGCACTGGAGACGGATCAAACTCCCGCCATCGAAGCCGAAATCACCGCCGCGCTCGCCGTCGACCCGAACGACCGCGAAGCGCTCACCGCGCTGCTCTCCCTGCGGCTCGACCAATCACGCTGGGCCGAAGCCGCGAAGGCCGCGTTCCAACTGCTCCAGCAAACGCCGAACGAAGCGCCCATTCTCCAAGCTCTCGCCCACTGCCTTGACCAAACCGGCGAGCACGAAACCGCCGCCGCCGTGCGCGGGCGCATTGGAGCGCGGACGCCCACGTCCGCAGCACCTCCGAGTGATGAGTCGGCCAGCCACAACCCAACGCGGCCTGCGTCCCTCCCTCTCCCAGCGGGAGAGGGCCGGGGTGAGGGAGAACGCGTCCCTTCTTGCACCGTCGCCGCTCCGTCCACCGCAACGACTGCGGACGTAGGCGTCCGCGCTCCACGAGTCCTCCTCCTCGCCGATGTGCCCAACTGGATTTTCCACCGCCACTGCCAAGAGCTCACCGCCCGTCTCGGCGACGAGTTCACCTTCACCACGAAGTTCGCTGGCGAGCCGTTTAACGAAGCCGACTACGACCTCATCTACCCGCTTGAGTTCAACCTCGTGAACCCCGCGTGCATCACCGACCCGCGCAAATACCTCACCGGCATCCGCTCCCACTGCACCTGGCAGCGCCTCGGCTTTGAGCAAAGCATCGCCACGCTCAAGACCAACTTCGCCCACGTCCACGCCGTCTCCACGCGGTTGCAACGCATCTTCGCCCCGCACGTCCCGAGCCTCACGCTCCTCAGCCACGGCGTGGACACGAACTTCTTCACGCCCCGCGCCACGGCCACTTCACCCGCTGGCAAACTTCGCCTCGGCTGGGCCGGCAACCGCCTCTCGCCGAACAAAGGTTTCGCCGAACTCATCGCGCCGCTCGGCCAGCTTCCCGGCGTCGAACTCGTCTTCTGCGGCTACGCCGACCGCAACCTAAACCGCGAACAGATGCGCGAGTTCTACGCCTCCGTGGACGCCGTGGTCTGCGCCTCCGACTTCGAGGGCAACAATAACTCGCTCCTCGAAGCCGCCGCGATGGCCCGCGCCCTCGTCACCACCGACACCGGCACGGTGCCCGAGTATCTCACCCACGGCGCGAGCGCTCTTATCGTCGAGCGCACGCTGCCTGCTCTCACCGCCGCCGTGCTCACGTTGCGCGACCAACCGGAGCTGCGCGCAAAACTTGGCACCGCCGCTCGCGCCTCAGTCGTGGAGAAATTCTCTTGGGCGAAACTCGCCGAAGCCCACCGCGCATGGTTCCGCACCGCCCTTGCCAGCGCTGCGCCCGGCCAGCCTGACTACAACGAGATCGAGCAGCTCGCGCGGCAGGCCTTGGTCGAAAACCCGGATGGCGTGGAAGCCCTTTCGCTGCTGGCCCAAGCGCTCTTGCACCATCGCAACTTCAACGAAGCGGCGCGCGTATGCCTCCGCTTGCTCGAACTCCAACCAACCCACATCAACGCCCTCGCGATGCTGGCCAAGTGCCTATTCCAGGCCAACGAGCTCGCCGCCGCCCGCTCCACGCTGGAGCAAATCCTCGAACTCGAACCGAACAACGCAATGGCCCGGGAGAACCTCCAAGCCCTCGCGCAGCTCCAAGCCAATGGAGCGCGGACGCCCACGTCCGCAGCCCCTGCCGACACAACGAAACCTGCTGCGGACGTAGGCGCCCGCGCTTCGCTCCCGCCGCACCTCCAGCCCGAACTCGACGCCGTCAGCGCCGCCTACGCAGCCGGCGACCTCCCTGCCGCACACGCCATCCTCCACCGAGCCTTCAAGGCGAATCCCGACTGCGACGCCCTCCGTGAGCTGGCCGCCGAGTCCACCGGCCTTGTCCGCGCTGCCTGCCCCGTGCCCGACTTCGGCGACGCCGTGAAGCCCGCGCGCTTGAACATCGCGCTGATGACCTTCAACGCGCTGGCTTACACCAAGCTCTGCCTCGCCAGCCTCCGGCAGCACAGCACCGAGGCTTACAA
Source organism: Verrucomicrobiota bacterium (assembly GCA_039796295.1). GTDB lineage: Bacteria > Verrucomicrobiota > Verrucomicrobiia > Limisphaerales > SXTU01 > SXTU01. Next base: position 98,613 of record JBDKJY010000011.1, read on the forward strand.
CGTCTTCATCGTGGACAACGGCTCCACGGACGGCACGCGCGAGTGGCTCGCCGAGCAAACGGATGAAAACCTCTTCGTCGAGTTCAGCCCCGCGAACCTCGGCGTGCCCGGTGGCCGCAACCGCCTGCTCCAGCTCATCCAGCCGCACCTGCGCACCTCGGACTTCGTCATCTTCATGGACAACGACATCGAGGTGATGCCCGGTTGGGTGGAGCATTTCTCGAACTTCTTCGTCGCCAACCCGCACGTCGGAATCGCCACGGCAGTCGGCCACTACTTCAACGTGCGCGGCGACCTGCGTGAACTCGGCGCGGTGCCCGTCGGTGCGCCCACGCCAGTGGATGTGGCGTGCGGCGGTTTCGTGTGCTGGGTCCGCGCGGCTACGGCGGCGGCCGTGGGCGAGTATGATGAAAAGCTCGGCCTGTTCTGGCACGAAGATGACGACTACACCGTCCGTGCGCTCGCGTCCGGCTGGGAAGTTTTCATCGTCCCCGGTGCTCCCGTGCTCCATCACGAGCACAAGTCCGGCGAAGCCAAACCCGGCATCAAGGTCGGCGGCTCCCCGGCGAACCAGCGCTACCTCGCGAACAAGTGGCGCGCCCTCGGCCTGCTGGACGCGAACGGCAAACCGAAGCGGCCCAAGTCCCAAGTAGGTCAGCGCGTCTCGCCTGACCTTCAAACTAAAGTTCCCCCTCAAGCGGAGTCAGGAAGTCAGACGGACAGGCAGGATGCGCTGTCCTACTTCAAGGCGAAGCGCCCTCGCGTCACCCTCCCCATCCGCTGGGCCGCGCCGTTCTTCAATCCCACCGGTTACGCCAGCGAGGCCATCAACTTCGTCCTCCCGCTCTCGCACCAGCTCAACCTCGGCCTCTTCCACGACACCAACATCACCTCCGAGCAATTCACCGCCGAGCTGCCCGCTGCGGACCGCGACCGTTTGCTAGCTCTCCGCGACAAGTTCTTCCTCATGCGCGGCGGCGTGCTCGTCTCGCACAATCCGGCCTTCGCCTTCAAGCGCACGCCCGACGCGCTCTATCACGTCGGCCGCTCCATGTATGAGACCGACCGCATCCCCGCCGACTGGGTGACGTGCTGCAACGGCATGGACGAAGTCTGGGTGCCGAGCCAGTTCAACGTGGAGACGTTCGCCAACAGCGGCGTGCTGCGCGAGAAGCTCGTGGTCATCCCCGGCGCGGTGGATGAAAACCTCTTCGACCCCGCCAAGCACACGCCGCTGCCGCTGCCCAACGCGGCGAAGTTCAACTTTGTTTCCGTCTTCGAGTGGTCCGGGCGCAAGGCCTGGGACGTGTTGCTTGCCGCGTATCTGCGCGAGTTCTCCGCTGCCGATGACGTGTGCCTGCACCTCCGCACTTACCTCTTCGGCCACCCCGACGCCGACCCGCGCGACACGTTGGAACCGCTCATCCGCGACTTCGCGGCGAGCCTCGGGCTGGGCAACAAGGCGCTCCCGCGCATCCAGTTGCTCACTGAGCAAATCGCGACCGCCGACCTCCCGCGTCTCTACCTCGCGGCGGATTGCATCGTCGTGCCGAGTCGCGGTGAAGGCTGGGGTCGTCCGATGCATGAGGCGATGGCGATGGGCCGCCCGGTCATCGCGACCGGCTGGAGCGCGAACACGGAGTTCATGAACGCGGACAACTCCTACTTACTCGACTACGAGCTGGTGGAGGTGACCGGCGTGGAGCCGTATCTGAAACACTACCTCGGCCACCGCTGGGCGCAGCCCTCCGAGAAGCACCTCCGCGAGCTAATGCGCCGCGTGAAGGAGAACCCTTCCGAAGCCGCCGCGAAAGGCGCAAAGGCCCGCGCACACGTGACGAAACACTTCTCCCGCGCCGCCGTGGAGGAGAAGGTCATGCAGCGGCTGGAAGCCATTGAGCGGAAGTTCACCAAGGCGAGCTGTGAGCCGGTGTCGGCGAAAGTGCGTGTCCTTGAGCACGCGGCTGCTCTCCCTCAGCCAAGCGCGTCCTCCATCGCACTGGCCTGGTCCGGCTCCTTCCTCGACTTCGGTAGCCTCTCGCACGTCAACCGCGAGCTGACGAGCGCCTTGGAAAAGCTCCCCGGCGTCCGGCTCACGCGCCTTGGCCAAAGCACGCTGAACGCTCCCAACGCGCTCGCCGGCCTCGCGCGCACGCTCAAGTCCACTGCGCCCACCGGCACCCAGGTCACCGTCCGGCATGCGTGGCCGCCGGATTGGCAACGGCCCGCGACTGGCAAGCTTGTCGTGATGCAACCGTGGGAGTTCGGCGCTTTGCCGCTCGATTGGGCGAAGCAAGCCGGCAGCGTGGACGAGTTCTGGGCTTACTCGAACTACGTCCGTCGCCTCTACCTTGCGGCCGGCGTCGCGCCCGAGAAGGTGAAAGTCATCCCGCTGGGCATTGACCCGGCGACGTTCCGACCTGACGCCAAGCCACTGCCGCTCGCGACGCGCAAGGCGTTCAAGTTCCTCTTCGTCGGCGGCACCATCTACCGCAAAGGCCCGGACGTGCTGCTGCGCGCTTACCTCGACACCTTCACCGCTGCCGACGACGTGTGTCTCGTCATCAAAGACTTCGGTGGCAACAGCGTTTACCAAGGCCAGACGCTCGGCACGCAAATCAAGGCCGCCCAAGCCCAGCCGAACGCGCCGGAGATCCTCCACCTCACCGACGACCTGCCGCCCGAGTCGCTCCCGAGCCTCTACACCGCGTGCGATTGCCTCGTGCATCCGTATCGCGGCGAGGGCTTCGGCCTGCCTGTGCTCGAAGCAATGGCCTGCGCGCTCCCGGTTATCTGCACCGGCGGCGGCTCCACGGATGATTTCGCGACCGATGAGTTCGCGTATCGCCTGCCCGCCGTGCGGAAGCCGATCGGCAACCGGGTCGGCAACATCGAGTTGGTCAGCGGCGGCTGGCTGTTTGAACCCGATGCGTCCGCGCTCGCTGCTCGTCTCCGGCACGTTCTTGGCAACCGCGACGAAGCCCGCGCCAAGGGCCGCGCGGCGAGCGAGTTCGCCCGCACGCAGTTCACCTGGCAACGCAGCGCGGAGGCGGTGGCCGCTTGTCTCACCGTGGAGGCCGTCCCAGCGGCAGCGGTGCCGGCCAAGCCGGAGCCGAGCCACGATCGGTCAGCGTTGCTGGTTCCCCTCGCCCCGCTCGGCCCGTCCGGTGACAGCGCGAGTGCGATGCAGAAGCCGAAGCTGAACTTCAAGCTCCCCACGGTCGCGCTCCTCGGCGACTTGTGCGCGGCGCGGGCCGCCTTGCAACGGAAGCAGTTCGTCCCGGCCTGGAGCGCCGTGCTGGACAGCTTGAAGGCGCGCCCTTTCAACCCGGACGCGTGGCTGCTGCTCGCCGAGATTGCCCGCGAAGCCGGTGACCTCCCGATGGCCACGCGGTGCGCCGAGCGCTGCCGCACGCTCGCCCCGCAGTGGCGCAGCGCGAAGAAGTTCCAGAAGACGCTGCCGACGCACGGACGCGACCCGAAGATTGCCTGGCCCGCGTTGCCCGCCGCGAGCGCCGCACCGCGCCTGTCGGTCTTCATCATCGCGAAGAACGAGGAGCGGTTCCTCGGCCAGTGCCTCGCTTCGATCAAAGGCTTGGCCGACCAACTCGTCGTCCTGGACACCGGCTCGACCGACCGCACCGTCGCTATCGCCCAGGAGCACGGCGCGGAAGTTCACCACGCTGTGTGGGAAGATGATTTCAGTGCCGCCCGGAATGCCGCGCTCGCGCACTGCACGGGCGATTGGGTGATGTTCCTCGATGCCGATGAGGAGCTGCCGCCCGCCGAGCACGCGAAGCTGCGCGCCGACCTGCAAGCGCCCGGCGTGCTGGCCTTGCGCGTGCGGTTGCAGAACGCCGGGCTGGAGGACGACGGCTGCTGCCACGTTCCGCGCGTCTGGCGGAACGCGCCCGGCCTGTTCTTCTACGGGCGCGTCCACGAGCAGGTGTTCCCGAGCGTCCTCGTGAAGTGCGAAGCCTGGCATCTGGAAACGCGCCTCGGCACGACGACCTTGCGCCACCACGGCTACGATCCCGAGGTGGTGAAGGACCGGAACAAGATCGCGCGCAACCTCGCCTTGCTCCGCCGCGCCGTGCAGGAGCTGCCGGGCGAACTGAACTTGACCATGAACCTCGGTCTCGAGCTGGTGCGCTCCGGGCAGTTGCAGGAAGGGTTGGAACACTACCGGTTGGCCTTCAGTCAGCTCGCGGAACTGCCGAAGAAAGACATTGTGCCCGAGCTGCGCGAGTCACTCCTCACTCAATTCGTCTGCCACCTGCACACGGCGAAGCAAGTCGCCGAGCTGTTGCGCGTGCTGGAGTCGCGGACGGCGCGCGAGGGCGGGCTGACTGCCTCGATGCACTTCATGGCGGCGCTCGCCTGCCTCGAACTCAAGCGCTTCACCGACGGCGCGGAGCACGCCTGCCTCTGCCTCGCCAAGCGCCACCAACCCGTCCTCTCCCCCATCAACCGCGATATCCTGAAGGCCGGCCCGCACCATGTGCTGGCGCTGTGTCAGTGGGGCGCGCAGCAGCACGAGGAGGTGGAGCAAGCCTTCTTGAAAGCACTGGCCGAAGACGCTGGAGCGCGGGCGGCGCGTTTGGATTTCGCGCGTTGGTTGGCCGAACGCGGGCGCAAGGTGGACGCGCTGCACTTGCTGCACAAGCTGGTGCCCGGCAGTGAGACCGAGCCGCGCGTGTGGCAGCTCGGCGCACAGATTGCGTTGAGTGAACCGGAGTTCATCGAGTTCGCCGGGGATTGGACCAGCGAGGCGGTGAGTCATCACCCGGAGAACACGGGGCTCGTGTCCTTGCGGGCCGAGGCGTTGTTGCTCGCGGGCGATGCGGAAGGAGCCATCGCGGTGATGGCACCGCTCCAGGCGGATTCGCCCACGCTCCACGCCGCGCGGCTGCTGGCCACGCTCGCCAGCGACGGCGGGTTGCCCGCCGGAGTCGCCCGGAACGAAGGGGCGGTGAGCGGTGAATTCCTGCGGTGGTATCGGCGGTTGGTGGAGTTCCGCACGAACAGCTTGCTCCTGAAGGTCAATGCGCGGCTGGCGGAGCTGGATAGCTTGCTGCCCACGGCGGCGCGGATATTGACCGCAGCGGTGGAGGAAGCCACGGCGGCGGAAACTCATTGAGGCAACTCAACTCCCCATGAACGGCCCTACAAAGGAGCAAAACCGGCGCGTGCTGGTGGTGGACGATGATCCGCTGGTCCACGTCATCATGCGGCGCGTGCTCACGCAGCCGCCGCCCGTCTCCAAGAAGGCCGAGGATAACTTCCCGCCGTTTGTCGTCACCGACGCGATGTGTGGCGAGGAGGCGGAGCAGCTCACGCGGAAGGCGGAGGATGCGGGCCTGCCCTTCGCCTTGGCCTTCGTGGACATGTATATGCCGGGGATGGACGGCCAGCAGACCTTGAGCCGGCTCTGGCACATCTCGCCGGAGCTGCAGGCGGTGGTGTGCACGGGCGCGGCGGACCAGGCGCTGACGCAACTGCTCGCGCGGTTCGGCAACACGGACCAGCTCATCATTCTCAAAAAGCCGTTCGAGATCCTCGAAGTGCTCCAGCTCGCCAATGCGATGACCTCGAAGTGGCGGAACTTTGTCGCGCTGCAAGGGCACCTGGCGGGGTTGGAGAACTGCGTCTTCGAGCGCACGGAGGACGCGCGGCGGGCGCTCGAAAAGGTGAAGTGGGAACTGGAGGAGCGGCGCAAATCCGAGACGCAGTTGCGGCGCAGTGAGGAGTTGCTCCGGCTCATCACGGACAACGCCGCCGACCTCATTGCCGTGGTGGATGCGCACGGCCAGCGCCTCTACAACAGCCCTTCCTATCGCACTGTCCTCGGCTACTCGCAGGCGGATCTCAACAGCTCAGACTCGCTCGCCCAGGTGCATCCTGAGGACCGCGAGCGCGTGACGGCGGCGGCCCGCGAGGCCATCGAGTCGGGCGGCTCCAACCGGGTGGAGTATCGGATGCGGCATAAGGACGGGACGTGGCGCATCCTGGAGTCCACCGGCTCGGCCATCCGCAACGAACGCAGCGAGGTGGAAAAGCTCGTGCTCGTGGCGCGCGATGTCACGGAGCGCAAGCAGGTCGAAGCCATCGCGCGGGAGAACGAGGAGCGGCTCGGCTCGCTCATCGCGAACATTCCCGGTGCGGTCTATCGCTGCACGCCGTTGCCGGAGCGGCGGATGGAGTTCGTGAGCGAGTTGATTTGGGAGCTGTCCGGTTTTCCCAGCACGGACTTTCTGGAGGATCGCACCCAGACGTTTGCTTCCATCACGCACCCGGAGGACTTGCCGCAGGTGCTGGCGGCGCTTCAGGAAGGGGTGAGCCGCCGCCAGCCTTACGTGGCTGATTACCGCGTGGTGCGCTTCGACGGCACGTTGCGTTGGGTGCATGAGAAAGGGCAGGCGGTCTTCGACCCGGCGGGCAACGTGCGCTGGCTGGACGGCGTCATCTTCGACATCACTGAGCGCAAGCAGCAGGAGGAGGAGATGCGCCGGATGCACACGGAGACGGAGAAGCTCTTCGCCTCCATTTCTGCCGTGTTGATCGGCGTGGATGTGGCGGGGCGCGTCGCGCGGTGGAACGCGGCGGCGGAGCAGACCTTCAGCTTCACAGCGGAGGAAGTGCTGGGGCGGCCGTTTCACGCGCTGCCGCTCGGGTGGGATTGGGAGAAGCTGTTGACCGTCGTGAGCGAGGCGGTGCACACGGACCGGCATCTGGAGCTGGATAACTTCCAGTGCCAGCCCGCCACGGGGCGGCACATTTCCCTGAACTTGAGCGTCACGCCGAGCAAGCCGGACCTGGAGAACCGGCTGAAATACATCCTCCTCGCCGTGGACACGACGCAGCGGCGCGAGTTGGAGACGCAGCTCCGGCAGGCGCAGAAGCTGGAGTCCATCGGCCAGCTTGCCGCCGGCATCGCGCACGAAATCAACACGCCGACGCAATACATCGGCGACAACTTGCGCTTCCTCCAAGACGCCTTCCGCGACCTCGGGAAGCTGCTGAACGCGCACGGGGCGTTGCTCGCTGCCACGAAGAGCGGCGGGGTGACGGCGGAGGTGATCGCGGACGCCGAGGCGGCGGCGGAGACGGCGGACGTGGAGGATTTGCAGGGCGAAATTCCACGGGCGATTGGCGAATCCCTGTCCGGTGTGGAGCGCGTCGCGACGATTGTGCGGGCGATGAAGGACTTCTCGCATCCCGGCTCGGAGGACAAGACGCCGGTGGATTTGAACCGTGCCATCGAGAGCACCATCACCGTGGCGCGCAATGAGTGGAAGTATCTGGCCGACTTGGAGACGGACTTTGACACAACTTTGCCGCCGGTGCCGTGTCTGCCCGGAGAGTTTAACCAGGCGGTGCTCAACCTCATCGTCAACGCCGCGCACGCCATTGCGGCCAAGGTCGGGGACGGCGCGGGCGGCAAGGGCGTCATCACCGTGCGGACGCGCAAGGACGGCGACTGGGCAGACGTGCGCATCCGCGACTCCGGCACGGGCATTCCGGAGGCGGCGCGGGCGCGCATCTTCGAGCCATTCTTCACGACGAAGGAAGTGGGCAAGGGCACGGGGCAGGGCTTGGCCATCGCGCGGTCGGTGGTGGTGGACAAGCATGGCGGGACCATCACGTTTGAGACCGAGACCGGGCAGGGCACCACGTTCATCGTGCGGCTGCCGCTGACGGTGGGGAAGGGGAACAACTAGGACTCGCATGAAGAAACGGGTGCTGTTCGTGGATGACGAGACGATGGTGCTGCAAGGCTTGCAGCGCATGTTGCGCCCGATGCGCAACGACTGGGACATGGAGTTTGTCGAGTCGGGGACCGTGGCGCTGGAGCGGATGGCGGCGGCGCCGGCGGACGTGGTGGTTTCGGATATGCGCATGCCGGGGATGAACGGCGCGCAGCTCCTCTCCGAGGTGATGCGGCGTTTTCCGAAGACAGTGCGTATCATTCTGTCCGGCCACGCGGACCATGACCTGGTGCTCAAGGCGGTTGGCTCGACGCACCAGTATTTGCACAAGCCCTGTGAGCCCGAGATCCTCAAGGCGACGGTGCAGCGCGCGGTGGCGTTGGGCGACTCGCTGGACAACGAGCAGGTGAAAGCGCTCGTGTCGCAGATGAGCCGGCTGCCGAGCTTGCCGACGGTTTACCTGCGGGTGGTGGAGGAGCTGCAATCCGCTGATGCCTCGCTGGCGCGGGTGGGCGAGGTCATTGCGCAGGACGTGGGCATGAGTGCGCAGGTATTGAAGCTGGTGAACTCGGCATTCTTCGGGTTGCGGCGGCGAGTGGCGAACGCGTCCGACGCCGTGAACTACCTCGGCCTCGACACCATCAAGGCGCTGGTGCTCTCGCTGCACACGTTCTCCCAATACGAATGCGCGGACCTGGGTGGCATCTCGATGGTCGCGCTGCGGAACCACAGTTTGCTGACCGCCGCGTGCGCCCGGCACATTGCGCGGATGGAGGGTGCGGAGGCGAAGATCCTGGATGAGGCGTTCATCGGCGGGTTGCTCCACGACGCGGGGAAGCTGGTGCTCGCCGCGAACTTCAGCGGGCCTTACGCGCGCGCGATGAAGCTCACCCGGGATGGGGGCCTGACCTTCACGGCGGCGGAGCGCGGCGTCTTTGGCTGCACGCACGCGGACGTGGGCGGTTACTTGTTGGGCTTGTGGGGCTTGCCGGTGCCGGTGGTCGAGTGCGTCTCGTATCACCATCACCCGAGCCGCACGCTGGAGAATGCGTTCAGCCCGCTCACGGCGGTCCATGCGGCGAACGTGCTGGCTTACGAGTTGGACAAGGAGGCGGTCGCAGGCAAACGCGCGGGGTTCGATCACGACTATCTGCTGCGCGTGGGCAAGGCCGGTCGGGTCGCGGCCTGGCAGGAGGATTGCCGCCTGAACGTGCAGCCGGGAGGTGGCGTGTGACGGAGAAGATTCTCTGCGTGGACGACGAGGCCAATGTGCTCGCCGGCTTCCAGCGGAACTTGCGCCGGCGTTTTCAACTGGAGACTGCTCAGGGCGGTGAAGCGGCGCTGGCGATGCTGGAGCAGAGCGGGCCGTTCGCCGTGGTCGTGTCCGACATGCGGATGCCCAATGTGTCCGGCTTGCAACTGCTGCGGCAGGTGAAGGCGCGCTGGCCGGAGACTGTGCGCCTGATGCTCACCGGCAACGCCGATCAGCAAACCGCGATGGACGCGGTGAACGAGGGCAGCATCTTCCGCTTCCTCACCAAGCCGTGTCCCCCGGAGACGCTCGGGGCCGCGCTCACCGCTGCGCTGGAGCAACACCGGCTCATCACCGCCGAGCGCGAGTTGCTGGAGAACACGCTCAACGGCAGCGTGCGCGCGCTCACGGAAATCCTTTCCCTACTCGCTCCGGAGACGTTTGGGCGCGGTCAGGTGGTGCGCGAACAGATGCGCGCCGTGGCGGTGACGCTGGGGTTGCCCAATGTCTGGGAGCTGGAGATGGCGGCGATGCTGCACGGCTTGGGCCAGGTCATGCTGCCGACGGAGGTGGCCGGTCGCGCGCGGCGCGGCGCGGCGCTCTCAGCGGCGGAGGAGACGATGGTGCGGAGCGTGCCGGAGGCGGGTAGCAACTTGCTGGCGCACATTCCACGGCTGCAACAGGTCGCGCGCATGGTGCTGTTTCAGAACAAGCACTTTGACGGCACCGGCTATCCCATGGACACGCCCGGCGGCGAGGAGATTCCCCCCGGCGCGCGGTTGCTCAAGGTGCTGCTGGACCTGGGGCAGCTTGAGGTGCGCGGCAGCTCGCGGCGCGAGGCGCTGGCGCAGATGCGCGAGCGGGCCGGGCATTACGACCCGCAGCTGTTGGATGCCGTCGCCGTCGTGGTCGGCGCGGGCGGGCAGAAGCCCACGACGGGCATTGCCTTCAAGGACTTGAAGCCCGGGCATGTGCTGGTCTCGGATGTCCTCACCTCGCAGAACTTGCTCATCATCGCCGCTGGCAATCGCGTCTCGCCCAGCCTGCTGGAACGACTGCGCAACTTCGCCGCGTTGTCCGGCGTGAAGGAACCCATCTATGTCGAAGCCTGAGAAGCCGAGTCACCGCGCCCTTTTGCATTATCTGGAACTCGCCGATCCCGCCAAGCGCTGGCCGCGCGATCGCATGTTGGAAGTATTCGAAGCGGGCGACAGCTTCCCCTCCTTCTCCGCCGCCGTGCTGAAGCTGACGCGACTGGCGAAAGACGAAGCGGTGGGCATGGATGAACTGGCCGACCTCATCAGCAAAGAGCCAGGCCTCGCCACCAACTGCATCCGTGCGGCCTCGACCTCGCGGTTTGGCCGGGGCGTGGTCCGCAGCGTGCGGGGCGCGGCCTTGCGGCTGGGCACGCAGGAGATCTCGCGCGTGGCCTGCTCACTCGGCGTGATGGACCGCTTCAACCACCTCCGGGTGACGGTGGACTGGCAGCGGTTCTGGCTGCACAGCCTGCTGGTGGCGCGGATCTCGGACCAGATCGCCGCCGCGTTCCGGCAGTCCACAGGGATGGAGTATCTGGCGGGCCTACTGCACGACGCGGGCAAGCTGCTCATCGAGCATTACCTGTCCCGCGAATATGAAACCGTGCTGGAGCGGGCTTGGAGTCACAAACGAGGGCACTTCATCGCCGAGCGCGAAGTGCTGGCCATTGACCACGCGCAGATTGGCGCAGCGCTCTGCCACTGTCTCCAGGTCCATCCTCAAGTGCGCGCCGCCGTGTGGTTTCACCACGACCCGACGAACCCGCGCCTGCTCCAGATGGCGGGCGGCGATAAGGGTTTCCTCGCGGCGGTCGTGGGCTTCGCGGACGTGCTCGCGCATAAGGCGAGTGAAACCCTCGGCCACGAGCGCAGGACGGACACGCCCTACGACGAGCTGCCGGAGTGGCGACAGTTGATCGAGTTCGATCCGATCCACGGTCTGGAACTCGACACGGAGAACGACCTGGCGGCGGCGGAAGCGGACTTGAAGGCGTTCACCTAAGCGGGCACGCCTTCACTCAACAGGCTGACAGCTCTCCCCCTCACGGCACCACCATTTGCCCCACCTCACTCGCCGCGCTCTCCCTCGCGTGGTTCACCGCCGTGATGAACACCTTCACCGCCGCCCCACTCGGCAAGCCCTCCAGCGTGAAGTCACTATCCACCGGCGAGCCCACCGCCACCGGCACCGCGTCCACGCCCACGACCGTCACTGCCGTGGTCAGCGTCACCTACGCCGCCTTGGCCGTGGCGAAGTTGTGGACGGGCGATTGGTTAAAGAAGTCCGCGGGCGGCGTCAGCGGCTTTGATGTAAATGTTTCGGAAATGCCGCTGCGGTAGGGGCGCAGGTGGTCTTGGCACGGCCGATCCGGGGCTAACTTCGGAGCAGTGCTTGGTGAACGGCCTTGAGTAGTTCGTCGGCGGTGTAGGGCTTGTAGAGGGGCTGGGTGATGCCGAGCTGGTGCAGGGCTTCGATGCGTTGGTCGGTGCTCAGGCCGGTCGAGGCGAGGATCTGGAGGCTCGGGGACATTTTGCGCAGCACGCGCACCAGGGCCAGTCCGTCCATCACCGGCATGTCCACGTCGGTGAGGACCAGTTTGATTTCGGCAATCCGGGTGGAAAACAGCGCGAGAGCTTGGGCACCTTCGCCCGCGACGATCACGCGATAGCCGTGGCGCTCCAGCATCTTGCGGGTCGCCGTGCGCACGCTCTCTTCGTCGTCCACGACCAGGATGGCCTCGCCGGCACCATGGGGTGACGGGGCCGGGGCGGTCAGCGCGTCCGCCGGGCGGGCGTCGGGCAGCGCGGGCAGGTAGATGCTGAAGGCGGTGCCGCGGCCCGGTTCGGTGTCGAGTTCGATGAAGCCACCGTGCGACTTCACGATGCCGACGACGGTGGAGAGGCCCAGCCCGGTGCCTTTGCCGACTTCTTTGGTGGTGAAGAAGGGGTCGAAAATCTTGTCGCGAATCTCGCGCGGGATGCCGGTGCCGGTGTCCTGCACGCGGAGGAGGATGTGGGGGAGCGGCTTGGCCTTGATGTTCATCGCGGCGTATTGCTCGTCGAGCACGAGGTTTTGCGCGGAGAAACAGAGCTCCCCGCCGTTGGGCATCGCGTCGCGCGCGTTCACCGCCAAGTTGAGGAGCACTTGATGTATTTGGGTCGGGTCGCCTAGGACGGACCACAAGTCATCGGGCACGATCGTCCGCAAGCGAATGCTGCGTGGGAACGTTTCCCGGGCGATCTTGAGCGTGTCTTGAATGAGGTAACGCACCGTGACGGGGATGCGCTCACCTTCGACACCGCGGCCAAAGGTGAGGAGTTGCCGGATGATGCTCGCGCCGCGCTGGGCGCTGTTCTCGATGGTGGCGACGATCTCGTTGACCTCGCCCTCGGTGAGTTTGCACCGCAGCAGCGGCACGGAAATGATGATGGGGGCGAGGATGTTGTTGAGGTCGTGGGCCAAGCCGCTGGCCAGGGTGCCCACGCCCTCCATGCGCTGGGCGCGGAGGAACTGGGCTTCGAGGCGTTTGCGCTCGGTGAGGTCGGTGTTGATGATGAGGGCGGCCTTGGGCAGGCCGTGGGCATCGCGCACGAGCGTCCAACGGCTCATGACGGTGATGTCCGTGCCGGTGCGGGATTTCTGCCGGAGTTCCCCGCTCCACTCGCTGCGCGTCTGGAGACTCAGTTCGATCTCCATGAGCTTGTCCGCGTCGTCGTGCGTGAGGTTGGCGGTGGGTTGGCCCTTGGCTTCGCTAGCGGTCCAGCCGTAGAGGCGTTCCGCGCCACGGTTCCAGAACGCGGTGCGGCCGTTGGGCGCGCGCACCATGATGGCGTCGCCGGCGAGGTTCAGCAGTTCGGCCTGCTCGCGAATGGATTCCTCGGCCAGCTTCTGTTCGGTGACATCCCAGAACACGCCTTCCACGCCGACCACGCGGCCGTAGGGGTCGAAGAGCGGCACCTTGACGGTTTGGATGAAGCGCCGGGAGCCGTCCGACCGGCAGTAATCCTCGGTGGCTTCGAGCTTCTGGCCGGAGCGCATGACCTGCTGGTCGCCGACCTGATAGGCCTGAGCCAAGGCGGCGGGGAAGAGGTCGAAGTCCGTCTTGCCGAGGAGTTCCTCCACATCGCGCCCTAGGTTTTCGCACAATAGTTGGTTGGCGTAGGTGAAACGGCCCTGCGGATCCTTGCGGAAGACGAAGTGCGGCAGGTTGTCCACCATCGCATGGTAGAACGCTTCGGCGGAGCGGGAATGGCCGTTGGGCGGCGGTGGCCCGGCGGTCGCCACGGGGGCACTGCCGTCCGACAGGCGGGGGAGAAAGGTTGTGGGTTCGTGGCTCATTTCGGCGGCAACGCTGAAGGAACATCGGCAGAAGTGCGGCCGGGCTTGAGTGATGCTTGTGCCGGAGCTGAGCAGGCGAAGCCCGGAAGAAATTGGGACTTAAGTGTGCGCCCTCGCGCGCCGATAGACTGCCAGCGGGTTGGATGCCCGCACGAACGCGATGGCAAAAATTTTAATCGTGGATGACGAGGAGGAGTTCCGGTTCCTGCTCCAGCGGATGCTCGGCATCTTCGGGCACGAGGTCATGGAAGTGATGGACGGGGACGCCGCCATCGCCTGTCTCCGCACCTTTCCGGCGCAGGTGGTGATTGTGGATCTGTTCATGCCGGGGAAAGAGGGCATCGAAACCATCATCGAGCTGCGGCGGCGGCATCCGGACCTCAAGGTCATCGCCATCTCCGGCGGGGTGCCGAACTCGGGCACTACCTTCCTCACTTTGGCGCAAAAGCTGGGGGCCCACCGGACCTTGAACAAACCCTTCTCCGCCGACGAACTGCTGGCCGTGTTGAGCCATCTCGTCGAGCCGGCCCCGCCCTTGGCCCCGCCGTGACCCGCAGAATGGGGCTGGGTGCGGGAAAGGCTAACGGTCCGTGTCCGGCCGCCGTTCACTTTCGGAGCCAGATAAAGTGAGCTGCGGCGGCGCACTCGTGGCCAGCGGGTTGGCTTGGAAGGCCGCGCGTTCCAATAGGCCGAGCCAGTCGGTGATGAGAACTTGAACGAACGCTAGGTCGAGCTGTGCGTGCCGTGCGGGGTAGGGCTGGAAGTTGGCCCGCGCCAGTTTGAACAGCGCGGCGGCGGGGCGCAGGCGCGGATATTTCGGGCAGTCCTTCTGCAGGTGAACGAACGCACCGGCGAGTTGGATGAGCCCTTTGTAAAAGTTGCCGTTCGGCCCGCGGCGGTCGGCGAGCCAGAGTTCCTCCAACACGTCGTGGGCTTCGTAGAACTGGCCGCGATTGAAGCACGCGAAGTAGCCGAGGTAGTGCGCCGGGAGGTCGCGGCCCTGTAGGTCGGCGATGAGATCGGCGATCTTGGGGGACTTGTGGCTCACGACGGAGGTAGCCGCCGAGGTCAGGAGGCGGAGTCGCGATGTCCAGCCGTCCGCCTCCTCACCCTGGCGGTTATGGGTTCAGCTTTCTAGCACGCCAATTTCCACCGGCTCGACCTTGATGCCGAGGCTCTCCAGCCAGTGGATGGCGTTCTTGATTTCCGAGCGTGCGCCGTCGAGTTCGAGGCAGACGATGCCGATGTCCTTGCCCACGCTGACCTGCCGCAGGTTGAAGACCACCTTGAACTTTTGGCCCAACTCCCAAATCACCGGGCGCGTGATGAGCGGGGCCGGGTAGGTGAGCCACAGCCGCGACATGGACTGGCGCGGGTCGGGCGGGAGCTTGGGCTCGGCTTTGGCCTTTTTCGTGGCAGGCATACGGCGCTACTTAAGTTTAGCCCCCCGCGATCGCCGGGATGATGCTGATTTCGTCGCCGTCCTTGAGGGGCGTGGCTTGGTTCTCGAGGAAGCGGATGTCCTCCTCGTTCACATATACGTTCACGAAGCGGCGGACTTCGCCCTTGTCGTCGAGCAGGCGGTCCTTGATGCCGGGAAACTTGCCCTGCAACTCGGCGATGGCCGCGCCGACGCTGGCGGCGGTGACGGTGACGACTTCCTCGCCGCCGGTGAGCTGGCGGAGCGGGGTGGGGATGCGGACTTTGGTGGGCATAGGTTGGATGTTGTTTAACGCAAAGACGCAAAGGCGCAAAGCCGTAAAGAAGGCCAGAGAAGCAAATCACTCTCTGCGTCTCTGCGCCTTTGCGTCTCTGCGTTGAAAAGAATCATGCGGCTACCGGAGCCTTCTCCTCGTCCTTCAGCATCGCCTCGAACTCACGCAGGCTGGGCCGAATCTCGCGGGTTTGGCCCACATGGCCGGTCATCGCTTCGAGCGTCTTGAGGCCGTTGCCGGTGATGCAGAGGACGGCGGAGTCGGTCGCGGGAATCTTGCCAGAGGCGATGAGCTTCTTCGCCACGCCCACGGTCACGCCGCCAGCGGTTTCGGCGAAGATGCCTTCGCACTCGGCCAGCAGGCGGATGCCCTCGCGCACCTCGTCGTCGGTTACATCGTCGGCGTGGCCGCCGGTTTCTTTCATCACCTTGAGCGCGTAGAAGCCGTCGGCGGGCGTGCCGATGGCGAGGCTCTTGGCAATGGTGTTGGGCTTCACGGGCTTGAAGAAGTCCATGCCCGCCTTTTCGGCGGAGCTGATGGGGTTGCAGCCGGTGGCTTGCGCGCCGTGGATGTGCCACGCGCTGTCGGAGATGAGGCCGAGCTTGGCGAACTCTTGGTAGCTTTTGTGAATCTTCGTGAGCAACGAGCCGCTGGCCATCGGCACCACGGTGTGCTGCGGCGTGCGCCAGCCAAGCTGCTCGCAAATCTCGAAGCCCATGCTCTTGCTGCCCTCGGCGTAGTAGGGGCGCATGTTCACGTTTACAAAGGCCCAGCCGAACTTGCCGGCAATCTCCGCGCACAGGCGGTTCACCTCGTCGTAGTGGCCCTTGATGCTGATGACGTTCGCGCCATAGACGAGCGAGTTGACGACCTTGCCGAGTTCGAGGTCGGACGGGATGAAGACGTAGGACTTGAGGCCGGCGGCGGCGGCGTTCGCGGCGACGGAGTTGGCGAGGTTGCCGGTGGAGGCGCAGGCGACGGTCTTGAAGCCGAGCTCCTGCGAACGGCTGAGGGCCACGCTCACGACTCGGTCCTTGAAGGAAAGGGTCGGGTAGTTTACTGCGTCGTTCTTAATCCACAGCTCGCGGATACCGAGGCACTTCGCCAGCCGGTCCGCCTTCACGAGCGGTGTGTAGCCGACCTGGCAACCGACGGTCGGCTCGCCCGCGATGGGCAGCAGCTCGCGGTAGCGCCACATGGTGCGGGGGCGCGACTCAATGGCGGCGCGGGTGAGGGATTGCTGGATGCGTTCGTAATCGTAAGCGACTTCGAGGGGGCCGAAATCAAACTCGCAGACGTGGGTGGCGCCCAGGGGGTATTCGCGACCGCACTCGCGGCACTTGAGTGCCTTCATGAAACCTTTGTGCTTGTCCATAATTGCTTTCCCGCGTCCCGTTTTGGGGCAAACAAAAGCCCCGTCTCATCTGGATGAGAAGGGGCCGGACAGGCTGACGCACTTCTCATCTTTCCCCCGGCCTCGCGGTCGGAGCTGGAATTAGCACCTGGTCACTGCGGGACGCGCCGCAATCGGTTGCCGTGACGTCATCGGGCCAGTCCCTCAGTCACTCTGGATGAGTGTTCGCCTCGCGACGAACGGGCGTGAAATTGGCAGGCCAGTGGGAGCGGTGTCAACGGGTTTTCCGGGCGAGCGAAAAGGGAAGCAGTGATTAGTAACTAGCGTTTAGTGCCGCTGTTCGGTTGGTAATCGTCCGTCCTCGAACTCACCACGAATTGCAGATCGCTCCCCACTCCCTCATGCCACCAGTTTCAGCGACTTCACCGCTTCGACGGCCATCTCCAGCGCGCCGTCGGGGTTCAGGCCGAGCCAGAGCATCCCGGCGATGCACACGCCGAGAGCGAACTTGGTCGGGAGCGAGACGGGAATGGGCGTGAGGTCGGTCGTGCCCTTGCTCCAGTAAATCGCCCGCACCACGTTGAAATAGTAATAGAGCGAGATGAGGACGCCCACGACGGCGACGGCGAACAGCCAGTAGTAAGCGTGCCAGCGGACGCCTTCGGCGATGACGGCTTTGAGCAGGAGAAACTTGCCGAAGAAGCCCGCGAGCGGCGGGATGCCGGCGAGGGAGACCATCGCCAGCGTTAGCGAGGTGGCGAGGAGGGGCGAGCGTTGCGCGAGGCCGGCGAGCGCGGAGATGTCTTCCGCACCGGCCTTTTCCACAACGACGGCGATGACGGTGAACGCGGCGAGCACGGTGAAGAGGTAGCCGGCGAGGTAGTAGAGAATCGCCGACGAGCCGGCGCGGTTCATCACGGCGAAGCCGAGCAGCAGGTAGCCCGCACTGGCGATGCTGCTGTAGCCGAGCAGGCGCTTGAGGTTGCGCTGCGGGATGGCGCAGAGGCTGCCGTAGAGAATCGTCGCGGCGGCCATCGCCATGAGAAGCTTCTCCAAGTGGAACGCGAGGTCGGGAATCGCCGTGCCGAGCAGGCGCATCAGGAGCACGACGCCAGCGGCCTTCGAGCCCACGGCGAGGAAAGCGGTCGTGGGGGTGGGCGAGCCTTGATACACGTCGGGGGCCCAGATTTGGAACGGCACGGCGGCCATCTTGAAGCCAAGGCCCACGAGCACGAGCAAGATGCCGGTGAAGAGCAGCTTGCTCGAAGCCCCGGTGGTGTTGCCCGCCACGCGTTCGGCCAGCTCGTTGAAGTTCATCGTGCCGCTCGCGCCGAAGATGAGCGCGATGCCATAGACAAGGAAGCCGGACGAGAGCGCGCCGAGGATGAGATATTTCACGCCGGCTTCGAGCGATTCCACCCGGCGGCGGAGGAAGCTAACGAGGACGTAGAACGTGACGGTTATCAGCTCCAGCGAAACGAAGAGCAGTATGAAGTCGTTGGCCGACGCGGCGAACATCATGCCGGCCAGCGCAAAGAGGGTGAGCGCGAAAAACTCGGACTGCCCCGACTCGAAGCGGTCGCTGAACTCGGTGGCCATGATGAGCACCAGCAGCGCGGCGAGGAGGAAGAAGCGCTTGAACCACAGCGCAAGGCCGTCGAGGACGTAGGCGTTGCCGAAGGCGTAGAGCGTCTCGGTGCCGTCGAAGGCGAAGAAGCTGTAGAGGAGCACGACCGCCACGCCTAGCACCGCTCCGTAGCCGAGCGTGCGCCGGTCCTTCGCGGGCGTGAACCAGTCCTGCACGAGCACGACCAAGCCGAGGAGTCCCACGGCGAGTTCGAGGACAATGAGAGAGGCGTTCATTCAGCGGTCAAAGTTATCGCGGCTGCACGGCGCGCTGCTTGGCTTCGTCGGCGGCTTTCTTCACGTCGCCGGGGCGCGCGGCCTTGTCGGCGGTCTTCGTGTTGGCCATCGTGAGGATGGCGGCGACACTGGGTTGAATCTTGTCGGTCAGCAGGCGCGGCCAGACGCCGAGCAACAGCAGCGCGGCGAGCAGGAGGACGAAGGGCACCTTGGCCCAAGCGCTGGCGTCCTTGAGCGCGGCCCACTCGGACTTCTCCGGGCCATGCAGGATGTTGCGCACCGCGCGGAGCATATAGACGGCACCGATGATGAGCGCGCCCCAAGTGGCGAGCGTTGTCACGAGCGGGAAGGCGCGCCACGAGCCGAAGAGCACCATTGCCTCGCCCACGAAGTTCGCGAAGCCCGGCAAGCCGCAGCCGGCGAGCATTGCCATCACGAGCGCCGCGCCGAGGAAGGGGATTTGCCGCAGCAAACCGCCGAGCTTCTCCATCTCCAGCGTGCCGGTCTTCTCGCGGAGTGCGCCGCTCAGGCCGAAGGTCAGTGCGGCGAGGAAGCCGTGCGCGACCATCACCACAACCGCGCCGGTCACGCCGACGATGCTCAGGCTGGCGATGCCGAGGAAGATGAAGCCCATGTGCGCGACGCTGGAGTTGCCGATGAGCAGGTTCAAATCCTTCTGCCGCATCGCGACGAGGCCGCAGTAAACGATGTTGCCGAGACAGAGGAAGGCGAGGATTTCGAGCCAGGCCGTTGCGCCGTCGGGCATGAGCGGGATGCCGACGCGCAGCAGGCCGTAGAGACCGAACTTCTTCAGCACACCGGCGTGGAGCATCGCGGTGGCGGTCGGCGCGGCCCCGTAGCCGAGCGGCGCCCAGGTGTGGAACGGCCAGAGCGAGACGAGGATGCCGAAGCCGAACAGCAACAACGGGAAGATGAGTGACTGCGCGGCGAGCGGGAGCG
Organism: Verrucomicrobiota bacterium; assembly: GCA_039796295.1. Classification (GTDB taxonomy): domain Bacteria; phylum Verrucomicrobiota; class Verrucomicrobiia; order Limisphaerales; family SXTU01; genus SXTU01. The sequence goes on from JBDKJY010000011.1 coordinate 117,843, forward strand.
GGCGGGCCTTCACGGCCTTGGTCAGCTCGACGATGTCGAAGGTGTTCGCGCCGGACTGGATGTAGAGCGCGATGAGGCCGGCCAGCGCGATGAGCGCGCCGAGGCTGAGGTAGATGGTGATTTTGAAGGTGGCGTAGTTGCGGTTCTCGCCGTGGCCCCAGACGCCAATCATGATGAAGGTCGGCACCAGCGCCAGTTCGTGGAAGAAGTAGAAGAAGAAGAGGTTCAGCGACGCGAACGCGCCGAGGATGCCGCCGGTCATGACCAGCAACAGGGTGTAATACTCCTTCTCCAGCCGCGTGATTTCGCGCGACACGCACGCAGCGGCGAACGCCACGATGGCCCCCATGACGATGAGGCCGAGGTTAATGCCGTCCACGCCGAGGTGCCAGCCGATGTCGAGCTTCAGGGCGGAGACGTTCACCCACGCGTGCTTCTCGACGAACTTGAAGCCGTTCTCGACCGGGGCGGCGTTGTATTTGGCGAACAGCGCGAGCGCGAGCAGCATCGAGGCGAGCGTCGCGCCGAGCGTGACGAGGCGGATGACGAACTTGTAGTTGCGCGGGATGCACAGGACCACAAGCGCGGCCACCAGCGGCAGGAGGAAGATGGAGGAAAGCAGCGACATGGCTTAGTGAGCGGGCGATTGAAGGAGTAGCTGCCACGCCAGCACGAGCACCACGCCGGCGGCGAAGAGGAAGGCGTAGGTTTGCAGGCTGCCGGTCTGCACGAGGCGCAGGGCGCGGCCAAACAGCTCGGTGGTGCCGTGTGTGCCACGCACGAGGAGGCCGGCGATAATCCAGCGGTCGAACCAGTCGGCGACCTTCGCGAGCGTCTCCTGCGTGACGGAGATGAACCACTCGTAAAGCTCGTCGAAGTAGAAGCGGTCGCGGGCCATCTTCGCGAGCACGCCGAGCTTGTCGGGCAGCGGGTCACGCCCGGCGTTGGTGTAGAGCGCGCGGGCAAGCTTGTAGCCGGCCACCACTGCCAGCAGGCCGAAGCCGGCGGCGAGGATGTTGTGGTTGAACGGGGCGAAGAGGTTGTTCAGGAAGCCTTCGTTGTGCGGCGCGTGCTCGCTGGGCAGCGCCTTCGCAAGGTAGGCGTCAATACCCACGGCTCCGGCCAGCAGCGTCGGCACGGCGAGCACGACGAGCGGCCAAGTCATCACGCCGGGCGATTCGTGCGCGTGGCTGGCTTCCTCGCTGCGGGCGTTGCCGCAGAAGGCGACCAGCACGAGGCGGCTCATGTAGAAGGTCGTCAGGCCCGCGACGAACACGCCGAGGACGAAGAGTGGAATGTTCCGGTGCGCCGGGTCCAGCGCGGCGGCGAGGATGGCGTCCTTGCTGAAGAAGCCGGCGAACGGCCACACGCCGCAGAGTGCGAGCGTGCCCCAGCGGAACGTCCACCAGGTGCGCGGCATCGCGTCGCGCAGGCCGCCCATCTTCCAGATGTTCTGCTCGTGGTGGCAGGCCAGAATCACCGAGCCAGCCCCGAGGAAGAGCAGCGCCTTGAAGGCCGCGTGCGTGGTGAGGTGGAACATTGCGGACTGCGGCGAGTGAAGTCCGACGGCCATCACCATGTAGCCGAGCTGCGAGAGCGTGGAGTAGGCGAGGATGCGCTTGATGTCGTTTTGCTGGAGCGCCATGAGCGCGGCGAGCAGCGCGGTGAAGCCGCCAATCCACGCGATGAACTCCAGCGCGTGCGAGCCGGGAATATCGAGCAGGAAGAAGATGCGGCAAAGCATGAACACGCCAGCGGCGACCATCGTGGCGGCGTGAATCAGCGCGCTGACCGGCGTGGGGCCTTCCATTGCGTCCGGCAGCCAGACGTGCAGCGGGAACTGCGCGGACTTGCCCATCGCGCCCATGAAGAGCAGCAGGCCGACGAGCGTGACGAGGACGTTTGGGTGAACCAGCCACCAGTTCGTGGACTGGAAGATTTTCCCCAGCGGTTCAGCGAGCACGGAGAACCCGGCGGCTTTGTCGGCGAGCCGGCCGCCCAATTCAACAGCACTGGCCAGTTCGGTGAAGTTCACCGAGCCGAGCGCGGCCCACGTGAGAATGATGCCGAGGATGAAGCCGAAGTCGCCGACGCGGTTGGTGAGGAAGGCCTTCTTCGCGGCGTCCGCGGCGGAGTTCTTCTCGAACCAGAAGCCGATGAGCAGGTAGCTGCTCACGCCGACCAGCTCCCAAAACACGAACATCATGAAGAGGTTGTTCGCGAGCACGATGCCGAGCATCGAGAAGGTGAAGAGGCTCAGGCTGGCGAAGTAGCGGCTGTAGCTGCGGTCGCCGTGCAGGTAGCCGCGCGAGTAGATGTGAATCATCAGCCCGACGCCGGTGACGACGAGGAGCATGAGCTTTGAGAGTGGGTCGAGCAGCAGGCCGAAGGAGACTTTCAAGTCGCCAACGGAGAGCCAGTTGAAGTTCGTTTCAATGGCTTTGTCGCCAGCGAAGAAGAAGAGGCCGAGGCTCAGGATGAAGCCGAGGGCAATCGCGCCGATGGAGCGGTTTGCGGTGCGCTCCGGGTCGCGACAGGGGCAAGCCAGTGCGACCACCGCCGCCGCGAGCGGCAGGAGCAGAATCGTCAGCGCGGCGTAGCCGGCGGGGCTGAGAGTGGGTTCCATGTCAGAGTTTCAGCGAGGTCAGGTCTTCCACGTGCGCGGACTGGCGCTTGCGGTAGAGCGCGACGATGAGCGCCAGGCCGACGGCAACCTCCGCCGCCGCGACGGTGATGATGAAGAAGACCATCATCTGGCCGGTGAGGTTTTCGTTGAACCGCGAGAAGGCGACGAGCGCGAGGTTGGCGGCGTTGAGCATCAGCTCCAGCGACATGTAGATGACGAGGACGTTGCGCCGCAGGATGACGCCCAGCAGCCCGAGGCAGAAGAGCATCGCGCTGACGGTGAGGTAGTGTTCGAGGCCGACGTTCATTTCAGCTCCTTCTTGCTCAGGAGAATCACGCCCACCATCGCCACGAGCAGGAGGACGGAGACGATTTCAAAGGGGAGGAGAAACTGGCCCTTGGTGAACAGTTCGAGGCCGAGCGCCTTGGTGTCGCCGATGACGCGCGGGTTGGCGGATTGGTTGAGGTCGCCGCCCCAGATGGTCTTGGTGAGGAGGAAGCCCAGGCCCATCACCGCGCCTGTGCCGGTGACGATGCCGAAGAGGTTTATCTTCCGGCGCTGCTCTTCTTTGAGGTCGAGCAGCATGATTACGAAGAGGAAGAGCACCATCACCGCGCCCGCATAAACGAGGATTTGCACCGCCGCGAGGAAGAAGGCGTTGAGCAGCACGAAGAGGCCGGCCATCGCGCAGATGGTCAGCACTAGGAACATCGCGCTCGTGACCGGATTGCGGCTGAACGGATTGGCCACCACTAGCGCGCCGAAGAGGAGCGTCAGGAAGGCGAAGAGGTAGAAAAGAATGTCAGGCAAAACCATGCGCTTAATTCACTGGAACGTTCTTAAACAGAAACACTTTATCCACACCCTTCCATTTGATTTTGAACCGAATGTCAACAGGTCCGGTCGGTATGCTCTCACCTTCGCTGTAGCATTCCGCGCAAATACCAGCTCGACCCTCTGGCGCACTCATCTGCCTCAGTTCATTGTGATGTGGAAGATCTTCGAAGCCCATAGTTCCACCGCTTGTCCCCGAACCATCGAGGATTGATTTTCCGTCCACCAAAATATCCAGCTGATCCTGAGTTGACATGGAAACCTGTCCGAATGCGCCCTCTCTTGGGACTTCAAGCCAGAATGTAACCTTGAAAAAAGGTAGAGCAGATAACCTCTTGTGGTCCTCTGCCATCACCCGATTGCGCCACGGGTCGTGTGGATCCGTGTAAATCGTGTGCCGTTCTAAACGAAGCAACACGACGCGCACTTCGCCCTGAGTTTGCTCTGGATTGAATGCTGGGATGCTCTTTTGCTTTGCTGCCTGCGCAATCACAATTCCGGCGATGACAGCGACTGCAGCCATCAAGACGACGGTTGGTTTGAAGCGGATTTTCATGGTTGCGGGTTAAACCTTCACCGGGAAAGTTTCCTGCTCCTTCGCCTCGTTCTGCTTGTGCTTCCACTTCTGGATGCCGGGGTGCGTGCCGCCAAGGGCGAGGAGTTTCTCCTTGTCGTAAATCATCTCGCCGCGCGCGAGGCCGGTGAGCGAGAAGTCGCTCTTCAGGAAGATGGCTTCTTCCGGGCAGACTTCCTGGCACAGGCCGCAGAAGATGCAGCGGAGCATGTTGATTTCGAACTCCTCCGGCATCTTCTCCGCGTTGGTGCGGTCGGCGGGCTTGCCGTTCGGGCCGGGCGGCGTGATGCGGATGGCCTTGGGCGGACAGACGAATTCGCAGAGCTGGCAGGAGACGCACTTGGTCGCGCCGTCCTGGTCGCGCACGAGATACGGCGCGCCACGGTAGCCCGGCAGCACACGCGTCGGCTCCTCGGGATACTGCTGCGTGACGGGCGTCTTGGTGGTGAGGGTGTTGAGGAAATGGCGCGTGGTCACCTTCAGCCCGCCAATGATGGCCGGCAGATAGAGCCGCTCAAACCAAGTCAGTGCGTTGCGTTTGACAATCATGGTCGCGCGTCGGTCAACGGTTCGTCAGGGCCAGCACGGCGGCGGTTAAGATGATGTTTGCCAGCGCCAGCGGAATCATCCGCCGCCAGCCGAGGTCCATCAACTGGTCGTAGCGGAAGCGTGGGAGCATCCAGCGAATCCACATGAAGATGAACATGAACGTAAGCATCTTCCCCATGAAGATGCCGATGTGCAGCAGGCCCTTGAACCACTCGCCCGCCTCGGGCGCGACGTCGAGGCCGAGGATCGGCAGCGTCCACCCACCGAAGAACAGCGTCGTCATCATCGCCGCGCCAGCGAACATGTTCGCGTATTCGCCGATGAAGAACATGCCGAACTTCATCGAGCTGTATTCCGTGTGATAGCCGCTGACGAGTTCGGACTCGGACTCCGCCATGTCGAAGGGCAGGCGGTTCGTTTCCGCGAGGGCTGAGATGAAGAAAATCACGAAGGACACCACGCCGCACGGGACGAGCAACCATTGTTGCAAGCCAAAGCCGCCACCAACGACCGGGAAGACGTTCCAGCCGTTCTGCGCCTGGTGTTCGATGATTTTGCCGAGGTTCAGGTCGCCGACGACGAGGAACACCGGGATGACGCTCATGCCCATTGCGATTTCGTAGGAAATCATCTGCGCGCTGGCGCGGATGCCGCCGAGGAAGGGGAACTTCGAGTTCGCCGCATAGCCCGCCAGCACGATGCCATACACGCCGAGCGACACGATGCCGAACGTGTAGAGGATGCCGACGTTCAGGTCCGCGATGACCATCTTCTGCGCGCCGAGCGTGGAGCCGAACGGAATCACCGCGATGACGAGGAACGCCGGCACGAGCGAGATGGCGGGCGCGAGCCAGAAGTAAATCTTCCGCACGTGCGCCGGGGTGAAGTCTTCCTTGATGAAGCTCTTCACGCCGTCCACGAGCGGATGCCAGAAGCCGAGCTTGGTGAGGAACGGCCCGAGCACCGGAATGCTGCCGATGAACGGGAGGTTCACGCGGTTCGGCCCGACGCGGTCCTGGATGAGTGCGGAGACCTTGCGCTCCGCCAGCACCGCGTAGGCGACGAGCGTCAGCAGCGGCCCCAGCACGCACGCGATCTTCAGCAGCGTGAAGAACACGAACTGCGTTTGCGGACTTAATGAATCAAGCCAGGCCATGGAAAAACTAGATTTGCACCGTCACACCCGTGTCGCCGAGCTTCGCCCACTCCAGCCCCGCGAAGCCGGGGACTTCGCGCGCCATCTGGTTGAACAGCCCTTCGATGGTCGAGAAGCCGTTCTGGCCGGTGACGTTGTGGACCAGCTCGTGCAGGAATTCCCACTCGGGCCGGGCGTAGCCGGGGGCCTCGACGGCCTTCATGAACTTTTGCACGCGGCCCTTCACGCTCACAAACGTGCCGCGCTTCTCGACGTGCGCGCAGCCGGGCAGAACGAAGTGCGCGGCGGCGGTCGTCGCGTTCGGGAGGATGTCGCTGACGATGAGCGTGTCGAGCTTCGCGAGCAGGTCCGCGCCGATGCCGTGCTTGGTCACGTCCTCGCCGAAGACGATGAGCGTGCGGATGCTGCCGTTGCGGATGCCGTCGGCAATCTTCGCGAGGTTCGCGCCGAGCTGCGGGCCGGCGATGCCGGTGAGCCGCGCGCCGTTGGAGTTCGGGTTCTTGTCCGCGTTGACGAGGAGTTTGTCGCCCTCGCCGGTGCGGGCGACGGAGTCGGTCAGCGCGTTGAACTTCTTCGCTAGCTTGGCCAGGAGCCAGAGTTCTTCCGTCGTCTGCCGTGCGCTGGCGATGACGGCCACGCTGCCGTTCGGAGCAGAGCCGAGTTTGGCGGAAATGGCTTTGAGAGCAGTCGGCCAGGCGACTTCCAACATCCCGCGTTCCGCAATCCGCATTCCACATTTCTGGAGCCGGTCCGCGCGGCCAATCCACTTGTAGTTTAAGCGGCCCGAATCGCACATCCACGTCGAGTTCACCGCGTCGTTCTGGCGCGGCTCATAGCGATAGACCTGCTCCTCGCGCGACCCGACGACAATGTTGCAGCCGGTGCCACAGCTCGTGCAGATGGACTTCGTCTCCTTCATGAACCACACGCGCATCTGGAAGCGGAAGTCCTTCGACGTGAGCGCGCCCACCGGACAGATGTCCACGGTGTTGAGCGTGTAGTTGTTGTCGAACTTTCCCTCGGCCCACGCGGCAATGGTGTTGTAGCTGCCGCGATTGACGATGCCGAGCGCGTCGTCGCCGGCGATGTCCTTCGTGAAGCGGATGCAGCGGGTGCAGAGCACGCAGCGCTCGTCATCGAGCACGATGCGCGGCCCGAGGTCCACGGCCTTGGGCTTGTGAACCTTCGCCTCGACGAAGCGGCTCTGCGCCTGGCCGTGCTCGACGGAGTATTCCTGCAACTTGCATTCGCCGGCTTGGTCGCAGATGGGGCAGTCGAGCGGGTGGTTGATGAGCAGCGATTCCAGCACCGCTTCGCGCATCTGCTTGGTCGCGGGCGAATTCGGGTAAATCTCCATGCCCGGCGAAATGGGCGTGGCGCACGCGATGGCTCCGCGCGGCGTGGTCGGCTCGTAGGGCAGCACGGACTTCGCAATCTTCGGGGTGCCGTCCTCGTTCAGCACCGGCTTGCGGTCCGGTCCCATCTGCGGCGTGCCGAACTCGACGAGGCACATGCGGCAGTTACCGGCGATGGGGAGCTTCGGGTGGTAGCAGTAATGCGGCACCTCGTGCGCTGCGAGCTGGCAGGCCTGGAGCATCGTGGTCGGCTGCGGCTTGCCCTGCCAGTCGGGCATCATCTTCGGCACCTCGATTTCGCGCCCGTCCACCTTAATTTTGATTTTGTCGGAGGGCGGCGGCGGAGCCGGCGCTGCGGCGGGCGCGGCGGGCTTGGCTTCAGTTGTCGCGGGGGCGGACATGGAAATCAGTGTTTGGCGGCGGCGGCGTTTCTCGCTTCATCTGCCGCGCCCTTTGCCTCGAAATCGTCTTTGAACTTCTTCACGTAGCTCAAGACCGGCCAGGCGCAGGCCTCGCCGAAGGCGCAGATGGTGCGGCCCTGGATGTTCTGCGCGATGTGCAGCAGGTAGTCAGCGTCAGCCTTGCGGCCGTGGCCGTGGGTGAGGCGGTGGAGGGCTTTGCTCATCCAGAGCGAGCCTTCGCGGCAGGGCGTGCATTGTCCGCAACTCTCGTGGGCGTAGAACTCGGCGAGGTTCGCGAGCGCCGCGACGATGTCGCGCGTGTCGTCGAGCACGATGATGGCGCCGGACCCGGACATGGTGCCGGCGGCCATGAGGGAATCGAAGTCGTAGGGCAGGTGGAGGAGCGGCACGTCCACTTTGGTCATCTGACCGTCCGCGCCCTTACGGTTGAGTTTGAAGGTCTCGCCGGCTTTGAGGATTTTCGAGGACGAGCCGCCGGGGATGATGGCCTTGAGCTTGCGGCCGTCGCGCAGACCGCCGCCGAACGCGGGGTCGTTGATGAGTTCGCCGATGGTGACTTTGCCGACCTCGATTTCAAAGTAACCGGGGCGCTTCACGTCGCCGCTGAGGCTGACGATGCGGGTGCCGGTGTTGTTGGGCGTGCCGAGCTTCGCGTATTCGCCGGGACCCATGTTCACGATGTGCTTCACGTGGCATAGGGTCTCCACGTTGTTTACGATGGTCGGGCACATGTAGAGGCCCAGCACGGCGGGGAAGTAGGGCGGCTTGATGCGCGGGTAGGCGCGCTTGCCTTCGAGCGACTCGATGAGTCCGGTCTCCTCGCCGCAGATGTAGGCACCCGCGCCGCGATGGACGTAAATCTCCAGGTCGTAGCCTGAGCCAAGGATGTTCTTGCCGAGGAAGTTCTTCGCGCGCGCCTCATCGAGGGCCTTGTTCAGTAGCTTCGCGCCCTGCGGCATCTCGCCGCGGATGTAGAGGTAGGCGAGCTTCACGTCGTTCGCCCAGCAGGAGAGAATCATCCCCTCGATGAGCTGGTGCGGGTCTTTGTGGATGATTTGGCGGTCCTTGAACGTGCCCGGCTCGGACTCGTCGGCGTTGCAGATAAGGTAGATGGGCTTGCCACTCCGGCGGTCCACAAGCGACCACTTGATGCCCGCACTGAAGCCCGCGCCGCCGCGACCACGCAGCCCGGAGGCCTTCACGTCCTCGCGCACCTGCTCTTGCGGGGACATTTTCTTGCCGTCAGGCAAGTCCTTTGGCGCGAGGGCGAGCACCTTCTTGAGCGCGTCGTAGCCGCCGTGGCGGAGGTAGCACTCGAGGTCCGGCGTGTAACCGGGCTGGTCGGCGTGCTTGAGAATTAGGCGGTGTTCCTGGGGCATGGCGGCTTGACTCTCAGTTTGAATTCCCTACCGTCACGCCCGCTACGGCCTGCCCGATGGTGTAATGGTAGCACAACAGTCTCTGAATCTGTTTGTCATGGTTCAAATCCATGTCGGGCAACCAAGGCTTCATTTCGACTTCCCCTTCGCAAGGATTTCGTCCGCCTGCGCGGGCGTCACCTTCGGTAGCAAGTCCTCGTTCAGCAGCACCACCGGCGCGTTGCCGCAGTCGGCGAGGCACTCGACGAACTCGACGGTGAACTTCCCGTCCGGCGTGGTCTGGGGCGCGTGCTTGTGGGCGTCGAGGCCGAGCTTCGAGCAGAAGTGGGTGCGCAGTTCGCCGCTGCCGGCCAGCGCGCAGCTCAAGGTGCGGCAGACCTTGATGTGCGTCTTGCCCAGCGGCTCCTGCCGGAACATCGGGTAGAACGTGACCAGCTCGTAAACGTTGATGGGCTGGAGGCCGAGCTTCCGCGCGGTCCACTCCACGGCGTCGCGCGAGATGTAGCCGAAGTGCTCCTGCAACGCGTGCAGGAACATGAGCGACGCGCTCCGCTTCTGCGGGTAGCGCGTGACCAGCTCGTCGAGCTGGGCTTCCAAGTTGGCGGGGACGGCGAAAGTCATCGGTCACATTCTCCCATCACAAAATCAATCGAGCCGAGGATGCTCACCGCATCGCTCATCATGTGGCCAGGCAACACGTGCGGCAGGATGCTCAGGTTGCAGAAGGATGGCGCGCGAATCTTCAGCCGATACGGCGTGCCGCCGCCGCGCGAGTTGATGTAGAAGCCCAGCTCCCCCTTCGGGTTTTCGGCACCGAAATAGATTTCGCCGGGCGGTGCGTTCACGCCCTGCGTCACCAGCATGAACTGATGAATCAGCTCCTCCATGCTCGTAAGCACCTTGTCCTTCGCGGGCAAAACGATTTTGCCGTCGGGGACGTTGATGGGTTCCTTCGCGTCGTTGTCGTCGCCGCCGGGCAACTTGGCGAGGCACTGGCGGATGAGGCGCACGCTCTGGCGCATCTCTTCCATGCGGACGAGGTAGCGGTCGTAACTGTCGCCGACAGAGCCAACGGGCACCTCGAAATCCAGCTCGCCATAGACGAGATACGGATGCGCCTTGCGCACGTCGTAATCCACGCCGCTGCCGCGCAGGTTCGGACCGGTGAGGCCGTAATCAATCGCGTCCGCGCGCGAGATGATGCCGACGTTCCGCGTGCGGTCCACGAAGATGCGGTTGCGCGTGAGGAGCGTCTCGGACTCGGCGAAGTTCACTTCCACTTCGTCACAGAACTTGCGGAGCGACTCCGCCCAGCCCGGTGGCAAGTCCCGCGAAAGTCCGCCGATGCGCGTGTAGCTCGTCGTGAACCGCGCGCCGGTCAGCCTTTCGATGAGTGAGTAAATCTTCTCGCGCTCCGTGAACGTGTGCAGGAAGACCGTGAGCGCGCCGATATCCATCGCGAACGCGCCGAGGCCGAGCAAGTGCGCCGAGATGCGCGCCATCTCGCAGCAGATGACGCGGATGTATTGGCAGCGCGGGGGGAGCTGCTTCTCGATGCCGAGGAGCTTTTCGACCGCCAGTGCGTAGGCGACGTTGTTCGCCAGCGGCGCGAGGTAATCCAGCCGGTCCGTGTAAGGGATGAACTGGGTGTAGGTCATGTTCTCGGCGATTTTCTCGTCGCCCCGATGCAGATAACCCACGTCTGGCGTGGCCTTCGTGATGATTTCGCCGTCCAGCTCCAGGATGATGCGCAAAACGCCGTGCGTGGAGGGATGCGACGGCCCCATGTTGAGAATCATCTTCTCGCCTTGCAGCTCGCCGTCGTCGCCGTCGGTGGACGGAACGGACGCGGGCACGACCTCCGGCATGAGCGACTTGGCTCCTGCCGCCACGCGGGAGGCGGGGTCGCGGAATTCGATGGTTTGGGCGGTGGCCATGAAATCAGTTCTCCGGCACGCGCACGCGTGGCTCGCGAGCGATACTGTCCTTGCCGCCGGCGACCGTGACGAACGGCCCTCCTTCCAGCGGCGCGGACTTGGTGAACGCCACGTCCGGCAAGTCCGTCGGCTTGCCCGCGAGCGGGAAATCCTTCCGCAGTGGAAAATACGGATAGCCGTCCCACATCAGGATGCGGCGCAGGTCGGGATGGCCACGGAAACGGACGCCCATCATGTCGTAAATCTCCCGCTCGTGCCAATCAGCTCCACGCCAGACACCGGTGACCGTGGGTAGCTCGGACTTCTCCTCGCTGACCTCGGTTTTGATGCGCAGGTGGCAGCCGTGGCCGGTGCCGTAAAGCTCGTAAACCAACGTCCAGCGCGGGTCTTCGCCGTAGTTATCAATGCTCGTGAGGTCCAGCAGCATGTCGTAGCTCAGAGACTTCTTCGCAAACTCGCAGACCTCCGCGATGCGCTCGGCGTTGGCCAGCTTCAGCGTGACTTCACCGCGAAACTCGGCGGGCGCGGACAGCACGTCGCCGAACTTGGCTTGCAACTGGTTGGCGAGTTCGGCGGAGGCCACGGGGAAGTTGAGAGTTTGAAGTTGAGAGGCGGTTCAGGCGGCGAGCACCGGCTCCTTCTGAATCTTATTTTGCAGCTTGATGAGCGCGTCGAGGAGCGCCTCGGGCCGCGGCGGGCAACCGGCCACATACACGTCCACCGGGATGATCTGGTCCACGCCCTGGAGCACCGCGTAGCTGCGATACATGCCGCCGGTCGAGGCGCACGCGCCCATCGCGATGACCCATTTCGGCTCGGGCATCTGGTCGTAAATACGGCGGACGGCCAGCGCCATTTTGTAAGTCACTGTGCCCGCGACGATCATCACGTCCGACTGCCGGGGCGAGAAGCGCATAACCTCCGAACCGAACCGCGAGATGTCGAACTTGCTCGCCCCCGCCGCCATCAGCTCGATGGCGCAGCAGGCCAGCCCCATCGGCATCGGCCACAGCGACTGCTTGCGGCACCAGTTTATCGCCGCATCCACGCGTGTGACCACGACATCACCTTCAATCTTCGAGTTGTAGCCTAGTTCAGTGCTGGTCGGCATGGTGGAAGCGTGCGGAAATTGTCCGCCCACGCGGCAAGTAAAGCACCGCAAAAGAGAGCGGCAAGCGTTTTGTGATTTATTTCACAAGCGCAGCAAGCAGAGCACCGCTTCTTGATGGTGCCCCGGGTCTGCGACCCGGCTGCGCACTGAACCGGCCCGGGGCGTGCGAGCTGGCTGGCGCTCCTCGACCGGACCGGGGAGCCAAGCCCCCCAACGGGCACCCGCCGCATCGAGACCGGGCGATCACTGAGCTTCAACCCCCGCCCGAACCTCCCGCAGCGCTATTCGAGGCTCGGAAGCTTCGCCGTCGCCTTGCCGGCGGAGATTTGCCCCTTCGAGTCCGAGAGCACGTCCAGCTCGTGGATGCTCCAGAAGGTGCTCGGGGTCTTGCCGGTCTGCGTGATGCGGATGAACTGCGTCTTCGTGGTCGGGAACTTGATTTCAGTCACCCCGGCCTTGCCCTCGCCGGTCGCGACGGGCTTGCTCCACTCGATGGCGTCGGCGGACAGCTCGACCTTGTAGCCGCGCGGGTAGTCACCGGCGGAAACGCTGTTGTCGAGGCGCAGGCCGGTGATGGGGGTCGCGGCGGGGAGCTCGATTTGCACCCACATGCCGGCCTCCTGCGGTTTGCGCGTGTCGTAGCGCGTGTCGGCCTTGCCGTCCACGGCGTTGGCGAGGGCGATGGGGTTGTGGCTGGCGGTGAGCTTCCAAGCTGCGCGGTTGGCGAGCGGCGCGTTCGGCAACGCGGCGGTGAGTTCCTCGACGGTCCAAGGCTGCGTGCGAATCTTCGACTCGGCGCGGAGGGCGGCGACTTCCTTCACGCTCACCATGCCAGCTTTGTTGCCGAAACTGTTGCGCACGTAGCTGGCGACGCTGGCAATCCACTCGTCGTTGTTGCTCTCCATGGGAACCATGAGCGCCTCGTAGGTTTTGCCGTTGATGGGACCGGCGAGGCCCTTGAGCAGGACGTGGATGATGGCCTCGCGCTGGCCGGCGACGCGCGGTGAGCCGGAGAGCGGCGGGGCGAGCGTGGTGCCGGGCTTCGCGCCCTCGAGCGTCATGCCGCGACCGTCGAAGCCGTGGCAGGCGAAGCACAGCTCTTGGTAGATGGCCTCGCCCTTGGTGAGCAGATTCTTGTCGGCGCCGGAGAATTCCTTTGGCCAAGAGGTCGGCGGCGCGAGCAAGCCCTTGCCCAGCGTCTTGATGACCGCAGGGGCGTTCGTGTTGAGGACGGCGGAGGTGAAGGTCTGGCGCGCGTTCGGGATGTTCAGCGCGCGCGCGGTGAGCAGGGCCTGCCAGGCGAGGTCGCCATCGGCGCTCTTGCCGAGCGTGGCGAAGTCCGCTTCCCAGGTTTTGTCGCCGGCTTTGTAAAGCGTCTCGGCGGTGCGCAACGCGGCGACGCGGACCTGCGGGTGCGTGTCCTTCAACTTCTCGCGAGCGAGCGTGGCATCCACTGCGCCAAGGCCATCGAGCGTCCAGAGCGCGTGCATGCGGGCGAGTGGGTTCGTGTGGGAGCGGGCCATGCTTTGCAGCGCGGGCACGACCGACTTGTCGGCGCGGACGATGAGCGTGCGTTGCGCGGTGTCGCGCCACCAACCGTTCGGATGCGCGAGGTGCGCGACGAGGTCGGCGGATTTCTCGGCGTCCATCTTGGGCTGCGGGCCGGGCTTGAAGTTGTCGTGGACCAAGCGCCAGATGCGGCCGCGGGCGATGTTCTTATCGAGGCCGTATTGCTGGATGACCTTGCGGAGATAGCTGCCTTCGCGGGTCCAGTTGCCCTCCTGAATAATGCCGCGATACATATCCACGAGATACAGCGTGCCGTCGGGGGCGGTGTTCATGTTCACCACGCGGAAGTTCGGGTCGGTGCTGCGGATGAACTCACCCTTCACGGACTCGTAGGGGTTGCTGAGGAGCGTGACGCCGTCTTTCACCTCGATCTTCGTGCGACGGATAAGCCGGCCCACGGGCTCGGAGAAGAAGAGGTCGCCGCGCATGTCAGCCGGCAGGCGGTCGCCGCGGAAGACTTCCGCGCCGCAGGTGGCGGTGAAGTGATTGAGCGTCTTCTCGACCGGGCGGAAGCGGTTCGGACCTCCCTGCACGTCGGGAATCGGCACGTCGGGCCAGACGATGGCGTAGTCGTTGACGAACTGGTCCTTGGTGTTCAGGGCGGCGTAGTAGATGTGCGTCTGGAAGTTCAGCGGGCCGCGCTCGCCGCCGGCGTTTACATACCAAGGCTTGCCCCAGTCGTCCTGCGTGAGGCCCCACTGGCCGCCGTTGCCGGGAGTGGACTCCTTCAACGGTTCTTTGTCGTAGCCCTGCCAGCGGAGGCGCCACGAGTTGTAGGTCATGTAAAGCCAGTTGTCCGTGGCCCAGATGAGGCCGGACTGCTGGTGCTCCATGTTGCCGCCGCGCGGGCCGCCGGCATACCAGAGCTTCTTCTCGTCGGCCACGCCGTCGCCGTCCTTGTCGCGCCACAGATAGATGTCCTGCGTGTCGGTCTCGTTGATGAGCAGCTCGCCGGGGCCGAGCGGGAGAATCATGCGGGGGAGCAGGAGCTTGTCGGCGAAGACGGTGTGCTTGTCGAACTTGCCATCGCCCTTGCTGGACCAGTGGAGCGAGACGCGGCTCTTGTTCACGATCTCGCCGCTGCCGTTGATGTCCTGCATGTAGGTGCGCATCTCGGCGACGAACATGCGGCCATTACCATCGAAGACGGCGACGACGGGTTCTTTGATGTCCGGCTCGGCGAGGACCAGCTCGAGCTTGTAGCCGGGCGGGAGCTGGAACTTCTTCAGTTGGTCGGCGGGCGAGAGCGCGGGCACATCGGGCTGCTTGGGGAATTCCTCGGGCTTGGCCTGCGCGAGGGTAGCGACGGCACCGGCGAGGAGGAACAGGGAGGACAGGCGGAGTCGGTTCATAAATTCAGGCAAGCGTTGACGTGACGGGGGAAGCGGTATTCGGAGGCGAGCCTGCGCGCATCAGTCTTGCAGCTTTCGCAGAATGCTGCGGGCGAGGAACTCCTTGATTTCGCGGTGGCGCGGCACGGGCTGACAGACTTTTGTCGTGGGGTTTTGATACCAGTCGTGTTTCCCGCCGTGCCGGATGAACACGGCGCCCTGTTCCTCAATCTTGCGGATGAGATCGAGCCGCTTCATGCCACGGCCAGCTCTGCCCGTCGCCGCGCTTGGGGAATCTTACCGCCGGTCACGTCCTCGTAAATGTCCCGCAGATGAGCCTCCAAGTCGGCCAGCGATTCGCCCTGGGTCACGTAGTCGGGTAGCTCCTCCAGATAGCCGAGCCACATTTCGCCGTCCTGCCAGTAGACGTATCCGGTTTGCTTCATGGCGTTAGTTAAGCCCATCGCTGCGCCGCCAGCAAGACGGGCGAAGCGGCTCGTTAAAACTTCACCTGCCCCAAAAACTTCAGCGTCTGCGGCACCTGCTCCACCACGGTCGGGGACTCGTCCTCGATGAAGTAGTATTTCACGCCGCTTTCCTTCGCGGCCTTGAGGATGGCGGGCCAGTTCATCTGGCCGGTGCCCAGCGGCACGTCGTTGGCCACGTCGGTCTTGCCGGTGAGTTCGCCGGTGGCCACGCCTTTCTTGAGGTCTTTGAGGTGCATCAACTCCCAGCGGCCCGGATATTTCTTAAGCCACTGCACCGGGTCCTGGCCGGGGAAAACCACCCAAAGCACGTCCATCTCGAAGCTCACGTGCTTCGGGTTGGTCTCCTTCATCAGCAAGTCCATGAGCGTGCCGTCGCCATGCGGGTGAAACTCGAAGCCGTGCGCGTGGTAGAAGACCTTGATGCCCAGCTTCGCGCCCAGTTCGCCCGCCTTGTTGAAGACGGCGATGGCGTCGCGCGCGGCGACTTCGCTGAATGGGGCCTTGTGCGTAATCCACGCGCAACCCGCGTATTGCAGGCCGATGGCTTGGGCCTCAGCGAGGACTTTCTCCGGTTCGCTCTTCCAGCGGTCGTAGGGGAAATGGCCGCTGATCGGCTTCAAGCCGTGCTCGGCCAGGAGCGCCTTGAACTTCTCCGGCGGCAAATTGTAAGTGCCGGCGGTCTCGACCAGCGTGAGCCCGAAGTCCTTGGTCTGGGCGAGGGCCTTGGGCGGGTTCTGCGTGGCGATGCCGCGCAAGCTGTAGAGCTGGAGACCCACGGGGCCTTTGAAGCTCGCGCCCGTGCCGGTGTCCGCGGCGGTGGCGGTGAGGCTGAGGAGCGCGACGAGGGCGAGGGCACGAAGGACGTATTGCATGCGCCTCGTATAGCGGGCGGCGCGGCGGAGGGGAAGGCGGTTTCTATCCGCAACCTCCCGAGGTCTCACGCGAAGGGCGCGAAGGGCGCAACGCCGAATTGATTTCCGGGCGGGCTAAGGAAACGCTGATTTAACCACAGAGGCACAGAGTTCACCGAGAAAAGCCCTATATATTCCCTCTCTGTGTCCTCTGTGCCTCTGTGGTTAAATCAGCGTTCCCTTAACTGCGGTTTCCAAGTTCACACCGAACGCCGCCGACAGCATCGGTATCACCCAGGGCGCTGACCTCCGGAACGACCGAACCGTGCTCGGGACCGGCGCGACCGCTCCCGGGTCTGGTGCCGCCGGACCTTTGCCTGACGCCGCCGGACCTGTGTCTGGCCCGGCTAGACCCGGGTCTGACGCCGTCAGACCTGAGTCTGACGCGGCCAGACAAGAGTCTGGCGCGGCCAGACCCGGGTCCAGCCCGGCCAGACAAGAGTCTGGCGGCTCCAAACCTGGGGTCGCCACCGGAAAAACCCTTGCCCTACCATTAGCAGTGTGTTACCCACCCTCCTGCATCTATTTGCAGTGTAGTGGTTCCGTTTTATGCGTTGCACCAAGTGCGGTTGTCTCGACGATAAAGTCATTGATTCCCGGGGTTCACGGGAAGGCTCCACCATCCGCCGCCGCCGCGAGTGCCTCAAGTGCGCCCACCGCTTCACCACCTACGAGGAGATCGAGCACGCTGGCCTCATGGTCGTGAAGCGCGATGACCGCCGCGAGGAGTTCAACAAGGAGAAATTGCTCGCCAGCCTCAAAGCCGCCTGTGCCAAACGTCCCGTCCCCGCCGCCGAGATGGAGGCGTTGGCCGAACACATTACCGACCGCGTCACCGACGAGTTCGACGCCGAAGTGCCCAGCAAGGTGCTCGGCGAGCTGGTCATGGCCCGCCTGCGCGAGCTCGACAAGGTCGCCTACGTTCGTTACGCGAGCATCTACCGGCGCTTCGAGGAGGCGGAGGACTTCCTCGATGCGCTCAAACGACTGGAGGCCAAAAGTGATACAGCTACATTCCCACTGCCTGGTATTTGAGACCGCCAACGGCGAGCACATCCCCTGTGCCGTCGAGGACGTGAGCGTCGAGATCATCGGCGCGGCCGTGGACCAGCTCGACCACGAGGTGGTGAAGCAAGCCGCCGCCGCCGTCCTGCACTACTTCAAGGTCGAGCGGAAACAAACCATCGTCACCATCGCGGAGTTCACCGCCGCGCTCGAGGAAGTCCTGCGCGGCCTCGGCCTCGCCATGACCGAGGCGGACCCCAAGCCCGCCCCCGAGCTGACCGGCACCGTAGCCGAGACCAGTCTGGACCTGCTCGCGGAGGAAACCGGCGATGGCGGGGAACTGCTCTTCTTCCCGCGCCTGCGGGAGGAGATGCGCCAGCAACTCAGCCAATCCCCGCGCCTCCTACGCTGTATCGGCCTGCACGACTGCGTGAAGCGCCTCGTCGGCGCGCGCCGCTGGTGCGACCGCTGCCGCGCGATGAGCGACCAGATCGTGGCCTACCTCCGCCAGTGCCTGGACGAGAACCACCGCGCCGATTGCTCGCTGGTGGTGAGTTAGGCGCGATGCGGGTGGGCGGGTGCTGGATGCTGGATGAGTCAGTCGCAGTATGTCACCGCTTCTAATACCAATTCCCAAAGCCAATCGGTGCCGTGCCGTCCTTTGGGCGCTTTCCACCTCACCCCGGCCCTCTCCCCCAGCGGAGAGGGACAAAGTCAGCCAGCGCTCGAAGTCACGACCGCGTTCAGCAGCTCGAACGCGGATCTCGTCGCTCATCCAGCATCCAGCATCGCGGCGCGGCCTGCGGGAAGTGGGTTGCGCGTGAGCGCTTCGCCCCCATGATTCGCCGAGTTGCATGATTCACAAATTACCAGGTTGGGTTTGGTTCGGCGCGGCGGTCCTCTCGTTCATCGCGGGCATCGTCAACGCCGTGGGGTTTCTGGGCTTTCAACACCAAGGCATCACGCATTTGACCGGGACCACCAGCCTCGCTGGCATCGCGGTGGCCCAGCACGACTTTGGCGGAGCCGTGCACTTGCTGGCGATTGCCGTGGCGTTCGTGCTGGGAGCCACGGTCAGCGGCTTCGTCATCCAAGGCAGCACGCTAAAGCTGGGTCGCCGTTACGGAGTGGCACTGGTGATTGAATCCAGCCTGCTCGTGGCGGCGGTGCCCTTGCTCCAGCACGGCAATGTGCTCGGGGATTATCTGGCCTCCAGTGCCTGCGGTCTGCAAAACGCGATGGCCAGCACCTACAGCGGGGCCGTGCTCCGCACCACGCACGTCTCCGGGGTGTTCACGGATCTGGGTATCTTCTTCGGCCATCTGCTGCGCGGAATGGACGAGGACTGGCGGCGGTTTCGCCTGTGGGTGGTGCTGCTCAGTTCTTTCCTGTTCGGGGGCATTGTCGGGGCGGCAATTTTTTCCAAGTGCAGCTACGCCACTCTCTATCTCCCGGCTGCCCTCACGGGCTTGGTGGGGCTGGCCTACAGCGTCTATCGCCACCACGAACTTAGCCGAGCCGAGCCGCCGCCAATGGCAACCGATCTATGAGCAAAACCCTGTTTGAACGCATCGCCGCGAAGGAGATTCCGGCGAACCTAGTTTACGAAGACGAGCACGTCATCGCCTTCCGCGACCTCCACCCGCAAGCGCCCACGCACATCCTCATCGTGCCGCGCAAACCCATCCCCCGCATCGCCGAGGCCACGCCCGAGGACCACGCCGTGCTCGGCCACCTGTTACTGAAGGCGGCGGAAGTCGCCAAACAGGCCGGCCTCGCAGCGAACGGCTACCGCCTCGTCGTCAACAACGGTCGCGACGGCGGCGAGTCTGTCCCGCACCTCCACTGCCACATCCTCGGTGGCCGCGCGCTGGGCTGGCCGCCCGGTTGAGCGCGTGGCTGGCGAAGGAGCACGGGGGCCGACCAGCAGGTCGGCCCTACCAGGTTCATCGGCAGTCGGGAATCGCACCCCCCGCTCCCCAGATTCCATTTGTCCGCGCGCACCGCTGTCAGCACTATCGCAACCATGTTCAGCCGTTTGTTTCGACGCCCGTTACTCCGCGCTCTGCCGTTCGCCCTTTCATTGGCGGCGGTGGTCGCGCTCCCCGCCGCCGAGCCCGCCGACTTCATCCTGCGCAACGCCAAGGTCGCCACGGTGGACGCGCAGTTCAGTCTTGCCCAAGCCATCGCCGTGCGCGGCGACAAAATCCTCGCCGTCGGCAGCAACGCGGACATCGCCAAGCTCGCCGGGCCGAACACGCGCGTCGTGGACGCGAAGGGCCGCCTCGTCATACCCGGCCTCATGGATTCCCACACGCATCCGAGCGGCGCGAGCATGTATGAGTTCGACCACGCGATGCCGGAGATGGAGTCCATCGCCGACGTGCTGGCTTACATCAAGTCCCGTGCTGTCATCGCGCCGGAGGGCCAGTGGATCACGACGTCGCAAATCTTCATCACCCGGCTGAAGGAGCAGCGTTACCCCACGCGCGCCGAGTTGGACTCCGTCGCGCCGAAGCACCCGGTCGCCTTCCAGACCGGCCCGGACGCTTCGGTTAACTCGCTCGCGCTCCAGCTCAACAAGATTGACCGCCACTTCCAGATTCCCGCTGGCGTGCCGGGCAAGGTCGAGAAGGACGCGAACGGCGAACCCACCGGCATCCTGCGCACTTCGGGCAACTACTTCAAAACCGGCAACACCGGCGCGCGTAGTGCGACCGAGGCCCAGCGCACCGAGCGTCTGGTCGCGCTCTTCAAGGACTACAACTCCGTCGGCATCACGACCATCTGTGACCGGAACGCGGGCCTCGGAGCCATCGAGAGCTACGCGAAGCTGCGCGACGCGGGCGCGCTCACCGTGCGCGTGAGCGCGTCGCAAGGCGTCGGTTCACTCGGCGAGTTGGCGAAGATTCAGGAGAGCATCCGCGCCGTGGCGAAGCACAAGTTACACACGGAAAACGACGACTGGGTGCGCATCGTCGGCATCAAGATGTTCCTCGACGGCGGGATGCTCACCGGCAGCGCCTACATGCGGGAGCCGTGGGGCTTGAGCGAGATTTACTCCATCACCGACCCGCAGTATCGCGGCGTGCTGTTCATTCCCAAGGACCGTCTCAAGCCGATGGTCCGCACCGCCGTGGAGAGCGGTCTGCAATTCACCGCGCACTCCGTCGGCGACGGCGCGGTGCACACGCTGCTGGAAGTCTATGACGAATTGGCGAAGGAGGGTTTGCCCATTCGCCAGACCCGCGCGTGCGTGACGCACAGCAACTTCATGAGCAAGGAAGCCGTCGAGACGGCCGCGCGCCTCGGCGTGGTGCTCGACATCCAACCCGCGTGGCTCTACCTCGACACGCGCACGCTCACGAAGCAGTTCGGCTACGACCGGCTGCGCTACTTCCAGCCGCTCAAGAGCATTTTCGCGGCGGGCGGCATCGTGGGCGGCGGCTCGGACCACATGCAGAAAATCGGCTCGTTCCGCAGCGTGAATCCCTACAACCCGTTCCTCGGCATGGCGACCGCCATCACGCGCCGCGCGAAGTGGCACGAAGGTCAGTTGCATCCCGAGGAGGCTCTGAGCCGCGAGCAGGCCCTGCGTTTCTACACCATCAACAACGCGCAACTCCTCTTCAAAGAAACCCGCACCGGCTCGCTCGAACCCGGCAAGCTCGCCGACCTCGCGCTCCTCGACACCGACCTGCTCATCTGTGCGGAGGACAAGATCGCGCAGACCAAGGCGCTGCTCACGATGGTGGGCGGGAAAGTGGTTTGGGAAGTCAAGTAGGCCAGCGCGCCCGCCTGCCGTTCAGCACATGGCGGACTTGGCTTTTCTCCACCACTTGACCAGCCTCCGCGCATGAGCTGGTGCTACCGTTCACTCATCCGCCCCGCGCTGTTCACACAGGACTCGGAGACGATTCACAACCGCACGCTTGCCGCGCTGGGCTTTGCCGCGCGGCAGCCGTTGCTCTGCGATGCGCTTGCGGCGCTCTACGACGCACCCGCGCTGCCCGTGGAGCTGTTCGGCCTGCGCTTCCCGAACCCCGTGGGCCTCGCGGCGGGCATGGACAAGCAGGCCATCGCCGTCCCGGTTTGGCGCTCGCTGGGCTTCGGCTTCAGCGAGCTGGGCGGCGTGACCTGGCACGCGCAGCCGGGCAATCCGCAGCCGCGCATGTTCCGCGCCGTGGCTGACGAAGCGCTCGTCAACCGCATGGGCTTCAACAACAGCGGCGCGCGCGCGCTGGCCGAACGCCTCGCCGCCTGGCGCACGCAAGGCCGTTGGCCGGACCACCCCGTTGGCATCAACCTCGGCAAATCCAAAGTCACGCCGCTGAACGAGGCCGCCGCGGACTACGCCGATTCCCTCCGCGTCCTCTGGCCGCACGCCGACTTCTTCGTCGTGAACGTCAGCTCCCCGAACACGCCCAACCTCCGCCAGCTCCAGGACAAAGCCGCACTCGACGAAATCCTCGCCGCCCTCCAGCAGGTGAACAACGCACAGGCACGCAAGCCCGTCCCAACTCAAAACTCAAAACTCAAAACTCAAAACCTTCCCAAACCGCTCTTGGTGAAGGTTGCCCCCGACCTCACCTTCGAGGCGCTCGACGAAATCCTCGCCCTCGTCGGCCCGCGTCAGCTCGCCGGCTTGGTCGCGACAAACACCACCATCGCGCGACCCGCGACGACTGACGCGCGGCTGAAGCAGACTTACGCCGAGACCGGCGGTCTCAGCGGGCGGCCGCTCCGCGCGCGCAGCACCGAAGTCATTCGCCATCTCTTCCGCCAGAGCAAAGGCGCGGTGCCCCTCATCGGCGTAGGCGGCATCGCCAGCGCGGCGGACGCGTGGGAGAAGATCACGGCGGGCGCGGCCCTCGTGCAGGTCTATTCCGGCCTCGTCTATGAAGGCCCAGGCCTGACAAGCGAGATTGTGCAAGGCCTGCGCTGGCGGCTGGAAGTCGAGGGGCTGAAGGAACTCAAGCAAGCCGTCGGGCTGCGGGCGGGGTGAGCTGACGGCGTTCGAAGCGCGAGCAGGCCCTTGGCGATTTCCTGGGTGACAGTGCCGTGGCCTCAACTTTGGGAATCCCCACCTTCGCAGCCGGCTTCCGCCCGGTTTCAGGCCGGTTGAGGTGCGAATGAACAATTCGCCGACGATCCTCCGCGCGCAATCCATCTGCCGGGCTTGTCGGCTGGAAGTTGGCCGCGTAAAACCTGCCGCACCAACCATGAACTGGCCCTCGTCACTTCCCCGCGTGGTTGCCGTCGGTCTGTTCGTCGCCCTGCTCACCGGCGCGCTCGCGCAGACCGCCCGGACAGTCCTGAAGCCTCATCCCGCCGCCGTGCCGAACACCCACGCGCCCAGCGAGGTGGACCGCCCCGAGCTGGTGCCCTTCATCGTCGCGGACCCCGCGAAACTACCCGGCATCGTCGTGGACGAGACAGCGGCGACGCTCGTGGGCCAGTGGCAATACTCCACGCACACGCCGCCCTACGTCGGCCTCGGTTACCTGCACGACCAGAACGCCGGGAAGGGCGCGAAGTCCGTGACCTTCACGCCGGACCTGCCGCGCGCGGGCCACTACGAAGTCCGCCTCGCCCACTGCTACAACGTCCGCCGCGCGACCAACACCCCCGTCACCATCCACCACGCCGACGGCAAGACGAAACTCCGCCTCAACCAGCAGGCGGAGCCGGCGCACGGACGACTCTTCCGCACGCTGGGAACCTTCCGCTTCGCCGCCGGCACGAACGGCTGGGTCCGCCTCTCGAACGAAGGCACCGAGGGCAAATATGTCATCGCAGACGCGGTGCAGTTCCTCCCAGTGCCGTAGCGTCAGTCGTCCTCGCCTGACGGAGACAGCGCCGTTGCGCACGGAACCACTGGAACTTCCCAGCCCACTCCGGGCGGTGGCCCGCCCGCCACGCGCGCTTTCTGAATGGCCTTTTTACCCGGCCAGTCGAAAACTCCGCTTATGACTCTTAGACCTTTGACTGGCGCCAGCTTTGCCGTCGCGCTCTGGCTCGCCGCGTTCGAGCCCGCCGCCGCCGCGACCCGCAAGATTGATTTCAACCGGGACATCCGCCCCATCCTCTCAGACAACTGCTACGCCTGCCACGGGCCGGACGAGAAGGCCCGCAAGGGGAAGCTCCGGCTCGACGTCGCCGAGAGCGCGCTCGCCAAGCACGCGGTGGTGCCGAGGGACTTGAAGAAGTCCGAGCTGTGGTCGCGCGTTACGACGAAGGACAAGGACGAGGTGATGCCGCCGGCGGAGTCGAACAAGAAGCCACTGAAGCCAGAGCAAATCGCGTTGCTGAAGCAGTGGATCGAGGAGGGCGCGAACTACCAGGGGCACTGGTCGTTCGTCGCGCCGGTGAAGGCGACGGCTCCTGCAATCGGCAATCGGGAATCGGCAATCGCCAATCCCATCGACCGCTTCATCGCCGCCAAGCTCGCCGAGCGCAAACTCACCCCCAACCCCGAAGCCCCGCGCGAGGTCCTCATCCGCCGCGTGACCTTCGACCTCACCGGCCTGCCGCCCACCGTCACCGAGGTGGACGCCTTCCTCGCGGACACTTCGCCCAGCGCCTACGAGAAGGTCGTGGACCGCCTGCTGAAGTCCCCGCACTACGGCGAGCACATGGGCCGCCACTGGCTTGACGCCGCGCGCTACGGCGACACGCATGGGATGCACCTCGACAACGAGCGCTCCATGTGGCCTTACCGCGACTGGGTCGTGCGCGCCTTCAACCGCAACCTGCCCTTCGACCAGTTCACCATCGAGCAGCTCGCGGGCGACCTTCTGCCCAGCCCGACGCAGGACCAGCTCATCGCCACGGGCTTCAATCGCTGCAACGTCACCACCGGCGAGGGCGGCAGCATCAATGAGGAATGGATTTTCCGCTATGCCGTGGACCGCACCGAGACCGCCGCATCCGTGTGGATGGGCCTGACCGCCGGCTGCGCGGTCTGCCACGACCACAAATACGACCCCATCACTGCGAAGGATTTTTACTCGATGTATGCCTTCTTCCACAGCAACGCCGACCCGGCGATGGACGGCAATCAGCTCCTCACCGCACCCACGCTCAAGCTCACCACGCCGGAGCAACAGAAGAAGCTCGACGGCTTCAACGCCCAAGTCGCCGAGGTGGACAAGCGCATCAAGGCCGAGCTGGCCAAGGTGGTTTACACCGACCCCTCCACGCTCAACCCGCCGCCGCCGCTCAAGAAGTTCGACACGACGTGGGTGGACGACGAGTTCCCGTCCGGCGCGAAGGTGGAGGCTAGCGGAGCATCGACTTCGGCGACGTGGGTCACAGAAAAGGACGGCAAGGTCCTCGCTGGCAAGCGCTCTCTCAAGCGCAGCGACAAGGCCGTTGGGCAGGACTTTTTCTCGGACCTCAAGACGCCGCTGACCATCCCGCCGAACGGGAAGGTCTTCCTCAACGTCTTCCTCGACCCGCAGGACCCGCCGAAGTCCGTGATGCTACAGTTCAACACCGGCGAGTGGTCGCATCGCGCCGTGTGGGGTGACATCTACGCCATCGACTTCGGCAAGAAAGACACCAACGAGCGCAAGCGCCTCGGCGACCTGCCGAAGCTCGGCGAGTGGGTGAAGCTGGAGTTCGCCGCGTCGCAGCTTGGCTTCAAAGCCGGCGACAAAATCAAGGGCCTCGCCTTCACGCTCTTCGGCGGCACGGTGACGTGGGACAAGGTCGGTGTGACGGGCGAAAGCAACCCCTCAAAAGACCCGACCGAGTCGCTCGCCGTCTGGCTCAAGGAAAACCAAGGCAAGGCGCTCGCCAACGTGCCCGACGAGGTGAAGCGGCTCTTCCGCTCCGTGAAGCCCGAGGACCGCAAGCCCGCCGAAACCAAGAGCCTCCAGGACTACTATTTCGAGTTCGTCTGCAACACGACGCGCCCCGCCTTCGACAAGGTCCACGCGGAGAAAGACCCCATTGCCAAGGCCCGCGACGACTTCGACAAAGGCATCCCGTCCACCTTCATCTGGAAGGACCTCGAGAAGCCGCGCGACAGCTTCGTCATGGTGCGCGGCCAATACAACAAGCCCGGCCAGCAGGTCTGGCCGAACGTCCCCGCCGTGCTCCCGCCGCTGCCAAAGACCGAGACGACCAACCGCCTCGACTTCGCCAAGTGGCTCGTCAGCCCGCAGCATCCGCTGACATCACGCGTGGCGGTGAACCGCTTCTGGCAGCAGTTCTTTGGCACCGGCCTCGTGAAGACTTCCTCGGACTTCGGTGCGCAGGGCGAGGCGCCGTCGCACCCCGAGCTGCTCGACTGGCTCGCCGTGACGTTCCGCGAGCAGGGCTGGGACATGAAGCAGTTCGTGAAGCTGCTCGTGACCTCCGCGACCTACCGGCAGGACTCGAAGGCCACGCCGCAGAAGATTGCCGCCGACCCCGAGAATCGTTTCTACTCGCGCGGCCCGCGCTTCCGCCTCGATGCCGAGCAGGTCCGCGACAACGCGCTCGCCGTCAGCGGCCTGCTCGTGCCCACCCTCGGCGGCAAGGGCGTGCGCACCTACCAGCCCGACAACATCTGGGAGCCGGTGGCCTACTCCGGCAGCAACACCAAGACCTACAAGCGCGACGACGGCGACGCGCTCTGGCGGCGCAGCCTCTACACCTTCATCAAGCGCACCGCGCCCGCGCCGAGCATGACGACCTTCGACGCGCCGAGCCGCGAGCAATCCTGCGCGCGCCGCGAGCGCAGCAACACGCCGCTCCAGGCACTCGTGCTGATGAACGACGTGCAGCACTTCGAGGCCGCGCGCGCGTTCGCGCAGCGGATGTTGAAGGAGGGTGGCAGCCACGTCGAAGCCCGCCTCGCCTACGGCTTCCGCCTCGCCACCGCGCGCCCGCCCACGAAGGCCGAGACCGCCGTCCTCTCCGACACGCTCTTCACGCAATGGGCCAAGTATCAAGGCCGCACCGACGCCGCGAAGAAAGCCATCACCTTCGGCGAGTCGAAGCCCGACGCGTCCCTCGACCCCAGCGAACTCGCCGCCTACACGATGGTGGCGAACTTGATTCTGAACTTGGATGAAGTGGTGACGAAGAACTGACCCTGTGACCGCGCAACAAACAACGCAGCCAGCGACAACGGACCCAAAGTGGCTCCTTGTCTCTATGCGTTTAGTCGCTGCGGTGGGGCTACTGGGGCTGCCACTCTTGGTGGCTTGGAGTGCTGTTGGGGAGCACCGCATTGCTCCGGTGGCCTTCGATTCGTGGGCGCTGATTTTTGCGCAGAGCGTCGCCATCGGCCTTGCCACCTTGCTCCTGCCACTGTGGTTCGCGCGCCGGTTCAGTTTCCTCAATCACCTCCCTCTGTTCCTGTTCCTGACCGTCTGTCTCATAACACAAGGTCGGTTGGGTTCTTCTCTGACGGAGCGCTCTGTTCCCAATTTGAGGACCGGCTACGACAGAGACTACCGTCTGGCCGTCGTGCGCCAAGCTGAGGCGATTCCGAGGACGGGCTTTGTTGTGGCTGTAATGACAGCCTATCTTGGTCTACGAATCCTCCAGCGCCGCAAAACGTCCGCTCCCCAATCCCAAGCCGCTTGACGCAGTGAACACCCAGCCGACAACTGAACCGCCGTGCAGAGTGCTTCGGTTCGACAGCCCTTGGCTGGTATGGCCGCTGTTCGCGGCGGTCATGGCGTTCTTCGGCTCCTTGATGTTCGTTGATTACCAGGTCTTCGCAGTCAGCACGGGTTTCATCCTGCTCGCCGCCGGGACCGGTGCCGGACTTGCGCTACTGGTGTGGCTTTTAGGTGCGAGACAGCGACACAGACCGAACGCTGGTCAGTTGCGCTTCGGCCTGCTTGGGGTTTTGGTTTTCGTATCGGTGATTCTGCTCCAACGCATCGTTCCATTGGTGGATTCAGCAGTCTTCTATTCCGACGTTCTTGGCCGAATCAGCCAAGCAGAGCGTCGTGCCATGGATTCCCAAGCCAGCTCGATTGCTGGTTGCACCTATGTGCTTTGCTCCTGGGTCGCACTTTTGATTTACCACCGGAGCGAGAAGAGAGCCGAGCACACCTCGGCTGCTTCAGCCGAAACGGCAACCACCGAAACACTATGAACCCCCTCCACGACTACCTCCTCCACCAGACCCGCCGCCAGTTCTTCCGCGCCGCCGGCTTGAGCGCTGGCTCGCTCGCGATGGCCACGATGATGCGC
Organism: Verrucomicrobiota bacterium; assembly: GCA_039796295.1. Classification (GTDB taxonomy): domain Bacteria; phylum Verrucomicrobiota; class Verrucomicrobiia; order Limisphaerales; family SXTU01; genus SXTU01. The sequence goes on from JBDKJY010000011.1 coordinate 145,290, forward strand.
GACGCCGCCGGTGCGCCGACCAAGTCCAGCGGCCCCCGTGTCCATCCCGCAGTCCCCGGCCTGCCGCACTTCGCGCCGAAGGCGAAGCGGCTGATTTACCTGCACTTGAACGGTGGGCCGTCGCAGATAGACACGTTGGATTACAAGCCGCAGCTCGAGGCGCACTTCGACAAGGATTTGCCCGAGTCCGTCCGCAAGGGCCAGCGCATCACCACGATGACCAGCGGTCAGGCGCGGCTGCCGGTCGCGCCCTCGATGTTCAAGTTCGCCCAGCACGGCAAGGCGGGGACGTGGTTCAGCGAGTTGCTGCCGCACACCGCCAAGATGGCCGACGACATGACCGTCATCCGCAGCATCCACACCGAGGCCATCAACCACGACCCGGCCTGCACGTTCGTCATGACCGGCAGCGAGGTCGCCGGCCGCGCGAGCCTCGGCTCGTGGTTGAGCTACGGCCTGGGCAGCGAGAACAATGATTTGCCCAGCTTCGTCGTCCTCACGCCGAGTTGGTCCAGCGGCGCGGCGGCGCAGGCGCTCTTCACGCGCATGTGGCAGAGCGCGTTCCTGCCGACGCGGCACAACGGCGTCGCGCTCCGCAGCGGCGCGGACCCGGTGCTCTACATCCAGAACCCGCCCGGCGTCGCCGCCGACAACCGCCGCTCCATGCTCGACGGCCTCGGCAAGCTCAACGCGATGAACCACGCGCGCTTCGGCGACCCCGAGACGGTCACGCGCATCGCGCAGTATGAGATGGCCTTCCGCATGCAGACCAGCGTGCCGGAGTTGGTGGACTTGAAGAGCGAGCCCAAGCACATCATCGAGCGCTACGGCCCGGACGTGACCAAGCCCGGCACCTTCGCCCACAGCGCTTTGCTCGCGCGCCGCCTCGCCGAGCGTGACGTGCGCGTGGTGCAGATTCTCCATCGCGGCTGGGACCAGCACGGCAACCTGCCCAAGGACATCAAGGCCCAGTGCAACGACGTGGACCAGCCGACTTACGCCTTGCTCACCGACCTCAAGGAGCGCGGTCTGCTGAAGGACACGCTCGTCGTCTGTGGCGGCGAGTTCGGGCGCACGGTCTATTCGCAGGGCACGCTCAAGAAGGACCAGTATGGCCGCGACCATCACCCGCGGAACTTCTGCATGTGGATGGCCGGCGGCGGCGTGAAGGGCGGCGCGGTCTACGGCGAGACCGACGACTTCAGCTACAACGTGGTGAAAGACCCCGTCCACCTGAACGACCTCAACGCCACGCTCCTGCACCTGATGGGCGTGGACCACCTGAAGCTCACCTTCAAGCACCTCGGCGTGGACATGCGCCTCAGCGGCCTGGAGCGCGAGGCGGAGATTGTGAAGGGTGTGTTGGCGTGAAGGCTGTTCAGCCGACCGCCAGCTTGCCAAAGCAGCGACGCTGGCAAACCTTGGCTGCATGAAGAAAGTATTCTGGCTGCTGGCGGTCGTGGTGCTCTGCCTGACCTTGGTAGTGGCACACGCGGCGCAACCGGCCGCCGCCGCGAAACCCGCGCCCAAACCCACGCCGGGCATGGACGTCGCGCACAGCATCACCACCATCACAGGCGTCGCCATCTCGCCGCTGCTGGGCGCGAGCGCTTACGGCGCGTTCAAGTGGTTCAAGACCGACGCCAGCCAGCGCGACAAGTTGCCGTGGTTCGCCCAAGTCTGGTTCTGGCTCCCGGCCCTCGCGCTCGTCTGCGTGGTCGCGCTCAAGGACGCCAGCGGCGTCGTGGTGCCCACTGCGCTCAAGAAGCCGCTCGATGTCGCCGAGGCGTTGGAGAACAAGGTCAGCGGCCTCGTCGCCGCTGGCGCCTTCGTGCCCATCATCGCCAGCGTGTTCGGCTCCGATGTGGTGAAGGAGGCGGTCGCCGGCAATCAGATGTTCGCTTCGCTCGGTCTTTCCGGCGTCCTCAACGTGCTCATGGTTCCCTTCGCCATCATCGCCTTCGCCGTGGTCTGGCTCGCCGCCCACGCCATCAACATGCTCATCCTTATCAGCCCCTTCGCCACGGTGGACGCAGGGCTGAAGGCGTTCCGCACCTTCCTGCTCTCCACCGTCGCGGTCACCGGGTTCGCGAGTCCGATGGTCGGCTTGGTCTGGTCGGTCATCATTATTATCGCGAGCTACTTCCTCGCGGGCTGGTCGTTCCGGATTGCGGTCTGTGGCACGCAATTCATCTGGGACCACCTCACGTTTGGGCGCACGCGCTTCCAGCCGGATGCGAAGGGCAACGCCATGTTCCTCGCGCGGGAGATGGAGAAAGTTCCCATCCGCACCTACGGCACGCTCGCCCGCACGGACGCCGGTGAACTGGTCTTCACCTACCGCCCCTGGCTCGTCCTCGCGCCGCGCACTCTCACGCTGCCGAAGGCGACCTACGCCGTGGGTAAGGGCATTCTCCACAGCCAAATCGTCACGGTGAACGGGGAGGAACACACCGCCACCTTCACGCTCCCACCGCGCTACAGCACACACGAGGAAGCGCTCTCGCAAGTCTATGGCTGGGGCGCGACCACGGACGTGGGCATTGTCGCCGGGCTGAAGGCCATCGGGCGGTTCATCAGCGAACTTTGCGGCTTCGGGGCGAAGCCGGCGGTGGCGGGGTAACTCCTTTTCTTCATGCGCTTCTCTTCGCTTCGACTCTCACTGCTGCTCGCCTCGCTCGCCCTCGCCCTCACTGGCTGCCAGCGCAGCGAGAAGGAGGAACTGCTCTTTAAGTCCGATGAGCGCTATCTGCCGATGGTCGGCAAGCCCACCCCACCCCTGAAGTTCAAGGCCCTCGACGGCCGCGAGGTGGACTTGGAGAAGCTGCGTGGCAAGGTCGTCCTCCTCGACTTCTGGGCGACCTGGTGTCCGCCGTGCATCGAGGAAATCCCCCGCGTCCGCGCCGCCTACGAGCGCTTCAACAAGGAGGGTTTCGAAATTGTCGGCGTCAGCTTCGATGCCGACCGGCAGCGGCTGGAGGACGTGGTGAAACGCGAGAACATCCAGTGGCCGCAATACTTCGACGGCGGTGGGAAGGACTCCGCGCCGGGCAAGGATTTCGGCATCCGCCACTGGCCGAGCATGTGGTTGTTGGACCGCAACGGCGTCATCCGCTACATCAGCGCTGGCGCGGGCTTGGAGCGGAAAATTGCCGAACTGCTCAAGACCAGCGCCAACCCCGTCACCGCCGCGCGCGGCGTCTTCGAAAACAAAGCCGCGCTCGACCGCAGCGGAGACGAACCCGCGAAGCCAGCCGTCGCGACGCACCCGCCCGGCGGCCCCATCTCGCCGCCCGGGGCACCGCAGGACGCGGTCTACTTGCAGTGGCTGGGCAAGCCCTTCCCCGCGCTCAAGTTCACCGCCATTGATGGCCGGCAGGTGGACACCGACAAGCTGCGTGGACGTGTGCTGCTGATTGATTTCTGGGCGACGTGGTGCCCGCCGTGCATGGCGGAGATTCCGAACGTGAAGGCGGCCTACGAGCGTTACCATCGGCTCGGCTTCGACATCATTGGGGTCAGTGCGGACGAGTCGAAGGCGGACTTGGAACGCGTCGTGAAGGCGCAGGGTATGGCGTGGCCGCAGCACTTCGAAGGGCGCAGCGGTGAGGTGCCGAACCTGCGCCGCTACGGCGTGCAGCACTTCCCGACGATGTGGCTCGTGGACCAGCAGGGCATCATCCGCGACGTGACCGGAGGGGTGGCGCTCCACGAGAAAGTGGCGCGCCTGCTCGGCGAAAGCGGGGCCACGCCGCTGGCCGCTGCAGAAGCGACCAAGGCGAACCCGCCCGCCGGTGCGGAACTGCTCCCGCGCACGAACGCGCCCGCCAGCGCAAAGCCCGCCGCCGCAACTACCGTCGCGCCCACCGCCAATGTCCCGGCCCCAACGGCTTCTGCTGCGCGTGGCCCCGAGAGCAAGCTCGGCGACCATCCCATCAGCGTGAAGAACATCACCATCACCTCGAAGCGCAACACGGCCTTGCTGCAAATTGGGCCGACGACTTACACCGTTTCGCCCGGCACGGAACTCGTCTTCCCGTCCGGCGGCGTGCAGCGGAAGGCCAGTTGCACCGCCGTGGAGCGCAGCGCCGTGGTGCTGGCCATTGAGGGGCAAGCGGAGCCGCTGCGGTTGCTGCTGCCGTAGCTGCGCGCCGGGTTAGCCGATGATGAGGTTCACCATCTTGCCGGGCTTGATGATGGCTTTCTTCACGGTCTTGCCTTCGAGCAGCGGCTTCACCTTCTCGGCGGCACGGGCGGCGGCTTCGTGCGTGGCGTCGTCGGCCCCGACGGCGATGCGGATGACATCGCGCATCTTGCCGTTCACGGAGACGGGGATTTCCACTTCGCTCTCGATGAGGAGCGCCGGGTCGTAGCTGGGCCACGCGGTGTAGGTGAGCGAGGGCGCGCGTTGGCCGAAGGCGGAGTGCAGACGCGCCCAGAGTTCCTCCGTGAGGTGCGGGGCGAAGGGCGCGAGCAGTTGGAGGAAGGTCCGCATCACTGCGAAGGGCCGCGTCTGCCAGCCGTTGGCTTCGTTCACGAAGACCATCATCGCGGAGATGGCGGTGTTGAAGCGCAGGCCGTCGAGGTCTTCGGTGACTTTCTTGATGCAGGCGTGCAACGCCTTGAGCTGCGCGGGTGTGGCGGAGACTTCGGAAATCGTGCCGTTGAGCACGAGGAGGTCGAGGAGTTCGGCATCGCCCGGCGTGGCCGTGGTCTGCGCCTGCTCGAAGGCGGTCTCGGAGTTCTCTTCCACGAAGAGCCGCCAGACGCGCCCGAGGAAGCGATACACGCCCTCGACGCCTTGGGTGTTCCACGGCTTGGTGTCCTGGAGCGGGCCCATGAACATCTCGTAGAGGCGGAAGGCGTCCGCGCCGTATTCCACGAGGACGTCGTCCGGGTTCACCACGTTGCCGCGCGACTTGGACATCTTCTGTCCGTCGGAGCCGAGGATGAGGCCTTGGTTGACGAGCTTGTAGAACGGCTCGGCGGTCGAGACGTGGCCGAGGTCGAAGAGGACCTTGTGCCAGAAACGGGCGTAGAGCAGGTGGAGGACGGCGTGCTCGGTGCCACCGACGTATAAATCCACGCCGGGCGTGGATTTAGTTGAGAGTTGAGAGTTGAGAGTTGAGAGGGAACCCATCCAGTAGCTCTCCGCCTCCTTGCTCACGAAGGCGGTGCCGTTCTTCGCATCGAGGTAGCGCAGGTAATACCAGCAGCTCCCGGCCCATTGCGGCATGGTGTTCACTTCGCGGACCGCGCCGTCTGGGAGGTTCACCCAGTCCTTCGCGCGGGCCAGGGGCGGCTCGCCGGAGGCGGTGGGCTTGTAATCGGTCAGCGCGGGCGGGAGCAACGGCAGCGCGCTCTCGGGCAGCGCCTCGTGATACGGCTGGCCGGAGGCGTCGCGCCGCCAGACGATGGGGAAGGGCTCGCCCCAATAGCGCTGCCGGCTGAAGAGCCAGTCGCGCAGCTTGTAGTTGATGGTCTTCTGGCCGAGGCCCTTGGAGGAGAGCCAGGCGGTGATTTCCCGCTTAACGTCTGGCGTGACGCAAAAGTTGAAATCCTGCTTGTGCTTCCCGTTTCTCTGAGCGGAGTTGAACGAATAACCGTTGTCGCTATACACGACTGGCGCTTCTCCGTTGGTGAAGAGTTGCGGAAACTGTCCGTAAAATTCGCAGAGAGTTCCAGGGAGAGGCGTCCTTCTTTGCTCCTCTGCTTCGGCCAGCAAGCAAATCCAAATCTTGGCGAATTGTTTGGGAACACAGAGTCGCTTCGTGAACTGGGCTGAGAAATAATCTAGCTTGGTGTTATCTCGAACAATTCCACCCAACGGTTCCGTGATTGGAATGCAGCCATTCGGAAACTTAAAATGGCTGGCAAGCCAATCCGGAGAAGGTTGAACAACTGGACGAATTTTGAGTTTGAACTTAAGTGCGAACTCCATGTCGCGTTCGTCATGCGCCGGCACGGCCATGATGGCTCCGGTGCCGTAGCTCGCGAGGACGTAGTCGGCAATCCAGATGGGAATCTTCTCGCCGTTGACTGGGTTGATGGCATACGCACCGGTGAAGACGCCGGTTTTTTCTTTTTCCTTCTCACGGTCAAGATCACTTCTGCTCGCTGCATACTTTCGGTATTCCTCGACAGCCCATTTTGGGTTCGGGGCTAATTGCCCAAACAGTTTCTTCCCTTTCCATTCGGGGCTTGTTCCTTTCGGCCAAGCATTCCCCGCCAAAACCTCCGCAAGCTTGTGCTCCGGAGAAATCACCATGTAGGTCGCGCCGAACAAGGTGTCCGGGCGCGTGGTGAACACGCGGATTTTGGATTCGGCAATCGGCAATCGGCAATCGGCAATCGCAAAGTCCACTTCCGCTCCCTCGCTCCGCCCAATCCAGTTGCGCTGCATCTCCTTGAGCGAGTCGGTCCACTCGATGGTGTCGAGGTCGTTCAGCAGGCGCTCGGCGAAGGCGGTGATGCGCAGCACCCATTGGCGCATCGGCTTGCGCACGACGGGGAAGCCGCCCACCTCGCTCTTGCCATCCACGACTTCTTCGTTGGCCAGCACGGTGCCCAAGTCCTCGCACCACCAGACCGGCTGCTCGGAGACGTAAGCGAGACGTTTCGAGTCGCGGAAGGCGCGGCGTTGTTCCTCGGTGGTGCAATCGGCGGGAAATTTCAGCGTGCTGACGGGCTCGGCCTGGTTCGTCTCCGGATTGAACCAAGAGTTGTAAACCTGGAGGAAAATCCACTGCGTCCAGCGGAAGTATTCCGGGTCCGTCGTGGCCAACTCGCGCGTCCAGTCGTAGCTGAAGCCGAGGGATTTTATCTGGCGCGTGAAGTTGGCGATGTTCGCCTCGGTGGTGACGCGCGGGTGCTGGCCGGTCTTGACGGCGTATTGTTCGGCGGGCAGGCCGAAGGAGTCCCAGCCCATCGGATGCAGGACGTTGAACCCTTTCGCGCGGCGGTAGCGGGCGAGGATGTCCGTGGCCGTGTAGCCCTCGGGATGCCCGACGTGCAGCCCCGCGCCGGACGGGTAGGGAAACATGTCGAGGATGTAAAACTTCGGCGGGAGCTGCGCGGCGGAAGCCGGCTTGCCCGCGAGCGAGTAGCGCGTCCCAAATGGATGCCCCACCGGCACGGCGTCGCCGGGGTTGAAGGCGCGGAAGGTCTGTTCCGCGTCCCACGCGCGCTGCCATTTCGGCTCAATCAAATCAAACGGATACTGTCTGCGACTCGACATAGGGCGGGGAGTATTGGTGAAGCGCGGAAGGGTGGGCAATGGCGGAGTTGGTGCGGAGAAACGCCGTGGGGCGGGGAAAAATCAGTTGAGACGGACCCCGGCGCGTGGCTACCTTCGTGCCGAATCACGAGCGGTTGCAGTGGCCCGCCCGGATTCGGCAATCATGCAGACGCGCATGTCAACGCACCCGAATGGAGTTCAACGAGCCGCACGGGCCTATACGCTCATGGAGATCATGATCGTCGCCGCAGCCGTCGGCATCATGGTCCTGATTACGATGCCGAGTTTTCTCAAGGAACGCGCCACCACCCACCAACGGGCTTGCCGGAAGCAATTGCGCCACCTCTCGGCGATCAAGCAGCAGTGGGGCAACGAGCACAAGCGGCCGGCCGCCGCCACGCCGACGCCAGCACAGCTCCAGATTTATTTCGACAAGCACCGGATGCCCGTCTGTCCCAGTCGGGGCACCTACACCCTGCGCCAGTTGAATCTGGAGCCGACCTGCACCCGCGCCGCGCTGGGTCACACGTTCTGAACCCGCGCCCCACTGCGCCCGGCGCTGCCCGCTCCCGGTGAATTTCTCCGTTTCCACTTCCCGTCCACTCTGCTCGAATTGAAACCTATGAATCGCCTTCTCGCCTCCGCTTGCGTCCTTGCGACGCTGGTCACCACCGTCTCCGCCGCCGCCCCCAAGCCGCTGCGCGCCCTCATCATTGCGGGCGGCTGCTGTCACGACTACGCGTTGCAGCCGATGATCCTCAAGGAAGGCCTCGAAGCCCGCGCCCACATCGAAGTGGATTACGTCGTCGCCGTGGACGCGGCCCAGAAGCCTGACCGTTCCACCAAGGCGAAGTTCGAGAAGTATGAAAAGCCCGATTGGGCCAAGGGCTACGACGTCATCATCCACGACGAATGCAGCGCGGATGTGAAGGACTTGCCCTACGTGAACAACATCCTCGCCGCGCACAAGGCCGGCGTCGCCGCCGTGAACCTCCACTGCGCCATGCACAGCTACCGCGTCGGCCAGTTCCGCGACCCCGTCCAGCCTGGCTCGCCCGACGCGCTGTGGTTCGACCTCCTCGGCCTCCAGTCCACCGGTCACGGCCCGCAGGTGCCCATCCAAGTGACCATCATTAACAAGGACAACGCCATCACCAAGTCGCTCGCCGACTGGACCACGATCAACGAGGAGCTTTACAACAACGTCAAAATCTTCCCCACGGCCATCCCGCTGATGAAAGGCAAGCAGGTCATCAAGCAAAAGGACGGCACCGAGAAGGAAGTCGAGTCCGTCGTCACCTGGGGGAACCTCTACGGCAAGACGCGCGTGTTCAGCAGCACCCTAGGCCACAACAACGCCACCGTCGGCGACCCCCGCTACCTCGACATGGTCACGCGCGGCCTGCTCTGGAGCTGCGACAAGCTGAACGACACCTACCTCAAGCCCACGCCCAAAGACCCCGTCCCGCCCACCGCGAAGCCCTTCATCGAGAAGGCTGCTGCGGACGCCAAGAAGTCGGCTGAGAAGAAGTAATCCGGGCCGTCTGACGCCAGCCAACGACCGCCCAGTAGCGCGGCGCGCAGAGCGGGCTGGAGCGGCAGGTTCATGGTGCGGTGAGCCGTGCTTGCCAACCGCCTTGTGAATCCGCCCGGTCCAGCAGCAAGCAGACGGAAATGCGGCTTGAGCAGGCGGTTCGTCTGGGCTTAGGGTGGGTTTATCAGTCCTCAGGCTTGCTGTGATTCAACGGTTTGTCGGCTGCTACTGCTTATGAAACCAAGAAACTTCTTCCCGGGATTCTTCACCTTCGCCGTCTTCGCTGGTTTGCTCGCCGGGGCCACAGTGCAGGCGGCAGATGTGCGGCAGTATGTTCTGCTCAAGGGCCAGAGCTTCACGCAGACCAGCGCCACGACGACCAGCCCGAGCGGGGTGGACTACTTTCAGTTCCAGTGCTTCGTGGAGCCGCAGACCAACGGCGCGGTGACGAACATGACACTCACCAAACCCGGCCCGGTGCTGGTGCCAGTGCCTCCGAACGACGGGAAATTTGCCCTGGAACAGTCGTTCAGCTCTCAAGCCGCCCTCGACGCCGCCTTCCCCAACGGCACTTACACGCTAACACTCCAGACCATCAATGACGGCACGCGCAACCCCACGTTGTCACTGACGGGGGACGCCTACCTGGCCACGCCGCACATCAGCAACTTCGCTGAAGCTCAGGCCGTGGTCCCGCCCAATGACTTCACGCTCACCTGGGATGCCTTGGGCGGCACGGTGAGCGACTACGTCTCGCTGGAGCTGCGCGATGACGCGGACCACACGGTCGTCAGTTCCCCGGGCTTTGGACAGCCGGGCGCGCTCAATGGCACGTCCACCTCCTTCTTCATCAAGGGCCGCACGCTCCGGCCCGGCAAGGTGTATCAAGGCGAACTGTTCATCGCACATTCCCTCCAAGCGCCCGACCAAGCCAGCTACCCCGGAGCCACCGGCATCGCGGCCTACACCAAAAGCCTGAAGTTCACGGTGACCACCACCGGCACGCCCACGGGACCGGCACTCGGGCAGTTTGACCTCGTCTTCAACTTCAACCAAGGCACCTTCGACGGCACCAACGGCACCATCCCGTTCCCGCAGCCCTTGGCTTACTACTTCGCCCTCTACAACATCCAGAACGACACGGGCTACCCGACCTCCGTCGTGTTCACCGGGCCGGGCGGCTCGGGACTGACCAATGTGCCCAGCCAAGTCAACGGGTCGAGCTTCGGCGACTCGGCTTTTTACTCTTCGCCGCAGGTGAACTTCTCGCCTGCCAACCTGTCCCCGGGAGCCATCTTCTCGCCCACGCCACCGTCCGGCGGCATCTACACGGTGAACTACAAGGGCAACGCCCAGCAGTTCAACCTGCTCGACCCGCGTTCAGCGGACCAACAGATCCTCGTGGTCCCGACCGTCGTGCTGTCCCCGACCGACACCGTCCAGGAAATCCGCTGGACCTACAAAACCACCAACGGCACGCCCGTCGCCCCGCCGGCGTTCATGGAGCGCATTGAGATTCGTGTGAACGGGGCCAATGGCGGGCGGCTCTACGACGTCGGCCAGAACGACGACCAGCGCATCCTCCCCGCCACCACCAACCACACCGTGATCGGCTCCGTGGCGTGGACGAATGTGAGTTCCATCCAGATGGTGTTCCGCGACACCCCGGGCAACCAATACGTGAGCTACTGGAATCGCGCCCCCCAGCCCTTGGAGATCACCACGGCCAATCTGCCCAACGCCCTGCAAGGCTCGCCCTACAACTTCCTCCTCAGCAGCGCGGGCGGCACGCAGCCGGTCAACTGGAGCCTGACGTCGGGCTTCCTGCCCAGCGGCCTGAACCTGATGCCCGGCACCGGCGAGATCAGCGGCACTCCCGGTGAGAACGGCACTTTCTCCGTCACCTTCCGGGCGATGGACAGCGCCACCGCCGTCACCAACCGCACGCTGTCCTTGACGGTGCAAGCCGGGAGCTTTCCCGCTCCCACCTTCACCAACGCCTTCGTGTCCCCGAGTCGGCAGCTCCAAGCCCAGATCATTACCGTCAGCAACCAAACCTACTCGCTCGAAAGCTCCACCGACCTTGTCCACTGGGTGCTGCGGCATACTTTCACCGCCACCAGCAACCTAAGCGGAGTGGTTGATCCCGATTCGGTGACGCAATCCCCCCGGCAGTTTTACCGCCTGCGCATCGGGCGCTGAAAGGTAGCGCGGCCCGACCATCCCTCCGTTCACCATCTGTTTCCCCACCCACCGGTGCGGCCATGAGCGGTGGCGCGAGGGGGTAGCTGGGTTTCCCGCACAATGCCCGCTTGCTCCGTTTTCCGCGCCGGTTAGGCTGCGTCCGTGACTTTCCTTCGACCCCGGTTTCAGCGCGCCTGCGCAAGCCTCGGCTCCACGCTGTCGCTCGCGACGCTTGCCATCTGCCTGCCCCTCGCTGCCGCTGAGAATGCCCAACCCAAACCCGCCGTGTCCACGAACCCGCCTGCCGCCCACGCCCACACTAACCGCCTCGCACAGGAGAAGTCGCCTTACCTGCGCCAGCACATGCACAACCCCGTGGACTGGTATCCGTGGGGCGAAGCGGCGTTCAAGAAAGCGCGCGACGAGGGCAAGCCCATCCTCCTCTCCATCGGTTACTCCACCTGCCACTGGTGTCACGTCATGGAGCGCGAGTCGTTCGAGGACGAGAAGGTCGGTGCGTTCATGAGCAAGCACTTCGTCGCCATCAAGCTGGACCGCGAGGAACGTCCAGACGTGGACAAGATTTACATGACCGCCGTCCAGGCGATGGGCCAGGGCGGCGGCTGGCCGCTGAATGTCTTTCTGACGCCGGACCTGAAGCCCTTCTACGGCGGCACCTACTTCCCACCGGAGCCGAAGTTTGGGCGGCCCAGCTTCCTCCAGTTGCTCGGGCGCATCTCGGAGTTGTGGGTCGAGAAGCGCAAAGACCTCACGGAGAGCGCCGGGCAAATCGCCGAGCAGCTCAAGAGCCTCGGCGAACATGAACCGAACAAGGACGCCGTCCTCGCGCCCGTCGTCCTGACCAACGCGCTCAAGCGCATGACGGCGGAATACGACCCACGCCACGGCGGCTTCGGTCGCGCACCGAAGTTCCCCCGGCCTTCACAGCCGGCCTTCATCCTACGCGCCGCCGTGCGCGAAGGAAATCAGGAGGCCATCAAGGCCGTGCTCCACACCTGCGAGCGCATGGCGGCGGGCGGGATGTATGACCAGCTCGGCGGCGGCTTCGCGCGTTACTCGGTGGATGAGAAGTGGCTGGTGCCGCACTTCGAGAAAATGCTCTACGACAACGCGCAGCTCCTCCACCTCTACCTCGACGCGCACCTCGTCAGCGGCGAAGCGCGCTTCGCGGACGTGGCGCGCGACATCGTGCGCTACGTGCTCCGCGACATGACGCATCCCGAAGGCGGCTTCTACTCCGCGGAGGACGCGGACAGCGAGGGGCACGAAGGGAAGTTCTACTGCTGGACGCGCGCGGAGCTGACCAAGCTGCTCACCGCCGAGGAGTTCACCGTGGCCGAGCGCTACTTCGGCATCACGGAGGAAGGCAACTTCGAGGACCACTCGCACCCGCAGCCACTGAAGAAGCAAAACGTCCTGAGCATCGTGGACCCGAAGCTCACGCCCGCCGAAGCCAAGCTCCTCGCCGCGACGAAGCAAAAGCTGTTCGCCGTGCAGGCCAAGCGCATCCGCCCGCACCTCGATGACAAGGTGCTCGCGTCGTGGAACGGCCTGATGCTCGGAGCCATCGCGCGGGCGGGCGTGGTGTTGGGCGAGCCGACTTATCTCGCGGCGGCGGAGAAGAACGTCGCCTTCCTCCAAGCCAAACTCTGGGACGCGAAGACCAAGACGCTCTACCACCGTTGGCGCGATGGCGCGCGGGACAGCGTGCAGCTCCTCGACTCGCACGCCTACCTGCTCGAAGGCGTGTTGCACCTCTACGAAGCCACGCTGGATCCGAAGCACCTGGACTTCGCCCTCGCGCTGGAGTCGGCCCTGACCGCGAAGTTTTACGATGCGGCAAACGGCGGCTTCTTCCAAAGCCCCGCGGGCTCCGCCGACCTACTCTTCCGCGCCAAAGAGGACTACGACGGCGCGGAGCCAAGCGGCAACAACGTCGCGACGGTCGCACTGCTCAAGCTCGCCGCCATCACGGACGACAAGGCGATGCGCGCCCGAGCGGAGAAGACGCTCCGGCTCTTCGCCGAGCGGCTGCAACGCATCCCGCAGGCGGTGCCGAACTTGTTGCTCGCTCTGGACTTCTTCCTGCACGAGCCGTTCCGCGTGGTCATCGCCTCGCCCGCGAAGGCGGATGCGGCAGCCACGACGGCGCTGCTCCGCGCGGCGCACGGCGTCTATCAGCCGAACAAAGTCGTCCTCGGGAACGCCGGCGCAGTGGAGCCGTTTGCGAAGACGTTGCCGGTGAAGGACGGGACGCGCGTCTTCCTCTGCACCGGGACGGCGTGCCAGGCACCCACGGCAGACCCGGCGAAGGTGAAGGCGATGTTGCTGGGGAAGACGCCGTAGAATGCTGCGCTTCCTCGCGGTCGCTCTGGTGTGGCTTGAGCTCGCTGCTGTGAGCCTCGCCGCCCCGCCGGAACTCATCTCACTACGCGGGGCCACGATGGGTTCCACTTGGGCGGTGACCTATCGGCCCGGCGCGGGCACGCCGACGCGCTCGGCGGTGGAGCGGGCGATGCAGGAGCGACTGGATGAGTTGGAGCGGCAGATGTCCACGTGGCGCGCGGACTCGGACCTCTCACACTTCAACGCGGCGCGCGACACGAACTGGTTTCCCGTCCCGCGCGACACGGCGGTGGTCGTGCGCGAGGCGTTGGCGGTGAGCGCGCTGACGGACGGGGCGTTCGACCCGACGGTATTCCCGCTGGTGCAACTCTGGGGTTTCGGCCCGGCGGGACGGCGCGTGGGCTTGCCGACGACCAACGAAATCGCCTCCGCCTTGGCGAAGGTCGGCTGGCGCAAGCTCGATGCGCGGCTTACCCCACCGGCGTTGCGGAAATCGCAGCCAGACGTGGCGGTGGACTTGTCTGCGCTGTGTCCTGGCTACGCGAGCGATTGCCTCGGCGAACTGCTCGTGACGCTCGGCGTGCGGGACTTCCTCGTGGACGTGGGAGGCGAGCTGAAAGCGGCGGGCAACGGTGCCAGCGGTCCGGGCTGGCGCGTGGGCGTGGAGCAGCCGCCGTCACGGGCACCGGGCGAACGCTCGCTGGCGGCGACCTTGCCGCTCGTGAACCAGTCGCTCGCCACCTCCGGCGATTATCGGAATGCCTTCAGCCTTGCGGGCCGACGCTTTTCGCACCATCTCGACCCGCGCACCGGTTGGCCGGTGGAGTCGCTCGTGGTTTCTGTGAGCGTGGTCCACTCGTCCACGATGCGTGCGGACGCGATGGGGACGGCGCTGACGGTGCTGGGGTTCGAGCGGGCTTGGGCGCTGGCGGAACGAGAGAAGGTGGGCGTGCTGTTCATCCTGCGCCACGGCGAGCGGTTCACGTTGTGCGCAACGGATGGCTGGCCGCGCGAGGGAAAGAAGGATTAGCCACGAAAGGACGCAGAGAGCGCAGAGGAGAAAAAGATGGGTTTCCTTTGTGCTCTTCGTGCCCTTTTGCGGCTAATTCCAACTGAACGGTTGCCAGCTTCGCGGAGCTTGCTCACTCTCGCGCCGTGAAAACCCGTTTCTTTGCCGCGCTCCTGCTCGGCTTCGCCGCCGTGCTGCCGCTCCACGCTTGGGATTACGAAGGGCATCGCACCATCAACCTCCTCGCGCTGGCCTCGCTGCCGACCAATTTCCCCGCCGCCTTGCGTGACGCAGCCGCGCAGGAACGCGTCGGCTTCCTCGCCGGCGAGCCGGACCGCTGGCGCAACACATCCGACCGGCCGCTGCGGCACTTCAACGGGTTGGACCATTACTTCGACATGGAGGACTTAGACACCTACGGCATCGCGGCGACGAACGTGAGCCAGTTCCGCTACGAGTTCACCGCGCAGCTCGCGGCGGTGCGCGCGCGGCAGCCGGAGAAGTTTCCCGCCGATGCCAAGGACCTTGATCGCACGAAGTATATGCCGGGCTTCCTCCCGTGGGCCATCAGCGAGAACTACTCGAAGCTCAAGTCCGGCTTCAGCTACCTGAAGGTCTATGAGGAGATGGGCACGCCAGCGGAGGTGGAGCAGGCGCGGCAGAATATCCGCTACATCATGGGCGTGATGGGGCACTACGTGGGCGATTGCACGCAGCCGCTGCACACGACGAAGCACTTCAACGGTTGGGTGGGCGAGAACCCCAAGGGCTACGCGACGAACAAGACGTTTCACTCGTGGATCGATGGCGGCTACCTGAACAAGGTCGGCGGATTGAAGGAAACGGAGTTGCGCGCGCAGCTCCGGCCGGCCACGAACTTGAACACGCTGGTCAGCGGCAACGACGAAGTTTTCCCGCTGTTGATGCGCTTCATCGCCGAGCAGCACAAGCTCGTCGAGCCGCTCTACGAGATGAACAAGGATGGGCGCCTCTCGGGCAACGGCGAGAAGGGCTTGGAAGCCCTGCCGCTGCTGAACCAACAGGTGCGCCTCGCCGCCCAATTGCTGGGCGACCTCTGGCTCACGGCCTACCAGAACGCGCCAGTGGACAACTTCCTCAAAAACCAGCTCGCGCGGCGGCAGCTCAAGGACACCCCGTCGGGCGACGAGAAGCCCAAGAGCACGAAGAAGTCGAAGAAGTGAGGGTGGAGGACGACCAAGCGATGGCCCGCGAATCAGGCGAATCTCCGCGAATGCAGACCGGCGTGCCGGCGGCTTGCAGCCGCCGTCCGTTGGCCGCAGCACTCGAAGCGGCGGCTGGAAGCACGCCGGCACGGTCCGTTCCCATTCGCGTTGATTCGCGTGATTCGCGGGCAACTCCTTTCTCCGCATGAAACCCGCCGCCGCCTTCCGCCTCGTCCTGGTCACCGCGCCGAACCTGAAGACCGCCCGCGCGCTGGCGAAGGCCGCGTTGACCGCCAAGCTCGTCGCCTGCGCGAACCTCCTGCCGAAGGTCGAGTCGCACTACTGGTGGCAGGGGAAACTGGAGCGCAGCGCGGAGGTGCTCATCCTCTTCAAGACCACGCGCGCGAAGCTGGCCGCCTTGGAGCAACTCATCGTGGTCGAGCATCCCTACGACACGCCGGAATTCATCACGCTCTCGCTAGCGGCGGGAAATGCGAAGTATCTCGCCTGGCTGACGGCGAGTGTGGCGGACGTAGCTCCAGCGACCCGATAAAAGCAAAATGGCGTCCGGTTGGGACGCCATTCGCGAGAGGAGATTGAAGCGGAGGTTAGGCGGCCTTGACGGCAGCTTCCTTCTTCCAAGTGCGCTTGAGCGGCTTCACGACGAGGCCCTTCTTGATGGCGGCGGCGGTCACGCGGATGTAGCGGACCTCGCCGTTCACGACGGCCTTGACACGCTGAAGGTTCGGGAAGAAACGGCGCTTGGTGATGGCCGTGATGTGCGTGCCGATACCGCCTTCGCGCTTCGGTTTACCACTACGCCAAATCTTGCTGCCCTTCATCGGGCGCTTGCCGGTCAGTTCACAAATGCGTGCCATAAAAATCGAGGTTCCAGTTAAAGGAGCGCGTAGTTAGCCAGCATCGCAGGCACCGTGCAAGCACGATTTCGGCCCTGTCGGAACACGACGATGAGATAAGAATGGCCAAGCTGGGCGAGCGGCAACGGCTTTCGCTATCCTGCCCCGTAGCAAATTGGGTGCAGCCGACGCTCGCGTATCCCGGGATTCGTTGGTTCGAAATTTCGCCCCTCATCTCCGTCGAGTCCACGCAACTGCCGGCACCTTTCACCGCGACCCCGCTGACCAAATCATCGTCGCGACCGCGCGCGTTCTCGATGTGCCGCTCGTCACCGTGGACGCCAAGATGCTGGGATATCCCCATGTCCAGCTCGCCCCCACGAGCGGCCTGCGTTGAGATTGAGGGGGCGTCAGACGGCGGGCGGCTTACTTCTTCTCCTGCTTCCGCAAAATCTCCGCATGGATACGGGCGACGTCGCCCATGTAACCGTTCTCGTTCGCCCGCTCGGCGGCTTTGAAGATGTAGTCGCGCGCCTGCTTGGCGTCGCCGAGGGCCTCGAAGTAAATGCCCAGGTAGAGGTGCGCGTAGAAGAGCGGTTCGCCGGTGCGGGTCTGGGCGGGAGCGGCCTTCGCGGCGGCGAGCACGTCCTCGGGTTTGGCTTTGCCGGCGAAGAGCTGGTGGACCTGCGCCATCGGCACGCGCCCGTCGCCCTCGATGGGGATCAAACCCTTGCGCGCCTTGTCCACGCCGTCGGCGCGGGCAGCGCAGAGGAAGTGCCAGACTGCGTTCTCCACGTCGTTGGAGTTTACGGTCTGGTGGATTTCAAACTGTTCCTTCCCGTCCTTAAACCGACCCGCGTAATAGAGCGAGATGCCGCGCTGCCAGTGCTGCGGCTTCTGGTCGGGGACGAGCTTGAGGAACTGGTCGAAGTCGGCGATGGATTCGGCGATCTTGCCGAGCTTGAAGTAAGCTTCGCCGCGCGCCTGCCAGGCGGCCTGGGCCTTGGGGTCCAGTTTGAGAATCTCGGAGTAGTCGGCGGCGGCGAGCGCGTGCTGGCGCTGGGTGACGTGGAGTTGCGCGCGGAGGAACCAGCTCTGGGGTTGCTTCGGCGCGGCTTCGATGAGTTTGCCGGCGAGGGCAATGGCGCCAGGGACATCGCCCTTGCGGTAGGCGGCAATGGCTTGCTGTGCGAGTTCGCCGGTGTCGGCCTCCTTCGGGCGGACAGGTTGGGCGGAGCCGTGCGCGGCAGTAAGGATGAGGGCGAGCGCGAGCGCGAAGTGTTTCATGAGGGAGGGAAGTCAGCGAGTGGGGGCAACGAACTTGAGTCGGCAGTAATCTTCGTAGCGGTGGAAGTTGGGGAAGGTGAGCGGGGCGCAGCTCGTGAGGTCGGGCGATTCGAAGTGCTTCGAGTAGTCGTAGCGGCACAGGGCGAAGCGCCAGGTGTCGCCGGGCTTCGGCGCGCCGCCGGTGCGGTGGAAGTCTTTCCACGGGATGCGGCCTTCGACGGACCAACCGGTGTCGTTGTCGCGCCAGTTGTTGAGCGTGCCGCGCAGCATGACGGCGGTCTTCATCGCGAACTTGCCGTCGTCTGGCGAGCTGAGGGCGCGCCGCATGCCGCCGTAGCCGCGCGAGGGAAGGAAGGTGTGGAACTGGGCGTTGAGCGGGTTGATCTGGAATTCGTAGTAGGCGTGGTTGGTCTCGCTGGGCTTGAAGAACAGCTCGAAGACGTCGTTGTCCCAGATGTGGCCGTTGGTTTTGGTTTCGTCGGCGTAGAGGTCGGCGTCCTCCATCTCGGCGTGGAAGTAGAGGTAGTTGTCGTCCCAGAGCAAGCGGGCTTGGGTGGTGGTTTTGGCGGGGCGCTTCTGCCAGAACGCGCCGAAGGACTTGATGACGACGGCTTGCTGCCAGGCGGGTTCATCGGCCTTGCCATCAAGCTTGATGGGGCTGGTGGCGCGGCGGCATTCGTGGTCCGTGGGCAACTCGAAGGGCGCGGCGGCGGGGCTGGCCGTGGCCGCGAGACCGAACAACAGGGCGGAGATCAAAACGGGTTTCACGCGGGCACGATAGGAAGCCCGGGGCGGCGCGTAAATCCGAATTCCGGTAGTGCTCAGTTTGGAATTAACCGCGAAGGACACGAAAGCGAACTCTGGAAGGTGCCAGTATCAAAAGGCTTCCTCTTTGTGTCCTTCGTGTCCTGCGTGGTTCAAATTGAGTCCCTACCCGAATTCCAGAGTTGAACCGGCTGAGCTTCACGTTGCGGCTGCCGACGAGGTGCGCTGGCACTGCGTCTGGCTAGGAAAACTCCTTGCCTCTCCATCGGCCTTCTTCACCATCCGCCGCACATGAAATCACTGTTTGCGCTTATGGCCTTGTTGCTCGCCGCCACCGTCGCCCCCGCCGCTCCGGACACCCGTTGCTTCGAGATGCGCGTTTACTATGCGCCCGAGGGCAAGCTCGACGCGCTCCACGCGCGCTTCCGCGACCACACGCTGAAGCTCTTCACCAAGCACGGCATGACCAACCTCGGTTACTTCGTGCCCATCGGCGAGAACCCGGAGCGCAAGCTGGTTTACTTCCTCGCCTACCCGAGCCTCGAAGCCCGCAATGCCGCGTGGAAGGCCTTCATGGCCGACCCTGATTGGCAGGCGGCCCACAAGGCTTCCGAAGTCGGCGGCAAACTCGTCGCCAAGGTAGAGTCCGCCTACCTCAGCGCTACGGACTACTCGCCGCTTGCGAAGGCCGAGAACGTCGGCAACCGCGTCTTCGAGCTGCGCACCTACACCACCGAGCCGGGCCGCCTGCCGAATCTCAACGCCCGCTTCCGTGACCACACGCTCAAGCTCTTCGCCAAGCACGGTATCACGAACCTGCCTTACTGGGTGCCGATGGCCGACCAGAAGGGCGCGGTGAACCCGCCCGACGTGAACAACACGCTCATCTACCTCCTCGCCCACGCGAGTCAGGACGCGGCGAAGGCTTCCTTCGGCAACTTCGGCAAGGACCCGGACTGGCAGGCCGCGCGCAAGGCGTCCGAGGACAAGGCCGGCGGCTCGCTGACCATCAAGGGCGGCGTGAAGGGAGTCTTCCTCGTCCCGACGGATTACTCGCCGGTCAAGTAACGGCGTGGCCACGCTCGTGAGAGCGTGGGTCACTGCTTTGTGGAAGCGAGGTCAGCCACGTTCTCACAAACGTGGCCGCAGGTTTAGTCCCGCACGGTGAAGCCCGCCTGCGTCCGCTCCAGCTCTGCCTTCAGCGCTGCGCGCAGTTTCACCAACCGCTCCTTTATCTCCGGCGCGGCGATGCGGTTGGTGAGTTCCTCCGGGTCCGTCCTCAAGTCGTAGAGTTCGTCGCCGACGCCGGGCTTGAGGTAGTGGATGAGCTTCCAGCCGTCCTGCACCACGACGGCATACCACGGGACGTTGTGATACTCGGCCTGTGCCGGTTCGCTGTTCACCTGCTTCGCGACGCTGGAGCCGTAATTTTCTCCGGTGAACTCGTAGAGGCACGGGTGTGACCACGCGGCGGCGGGGTTCTGCAAGAGCGGCGTAAGATCGCGACCATGCGTGGCCCAAGGGATTTTCACTCCGGTCCGCGCGGCGAAGGTAGCGATGAGGTCGGGCGCGTTCACGGGGACGTTGCAGACCTGGCCCGTCGGCGTGAGGCCGGGCTGGGCGATGATGAGCGGCGAGCGGTAGGTGGCGTCGTAAGGACCGAGCTTGGTGCGGAAGCCGTGCTCGCCCATGCCGAAGCCTTGGTCGGCGGTGTAGATGACGAGCGTGTTTTCGAGCTGGCCGGTTTCCTTCAGCGCTGCGAGCAGCTTGCCTACGCCCTCGTCAATCGCCGGGACGCACTCGTTCATCTGCCGCACAAAGTTCGCGTAGGTCTGCCGCTGCTTGCCGCTCGTATCGCCGAAGGTCTCGCCGCTCTTGCCCGCGATGGGCGTGCCGTCTGCGTCCTTCGTCCACGCCTGCGTTTGGTTGAGGTAGTCCGGCTTGCCGGGGCGCGGCGGGAAAATGTCCTTGGGCACGGGAACCTCGGCGTTCGCGTAAAGGCCCTGGTGCCGCGCGGCGGGCTTCGACGGGCCGTGGATGCTGCCGTAGCAAAGCCAGAGGAACCACGGTTTGTCAGCGGCGCGTGTCTTGCCGCGAATGTAATCCTCGGCCCAATGGGAGTAGTTGTCGGCGGGATAGCCGTCCACCCACTCCTCCTTGCCGTTGATAGCGAGGAGCTGGCGCTCGTAGTAAGCGCCGGCGTTCTCGGGATGCAGCGGGCGGTTCCAGACGATTTGATGGTCCCAGTCGCGGCCCCAGCCGGCGTCCACGCCCGTGTGCCACTTGCCGATTTGGGCGGTGTGGTAGCCGCTTTGCCGCAGGACGGCGGGCCAGAACGGGCATTGCTTCGGGTCGTAGGCGCTCGCCGGATACTTGCCCGCCATCCGCATGCTCTCGACGCCGTGCGGGTGCCGGCCCGTGAGCATCGCGGCCCGCGAGGGCATGCACCACGCGCCCAGATACGCGGCGTGGAAGCGCACGCCTGAGGCCGCGAGCCGGTCAATGTTCGGCGTCTTCACCCACGGCCAAGACTCGGGGTAGCAACCGACCGTCTTGTAGGACTGGTCGTCGGCGTAGATGAGCAGGATGTTCGGGCGCTTGGGCGCGGCGGCGGGGCAAGGGTTCAGTAGCCAGTGTTCAGTGTTCAGTCCGGCGACGACGAGCAGCAGCCGGAACCAAGAGCGCAGCGAGGTCATGGGCGCACTCTAGGGCGGAGTCCTTCAAATAACTACTCCCCGGTTCCGGGCGCTAGCCCAGCCGGCCAAAACACTCCACGCCCGATGCAGTCTTGCCGCAGAGTCGGCGAGGGAACAAACCGTCGTCGCCGGAGCACGGCAATTTACTTGGCGCGCGCGCCCACCCCCGGGGAAAACGAACCGCGCTACAGGTTTTCGGCTGGAATAAGCCGCCGTCGCCGAGCCTCTAACGACCGTGCCCGAACCCGACTTCGACCAGCTCGTGAGCGACTTTTACCAGCCGCTCTACCGCTTTGCGTTGAGCTTGTCGGAGCGCGAGGCCGAGGCGTGCGATCTCACGCAGCAGACGTTCTTCCTCTGGGCCTCGAAGGGCCAGCAGTTGCGCGACCGCTCGAAGGTGAAGTCCTGGCTCTTCACCACGCTGCACCGGGAGTTCCTCGGTTCGCGCCGCCGCACCACGCGCTTCCCGCACCACGAGATCGAGTCGGTCGAACGCGAGCTGCCGCCGGTGACGCCCGCCACTGTCAACGAGCTGGACGCCGACACGGTCCTGCAAGCCTTGCGGAACGTGGATGAAGTCTATCGCGCGCCGCTGGTGCTGTTTTATCTCGAAGATCATTCGTATCTGGAAATTGCCGCCGTCCTTGAAGTGCCCGTCGGCACCGTCATGTCGCGTCTGGCCCGCGGCAAGACGCAGTTGCGCAGCCTCCTCGCCGACCAAGGCGCGGGTGAAGAACGGAAGATTGTCCCGTTCGACCTCCGCCAAGCCATTTGATCCCATGAACAACACCGAAGCCAAATTCATCCTCCGCGCCTACCGCCCCGGCGGCCAGGATGCCACCGACCCGCAGTTCGCCGAGGCGCTTGCGCAAGCGCGGCTCGA
>JBDKJY010000012.1:0-164341 GCA_039796295.1 Verrucomicrobiota bacterium
GCGCTGGGATCACCAACCCGCAGAGCGCTCAGGCATGAAAGCCAGGCGCTCGCACGCGCTTTTCCTCATAGCTCATTCCCAGTTCACCCCAAGTTAGCCATGAAATTCCCCGAATACCCCTACGGATCAGCAGGTTCCAGGTTCAACTCCTGGCGGGTGCACCAATAAAATCAAGGGTTTTGCCTCTCTGCTAAACTGAAGCAGATTTCTCGGGCGGAAAGAGAAGGAGTGACAAGCCGTCCACCGATGCTCGCCAGTCTGGCATTGCTAGTTCCCCGCCCCCGCCAGCACTTCCTCAAAACCCACGATCTCCTTGATCTGCACCAACAACCAGCAGTCAATCTTCGTGAGGTTGTGGATTTCTGAGAGGGTGAAGCCGACGCGGAGGGCGTGGCGGATGAAAAAGATGCGTTCGGCGTTGGGCACGCTCAGTTTGCGGCTGATGACGTCGCGCGGGAGGATGTCGCGCTAGCCATAGACTTCCGTGCCGATACGCCACGGCTTGCCGTCGCCGCCTGGGCCGCTGTGGCTGGTCGCGCACGGCCACCGTGTCTCCAGCGAGCGCAGACATTTTGCAGGCTTTCCCTGAACGTCCGGCCAATGGCCAGCGCCTCGCCCACGCTCTTCATCTCCGTGGTGAGCGTGGGGCCGGCCGGCGGAATGGTGGCCGTGCGCCAGCACCTCGAAGGCACAACGCGGAATCTTGGCGACGACGAGATCAATGCTCGGCTCGAAGCGACAGGAGTGCGGCGTTCACGCCGCTTCACCGTCCGCATCAACAGAACGCTCCAAATGTTCCTGAGTCTCATTGCCATGGGCATGGAAGCGGCACAAATGTCGCGCTCCACCGAGGCGCTGGCGCGGCTACGATGGCTCCCGGACTAGCGCAGCCTCTTGGACTGCGCCAGCCCTCTGGCCCTTTCCGTCCAGCCATCGCCCCGACGCCCCCATCGGTTGGGCCACCACATCCTTCCACTCGGCATGCGTTTGGGGCTTATGGCCAGCCGAGACTCGTCCATGCCTTACCGCATTGGGTTCAATGGCCTTAGCTCCAAATGCCTGGGGAACTCCTCCAAACCCATGAGACCATGCTTAAAACCCATGGGCAGCCCGTTACTGCGCCATTCTGGCACTACCAATTTTCTAAAGTGTGCCACCATACGTCTAAAGTGTGCCACCATACGTCTAAAGTGTGCCACCATGGACTTAATATGCCTCCACATACGTCTAAAACGGGTCCTCATACGTCTAAAATGCCTCCTCATGCATCTAAAATGCCTCCTCATGCATCTAAAATGGCTTCCCATGGACTTAAACTGCCTCCTCATGAGGCAAAAGTGCCTCCCCATAGACTTAAAACGCCTGCCCATAAGTCCAAATCGCCTCCTCATGGATTCAAAATGCCTTCCCATGAGCCAAATCAACCTCCACATGCGCTCAACCCACCTCGACATGGTCAAAACACGACATCCCATGGAAGGTTTCGGCCAGCCCATGGATTCCAATTACCAATCCATGAACCTGGTAGGGCTGACCTGCGGTCGGCCTCGCTCGGCCATTCGGAACAACGAGGCCTTGCACAGCAAGGCACTGCCGGGTTCATCGTCCCAATGCGCGGTCTTCGGACCGTGGGAGCTATCCATGAAGCTAGTAGCAGCCGAGGTAAGGAGGCGGAGGCAACCCAAGTCGCGGGCGCGCTTACGATGACGCTCGACTGGCGCGAAGCGTCTTGGCGTGCGCCAGCCCTCCGGCGCTTTGGGTGGCGGGGTGACGGAACGGTGGCCGTGCGCCAGCCAGCCCCAGCGGGGCGACATCTTTGTAGCATCCGCGCTGGAAATGAATTCAAGCTCCGTCAGGAGCGGAATAGGCCGCCCCGACGGGGCTGGGGAATTTGGTGGCGTGGGTGGCTACAAAGATTTCGCTCCTGACGGAGCTTTCGGCCGGAGCGCGACTGTGTCCGCAGGACCAGTCGCAGCGGATGGAGGAGGGCGAGGGGTGGAGTGAATTCAAAGCCCCGGGCGTTTGGACGTGCTGCGGCTGGGCGTTGCCACAGCCGTGCTCCGGGGAAAAGCGGTGGAGGACCACCGCAGTCCAAGACGCTGGCGCGACCACGATGGCTCCCGGACTCGCTCAGCGTCTTGGAGTGCGCCAGCCCTCTGGCGCTTTGGGCGGGCGGTGCGGTGGTGGATTTAATTCAACTCCTTCAGAGTTGATGCAATTGGGGAACGGTTTGCCTGGGTAGTCGCTCCTCGCCTGTCCGGCTCGGACCGCCAACCCTCGGCTGATGGATTTGAATCCCGTTGGGATTTAAAATATGCGGGCAACTACGTGCACGCCACGCGTTATTAACATGCAAGATTGGCGCTAGGGTGTATTGTCTCTTTGATGTTCCGTGATGTCATTCAGTGGCGGTTGATTCGTGCGCAAGTGCTCGAAGGGGGAGTTTCAAAGTGCCAGGCAGCGCGAGACGCGGGGATTCATTGGAGCACGCTTGAAAAGATTCTTAAATATCCCTTCCCGCCAAAGTTCAATCGAAAGAAGCGCCAAAAACCATTAAAAAGTCCTCAACGCACACTCGACTTACCAAAACAAAAAGATATTGAGATCGAGATTGGGAAAAAGGTCAGCGAATCGGCTTTGTTTATTCGCGACATGATTCAGGTAATTCCTCGAAGTGCTGTGCCTGTTATCGAACTCCGTCGACTTGCACGCCTCTTATTTGAGAGGGGCTTTGCACCTCCTAACACCTCATCCAAGTTCCACAACTTCGATTCCGAAAATCATCAGTGGCTCCGGCACGTTCTGCAGAAGAAGGTAAGTCTAGCCGCTATCCGGAGTGAATGTGGAAACCACCCAGAACTTGAAAAGCTCGCGCAGATGGCGTGGTCCGGCTCATTGACTGAGCGCAAGAAGGCGACCGTGGTGCTGGCCAAGCTGAAGGGAATCTCGGCTAGGTCAATACAACGCTTCTTGAAAGGTTCGGACTTAACGATTTTCCGATACTGGAATAAATTCCAGACTGGAGGAGCCGAAAAACTATTCTCGGGGATTAACCGTCCGAGACAGGCTGAGAATGGCGTGTTCCGGTCGGTCTTTTTATCGTTGTTACATGCTCCTCCGTCTGCTCATGGCATCAATCGCACCACATGGAAGTGGGATGATCTTCTTCGGTGTCTCCGCGAGCAGGGCTACCGCTCGAATAAAGAAACGCTACTTGCGATAATCAAGAGTGAGGGGTTCAAGTGGCGAAAGGCGAGAGTCGTTTTGACGAGCCACGACCCAGATTATCGGCAAAAACTGGATCACCTGAAGTCGATTCTGGCGAACTTGACTGAGGAGGACCGGTTCTTTTCCGTAGACGAGTTCGGTCCATTCTCCATCAAAATGAAGGGTGGGAGACGATTGGTCGGGCCAGGTGAATCTTTGGAGATTCCTCAATTCCAAAAGTCCAAAGGTTGCCTGATCATCACCGCAGCATTGGAACTCTCGCATAACCAAGTGACTCACTTTTACTCGAAAAAGAAAAACACCTTGGAGATGATCCGACTCTTGGAAGTTCTGGTTGAGCAATACGGTGAATGCAAGAAGTTGTATTTTTCGTGGGACGCTGCGTCTTGGCATGCCTCCGATAAGCTTTATGAAACAGTTCGCTATCACAATGCCATGGCCGCAGCAGAAGGAAGTCATTTACCGCTGGTCGAATTAGTGCCTCTGCCAGCATCCGCGCAATTTCTCAATGTGATCGAATCCGTGTTCAGCGGCATGGCTAAAGCGATCATACACAACAGTGATTATCGATCTGAAGACGATGCCAAGGCAGCGATTGACCGCTACTTTCGCGAGCGAAACGAAGGCTTCCTTAAAAACCCCAAGAGGGCCGGCAACAAAATCTGGGGACAAGAACGTGTTCCCCCAGTGTTTGCAGAGGACCAGAACTGCAAAGACCCCAAGTGGTCGCGTTAATAAAATTGGCTACATATCTGCCGTCAATTCTTCGCCCCGCCAGTTCCTCCTCGAAATCCACGATCTCTTTGATCTGCACCAGAAACCAGCGGTCAATCTTCGTGAGGTTGAAAATCTCCTCGATGGTGAAGCCGGCGCGCAGGGCTTGGCACTTTCCTCTCATTCGTGAACCGGCATGGGCATGCCGTAAAGCCGCTCAAACAGGCGGCGCTTGCGTTCGGTTTCCGTCAAGTCGCCGGGCAGCGAGGCCACCACCATGCGGCGGGCTGCTTCAAACATCTCCACCCCCATGCGAAAGCGTTCCGCGCCGGAGCGGGCCATCAACCGGGCGCGCACCATCTCGGCGACCTCGGGCGGGGTGTCGGTCATGGCTGGCATTCGAGCCACAGGCTATGCAGCCCCAGTTCCTTCGTCCAGCGCTCGATGTAGGCCGTGTCAGAGCCGGTGCCGGCCAGGTTGCGGACATCGCGCAGTTGCAGTTCGGAATGGGAATCCTTCGCCCACCACAGTTTGGAGATGATGAGGTCTTCCTTGCTGGCGATCCAGGTGGAGAAGTCCTCGATGTTGATGCGTTGGCGGCGCTCGAACTCGGCGCGGCGGTAGGGAGAGCCTTTGCGGATGATGCAATCCACTTTGATGACGCTCTCTTGGTGGATGAGGTTGAAGAGGGATTCATGCGCGATGGAACTGCTGACGGCCTCGCGGGAGACGTAGTAATCCGGCGTGAACAGCCGAACGATGTTGTCCGTGTCGCGCGGGGTGAGGGCGACCACCAGATCGATGTCACGCGTCATGCGGGGCTGCGCGTAGTAGTTCATCGCCATCGAGCCGGTGAGCATGTAGGCGATGCCGCCCTGCTCCAGTCTCGCGGACACGTCGCGGACAATGTCGAGTTCGTTATGCATCAGTTTGCCGCCGCCGATGTTCAGCTCCACTGAGCCGCGCCGCACCGTCCCTCTCCGTCTCCCTGCCGAACTTCCGGCAATGGGCCTCAGTTGTTCGCCAAGGCGAGTTCCTCCTCAAAATCCACAATCTCTTTGATCTGCACCAGAAACCAGCGGTCGATCTTCGTGAGGTTGAAAATCTCCTCGATGGTGAAGCCGGCGCGCAGGGCGTGGCGGATGAAGAAGATGCGTTCGGCGTTGGGCACGCTCAGTTTGCGGCTGATGACGTCGCGCGGGAGGATGTCGCGGTCGCCATAGACTTCCGTGCCGATGCGCCAGGGTTTGCCGTCGCCGCCCAGGCCGCTGCGGCCAATCTCCAGCGAGCGCAGGCATTTTTGCAGGCTTTCCTTGAACGTGCGCCCGATGGCCATCGCTTCGCCGACGCTTTTCATCTGCGTGGTAAGCGTGGGGTCGGCTTGCGGAAATTTCTCGAAGGCGAAACGCGGAATCTTGGTGACGACGTAATCAATGCTCGGCTCGAAGCTCGCGGGGGTTTCGCGCGTGATGTCGTTCTTGAGTTCGTCGAGCAGGTAACCGACGGCGAGTTTGGCGGCGATCTTCGCGATGGGAAAACCGGTGGCCTTGGACGCGAGCGCGGAGCTGCGGCTGACGCGCGGGTTCATCTCGATGATGACCATGCGGCCATTCTCCGGGCTGACGCCGAACTGGATGTTCGAGCCGCCGGTCTCGACACCCACGGCGCGGATGACGGCGAAGCTCTGGTCGCGCATGATCTGAAATTCCTTGTCGGTCAGCGTCTGGATGGGCGCGACGGTGATGCTGTCGCCGGTGTGGACGCCCATGGGGTCGAAGTTTTCGATGGAGCAGATGATGACGCAGTTGTCGGCCTTGTCGCGCATCACTTCCATCTCGTATTCCTTCCAGCCGAGGAGGGATTCTTCGATGAGAATTTCGTTCACGGGCGACAGCTCGATGCCGCGCTTGGCGATTTCCTCGAACTCTTCGCGGTTGTAACCGATGCCGCCGCCGGTGCCGCCGAGGGTGAACGCAGGGCGGATGATGAGCGGGAGGCGGCCGATCCTTTCGGCCACGGCGCGGGCCTCATCCAAATTGTGCGCCACGCCGGAGATGGGCACGTCGAGGCCGATGCTCAACATGAGTTCCTTGAAGGCGAAGCGGTCCTCGCCCTTGTGAATCGCCTCGGGCTTCGCGCCGATCATCTCCACGTCATGCCGGGCGAGCGCGCCGTTCTTGTTCAGCGCCATCGAGGTGTTCAGTGCCGTCTGGCCGCCGAGGGTGGGGAGCAGGACGAGCTTGCCCTGCGCGCCCATGGCCTTCATGGCCTCCTTCTCTCGGATGATGATCTTCTCCACGCACTCGGGCGTGATGGGCTCGATGTAGGTGCGGTCGGCGAACTCCGGGTCGGTCATGATGGTGGCCGGGTTGGAGTTCACGAGGATGACGCGGTAGCCCTCTTCCTTGAGGGCTTTGCAGGCTTGCGTGCCGGAGTAATCAAACTCACACGCCTGCCCGATGATGATGGGGCCTGCGCCGATGATGAGGACGCTGTGGATGTCAGTGCGTTTGGGCATGGCGAAAAATTGTTGATCCACGGACGCGCTCGTGACCGCCGCGCGCCGCAAATGCGCGGTTAGTGAACGCAATCGCCCGGCGCTTGTCAGTGGTTTTTTGTTCGCGGGCGCGACCTTGCCAAGCGAGGGCCGCTGACTACGCTACCGGGCGTGATTCTCCGATTGTTCCTCCTCCTCGCGCTGACCGCCAGCCAACCCACCTTCGCCGCCGCGCCCCTCCCGTGGAAGCTCGTCTGGGCCGACGAGTTCGATGGCCCGAAGCTCGACTACAACAAGTGGGCCGTCGAGGAGAACGCCCACGGCGGCGGCAACAACGAGCAGCAGGTCTTCCTCGACCGCCCTGAGAATGTCCGCATCGAGAACGGCCAGCTCGTCATCGAGGCGCGCAAGGAACTCTTCACCCTCGCCGGCCAGACGCGGCAGTTCACCTCCGCCCGTCTGCGCACGAAGCACCGCGCGGACTGGACCTATTGCCGCGTCGAGGTGCGCGCCAAGCTCCCGCGCGGGCGCGGCATCTGGCCCGCCATCTGGATGCTCCCCACCACCGACAAATACGGTCCCTGGGCGGCCAGCGGCGAGATCGACATCGCGGAAGTCGTCGGGCACGAACCGCACCAAGTCCACGGCACGATTCACTTCGGCGGCAAGTGGCCGCGCCAGCAGTCCGCCGGGAAGCCCTACGCGCTGCCCAAAGGCACGTTCGCCGACGACTTCCATCTCTTCGCGCTGGAGTGGGAGCGCGACGCCTTCCGGTGGTATGTGGATGGGCAACTTGTCTCCACGCAGACGAAGTGGCGCAGCGAAGGCGCACCATTCCCCGCGCCCTTCGACCAGCCGTTTCATCTGCTCCTCAACCTCTCCGTCGGCGGGCAATGGCCCGGCCCACCCGATGCACAAACCGTCTTCCCGCAACGAATGCTGGTGGACTACGTGCGCGTCTATCAACGCACGCCATGAACAAACTGTTCGCCTCCGCCTTCGCTGTCTTCGTCACATTCAGCGCCAGCACGCACGCTGCCCAAACCAACCTCAACGACCGCTCCTTCACCCTCCCCGACGGCTTCACCCTCGAACTCGTCGCCGCCGCCCCGTTGGTTAACCGCCCCATCTCCATCGCCTACGATGACCAGGGCCGCCTCTACGCTACCGACTCCTCCGGCTCGAACGAGAAAGGCCCGACGCAATACGAGCGCAAGGACCACCGCATCGTGCGGCTAGAAGACACCGATGGGGATGGCCGCTTCGACAAGTCCGTCGTGTTTGCGGACAAGCTGATGTTCCCCGAGGGCGCGATGTTTCACGCCGGCTCCCTCTACGTCGCCGCCCCGCCGCAAATCTGGAAGCTCACCGACACCGACGGCGACGGCGTCGCGGACAAACGCGAGGTCTGGCACGACGGCAAAACCCTCACCGGCTGTGCCAACGACCTACACGGCCCTTACCTCGGCCCCGACGGCTGGTTCTATTGGGCGAAAGGCGCGTTTGCCGAGCAGCGCTACACGCTCCCGAATGGCAAGCCCTTCGTCACCCGCGCCTCCCACATCTTCCGCGCCCGCCCCGACGGCTCGGGCCTCGAACCCGTTCTCACCGGCGGCATGGACAATCCGGTGGGCGTCGCCTTCCACAGCACCGGCGAGCGCTTCGTGAGCTGCACCTTCGTGCAACCCGGTGGCGGCCAGCGCGACGGCTTGCTCCATGCCATCTATGGCGGCGTCTATGGCAAGGAACAATCCGCCCTCGACGGCCACCCCCGCACCGGAGACCTCATGCCCGTGTTGAATCACTCTGGCGCGTCCGCCCCGTGCGGCCTGACCACGTATCGCTCGCGCATCTTCGGCGCGGACTGGTCGGACAACTTGCTCGCGTGCTACTTCAACCTCCGCAAGGTCGTCCGCCACGAACTCATCCCCGACGGCGCGACGTTCAAGACCCGCGACACCGACCTGCTCGCGAGCGACCATGTGGACTTCCACCCGACCGACGTGTTGGAAGACGCCGACGGCAGCCTCCTCATCGTGGACACCGGCGGCTGGTATAAGATTTGTTGCCCCACCTCCCAACTGGCCAAGCCGGACGTCCTCGGCGGCATCTACCGGTTGCGAAAGGCCGGCATGCTCAAGCCCGCCGACCCTCGCGGCCTCAAGCTGAACTGGCCTGCCCTCCCACCCACCGACCTCGTGAAACTCCTCGCCGACGAACGCCTCTACGTCCGCCAGCGTGCCATCGCCGAGCTGGGCAAGCGCGGCGAAACCGCCGTGCCCGCGCTGCGCCAAGTGCTGGTAGGGCGTGGTGTCCTCACCGCGCCGGTTGCGCATCCGAACGCAACAGAGCGGCGCGCTGAGGACAGTGCGCCCTCCCCGGCGGCGGACTTCCGACGCGACGCCGTGTGGGCACTCTCTCGCATCTCGGGTGCGCCCGCCCGCGAGGCCGTCCGCACGGCCTTGAACGACACCGCTCCCTCCGTCCGCCACGCCGCCCTCCACGTCGTGAGCGTGTGGCGGGACACGAATGCAGCGGGCCGCGTGGCGAGCTTCCTCGGACCGAATGAAACGAACGCACCGCTCATGCGTGTCGCGGCGGAGGCCGCTGGTCGCATCGGCACAACGAACCTCGTGTTCCCGCTGATGGCTTCAACACTTCAGTCCTCCACTTGGGAGCCGGCCAACGCGTTGGGCAGTTCGACAGCCAAGCGGATTCTCAATCATTCTCTCGTCTTCGCGTTGATGGAGATTGGGAACGCAGACGCAATGCAACACGCCTTCACCCGAGCGGCTGGCTCCTGCGGCACCGGCTTGTTCGACTGCAACGCGATGCTGGTCATCTCGTGGCTGACCGCCCGCGACCAGATGGGCGACCGCACCCTGTCCGCGAAGGAATTGTCTGACCTGCTGCGCCACGCCTCCCGCGAAACTCCCGGCGGGCGCACCTTGCACGAGACGGTGCAAGGTATCTGGGGTCGTCGTCCTGAGTGGGGAGCGGAATTGGCGGGTTACTTCCGCATGCGGCTAGCGGACGCACACCTTGGGCCAGAGCGCGACGAGCTCGCCACCGCGCTTCCCCGCCTCGCCAAGTCCTCCGTGATTCAAACGCTGCTGGCCGACACAGTGCGCGACCAAGCTTCGCTTCCCGCCGAGGCTCCGCTGCTGGCTTTGCGGGCGATGGCCGAAGCTGGTCTCAAGGACACGCCGCCGCGCTGGCTCGACGAACTCCTCGCCGCGCTCGCCGACACCAGCCCGCCGATGGTGCGCCAGGCAGCACTCACCGCCCGCGCACTGCCGTGGCCCAAGACCGGACATGCTGCGCTCGCGGAGGCGTTGGGGCACGTCGGACGCAACCCTAGCGCGCCAGCGGACGTGCGCGTGGAGGCGCTGGCGGCGATTCCTAGTGGGCTGGCAAGTGTCGAGCCCAAGCTCTTCGACTTCCTCCTAAGCGTCATTCAGCCCACTCAGCGCATGCTCACGCGCAACGCGGCCAGCACCGTGCTAGCGAAGGCGAAGTTGACCAGCGAGCAACAGCTTGTGCTGGCCGACACAATGAAGGGCGTTTCCCCGCTGGAAGCCCCGAAGCTCCTCCCCGCCTTCGACCCAGCCCCGACCGAAGCCCTCGGCCTTAAGCTCGTTGCCGCCCTCAAAGACTCCCCTGCCCTGCGCGGCCTCCGCGTGGACCTGCTCCAGCCGCTGCTCGCCAGATACCCCCAGTCCGTTCGGGACGCCGGTGCCGAACTCCTTACCCTCCTCAACGCCGATGCCGGCAAGCAACGCGCGCATCTGGAAGCCCTCCTGCCCACCCTCCGAGACGGCGACGTGCGGCGCGGCCACGCCCTGTTCAAGAGCCAGAAGTCCGCCTGTGCCACCTGCCACGCCATTGGCTACCTCGGCGGCAAGCTCGGACCCGACCTCACGCGCATCGGCCAAGTCCGCAGCGAGCTGGACCTCCTCGAAAGCATCATCTACCCCAGCGCCAGCTTCGTCCGCAGCTACGAACCCTTCACGGTGATACGGAAAGACGGCGAAGACCTCACCGGCATCCTCCGCAAGGACGCCCCCGACGAACTCGTCCTCGCCAACGGCCCCGAGTCCGAAGCCCGCATCGCCCGCGCCGACGTGGTGGAAGTCCGCCCCAGTAAAGTCTCCCTCATGCCCGACGGCCTGGAGCAAGCCCTGACCCGGCAGGAACTGGCCGACCTACTGGCCTTCCTGAAGGCAGCGAAGTAAGGCGGAACCGTCCCGCAACTCGTTCATTGCCGTATCCAAGTTCAACCGGAACCAAGCGTCCAAAGCCGAGCGCCTCACGCCAAGGTCGCCAAGGAACTGAGCAGATACGTTCAGGAAGACAAGCCACGGCCGGCTTCGCTGTCCGCGCACAGGTTCAACTTCAGAATTCGGGTTCAAAGCGAAGCCAGGGGAGAACTACGTGCGACGGCGCAAGCCCCGTCCCGCCGCCGCCGGTTGAAAACCTACGCTACGGTCAGCAGCCCCTTGGGCTACTTCGGCGTCCGGGTTGAACAGAGTCGCAGCCCATCAAGTCTGACACCCCCATGAAAATCACCGACGCCCTGCTCGCCGAACATGTTGTCTTCCACAACCTCTTCGATTACGTGGAGCGCACCGCGCCCAAACTGCGCACGCTCGGCGAGGTGCGGGCGCTGGCCGGCCTCGTCGGCGCGATGCAGGCGGCGCACGGCCAGGTGGAGGACGAACTCGTCATGGAGCCCCTCGCCCACTGCCTCGACAACCTCGGCCAGAACGAAGCGATTCACGCCGAGCACGAACACGTCGAGACCCTGCTGGCTCAACTGCGGACCTGCCGCGAGTTGGCGAAAGCCAAGAAGCTGCTGCACAACGTCGTCGTGTTCTCCCGCCAACATTTCGACCGCGAGGAACGCGTCATCTTCCCGCTCGCCGAGAAATGGCTGAAGCCCAAGACGCTCCAGACGCTGGGCACGGAGTGGGTAACGAAGCGGAAACAAGTGCTGGGGTGAGGGAGCCGTTGAAAGCTGAAAGGTTCGGGGCCTTACCTCGGGGTTGCTAGTTCCACCGCGAGTCTTGCCGGTCGCTTCTCCGCGCTACTTTGCGACCGCTGCGTCGCTGCGTTGAAAGTGAGGCTCCGTTGTATCTGCATCGTCCCGGCTCTATGGGGTTCCCTGAAGCAACTTTCTCCAAGGATTCGCTCCGCTGGTTTGTCTCAACCGGAAAGCACCGCTGACTGCTTGTGCGCGGGATTGCATTTGTGCTCCCGGAAAAGCAGCCTTCGGCGTTCTCCGAACCAACAACACCTGACGCCCGTGGGATCATCCCTGAATCATGCTCGCCCCCTATTGGCGCTGGCTATCGCTATCGCGATGACGGTGGGCCTCGTGGCACAGAACGCTCCCAGCCCGTCCGTCCGTCCCAACGATGGGAGCCGCGCCACCCCTGATGAAGTCCGCGCGGCAGCAGCGCGCGGCGAGGCGGAGGCGCAGTTCTTTCTGGGCCGCGCGCTGTTTCGCGGGGAGGGCGTGGCACAGGATGTGCCGGCGGCGGTCGAGTGGCTGGAGCGAGCCGCCGAGCAAGGGGTGCTGGAAGCGCAGTTGATGGCGGGAGCGGCGCGCGAGCGGGGTATCGGCGGACGCATTGATTTCGCGCAGGCGATGGCGTGGTATCGGCGCGCGGCGGACCAGGGCAATGCGGGTGCCCAACTGCGACTGGGCTTGCTGCATGTGAACAATCGTCCGGGCGGCAAGGTGGACTTCACCGGAGCCACTAATCTGCTTCAGCCGCTCGCCAAGCAGGGCTACGCCGTCGCGCGCTTCGCCGCTGCCTTCTTGGAGCCGCACGGTCCACCGAATCGCGGAGTGACCAACCTCTTTCAGGCGGGCCGCTGGCTCATTGCCAGCGCGCGGGATGGCGCGGCGACCGCGCAATGGCAGCTTGGCACCCGCTACGAACTAGGGCGCGGGACCAAGCCGGATTTCATCGAGGCGGCGAAGTGGTATGACCTCGCCGCGCGTCAGGGACACACCGACGCGGCGAGGGCGTTGGCGAAGCTTTCCGCCAAGCTGTCCCGCGCCGAGCGCGCGGAGGCGAAGCAGCTCGCGGACGACTTCGTGACCAAGCCGACGGTCCCGTTGCCGGCAGAGACCCTCGCGGCGCTCTATTACCTCAACCCCGTTGGCGCAAGTTCACCCGCGTTCACCCAGCTTCAGGCCGCCGCCGCCAAGGGCGATGCCGCCGCGCAGTTCCAACTCGGGCTAACGCTTCTGCTGCGCGAGGACAGCGCCCACCTGAAAGCCGCGCTGGAGCGGGGCTGGGGCATGTCGAATGGCAAGATCACGAGCGGCGGGAACCTCCCCGCGCCGCATGAGACGGAGGCGGCGAAGTGGCTGAAGGCATCCGCCGAGCAAGGCAACACGGGCGCGCAGTTCCAACTGGCGCTGCACTTCCTCGACCCGTTGAGCCGCTCCACCAACACGGTGGAAGGACTTCGCTGGTTGCAAGCGGCGGCCAAGGGCCGCGTGGTCGCGGCGCAGTTTCAACTCGCGCGGTTTCATCAGGAAGGTGGCCCGGTGCGCAAGGACGCGATGGAGGCGGTGCGCTGGCTGCGGAGCGCGGCGGAGCGTGGCCATGCCTCCGCGCAGACAAATCTCGCGACGCTCCTGATGGACCCAAAACTGATGGGCGCGGACTACGGCGAGGGCGTGCGCTGGCTGCGGATGGCGGCGGCTGCGGGACACCCGCAGGCGCAGCGCGACGTGCGGCGCATCTTCGGGGCCGGCTTCAATTTGACCGTTGCGCCAGCGGCCCCGCCCTCCCCTGCCCCGCCGGTCGCCGCCCCAGGCAGCCCGGCCTCAGGCTCG
Source organism: Verrucomicrobiota bacterium (assembly GCA_039796295.1). Taxonomy (GTDB): domain Bacteria; phylum Verrucomicrobiota; class Verrucomicrobiia; order Limisphaerales; family SXTU01; genus SXTU01. Next base: position 13,296 of record JBDKJY010000012.1, read on the forward strand.
CTCAAACTCGCCATCGTCGCCCCCGGCGCGGAGACCCGACCGGTGGCGGATTTGCTGACCGTCTCCCTCTCGCAGGCCCCGGGCGTGACGCTGCTGGAGCGCACGGAGATCGACCGCGTGTGGCGCGAGCAGTCCCTCGCCGCGGCGGGTCGCGGCAGCCTGGTGAAGCTGGGAGAAGTGCTCGGGGCTGATGGCGTGTTGTTGATGGAAACCAATTCCGCCGCTGGCCAGACCAACTTGTCCGCGCGCTTGGTCGCGGTGAAAACGGGCGTGACGCTCGGTCAACTGGCGGTGGCGCTTCCCTTGGCGGACGTGACGGAGTGGAGCGGGCGCGCGGCGGCGCAATTCCTCCAGTGGCTGCCCAAGGCGGCGGTCGCGCGCCAAGACGCCGTGCCCGTCTCCATCCTGAACCTCCGCTCGGCGCTGAACACCACGCGGGCCGTCGCCTTGGAGCGCGACCTCACGTCGCTGCTCACGGAGCGGCTGCTGCGCCAGCGCGAGGTGTTCGTGCTGGAGCGGCGGCGGATGGACCAGCTCACGGCGGAACGGGAACTCGGCGGCGAGGTGGAAAGCGCTTTTTGGAGCGGCAGCTATTTGCTCGAAGGCGTCATCAACAAGGACGGGGAACAAGCGGGCCGCGTGACCGTGCATGGCCGGCTCATCCCGCCGGGCGGCGGCACCGCGACGCAGGTGGAGGTGGAAGGCGAGCGCACGGAACTGCCGCAGTTGGTGAACGCACTGGCGGGGAAAATCTTTACCTCGCTCCACCGGTCGCCCACGGACGCGGCCTGGGGCACGCCGGAGGAGGCCGCGAAATACTTTGAGGAGGCGCGCTGGGCGAGCCGCTGGGGAATGCGCCCGGAGGCCCGCGCGGCGGCGGACGCGGCGTGGGCGCTGGGATTGCGCGGCGTGGAGCTGGCGACGGTGCGGCTAGCGGGCTGGACGGCAGAGTTGCAGGCCACGACGGCGTGGCGCGAAGAGGCCCGCCAGACGGCCCGCGGTTATCTGGTGGCGCTGCGTCCGCCGGACCCGCGCCAATTGGAGATGGCCTTGCAGGCGCTGAGTTTCTTCACGAGCTACGGAAATCTGCCCGCGGACACGGAGCCTGAATTGGTGTTCACCTGGCTGTCCACCGGGCTGCGGGCGGTGGACCACTCGACCAGCGTGCTGCGCCACTACTATCGGGCCATCGAAGCGGGGCGCGATCAGGGCAAGGCGCTGGCGGAATTGCGCGCGCTGGCGCGGACGAGCTTCGAGCGCGTGGCTGCGTCGCCGTTGGTGACGAACGGCGTGCTACAGGTCCAGGTGAGACAGGTGCGGCCGAACGGCACCACCGTGTTTGATCGGAAGGTCGAACTCCTCCCGACCCGGGCGGCTGGCGGCAGCTACTGGGTGGGTGACGTGAGCCAGGGCCGTGCGTGGCTGGCCGAGCTGGTCACACACCCGGCTTACTTCTCGACGCTGCGGGGCGAGCTGCTCCGGCCGTTCCCCCTGACCTGCTGGACGGTGGCCGAGCGGCAGGCCGCCCCGCAGGCGTGGGCGGCGCTGGTGGACGAGTGGGGCCGCTCGACGAACGCCGCCTTGCGCATCGAAGGGCAGCTCCGCCGCTTCGAGGCCCTGCCCGCCACCACGGATGCGGCGGTGCAAACCCAGGCGGCGAAGCTGCTCGACCTGGTTTGGGAACTCCGCACGAACCTGTTCACCGGCGTCATTTCACCCCACGTCAGCCAGCTCATCCTCACGGCTGCCCTGACGAAACTTCGGGAGGGACCGAATGGCCGGGAAGTGGTGACGGAGCGGAATTCCAGCGGCAATCTGCAAACCATCCACCGCAACCGGGAGGACGCCGCGTTGCTGGGTCCGTTCGACCTAAAGTGGAAGGAATTTGGCGAGGCTTACCGCAAGGAGCAGGAGGCGGAGCAACAGCGGCTGACGGAACTCGCCGCTCGCCGGAGTTGGGAGGAGCACAAGGAGTATCTGCGCACGGCCAAGGCGTATGATGACGGCCGCTTCACCAGTCAGTATCTGCACCGGCAATACACCCGCGCGGAGATGGAGGAACTCCTCCCGCTGTTGCAACCTTACGGCGAGCGCATGGGATGGCCCGTCTGGCCGCGCTCGGTGGCGGATCGCATGAGCCGCGCGCTGAACCCGCCCACCAACTCGGTGGTTCCCAAAGCCGTGATTCAAGCCAGCGCGCCGCGCCCGCCGCCAAAAGTCGTCCACCCCAACGCCCCCGCCGGCCCGACGAACGTGCTCCAGGCCACGCGGTTCTGGACGCCGCCCGCCGAGTTGTTTCCCGATCCGCGCGTGCGGCCGTCCGGCCCCTTGAACCTCCAGTTCGCGGCGGGCCGCATCTGGACCGGCCTGCGCTACACCACGAACTACGGTCAGGGCGACGAGCTCATGCTGGTGGCCTTGGAGCCGGACACCTTGCGCGCGCAGACCTATGTGTTGCCCAAGCCCGAGCGCACGCTGCCCGAGCGCGACGGGTGGATGAACGCGCTCTTCCCCGGCTATGTCGTGTGGGACGGCCACGTTTATCTCCACCTCGGCGACAGGCTCAAGCGCCTCAGGCTGGGCGGCGCGCGCTGGGAGGATTTGCCGGCGTCCGTGCCGGACAATGCGACCCTGTTCGTGGTGCATGGGCGGCTCTACTTCAGCGCCGCCGACAGCATCTTGGAACTGAACGAGGCGGGCGACGGCACCCGGCTCCTGGCCAGCACCCGGCGGCGGCCCGCTGAGACGCCGCTGGACACGCTCGGCACGCTCGGCTCGCCGCCGGTGTTCCCCGGGCCGGGTGGACGGGTGCGGGTGTGGACCAGCGCGCGGCTCTTCGAGCACGACCCGCGCGCCCGCACCTGGCGCGAGATCGTGGCCCCGCCGCAGCAGCAAACGATCGTCCGCGAGCTGAATGTCACCCTCGCCACCCGCGGCGGCTACCCGATGGGTCGCCAAAGCTGGTTCGGCGTGTTCGATGACGAGTCCGAGTGGAGCCATCTCTACGACACGGCCCCACCTGCGTATGCCGGCCAGCCCCCCAGCGCCGGCTCCAGCGCCAAGACGCGGTGGCGGGTGCCGGCCCCATTCGATCCCTACCTGCCGCCCGCCGCCAGCCTGGGCAAGGACTTGTGGAGCCTGCACGGCTGGCTGGCGACTGAAGCCCGCCCCGGTGGCGGCTTCCGCTGGAAGCCGGTGGGTGACCGGCACGCGACGCTCATGTTCTTCCCGGCGGGCCGCAGTGCGCCTTATCTCATTCCGCTCTGGCTCGAAGCCTCCGCGAAGGGTGCCGGGCTGCCCCAGAATCCGATGCACAACTCAGCCATGTCGCCCCAGACAAAACTCATCGCCACCGGCGACGGCGTGATCATCACCGACAAACGGGTGCCGGCGGGCTTCTGGGTGCTCACGAAGGCGGAACTGGAGCCGTTCTTCCAGGCGCAGGAGCGGCTCACGCTGGAACACCACCGGGCTAGGCAGGAGTCCGAGGCGGCGCAACTCGTCCGGATGAAGAAGTCCCTGCTGGCCCAGTTCGACACCAATGCCAACGGCGTGCTGGAGCCAGACGAGGAGCGCGCCGCGCGGGCCAATCCCATCTACCAGCGCCTGCTGGACCAGGAGACGGCGGCCCGCTGGTTCAAGGCATTCGACGCCAACGGCGACGGCCTGCTGGACGCGCCGGAATACGCCGCCTTCCGCGCCCAGCCGCCCGAGCTGGAGGGCCGCAAGTGGACGCCACCGCCCTTCGCCGAAGCGCTGCAGTTCGATCTGAACCGCGACCAACGGCTCAACCAGCGCGAGCTGGCCTCGCTCCTCCCGCACGCGACCAAGAGCCGGACCGAAGCCAAAAAACCCTGAGCTGCGATGCACACTTCACCTCGCCATGAACCTCGCTGGCATGGAGTCCCGGCTTTAGCCGGTGGGACGTCCAGCCGGCTAAAGCCGGGACTCCATACAAAAACGCTCGTCCCTCGGCTCATGGTCCCCATGCGCGGGCTGGGAGCCGTGGTGGCAATGGTCTCGCTCGGTCTGTTCTGCGCGTCCGCTCCGCTCCTCCCCGCCGCGCCCGCCGACCATGAGGACGTGCTTAAGCGCTGGAGTGGAAAATCCCCGGCCGAGCTGCGCGCCGCCGCCGAAGCGGGCAACGCCGAAGCGCAGCACAGCCTCGCGCACACGTTCTTCAAGCGCCCCAACGCCACCCCCGGCCAGTTGGAGGAAGGTATCCAATGGCTGCAACGAGCGGCGGACCAGAATCTCGCCGTCGCCCAGGCGGGGTTGGGCATGGCCTATTTCGAAAGCAAGATCGTCGCCCAAAATTACCCGCTCGGGTGGAAGTGGATGCGCGCGGCCGCAGCCCAGGAGTTGCCTTACGCACTCAATTACGTGGGGTTCGCCCACTTGCACGGTTGGGGCACCCGCGCGGATGCCACCGAAGCGGTGCGTTGGTATCAGGCCGCCGTCGCCAAAGGTTTTCCGGCGGCCATGACCCACCTCGGCTGGATGACCCTGCAAGGTAAGGGCGGCCTCGCGGTGGACCCGGCCGCCGGGGTGAAGCTCATCCGGCAGGCCGCCGATGCGGGCTACGCCGCCGCGCAGGTGGACCTCGGCTTGATGTTGCACCGAGGCCACAATCTTCCCAAGGACGCGGCGGCGGCGCTCGCGTGGTTTCGGAAGGCCGCCGCCCAGGACTTCGGGCATGGGCAGTTGCACCTGGCCAATGCCTACGCGCTCGGCACGAGTGTCCCGCAGGACTTGGTCGCCGCGACGGACCTCTATCGCAAGGCCGCTGCGCAGGGGAACGGGGACGCCGCCTTCGCGCTCGCCGAGCTGTATGAGGCCGGCGAAGGCTCGCCGCGCGACACCGCCGACTCTGTCAACGCCCTGTATGAGCGCGCGGCCGAGGCCGGCCATCACCGGTCCGCCGAACGGCTGAGCCAGCGGCTGCGGTGGGGTTTCGCGGGGCCGCCGGATCGTTTGAAAGCGTGCGGCTGGCTCTGCCAGGCCCACGTTAACCGGTATGGCTACGGCATGTCCGAAAGCCAGCTCCTGCCCCAGACCGATGAGGAATCCCGCCAGTTCGCCGCGCTCTACCAGATGCACCGTCGTGCCTGCCAGTTCCGTGAGCTGCCGGCCTTGCTCCAGATGGGGCGCTGGTGTGTGGAGGGCACGGTCGCCCCGGTGGATTTGGTCGAGGCATACAAGTGGTTCACCCTCGCCCGCCAACGCGGCGATGCCACCGTGGAACCCGAACTCACCAAACTGCGCGCCCGGCTGACGCCCGAGCAAATCAAGGACGCGGAACGCCGGGTGGCGAACCTGAACCGCTAGCGGGCGGCGCGGGCGGGAGCGGCCACACATTGCTCTCCGTCCGCGCGGACTTGAGGAGGGTTTCTATGTGCTTCACGACGGCGGGATGATCGGCGGCGATGTTGCGGGTCTCGCCGGGGTCGCGGACGAGGTGGAAAAGCTCCAGCGGTTCGCCTGGCTGGGCGCGGCTGCCTTTCCAATCGCCGACGCGGAGGGCTTGGGCGAAGCCGCGCTCGTGCGACTCCCAGTAGAGGAACTCGCGCTTCGCCTGCGTCGGGCGACCGAGGAGCGCGGGCAGAAGGGAGCTCCCGTCGGAGGCCGGCGCGTTGGTCACGCCCGCGAGTTCAGCCGTGGTCGCGAACACGTCCCAGAGCGCGACCGGCTGGTCGTTGGTCGTGCCGGGCTTGATGTGCTTGGGCCAACGCACGAACAACGGCACGCGCAAGCCGCCTTCGGTGAGGTCGCCCTTCGCGCCCCGGAACGGGCCGTTGCTGCGGGAGAACGCGGGGTCGCACAAGCCGTCTTTCGGCGCGGCGTTGTCGCTGGTGAAGAGAATGACGGTGTGCTCGGCGAGCTTGGGGTCGTCGAGTTGCTTCAGGAGTTTTCCAACCGAAGCATCCAGGTGCGTGATGGCGGCGGCCCGGCGCTGTTCGACGGCGGGCCACTTCTCCTGGGCGAAGCGCGCGGGGCTGCCGAGATACGGCGTCGGCGCGTTGGTGCCCGGCTCTTCGCCGGCGTTGGGGAGGGTGAAGGCGAGGTGGAGGAAGAAGGGCCGGAACTGGTTGAACTCCGCCGCCGGGTAGATGCGGAAGTAGTTCGAGGCGGCGAGGGTGAAGAGGTCTTGCGCGTGCCAGCCGGGCTGACCGTTGGCGTTGGCCTGGATGGGCAGGTAGTAGGTAGTCGGGTATTTGATGGGGTCGTTGAAGACAACTTGCTTGGGGTCGTGGCGGGCGATGACGGCGGGGAACTGGTTCGTCGCGTGGCGCAGTTCGAGCAAGCCGGACCATTGGTCCACGCCTTTCTTCTCCGGCAAGCCCGCCGTGCCGTCGCCGCCCAGGCCCCACTTGCCGATGACGCCGGTGTGGTAGCCGGCGCGTTTGAGCACCTCCGTTAGCGTCGCGTCCTCGCCGCGCAACGCGACTGGATGGCCGTCGGGGCCGTAGTTGCCACGGATGCGCGCGTGCCCGGTGTGCTGGCCCGTGAAGAGCGTCCCGCGCGAAGCCGCACCGCTGGGGCTGCCCGCGTAAGCCTGCGTGAAGCGCATCCCCTCGGCGGCAAGGCGGTCGAGATTCGGCGTGGAAAATTTCTTCTGTCCGTAGCAGCTCAAGTCGCCCCAGCCCAAGTCGTCCGCGAGGATGATGACGATGTTCGGACGGGTCTGGTTGGTAGCGGGCTGCTGGGCGGATAGCCCCGGCCCGAGCAGGCAGGTCAGCCACAGCGCGACGGCGAGGCGTCCGACGGTCAGCGAGTTCAGTGGGCGGAAAATCATTTTGCTTCGATGCACGGGCCGCTAGCTTCCGCAGCCAGCCGACACACGCCATCCATGAAACGCCTGACTCTCTCCCGCCGCTCGTTCGCCGGTCAATGTGCCTTCCTCCTCGTTCTGGCTTGGCTGACCACGGTGAACCGGGCGGCCGACCTCCCGCCGTTCACTGCTGGCAAGAGCACCGTGTCCTTCACCGTGCTGCCTAAGCAGGCCGAACCGGACGAACTGAAGTGGCGGCTGCACTCGGTCGAGAACCCCGCCCCGCTCGACCTCGCGAAGGAGAAGTTCCAGCTCGTCGTGCCCGCGACCTACCAGCACGCCGACAAATGGGGCGTGTTCATCTGGATTTCCCCCGGTGACACTGCGGCCATCCCCGCCGACTGGGAGCCAGTGTTGGCCGCGCGCAAGCTCCTCTTCATCGGTGCACTCAAGTCCGGCAACCCGCGCAACATCTTCGACCGCGTGCGCCTCGCCGTGGTCGCCAACCTCGGGCTGCGCGAGCGCTTCAACGTGGACGGCCGCCGCGTGTATGTGAGCGGCCACTCGGGCGGTGGCCGCGTGGCGAGCATGGTGGGCGTGGCCTACGCGGATATGTTCAGTGGCGCGATGCCATTCATGGGCGTGAACTTCTACGAGGACATTCCGGCGGGCGACGGCAAGAACACCTTCGGCGCGAACTTCATCCCGGACGACGAGGTGCTGGCCATCGCGAAGAAGTTCTGCCGCCACGCGTTGGTGACGGGCGAGAAGGATTTTAATCGCGCGGGGACCAAGGCGGTCTTCGAGCAAGGCTACAAGAAGGAGGGCTTCGCCAACGTGCTTTACCTCGAAGCGCCCGGCGTGGGGCACAACCTCCCGCCCGCGAAGTGGCTGGAGCAAGGGCTGGACTTCCTCGACGCCGGCAAGGGCGGGAGGTGAGCCGGAGCGCGGACGCCCACGTCCGCAGTTGCTCGCGAACGCCAAGCCCCCCGGCTGCGGACGTGGGCGTCCGCGCCCCATTGATGGGCAAAAGAAGGTTCAGTTCCGGCAAATGTTGCGAAGCCGACGCTTTAGGCTCGGGCTACTCATGGCCAGCGTTCAGTTCACGCGATGAACTGCGGACGGCAAGTAGCCGCCCGAACGAAAGCAACCCATATGATTAAAGTCTCCGAGCTCCTCATCTGCCTGTTCGCTGCCAGCCTGCCGCTCTCCTATGTCCTCATCATGCGGCACTTTGTCTCCAAGAACGAGGCTGAAGACCTCGCGGCGCTGCCCGTGACCGGCCCGCTGGAGCCGCACGAGTGCTGCTGCGAAACGGCGGCCAAACTGCTCGCCGGCAAACGGGATACGCGCGAGGCCGTCGCCGCCCACTGAGGCGACCGGGCCGTCGGACGCTCAATAGCCGCCGAGGTGAGGAGGCGGATACCACGACGCTCAAAGCAATTCGCCTCCTCACCTCGGCGGCTACCCGTTGAGCGGACTTGCCGATTGCAGTCCACCGCCTCGTCGGCTACCAAGTCGCCATGCGTTTCATCGGCAGCGTCATCGAACGGCTGCAACGGCACCCGAAGCGGATGGTTTTCCCCGAAGGCACCGAGCCGCGCGTGTTGCAGGCGGCCCGGCAGTTCTGCTCGCTCCAACTGGGTGCGCCCATCCTCCTCGGCGACCGCACGCGCATCAAACGCGCCGCCGAGGGCCTCAACCTCTCCCTCCAAGGCATCCGCATCATCAACCCCGAAGAGAGCGAGGAACTCGAGGGTTTCGCGAAAATCTACGCCCGCCTCCGTCGCACCAAAGGCGTGCAACACGCCGAAGCGCTCGAAACGATGCGCAAACCGAACTACTTCGGCGCGATGATGGTCGCGATGCGCCAAGCGGACGGGCTCGTCTCCGGCGCGAGCGAAGCCTCCGGCAGCGTGCTGCGACCCGTCTTCCAAATCATCCGCCTCGCCCCCGGCTACAGCTCGGCGTCGAGCTGCATGGTGCTGGAAGTCGAGGACACTCGGTTCGGCCACCAAGGCGCGATGCTCATGGCGGATTGCGGCGTCATTCCCGAGCCAACCGTGGACCAGCTCGCCGACATCGCGGTGGCGAGTGGCTTCCTCGCCCGCCAACTCCTCGCCGTCCGCCCACGCGTGGCGATGCTTTCCTTCTCAACCAAGGGCAGCGCGAAGCACCCGTCGGCATCGAAAGTCGAGGCCGCGACCGCCCTCGCCCGCCAACGCGCTGAGCAGCGAGCCCTGGAAGCGGACTTCGACGGCGAACTTCAGGTGGACGCCGCGCTCGTCCCGGAAATCGCCTCGCGCAAGCTCCCCGAGAGCCAAGTGGCAGGCGTCGCGAACGTCCTCGTCTTCCCCGACCTGAACTCCGGCAACATCTCCAGCAAACTCGTCCAACACGTCGCCCGCGCCAACGCCTACGGCCAGATTCTCCTCGGGCTCGACATGCCGGCGGCGGAGATTTCCCGTGGTGCCAGTTCGCACGACATCCTTGGCGTCGCCGCCATCGTCGGTTTGCAGGCGATTGAGTATCGGCTGCTGTATCCCGATGCCGGGGCGCACGTCGCGTAGCACCGAGTCGGTTAGTTTTCCTCGCGCATGAACCTCCTCACGCCCCGCGTCTTCATCGCCGCCACGCGGCAGAACGACGGCAAGACCACCACCTCGCTCGGCCTGCTCTCCGCGCTCCAGCAGCAGTTCCCACGCATCGGCTACATCAAGCCCGTGGGCCAGCGCTTCGTGGAAATTGCCGAACAGAAGATTGACGAGGACACGGTGCTGATGGACGCCGTTTACAAACTCAACTGCCCGCTCGTGGACATGAGTCCCATCGCCGTCGAGCCGGACTTCACCCGCAAGTATCTCGCCGAAACGAGCAACGACGCGCTCGTGAGGCGGATTCAGAAGTCGTTCGACCGCGTGTCGTGGGAGAAGGACTTCGTGCTTTGCGAAGGCTCCGGCCACGCGGGGGTCGGCGCGGTGTTTGACTTGTCCAACGCCCAAGTCGCCAAGGTGCTCGGCGCGAAGGTCGTCATCGTCACGCGCGGGGGCATCGGCAAGCCGGTGGATGAAGTCGCGCTGAACCAAGCCCTCTTCGAGAAGCACGGCGTCGAGGTCATCGGCGTCATCATCAACAAGGTGCTGCCGGACAAGCTCGACTACATCGCTGAGTTCACGCGTAAGGGCCTCAAGCGAAAAGGCCTTGAACTGCTCGGGGTGCTGCCGCTCCAACCCATCCTCGTCAAGCCCACACTCGCCACTATCCGCGACGAGTTGGCTGCCGAGAACTTGAGCGCCCGCAAGCGCCTCACCCAACTCGTCGAGAACATCGTCGTCGCTGCCATGACCGCCGACAACGTGGCCAAACACTTCCGGCGCGGCACGCTCATCATCACGCCCGGCGACCGCGAGGACATCGTGCTCGCCGCCGCCGCCGCCGCGCAGGCGAACCCCGGCGAGGCCCTCAGCGGCCTCGTCCTCACCGACAACCTCCGCCCCAGCCCCGCGACCCTGGAAGTGATTCGCCAGCTCAACTTCCCCGTGCTGCTCGCCGCCGAGGACAGCTACGAAGTCGCCTCCAAAGTCCACGACATCATCGTCAAAACCCGCCCCGACGACGCCGAGAAAATCGCCGTCATCCGCGACCTGATTGCCCAGCACGTGGACGTGGCGAAGCTGGTGGGGGCGCTGTGATTTGGTATTAGCCGATGAGTGCCTGGAAGCGCATTGCTTTGGAAAAACTGCCGGAATGCCGTCAGCACATAGACACGGCGGATTCTCCGATGGCGCTTTGGATAGAACTGCATTTGAAGTTCGAGGAAGCCTACCGGGCAAAGCCTCCAGACAAAAATTTGATTCGGCGGTTCTACGAATATGCTCGGTGGTGCTTGGTTGCTCCTAGCAAAGGTGGACGCCAGTCCGACGCGAGCACCGCAGTCCTCTGCTCGTTTTACGAACACTTGCCCCTGAACAATTCGGTTCGCCGAGACTTGCCGAACTGGCTGTCGCCGGAGGGATTCGAGGAGCTTCGCGAAGTCTTTCGGTATCACCTGTCCGAGCCGGAGTTCTCCGATTTCGAGAGCGAGTTTTTCAGCACAACCAGAAGAGCGGTTCGCAAGCGACCATAACACCAGCAACGCCCAACACCTGAACCACTACTACACTGTTCGTCTTCAGCATCGCTATCCAACACACGATTCCCCAGACCCATCCGCCAGACCCCATCCCCCATGTTCCTCGCCCTCAACTCCACTCTCGCCACTCTCCCCACCTACCAGCCCGGCCGCCCCATCGAGGAAGTGGCGCGTGAAGTCGGCCTGCCCGCCAGCGACATCATCAAGCTGGCCTCGAACGAGAACCCGCTCGGCCCCTCGCCCAAAGCCCTCGCCGCGATTCAAGCCGCCGCCGCCAGCGTGCATCTCTACCCGGACGGCAACGCCTTCTACTTCAAGCGCCGACTCGCCAACAAACTCAACGTCGAGACCAGCCACCTCATCCTCGGCAACGGCTCGAACGAAATCATCGAGTTCATCGGCCACGCGCTAATGGCCCCCGGCACCGACGTGGTCGTCTCGCAATACTGCTTCGCCATCTACCCCATCATCACGAAGATGGCCGGCGCGAACCTCATCACCGTCCCCGCGCGCGGCCTCGGCCACGACCTGCCCGCGATGCTCGCCGCCATCACGCCGCAGACCCGCGTCGTGTTCGTGGCGAACCCGAACAACCCCACCGGCACATTGGCCGAGCGTGCGGACCTCATCGAACTCGTCAACGAAGTCCCGCCGCACGTCCTGCTGGTGATGGACGAGGCTTACATCGAGTTCCTCAACGACCCGGTGAACTTGATTCCCCTCATCACCGCCGGCACGAAGCCGAACCTCCTGCTCATGCGGACGTTCTCCAAAATCTACGGCCTGGCCGGCACGCGCGTGGGCTACGGCATCGGCCACCCGGAGTTGATTGCCGCGCTGGAGAAGATTCGCCAGCCGTTCAACCTGAACAGCCTCGCCCAAGCCGCCGCCCTCGCCGCGCTCGACGACGACGAGCATGTCCAGCGCACGCGCGGGACGAACTTCGCCGGCGTCCACCACCTGCAAACCGAGTTCGAGAAGCTCGGCATCGAGTTTGTCCCGACCGCTGGCAACTTCATCCTCCTGCGCGTCGGCGACGGCGCGCGCGTCTTTAGCGAACTCCAGAAGCTCGGGGTCATCACGCGCCCGATGGCGGGCTACCAGTTGCCCGAGTGGCTGCGCGTAAGCGTGGGCACGGCAGCGGAGAACACGCGCTTCCTCGCGGGGCTGAAGCAGGTGCTGGGAAAGTAGCGTGAACGTCCGTCGACAGCGGAACGCGGCGACCTCGGCGGCTACTCGTTGATGCCGCTGTGCGAGAGGTTCCGGTCCTCCGGGAGCCACAGTTCTTCCAAATCCTCCCAGCGCGAGAGCTTCCGCGCACCGCCGGCGACGCTGGTTTCCTGCGTCGCCGCGGACGGCGGCAAAGGATTCACCGGCAGGCGCACCGAGCTGGGCGGCGGCTCGGCTTGCGGCGACGAGGAAGGCACGGCGTTCATATCGGCAGTTTCCTGTAAGGGTCTGGCTGTAAGTTGCGCCCGGACTCCCATCGCGCAAGGGACTATTTTCACCGTGCTTGCCAAAGCGCCGCCGAACCGTTGCCATCGTTCCATGTTTCAATATTTGACCCACGCGGATGCGAAGCCCTGGCAGGCCGGTCCCTATGCCGGGGTGGAGTTGAAAGTCCTGCACCAGCACGCGGCCACTGGCGGGTTGGTGGTTCTGCGCAAGTTCGCCGCTGGCACCAGCGTCCCGGCACACACGCATCCGCTGACCAACGAGTGGGCTTACGTCCTCTCCGGCGAGTGGGTCGAGTCCGACGTGACCTACGGCCCCGGAACCCTTTTCCACGCCCCCAAGGGCGAGCGCCACGGCCCGCACCTCGCGAAGTCGGAAGTCATCAGCCTCACCATATTCGACGGGCCGCTGACGGTGGTGTGATTGGCTCCAAGTCATGAGCGACCTGCGCACCATATGGAGTGCGGCGGCAAGCGAAGCGCGACGCCGCTTTGGCTACGTGACCTCGGCCCCGCTGCACCGCGTTGAAAGCACCGTCGCCGCTGCGCTGCTCGTGTTGCTGCTCACGCTCGGCTGGCCAGCCGCCGCTGCGCCCGCGCGCGGCATGGTCGCGACAGTCCACCCGGTGGCGACCGAGGCGGGGCTGGACGCCCTGCGGCGCGGGGGCAATGCCGTGGATGCCATCGTCGCCGCCGGCCTCACCCTCAGCGTCGTGGACAGCCACAACTCCGGCCTCGGCGGCGGCTGCTTCCTGGTCATCCGCCGCGCGAACGGCGAGGTCGTGGCGATTGACGGGCGCGAGACCGCTCCGGCGAAGGCGACGCGCGACATGTTCCTCCGAGGCGGCAAGGCGGTGGCCGAACTCAGCCAGACCGGTGCGCTCGCGGTGGGCGTGCCCGGCGAAGTCGCAGCGTTTCACCAGGCGGTGACGAAGTTCGGTCAACGCCCGTGGTTGGAGCATTGCCTCGCCGCCGCGAAGCTGGCCGAGGTCGGCTTCCCCGTGACGCGCAACTACGCCAGTCGGCTCGCGGGCGTGGCCAAGGACCTCGCGAAGTTCCCCGCCGCCCGCGCCATCTTCCTGCGGCCCGACGGCTCACCGTGGAAAGTCGGCGACACCTTGCGCCAGCCTGACTTGGCGCAGACTTTCCGCGCGCTGGGCGAGCACGGGAGCGACTGGTTCTATCGCGGCCCCTTCGCCAAGGCCACGGCCGACTGGATGAAGGCGAACGGCGGCCTGCTCACTGAGGCGGACTTCGCCAGCTACGTCGCCAAGCCCCGCACGCCGCTCCGCACGACTTATCGCGGGCACGAAATCATTGGCTTCCCGCCGCCCAGCTCCGGCGGTGTCCACGTCGCGCAGATTCTCAACATCCTGGAGCACTTCGACCTGAAGACGCTTGGCGCGAACTCGCCCGACTTCGTCCACATCGTCGCCGAGGCGATGAAGCTCGCCTTCGCCGACCGCGCGCACTGGCTGGGTGACGCGGACTTCGCGCCTGTGCCGCGCGGCCTTGTGGACAAGGACTACGCCGCGCAGCTCGCGAAGCAGATTGATTTGCAGCGCGCCACCCGCGTGCCGCAGCACCACACGCCGCCGAATGCGACGACGGACGTTTTCAACAAGCACACCACGCACTTCTCCGCCGCCGACGCCGAGGGCAACTGGGTCGCCTGCACCGCGACCATCAACACGAGCTACGGCTCCAAGGTCGTCGTGCCGGGCACCGGCGTCGTGCTGAACAACGAGATGGACGACTTCTCCGCGCAGCCCGGCACGGCGAACTTCTTCGGCCTCGTCGGCGCGGAAGCGAACGCCGTCGCGCCCGGCAAGCGCCCGCTCTCCAGCATGTCGCCGACGCTCGTGCTGCGGAACGGCCAGCCCATCCTGAGCGTCGGCGCCGCCGGTGGCCCGACCATCATCTCGCAGACTTTGCTGGCGATTCTCCACGTCGTGGACTTCGGGCGCGACCCGGCGGAAGCGCTGGCCCAGCCGCGCTTCCACCAGCAGTGGAGTCCCGACGAGCTGCGCATCGAGAAGAAGTTTTCCCCTGAGCTGCGGCGTGAGCTGGAGCGGCGCGGGCACAAGCTCAAGGAACTCGACGCCATCGGCGCGTGTCAGGTGGTGGGCCGCGCGCGGGACGGCAAGGGTTTCACCGGCGCTGCCGACCCACGCGTCAGCGACGGCAAGGCGGCGGGATTCTGACCGCGCTCACTCGCGGCCCTTGAGCTTCAGTCGGCCAAACGGTTTGCCACTGGGAGGCGTTTCTTCGGCGGGGGCTGCGCTGGCCTCCGCTTCCTTCCCGGGGCCCAGGTCTGGGACGAGCTTGGCCATAACCATGGGGATGCCGAGGTCGTCGGCGTAGTGGAGCTGGGTGACTTGCTTGGACACGACCTCGTAGTTGGCGAAGAGCTGCGTGGCCGGGGCGGTGAGGTGGAAGACGCCCGGCTCGCCGGCCTGCCGGGCGCGGCGAATGCGGTCGCCGTTCGAGGGATGCGTGTCGAACAAGCCCGACGGGTCCAGGCCCATCGTGTCTTCCCACTTCGTGCGCTTGCCGGGGGAGACGGCCTGGTCGTGGCGCAGGAGGTAGGCGGGGAAATTGTCCGGCAGCTTGTTGCCCAGGTTCCAGCCCACGCGCATGTCCTTGTAGGCGGCGTCGGTGACCTTGGCCAGGACGTGGATGCGGCGGAAGGTGTCCTCGGTGCAGGCGCTGCCCACAACTTTGCTTTCGTAGCTGTCGGCGTCGTATTCCATCTGCCGCAGCATGAAGCAGCCGATGAGGTGGCCGAAATACATGAGGAGCTTGAGCAGGAGCCGCGAGCAGCCGACGGCGCATTGGGCCGAGAGGACGATGAAGACGATGGCACCCTCGCTGCCGGCGGACCACTCTTCGAGCCACTCGTCCCACGCGTCGCGCTCGTAGGCGACGCGGGCGAACCAGGCGTTGACGCGGCGGATGAGGTAGGTCAGGCGCATGCCGAAGCCCTGGGCGAAGTGGCCGAACTCATGGGCCAGCACGCCGGCGAACTGCTGCATGGTCAACCCCGCCACGAGCGGCAGACCGATGGTGAGCACGAGGTCGTTGCCGAAAAGGCTCAGGGCACCCCGGCGGAAACTCGCCGAGGCGTTGAGGTTGCAGTCCACATCCACGAGCTTGGGCATGGGAGCGCCGACGGTCTCGCAGACCTTGCGGATGAAGGCGTGCAGGAGCGGGTCCACCTCGGGGTTCACCGCCAGCGGCTGGGAGTGCTTCGCTCGACGGGCGAAGAGCGGCTTGATCATGAACAACACCAGCACGCTGCCGGCGAAGAGCGGCGCGGCGTAGATCACCAGCTTGAACAAATAAACGCGCGGCCCGCCGCCGCTGCTCTTGAGCAGGAAGTCGAAATGAGTCGCCCAAAAGTAAACACCCCAGCCCGCTGCGACGATCATTGCGATGTAGATCAACGGTAGGATCGCCATCGTCACCGCCACCACCAGCAAGCCGACTTGGTAGAGCACCGAGACGCGCGTCTTGGGCACCGGCCCGCGAAAGGCGCGCAGGATGTGCTCCGCCGTCAGCTCCGTCTCCGGGGCAAGCGCGCCGGTGGCGGGCACGAAAAGCTCGGTCTCCTGCTGGCACGACGGGCAGGTCACGACCACTCCAGCGGCCTCGACGGGGAACTCCAGATGGGTGTCGCAGTGCGCGCACGGGCACTTGGCGGTGATTGGTTCGCTCATGGGATTGGCGTAAGTGAGCCAAACCACTCGCATTGGGAAAAGCAAAATCTCATTCCCGTCCCGCCCGCCTTCTGCTTCGCTTTCCGCACTGACCATGAACACCTCCTCCCGCCGCCGCTTCCTCCAGACCGCCGCCACCACCCTGCTCGCCGCGCCCGCCGCGCGCGCCATCACGCCGCTGGGGCGCACCGGCCCGGCCCGGCTCGAACTCAGCCTCGCGGCCTACTCGTTCCGCGAGTTCTTCACCGGGCCGTTGCAGCGTGGCGCGGGCAAGGCCGTGCCGGCGGCGCAGGCGATGGACATGTTCAAGTTCGTGGACTTCTGCGCCGCGCACGGCTGCGCCGCCGAGCTGACGAGCTATTTCTTCCCGAAGGAACTGCCCGCCGACTACCTCGTGCAGGTGCGCCGCCACGCGTTCCTCAAGGGCGTGGCCATCAGCGGCACAGCCATCGGCAACAACTTCTCCCATCCCAAGGGCGAGAAGCGCGACGCCGAGATCGCGCTGACGAAGCAGTGGATTGACCGCGCCGCCGTGCTGGGCACGTCGCACATCCGCGTGTTCGCCGGGCAGACGAAGGAACTGGAGCGCGACGCGGCGGATAAGCTGGTCGTGGCCGCGCTGGAGGAGTGCAGCGACTACGCCGGGCAGAAGGGCATCTTCCTGGGCATCGAAAACCACGACGCCATCGGCAGCGCCGAGCACTTGCTCAAGCTCATCAAACAGGTCAACAGCCGCTGGCTCGGCGTGAACCTCGACTCCGGCAACTTCCGCACCGCCGACCCCTACGCGGACTTCGCCGAGGTTGCGCCCTACGCGGTGAACGTGCAGCTCAAGACGGAAATCAAGCGACTCAACGCCAAGGAGTCCGAGCCAGCAGACCTCGGCAAGTTCGTGAAGCTCCTGCGCGACGCGCACTATCAGGGCTTCGTCGCGCTGGAGTTCGAGGGTAAGGAAGACCCGTTCAAGACGGTGCCGCCGGTGCTGAAGCAGTTGAAGCAGCTCTTCGCCGCGTAGCGAAGCGCCACCGTTTCCGTGTGCGCGCCAGCGTCTTGGAGTGCTGCCAGTATTGGCAGCCTTGGCCGTCACTCAAACTTTCCGCGTGCGCGCGGAACACCAGTCGCTAGCTTCGCCATCAACTCACGCATACGATGAAAAACACCCGCGCCGCACACGCTCTCCTCTTCGCCCTGCTGCTCTGCCTTCCCGCCCGCGCCGCCGACACCTCCGCCATGACCACGGCGAAACCGCTCACCCCCGCCCAAGCCCTCGCCGGGCTCCAGGTCGAGGCCGGCCTGCGCGTCGAGCTGGCCGTCGCCGAGCCGCTTGTCGCAGCGCCTTGTGCCGTCGCGTGGGATGAGCGTGGGCGCATGTTCGTCGCCGAGAATCGCGGCTATCCCGTCGGCCCTGGCACGAACCAGCCGCCCGCCGGCGTCATCGCGATGCTGGAGAGCACGAAGGGCGACGGCGTCTATGACAAGCGCACCGAGTTCGCCACCGGCCTCACGTTTCCCAACGGCCTGATGTGCTGGCGCGGCGGCCTCATCGTCACCTGCGCCCCGGACATCTTCTACTTCAAGGACACCGACGGCGACGGTAAGGCCGACGTGAAGCGCGTTTTGCTCACCAGCTTCGGCACCACCAGCACCACGCAGCTCCGCGTGAGCCATCCCACGCTCGGCCTCGACGGCTATATCCACGTCACGAGCGGACTCGTCGCGAGCAAGGTCACGTGTCCCGAGCATCCCGAGCGCGGCGCGATTGATCTCCCGCGCGGCGACGCCCGCTTCCACCCGGACACCTTGGAAATCGAGCCGTGGCCGGGCGTCGGCCAGTTCGGCCTCGCCTTCGATGACTTCGGGCGGAAGTTCGTCTGCTCGAACCGCAACCCCCTCCAGCACGTCGTCCTCCACCCGCGCTACCTCAAGCGCAACCCGCACCTCGCCTTCTCCGACACCGTGCAGGACGTCGCCCCGCCCGGCGACGCCGCGAAGGTCTGGCCCCTGAGCGCGGACCACACCACCGCCGCGTTCATCCCCAGCCTGATGAGCACGCCGCACGCGGGCACCTTCACCAGCGCGTGCGGCATCAGCCTGTGGCGCGGCGGCGCGCTACCGGCGGGCTTCGCGAACAGCGCCTTCATCTGCGAACCCGCGCAAAACCTCGTCCAGCGCCAGGTGCTCACGCCCGACGGCCCCACCTTCAAGTCCGCGCCCGCCACGCCCGGCCGCGAATTCCTCGCCAGCGCCGACACCTGGTTCCGCCCCGTCTTCAGCGCCACCGGCCCGGACGGCGCGCTCTACATTTGCGACATGTATCGCAAGGTGATTGACCACCCGCAGTATCTTCCCGAGCACATCCGCGGCACCCTCGACTACGAGGCGGGGAAGACGATGGGCCGCATCTACCGCGTTGCGGAAAGCTCAAAGCTCAAAGCTCAAAGCTCAAAGTTGAATCTTGCGAAGGCGAGCCGAAGAGAACTTGTCGGCGCGCTGAACGCGGAGAACGGATGGGTGCGTGACACTGCCTTCCGACTGCTGACCGAGCGTGCAGACAAGGCCGCTGTGCCGCCCTTGAAGTCCACGCTTTCAGATTCCAAAGCGCAAAGTCCTGCCGCCCGCGTCGCTGCGATGTGGCTGCTCGAGAATCTCGGCTCACTCGACGAAGCCACGCTGATGAAGGCGTTCGATGACCCGGCTCCCGCCATTCGGGAAACAGCGTTGCGGCAACTCGAGCCTCATCTGGCCCGGGCTGTAGAAAGAGTCCTGCCCGCCGCAAATTATACAGGGGCTGACGGTGCCCTCGTGCTCACGAACGGTAGCCCCCGCACTGGTTTCCTTCTTTCCACGAACCCCGAGACCAAAGCTGTCTATGAGTGGGTGAAGCTGTCGCCCTTCGACAGTGCGCCGTTTCGGATGGCCGGCGACCCTGACGACCGTGTTCGATTCCAAAGCGCGCTTGCACTTGGGGCGGAACCCGACACGGCCACCCTCAATGTTTCTTCGGCGCTTGTGACCGTCGCCATCCGTGGAGGCGGAAACAGGTGGAACCACGCCGCTGTGCTCAGTGCCCTCGGAAAGGGCTCTGCAACCAGGGGTGTTCTTGACAGCCTGTATTGGGACAACACCGTTCAGCTTGCACTGAAGCCGATGTTCTATGAGTTGGGTAAACAGTTGGTTGCAACCCGTGAGCCGAGGAGCGTCACCCAATCACTTCGCTTCCTCTTCCACCATATTCGTGATGAGGAAGTCGAGCGGAACGAGGTGGTGATGGCGATTCTCGCTGGCGTGGCGTCGTCGGTCAAAGCGAAGGGGCTGACGAAGCCAGGCCAGCCTGTGTTGCATGCGGTGATTTGGACGCAGGCTCCTTACTCGTATGCCGTGGACCGCGAGGTGACGAACCTGTTCAACGAGGCCGTGTCCTTCGTCCGCTCGACCCGCACCACGCAGTCCGCCAAGCTCACCGCGGTTGAGCTTCTCGGTTACACCGACTTCGCCACGGCGGGCGCGGCCCTCCAGTCGCTCATCGCGCCGCAGACGCCGAACGAGCTGCAGGCCGCCGCCGTGCGCGCGTTGAGCCAGTTGCCCGGCGCGAAGGCCGGCGAGTGGTTCGTCGAGCGCGAGCGCTGGCGCAGCTACACCCCGCCCGTCCGCGACGCCGTCCTCACCGCGCTGCTCTCCCAGCCCGCCCTCCAGCTCGTGCTGCTCGACGCCGTCGAGAAGGGCGTGGTGCAGCCCTGGGCCGTGCCCGCGAATCGCCGCAACCCGCTGCTCAAGCACAAGGACGCCGCCGTGGCTGCGCGCGCCGCGAAAGCCTTCCAGCCGCAGGGCGCCGCCGACCGCATGAAGGTCTATGAGGATTACAAGGCCGTGCTCGCGCTCCCCGCCAACGCGAAGAACGGCCACGCCGTCTTCGTGAAAACCTGTGCCGCCTGCCACCAGTTCGCGGGCGAAGGCCAGCGCGTCGGCCCGGAGCTGACTGGCATCCGCCTCCAGCCCGCCGAGGCCATCCTGCTGCACATCCTTGTGCCCGACGCTGAGATTTACCCCGGCTTCACCGCCTACGAAGCCGAGACCAAGGACGGCCGCTCCCTCACCGGCCTGCTCACCTCCGACACGCCCACCAGCGTCACCCTCCGCGCCGCACAAGGCGTCGAGGAAAACATCCTCCGCGCGAACATCGCCAAGCTCACCAGCAGCAGCACCTCCCTCATGCCGAACGAGCTGGAGAAGACGATGACCCGGCAGGAGCTGGCGGACCTGATGGCGTTCTTGAAGGGGCTGTGAACCGGGTGGCGGAATGAGAAGGCCACGTTCTCACGAACGTGGCCACGAAGAGAGCGGCTGCCGAGGTCGGCCTTACCGGTGGCGGAAGGTGATGCGGGCTTTACTCAGGTCGTAGGCGGACATCTCGGCCTCGACCTTGTCGCCCACGCTGATGCGGATGAAGTTCTTGCGCATCTTGCCGGAGATGTGCGCCAGCACCTCGTGCCCGTTGGGCAACGCAATACGGAACATGGTGCCGGGGAGGACTTGAGTCACAGTCCCCGTGAACGTGATCGGCTCTTCTTTCGCGGTCATGGCGGCAATTAAGAGGGGCGCAAATTGCCCGGCAGGATTTGGGTTGGCAACCCCGAATTCGCCGACGATCAGACCGGATTCACTCTCCGAGTTTGGCCAGAAAGATGGGGGGGCAGAAGGAGGTGGGTTGTCTGCCAATCACCTTCCTCGCCACAGCCAATGGCTGGGAACCCAGCGGGCCACCGTCCGGTGCGGGCACCTGATTGTGCCCGGATTGAGGCTCCGCACATTTTTTACATTGTTTTCCCGCCTCGCTCGTCTTGACTCCCCGCATGAACAAACGCTCGTTTCTCCGCCGCGCCGCGCTGCTGGTCGTCGGCTTGGCTTTTTCCCTCTCGGCCCAAGCCCACCCCGCCGCCGATGCGATGACGGACGCGGCGAAGAAGTTCCTCGCCACGCTCAAGCCCGAGCAGAAGGCCAAGGCCCATTACGCCGATCTGAAGGCGGATGCCCGGCAGGCCTGGCACTTCATCCCCACCGAGATGGTTTCCTTCGGGCGCAAGGGCCTGCCGATGACCGAGATGGCCGACGACCAACGCAAGCTCGCACTGGCGCTGTTGCAGTCCGCCCTCAGCGAAGGCGGCTACGCCAAGGCCACCGGTATCTTCACCCTCGAAGGCGTGCTCAAAGAGTTCGAGAAGAACGGCAAGGTGGACCGCAATCCGATCCTCTACTTCGTCAGCATCTACGGCACGCCGGACGCGAAGGGCACTTGGGCCTGGCGCTTCGAGGGGCATCACTTGTCCCTGAGCTTCACCATCGTGGACGGCAAGGAAGTCGCCGCCGTCCCGTCCTTCATGGGCACCAATCCGGCGGAAGTTCGCGAAGGACCGAAGAAGGGCCTTCGCGTGCTGGGCGTCGAGGAAGACCTGGGCCGCGAACTGGTGAAATCCCTCAGCGCCGACCAGCGCAAGGCCGCTATCTACAGCGACAAGGCACCCGCCGACATCATCACCGCCGCCGGCCCGCCCGGCTCCAAAGGGCCGCCCGCGAAGATTGCCCCGCTCTCGCCCGACGGCATCAGCTACAGCAAATTGAACGGCGCGCAGCAGGAGTTGCTCAAGAAAATCGTCGCCGAGTATGCCAACCGCGTCCGCGCCGATGTGGCGAAGCCCGACCTCGCGAAAGTGGAGCAGGCTGGCTGGGCGAAGACCTCGTTCGCATGGGCGGGTGGTATCGAGCGCGGTGAAGGCCACTATTACCGCGTGCAAGGCCCGACCTTCCTGCTCGAATACGACAACACGCAGAACAACGCGAACCACGTCCACGCCGTCTGGCGCGACTTCGCGAACGACTTTGGC
The DNA here is from genome assembly GCA_039796295.1 of Verrucomicrobiota bacterium. GTDB lineage: Bacteria > Verrucomicrobiota > Verrucomicrobiia > Limisphaerales > SXTU01 > SXTU01. Next base: position 35,252 of record JBDKJY010000012.1, read on the forward strand.
GCGGACCTGCTCAAGCGGCATTACGAGCAGGCCCATCGCAAGTGACTCTTCCACCCTGGGAACCTCAAGAGTTCCCGGCGGAATCCCCAAACCCACCCTGGGACGCCCTCTCCCCTCACGGGGGGAGGGCGGTTTTTTTTGGGGGGGACTCTCCCACCTTTGCCCGCAATCTCAGTCCTCATCCAGGCTCCCTTCCCATTTCCCACCAGGGAGCCGCCAAGCGGGATGAGCGGAAATGACGGCGGAAAGCTGCCTTTTTCAGTCGCTGGTTGGAAAGTGTTATTAATGAGTTGGTTTGGTGGTGCGAAAGGGGGCGCCTTGAGTTTAAGGAGGGGCCTTTCGCGTGCGAAAGGTAGTGGCTTGGGTTTAAGGAGAGGCCTTTCGCATGCGCAAGGCAGGGGATTAAGTTCAAGGAGGCCCCTTTCGCACGCGAAAGGTATAGGCTTGAGCTTAAGGAGGCAGCTTTCGCACGCGAAAGGCAGTGGCTTGAGATTAAGGAGGGTCCTTTTGCATGCGAAAGGCAGAGGATTAAGTTCAAGGAGGCCCCTTTCGCACGCGAACGGCATCGGATTAGGTTTAACCCGAACTCCGAAGTTGGGCGAACGCCCATAACCCGGAGCGCGGCCTTCAGGCCGCAGAAACTCGCATGGTCATCCGGTCATCCGAACGCACGCTTCCGGTCCAGCTTTCTGCGGCGTGAACGCCGCGCTCCGAGCACGGTCGGCACATCGCGGGTGTTTTCCACTTCGGAGTTCCGGCTAAGTCGGAACGATGCCGTTGGCCGGGGAGCGCACGCGGCTTGCGCGCCATCGTCGCCGGCTCGGCGACGACTTCGTTCCACCATTCAGCGCCACACCGTTGGGTGGGGAGATAGTTGGAGTGACGAAGGCTTGGGCGGGCCGCCCAAGCCAGCAGGCCAGTGGCCTGCGCTCCCCTTCCGGATCACGAGCCGGAAGAACCGAAGCCCTAACGAAAAGTTGATTCCGCCCGTGCATCCGTCCGAAGCTCACCCCATGTCAGTTGATTCCCCCGCCTTCACGGTCGGCCAGCGCCTCACGGTGACGATTCACGACCTCGCCTTCGGTGGCGAGGGCGTGGGCCGCGTCGGCGAGCTGGTGGTGTTCGTTCCGTTTGTGATTCCCGGCGAGGTGGTCGAAGCGGAAGTGACGCAGGTGAAGAAGAAGTTCGTTCGCGCCCGCCTGGTGCGGGTGGTGCAAGCGTCACCAGAGCGCGTGGAGCCGCCGTGTCGTTACTTCAGCCAGTGCGGTGGTTGCCAGTATCAGCACCTCGCCTACCCGGCGCAGCTCCGCTTGAAGCACAAGCAGATCAGCGATCTCTTTCAACGCATCGGCGGCTTCAGCGGCGCGGTGATTGACCCGGTGGTGCCGTGCCCGCAGCCCTACGGCTACCGCAACCGCATCATGGTGCGGACGCAGTGGAACAAGCGGGACCAGCGCCTGGAGCTGGGCTTCCTCGGCCTCGACAACGAGTTCGTCGTGGACATCACGGAATGCCTGCTGGCGGAGCCGGTGCTGAACGAGGACTTGCAGAAGGTGCGGGCGAACCCGCCGCCGCGCGGCGGCTTGAAGGTGACGTTGCGGGTGACGCCCGAGGGCTGGGAGGTGCCGCGCGACTCGTTCTTCCAAAACAATTTTCACCTGCTGCCCCAACTCGTCGAAACCGTGCGCGAGCGGCTGCGGGACGCGGGGACGCGGCACTTGATTGACGCGTATTGCGGCGTGGGGTTCTTCGCGCTGGAGCTGGCGGACTTGGTGGAATCCTTCGTCGGCGTGGAATACGACGGCCTCGCCATCAAGGCCGCGAAGGCAAACCAGGCGCAACGCGGGGTGACGAACGGGCAGTTCGTGAGCGGCCCGGCAGAGGACTACCTCGGTGGCCTGCTCCAGCGGCATCCCGGCCAGCCGACGACGCTGGTCATCGACCCGCCGCGCACGGGCGTCCCGCCGGAGGCCTTGCAACGCATCCGCCGCGCGCACCCGCAGCAGGTGATTTACGTCTCGTGCCACCCGGCCACGCTCGCGCGGGACTTGCAGATCCTCTGCGCCGAGGGCGCTTACGAGCTGCTGAAGGTGACGCCGCACGACATGTTCCCCCAGACCCAACACGTGGAGTGCGTGGCGGATCTGCGGGCGCGGTGCGTAGGCTGAGGGCGGGGCTTCTGCCAACTTTCGGCAGCTTTCAATTCCCCATCTCCCCCCTTGACTCCATCTGGGGGGCTAACCATATTCGGCGGCTCTTTTCCGGCGCGGAAAGCCGGAACGCACCCGACCGACAATATGGCAAAGATCAAGGCCCCCAAGTCCGCCGCCAAGAGCGGCCCCACGAAACCCGCCGCCAAGCCTTCACCCGCTCCGCGCAAGTCAGCCAAGCCGGAAACCGGTGCGCCCGCCGCCAAGCCTCAGCCGCTCGCACCTACCGCCGCTGCCGCGCTCGCCGCCGCTTTGCTGGCGGCCCCCAGCACTGACAGCGCTGCCGGAGCGCCCCAGCTCACCGAGGCCATCAAGTCTGCGTCCGGCGTGGACTTGACGGAGAAGGTCAAAGAACTGGTTCGCCTAGCACAGGAGCAGGGCTACCTCACCTACGGCGACATTAACGACACGCTGCCCGATAGCGTCGTCACGGCGGATGACCTCGACGAGATTTACAGCAAGCTCCGCAACCTCGAGATCGAGATCGTGGATCAAGCCGAAGTGGACCGCGTCAAGCAACCGGAGCCGGAGGAAGAGCAGGAGGACAAGAGCCGCCTTGACATCCTCGACGACCCGGTTCGGATGTATCTCAAGCAGATGGGGCAAGTGCAGCTCCTGACCCGCGAGCAGGAAGTCGAGATTTCCAAGCGCATTGAGGACGCCGAGAACGAGGTCAAGCGCATCATCTACAGCCTCGGCTTCGCCGGCAAAGAACACATCGCGCTGGCGGAGAAACTCATCTCCGAACCGCCCAAGGAGCGCTTCGACCGCGTCATCATTGACAAGAAGATCGAGAGCCGGGACGACCATCTCAAGGCGCTGCGTAAGCTCGTGAAGGAAGTCCGCAGCCAGGACCAGACGGTGGATGAGCATTACGCCACCTGGCAGCATGCGCCGAACAAGGCCAAAAAGGACAAGGAACACGCCACCTTCCAGAAGACCGACGAGAAACTCCAACGCGCGTTTCCCAAGTTCTTCTACAAGCAGAAGGTCATCGAGGAGATGGCGCTCGTCGCGGAAAACATCCACGACAAGATTCAGGCCAGCCTGCGTGCCATCGAGGAGATCGAGACGCATCGCAAGTCCACCCAGACGCAGGCCATCGCCGACGGCGAGCGGAAGAAGATTCGGGCGCTCGAGGAGTTCGTCCGCATGCCTTACGAGGACTACCTCACCGCTTACAAGCAGCTCCTGCACTTCTCCGCGAAGGCCCTCCAGGCCAAGACCGAGATGGTCGAGGCCAACCTCCGCCTGGTCATCTCCATCGCGAAGAAATACACGAACCGCGGCCTCTCCTTCCTCGACCTCATTCAGGAAGGCAACATGGGCCTCATGAAGGCCGTCGAGAAGTTCGAGTATCGCCGCGGCTACAAGTTCTCCACCTACGCCACCTGGTGGATCCGCCAGGCCATCACCCGCTCCATCGCCGATCAGGCGCGCACCATCCGCATCCCGGTGCACATGATCGAGACGATCAACAAGCTCATGCGCGTGCAGAAGCAGCTCGTGCAGGACTTTGGCCGCGAGGCGACGCCCGAAGAGATCGCCGACGAGATGCAGATGCCCGTCGAGCGCGTGCGCGCCATCATGAAGATGGCCCAGCAGCCCATCAGCTTGCAGTCCCCGGTCGGCGACAGCGAAGACACGAACTTCGGCGACTTCATCGAGGACAAGAGCGCCGAGAATCCGTCCGACATGACCAGCTACGCGCTGCTCAAGGACAAGCTGGCTGACGTGCTGGACTCCCTGACCGAGCGCGAGCGCAAGGTGCTCGAACTCCGCTTCGGGCTGGCCGACGGCTACAGCCGCACGCTCGAAGAGGTCGGCAAGCAGTTCAAGGTCACGCGCGAGCGCATCCGCCAGATCGAGGCCAAGGCGCTGCGCAAGATGCGGCATCCGACGCGTCTCCGGCAGTTGCAGGGTTTCATTGATACCGAGGAGCTCGGGCTTCGTCCGCCGCCCGCGGGTGGGCCGGTGGTGGCTGCGTAAGTGCGGCTTTCAATTCACTTCACGAAGCGCCGACTTTGAGTCGGCGCTTTGCTTTTCCGCGTCAGCCCGGTGGCAGGTCAAAGCCCCGCGCTGCAACGCGGAGTGGAACGGTGTCGTCGCCTGACCCAGCCACTAACGCGCGCATCCCCTCGCGCAACCGCAGCGACTGCTCCAATCCTTTCACGCCAAGCGTGAGCAGCATCGTGGAGAGCGCGTCGCTCTCCGTGGCAGAGGCCAGCACGATGGCAGCGAGTAACGCTCCTGTGGTCGGCAGCCCCGTGCGCGGGTCAATGACATGACCGTAGGTGCGGTCAGCGGCGGTGAAGGACTTGCCCCAGACGGCGGAGACGGAGAGGGATTGGTCGCGCAAGGAAACCGTGGCCAGGGCGGCGGCGGAGTTCGGAGTTGTTCCACCGACGCTCGCGGGTTGTTCGATGCCGATTTTCCAGCCGTCTGCGTCGGGCGGCGCGCCAATCGCCAGCACGGTGCTCGTGCCGCCGTGGAGCAGTGCGCTGGTCACACCTGCCTCGCGCAGGAGTTCGCCCGCGCGTTCGACGGCGTAGCCCTTGCCGATGGAGCCGAGGTCGAGCTGCACGCCGGGGCGCGTGAAGTGGACGGTGCTGTCGGCGGCGTTCAACTCCACCAAGTGCATCCCCACGCAGGCACGGGCTTCGGCGAGCGCGGCTGGCTCCGGCACCCGCCCCTCGCGCGTGTAGAAGCCCCAGCAGCGCATGAGCGGGGCGACGGTGATGTCGAAGGTGCCGCCGGTCTTCTCCGTGAGCTGGCGGGCTCGCTGTAGCAGGCGGAAGAGCCACGGCGAGACGCGCACGGGCTGGCGCGCGGCCTCCTGGTTCAACCGGTAAATCTGGCTGGTCGCACGAAAGTAACTGAGTTCGTCCTCCAGCCGCGCGATTTCCTCCAGCGCCTCCTCGCCCGCCGCCCGCAAGGCCGCCTCGTTCCCGCCGTGCAGGACGAGTTCAAACCGCGTGGCCATCGCGTGCCGGGCGAGGATGACGGTGGTCATGGCACCGGGAATTTAGCCACGGATGGAACCCGGAGGAAACACGGAAGCGGGCGGTTTGGGGCCGGCGAACCAGCAGCTAGTCCGCTCGACTCCGCCTTCGGACTGAACACTGGCTACTGAACACTGCTTACTTCCCCCGCCCTCACTTGCTGATGCCCCGCTCGCTGGCCTTCACAAAGGCGACGAGGTGCTGCACCTCGGGCAACGCCGGAACCTCCTCCTCAATTTTCACCAACGCGTTCGACACGGTCAGTCCGTCGCGAAAGAGGATCTTGAAAGCCTTCTTGAGCGCGGCCTGCGCCTCGTCGGACACGCCGTTGCGCTCCAGGCCGACCTTGTTCAGCGCTTTAGTCTCGGCAGGGTTGCCGTCGGCGAGCATGAAGGGGGGCACGTCCTGCACCACCTTCGAGCAGCCGCCGATGATGGCCATGCGCCCGATGCGGCAGAACTGATGCACCGCCGCCAGCCCGCCGATGATGGCGTGGTCTTCCACGATGACGTGGCCGGCGAGCGTGCCGACGTTCGACATGACGATGTGGCTGCCCACGACGCAGTCGTGGGCGATGTGCGTGTAGGCGAGGAAGTGGTTATGCGAGCCGATAACCGTGGCGTCGCCGTCGTGGGTGGCGCTGTGGACGGTGGTGTTCTCGCGGAAGACGTTGTGGTCGCCGATGACCGTGCGGGTGACGCCGCCCTTCCACTTCAAGTCCTGCGTCTTGAGGCCGATGGCAGCGAAGGGAAACAGTTCGTTGCCCGCGCCCAGCGTGGTGTGACCGTCCACGACGACATGGGAGTGCAGCTTGCAGTTCGGACCGAGGGAGACGTTTTCGCCAAGCACGCAGAAGGGGCCGACCTCGCAGCCTTCGCCCAGCTTCGCATTCGGATGAACCACCGCTGTGGGATGAATGGTCACGGAACTCATGCCTTGTCCATCAGCATGAAGGTCACGTTCGCCTCGCTGACCACTTCCCCGTTCACCGAGCACTCGCCGCGCGCCTTGCCGATCTTGCCGCGCATCTTCGTCATCGTGACATCTATCACCAGCACGTCGCCGGGGCGGACGGGCTTGCGCCACTTCACTTCCTCCGCCGACATGAAGTAAGCCAGCTTCCCGGCGTTCTCCGCCTGGCGCATCATCAAGATGCCGGCGACCTGCGCCATCGCTTCGAGTTGCAGCACTCCCGGCAGGATGGGATGGCCGGGGAAATGGCCTTGGAAGACCGGTTCGCTCATCGTCACGTTCTTCTGCGCCACGATGCGGTTGCCCTCGATCTTCGTCACCAAGTCCACCATCAGGAACGGCGGGCGATGCGGCAGAATCTTCATCACCTGCATCACGTCCAGCGTCGCGCCATCGCGCACCAGGTTTTCCTCGGCAGATTTTGCGGGCGGCGGCGAGAAGGTTTGCACGGCCTTCTCCGGCTTGCGCATCTGCGTGGCGATTTGCCGCGTCAACTCGAAGTTCCCCGTGTGGCTCGGGCGGATGGCGACGATGTGGCCGAGGAAGGGCCGGCCTAACAGCGAAAGGTCCCCGAGGATGTCCAAAATCTTGTGCCGCACGAACTCGTCTTCGTAGCGGAGCGGCTCGGTAGTCAGCACTGCGTCGTCGCGGATGACCACGGCGTTCTCCAGGCTGCCGCCCTTGATGAGGCCGTTCTTGTAAAGCACCTCCAGCTCCTCGAAGAAGCAGAACGTCCGCGCGTGCGCGAGTTCCTTGGGCCAGGTCTCCGGCGTGACTTCGAGGCTGTAGAATTGCGTGAAGCGCCCGCCGCTGCCCGAGCTGGTGCAGGAGATTTTCAGCCGGTCGTGCGGGAAGACCTGCATCATCGTCTCGCCCACCTGAATTTCCAGCGGCTCGGTGACTTTGTAAGGCGTGCGCGCCTCGGCCTGCGGGATGAGGCCGACCTGCTCGATCATCCGCACGTATTCGCGCGCGCTGCCGTCAGCGATGGGCGGCTCGCTGGCGTCCAGTTCGATGAACGCGTTGTCCACACCCGCGCCGCTGAGGGCCGCGAGCACGTGCTCCACGGTGTGAATCTTGACGTTGCCCTTGCCCAGCGTGGTGGAGCGGTTGGTGTCAATGACGTGCTCCACGCGCGCCTCGATCTCCGGCTTGCCATCGAGGTCCACGCGGCGGAAGCGGATGCCCGCGCCGGCGGGGGCGGGCAAAAACGTCATGTTGACCCGGCTTCCGCTGTGGAGGCCGATACCTGAAAAGGAGACTGACTCCCGGAGCGTTTGCTGCTGCTGTGACACGCGCGGACAGTAGGCAAAAGCTTCGGAGTCAGGCAAGCCGGGAGGTCGGTTCCCACTCCGGCTCGGGAGTGAACTAAGCCAGCGGAACGTTGGAACGCCGCGCCCGCGTCTTGGAGTGCGGCGGCCCTCCGCCGCTTTTACGACGGTCGTAGCAACTCCACGCCCGGACAAAGCGCCAGAGGACTGGTGCAGTCCAAAACGCCCCCGAGGGCGCATCTCAGTTGATGGCAACCGTGCGGCCAGTTCGTGGCTTCCACCATTGACACGCACTCCGCCTCCCCGCCCAAATACGCGCCGCCATGACCATGAAACTTTGTCGCTTCAAACTCCCCGCCCACTGCCACGCCGTCCACATCGGCCTCACCACGGACGACGCCACGGTGCTCGACCTCTCCGCCGCGGGAGTGTCGCGGCTGACCACGTTGCTGGAGAGCGACAACCTAGTCGCGTTGCTCCAAGGGTTCGCGGCGCTGCCCCTGCCCCGCTACTCCCTCGCCGGGATGACGCTGCTCGCGCCAGTCGAGCAGCAGGAAGTCTGGGCCGCCGGCGTCACCTATCTGCGCAGCAAAAAGGCGCGCATGGACGAGTCCGAGTTCAGCGCCAGCGCCTACGACCGCGTCTATGACGCCGAGCGCCCGGAGATTTTCTTCAAGTCCCTGCCCGAGAAAGTCGTCGGCCCCGGCGGCGACGTGGGCATCCGCAAGGACGCGAAATGGAACGTGCCGGAGCCGGAGCTGGTGCTGGTGTGCAACGCGCGCGGGCAGGTCGTGGGCTACACCGTCGGCAACGACATGAGCTCGCGCGACATCGAGGGCGAGAACCTGCTCTACCTCCCGCAGGCGAAGACTTACCTGAAGTCGTGCGCCGTCGGCCCGTTCATCACGGTCGGCGCGAGCGAGGCGGAGGCGCGGGCGTGGACGATTGGCGTGGAGATTCTGCGCGGCGGCCAACCGGTTTTCAGCGGCGAAACGACCGTGGGGCAAATCAAACGCACGTTCGATTCGCTCGCGGAGTTTCTCTTCCGCAGCCAGAGCTTCCCCCACGGCGCGCTGCTGCTCACCGGCACCGGCGTGGTGCCGCCGGATGGCTTCACCCTCGCCGCCGGCGACCGCGTGCGCGTCCGCATCTCCGGCATCGGCACGCTGGAAAATCCGGTGGCGGTGGTGTGACCCGTTTCCGCTGGCAGTCGGGAGAATGCCAGCCCGACGCCACGGGACAGACCTTCTCCCTTCCTCCGAAGCGGGGTGGGGCCACTTGCACAGATGCCTGCCCCTCGCCCCGGGCTCACTCATGAACCTCGGGGGCTACAGGGTGCGTGGAGCGAACCAACGGCCCACCGACTGCCGCGAGTTCAGTCCTTGAACCCTTGGCACCTGTAGCGGTGCTCTGTGAGCGTCGAGCGGTGGCTGTCTCTGGCATAAGTGGCCCGAACTCCGCAGTCACAGACCGCCGCTACAGGGTTCATGGAAAGGGCGTCGAAGCGCGTGGGGCAGTGCCCGGTTGCGCCCCCGCCAGCCCCGTCCCATCTTTCCCCTCGCCGCCCGCGGGCCAAGCCCGTAGAAGTCCGCGCACTATGAAACATCGTTTCGCTACTTTCGCCGTCGTGCTGCTGGCCGCGCTGCCGTTGCGCGCGGAGAAGATTGTCCTCGTCGCCGGTGGAACCAAGGACGCCGTCGGAGTTCCCGCCACCGAGGCCAAGCTCAAGGAACCGTTCGGCGTGGACTTCGACCGCGCGGGCAACCTCTTCATCATCGAGATGGCTTCCGGCAACCGCCTGCTGCGCGTGGACGCGGCGGGCTTGCTCACGCACATCGCCGGCACGGGCAAGGCGGGCGCAAGCGGCGATAGTGGCCCGGCGCTCGCCGCGGAGTTCAACGGCCCGCACAACCTCGCCGTGCTGCCCGACGGCAACGTGCTCATCGGCGACACCTGGGCGGGGCGCGTGCGCAAGGTGGACGTGCGCGCTGGCACCGTCGCCAGCCTCGCAGGTTACGACGTTCCTGCGGAGAAGGCGCGCAACAGCGGGCCTTACTGCATCACGCTCGATTTCACCGGCACCAAGCTCTACATCGCCGACCTCACGCGCATCCTCGAACTGGACCTCGCCAGCGGCAAAACGAAGATCGTCGCCGGCAATGGCAAGAAGGGCCGGCCCACCGACGGCGCGGTCGCGACCGAGGCCCCGCTCTCCGACCCGCGCGCCGTGGCGGTGGACCGCAAAGGCAACCTCTACATCCTCGAACGCGGCGGCAACGCGCTGCGCGTCGTCTCGCCCGACGGCAAAATCAAAACCGTCGTCAACGCCAGTGGCGCGAAGGGCGGCACCGGCGACGGCGGCCCAGCGTTGGCCGCCACGATGAACGGCCCGAAGCACCTCTGCGTGGACTTGGAGGACAACGTCATTATCGCCGACGCCGAGAGCCACCTCATCCGCAAGTTCACGCCGAAGGACGGTCAGATTACGCGCGTCGCGGGCACTGGGAAGCAGGGCAAGGGCGCGGTGGGCGGCTCGCCGCTGAAGTGCGACCTCGCGCGCCCGCACGGCGTGACGGTCCACCGCGACGGCACGCTCTACATCACGGACAGCTACAACAACCGTATCCTACGGATTGAGAAGTAGGCAGAGCACGGACGCCTACATCCGGGGCTGGGCTGGGAGAAGGAGGGCGTCCGCGCGCCAGGAAACTGCTCCGGAAAAACCCTGAGCTGCCACCGGGACTTTCGGCTCGCGAACACGCGCGTTTTCGTGTTCGCTCAGTCGTCGTGTCCATCGTTCGTTCACTGACCTGCTGGAGTTTCCTCCTCGCCTTCGTCGCCGCTGCGGCGGACGCGGTGGACTTTGTGGAGTTCCAGTTCCGCGAGCCGCAGCCGGTGGCCTATCGCGTCGAGTTGCCGGCGGGGGGGCGTGTCGCGGCGATGCTGACGCCGGAACTCGCCGCCCGGCGCTCCGACGACGCGGCGCAAACGGTGGCCCTGACCAGCCGCGTGGTGCTCCGATTGGTGGAAGGCGTGGAGGTGGGACCGTTGACGGCGGGGCGCACGCTCACGGTGGACCGCGTGCTGGCCCCGCAGTGGTTCATCCTGCAAGCCCCCGACGCGTGGACCGCTGCACGCGAAGCGGAGCGGCTGGCGGCGTTACCCGAGGTGCTGTCCGCGCATCCTGTGCGGCGGTTCCCGATGCGCACCACCGGGCCTTACGCAGCACGGTTCAACGACCGCTTCATCCCGAACCAGTGGAACCTGGAGAACCGCGACGCCAACGGCGTGCCGCAGGGCGTGGACCTGAATGTGCGCGCGGCTTGGCCCTTCTCGCGCGGCGCGGGGGTGCTCATCGCCATCGCGGATATGGGCGTGCAAATTTCGCATCCCGAGTTTGCGGTGCCCTCCGCCAACCAGCCGCACTACAACTTCGACAACAGCAACACCAACGGCGCGCAGCTCGGCGCTTCCGACAACCACGGCACCGCCGTCGCGGGTTACGCGGTGGCACAGGGCAACAACGGGATTGGCATCAGTGGCGTCGCCCCAGCGGCCAGCCTCGCGAGTTGGAAGATGCTGGCGGCCAGCGAGGAGGCCATCGGCGACATGTTTCAATTCATGTCCAACAGCGTCGGGGTGCAGAACCACAGTTGGCTGTTGAGTGGCTCCGGGCTGATTGCTTCGAGCGCGCCCGCCGAGGCTGGGCTGTCCAATGCCGTCACCTTCGGGCGTGGTGGGCGCGGAGTTATCATGACCCGCGCCTCGGGTAATGAACGCGAGAGCGCGCAGAACGCCAATGACCAGTCCTACACCCTCGATCCGCGCGTCATCACAGTCGCCGGCGTGCGCATCACCGGACGCGTGGCCAGCTATAGCACCCCCGGCGCATCAGTGCTGGTGGCCGCGCCGGTGGGTGACACCGGGCTCGACGCGCCCCCGACGACGGACCGCACCGGGTCCTCCTTCGGCTACAACGCGGGCATCTTCTATCTGGATGACTCGGCGGACTACGCCTTCAACTCGAACAGTCCACAGGGCACGTCCTTCGCCGCGCCGCAAATCGCCGGCCTCTGCGCGTTGCTGCTCAGTGCGAATACGAACCTCACCATCCGCGACGTGCAGCAAATCCTCGTGCTCTCGGCGCGGCACTTCGACTTCGACGACCGCGACCTCACCACGAACGGTGCGGGCTTCGCGGTCAGCCACAACGTCGGCTTCGGCGTGCCGGATGCGGGGCTGGCCGTGCGGCTGGCGCTGGGGTGGTCGAACCGCCCGCCGGCCACGCTCATCACACTGGTCTCGAACGTGGTGCGGGCGATTCCCGACGCGGGCTTCCTGATGCGCGCTAGCGGCGTGAACGTCCCCGCGAGCGTGAATCTCGTGACAGGGTTGATGCCGGAAGAGGGATTGCACCCCGAGCAAGCGCCGGGCGAAAATCTCCGACCCGATGCGCCCACCGCGAGCCTGCCGCTGGTCTTCGTAGGGCAGGCTACCAGCGCGCTCACGACGAACCTCACGGGGATGGCCGCGTTGGTTCAGCGGGGCGGCACGGACTCGCCCGGCACGCCCACGAGCTTCCACAGCAAAATCCAGCGCGCCCAGGACGCGGGTGCGGCCTTCGCCATCGTTTACGACAACGCCCCCAATCCGAACCTGACCAGCATGCAGCTGACCACCGGGGTGCTGCGTATCCCGTCCATCTTCCTTGGCCAGACAGCGGGCGACACCCTCGCCGCAGTCGCGCAGACCAACGAGAACTTGCGTGTCCAGCTTGAGCTCGACGCGGCGCGCTACCTTTTCGCCGTGACCAACGAGCTGGTGTGCGAGCATGTCGGCGTGCGGGTGCAGACCACCCATACAAGCCGTGGCGACCTCCGCGTCACCGTCACCTCGCCCTCCGGCACGCGCAGCATCCTCCAACGTTTCAACCCGGCCTCCGCTGGGGGCGCGCTGGCCGACTGGACCTTCTACAGCACGCACCATTTCTTCGAGCGCACCACCGGCACCTGGACCGTGCAGGTGAGCGACGAAAATGCGTCGGGCACCGGTAGCGTGACCTCGGTCAGTTTGATCCTGAAAGGCGTGCCCATTCCCGATACGGACCACGACGGGCTAGCTGATGACTGGGAGTTGGCGAAGTTCGGCACGCTCGCATATGGCCCGCTGGACGATCCCGACGGCGATGGCTTCTCCAACGCCCGCGAGCAAGCTATCGGGTCGCATCCGAACCAGTTGGATTCGCCCTTCCCCTTCGCGCTCGACGCCTCGGTGTGGAACAGCCAACTCCTGCGCCTGAGCTGGCCTGCCGCAGCAGGGCGCAACTACGACGTGCGCACCAACACGAATGTCGCCGGCCCACTCACGACCCTCACCAACGTGACCGGACGCTTCCCAGACGGCGAAGTCTTCGTGCCCTACAGCGGCGGACCGAAGTTCTTCCACCTGCGGGTGCCGTAGGCGGGGAACGTAAGCCGTGTTCAGTGTTCAGCGGGGCAAGCGTGGTCTGCCACCATTCTGAACACTGAACACTTTCCCTCGTAACCTCCCGCGCCACTTCCACCGTCTCCCTGCACAACCCGCCGCGTTGCCGCGTGGCGGTTTGCCGAAACTATGTTGCCCCGACCTTTCGCGATGCCCCTCCACCGTGCGGGACTTTTCGCCGCCCGTGCAGTCCTCCTCGCGGCGGTTGCGGTCGCCGGGGCCGCTGACAAGCCCACCGAGAAGATTTCTCCCGACCAGCTCGCGTTCTTCGAGAAGAAGATTCGCCCGGTGCTCGTGACCAAGTGTTACCAGTGCCACTCCGCCGAGGCCGAGAAGGTCAAGGGCGGCCTGCTACTCGACACGCGCGAGGGCATCCGCATGGGCGGCGCGACCGGTCACGCCGTCGAACCGCGCGATCTCAAGGGCAGCCTGCTCATCGCGGCGATTCGCGGGGAGAAGAAGGACCAGCTCATGCCGCCCAAGGAGAAGCTCCCGCCGGAGGTCATCGCGGACTTCGAGAAGTGGGTGCTCATGGGCGCGCCGGACCCTCGGGACGGGAAGCGGACAATGGTCAGCAGTCAGCAGTCAGCGGAGGCGAAGTGGGCGTTTCAGCCGGTCAAACCCGTTGCCGTGCCGCAGCCCAAGGATTCGCAGTGGAGCGCATCGGACGTGGACCGTTTCGTCCTGAAGAAGCTGGAGGAGAAGCAGCTCAAACCCGTCGGCGACGCCGACCCCGCGACCCTGTTGCGCCGTCTCTACTTCGACCTCATCGGCCTGCCGCCGACGCCCGAGCAGGTGCAGACTTTCGTGAAGGACTGTGGTGTGCCCTCTCCGCATTCCGCATTCCGCACTCCGCATTCCGCATTGGAAAAGGTCGTGGACCAACTCCTCGCCTCCTCGCACTTCGGCGAGCGCTGGGGTCGCCACTGGCTGGACGTGGCGCGCTACGCGGAATCCACCGGCAAAGAACGCAACTTCGCCTACCCCGAGGCCTGGCGTTACCGCGACTACGTCATCGCTTCCTTCAACGCGGACAAACCCTACGACCGCTTCCTCCGCGAGCAGGTGGCCGGCGACCTCTTGCCTGCCAAGGACGCCGCGCAGCGCAACGAACTGCTCATCGCGACCGGCTTCCTCGCCCTCGGGCCGAAGGGTCTCAACGAGCGCAGCCGCGACCAGTTCATCATGGACACTGTGGACGAGCAGATTGACGTGACCACCCGCGCGGCACTGGGCCTCACCGTCAGTTGCGCGCGCTGCCACGACCACAAGTTCGACCCCATCCCACAGCGCGATTACTACGCGGTGGCCGGCATCTTCAAGAGCACCGAGACGCACTTCGGCGTCGGCGGCGGCGAGAAGGGCAAGAACCGCCAGCCCTCCACGCACGTGCCGCTGGTGAAGACCTATTCGCCTGCGCCGGTAGCGACTACCCCTGCGACAAGCGTGGCGGCGGAAAGTCCTGTGGCCAAAAAACTCACGCCCGAGATGGAGGCGAAGCTCAAGAAGTTCGCCGAGAAAAATTCCAAGGCCGCCCTGCGCCTCAAGTCCATGAACGAGACGGAGAAGGTCGCCGCTTACGAGCGTTTCTTCGGCACCGGCGACGCCGCGTCCGCCAAGCCCGCCAGACCCGCGAAGAAGGCCGCCAAGTATCCCGAGACACCCGCCGCCCCGAAAACTCTCGGCGAGCCCAACGGCCAGCTCGCGATGGCCGTGCTCGATGGCAAGCCCGCCGACTGCCCCATCTACATCCGCGGCGAGCTGGAGGAGAAAGGACCGGTTATCCCGCGCGGCTTCGCCACCGTGGTGGGCGCGACCGGGCCGGCGAAGATTGCGCCCGGCCAGAGCGGCCGACTCGAACTCGCCGACTGGCTCACCGCTCCAGAGAACCCGCTCACCGCCCGCGTCATGGCCAACCGCGTCTGGCAGCATCTCTTCGGCGAAGGCATCGTGAGCACGCCGGACAACTTCGGCGCCACCGGCGAGCGCCCCACGCATCCCGAGCTGCTCGATTTCCTCGCCAACCGCCTCGTCGCCAACGGCTGGTCCGTCAAGCAACTCATCCGCGAAGTAGTCCTCAGCCGCACCTACCGCCTCAGCAGCGCCACCGACGCGAAGAGCTTCGCCGCCGACCCGGAGAACAACTTCTTGTGGCGCTCGAACCAGCGCCGCCTCGACGCCGAGGCCATCCGCGACGGCATCCTCGCCGCCAGCGGCCAACTCGACCTCAAGGCCCCCGTCGGCTCGCCTATGAGCACGCTCGGCGACACCGACCTCAGTCGCGGCGCGCGCTCCGTGCTGAAGGCCGATGCGCGACACCGCAGCGTTTACCTACCCATTATCCGCGACATGCTGCCCGAGGCGCTGGACCTCTTCGACTTCGCCGAGCCGAGCCTCGTCGTCGCCGCGCGCGAGGTAACCACCGTGCCGTCGCAGGCGCTCTACATGCTGAACAGCCAGTTCGTTTACGAGAACGCCGTCGCGATGGCCAAGCGCTTCCAAGGCACCAGCGCCGACCCGAAGGAACGCATCCAGGCCGCCTACCTCACTGCGCTGTCCCGTCCCGCCACTGCCGCTGAGGTCGCGCGCGCGGAAGGCTATTTGAAGACGCACGCGGCGGAGCGCGGAGGTTCGCCCGAAACCGCGTTGACCACTTTCTGCCAGGCCCTGTTTGCTTCCGCTGAATTCCGCTACATCAAGTAAGCCTATGAACACGAACCGCCCCTTCGACTGCCGCCAACTCCAGCCGCTCGCGCTCACGCGCCGCGACATGCTCAAGAGCGTCTCCGCCGGCTTCGGCTACCTCGCCTTCGCCGGCCTCAGCGCCCAAGCCGCGCCGACCTATCAAAGCCCCTCGCTGCCGAAGGCCCCGCATTTCCCCGCGCGGGCCAAGCGCGTCATCTTCCTCGCCATGCAGGGCGGGCCGTCGCACCTGGACACCTTTGACTACAAGCCCAAGCTCACCGCCGACGCTGGCAAGGCCGGGGACAAGGGCCGGCTCGTCGCGCCCGTCGCGGTGTTCAAACAGCGCGGCCAGAGCGGCCTGTGGATTTCCGACGCCTTTCCGCAAGTCGCCCAGCACGCCGACGAGCTGTGCCTCCTGCGCGGGATGCACACGGACATCCCGAACCACCCGCAGGCCTTCGTGCAGCTCCACACCGGCAGCGCGCGCTTCGTGCGTCCCTCGCTCGGCGCGTGGACGCTCTACGGCCTCGGCACCGAGAACCAGAACTTGCCCGGCTACATGACCATCGCCGCGCCCATCGCCCTCGGCGGCGCGCAGAACTACGGCAGCGCCTTCCTCCCCGCGTCCTACCAAGGCACGCGCATGGACGCCCCGCCCAGCACCGGCCCGGTGGTGCGGAAGAGCAACAAGACCGACACCGGCACGAACCAAGGCATCGGCAACATCCGCAACACGCACCTTTCTGCGGACGCCCAGCGCGCCCAGCTCGACCTCGTGCAGTCCATGAACCGGGACTTGCTCGCCACCGCCGGCGCGAACCCGGAGGTCGAAGGCATCATCGAGTCCTACGAACTGGCCTTCCGTATGCAGACCGAGGCCCCCAAGGTCCTGGACTTGAGCAAGGAATCCGCCGCCACGCTCAACGCCTATGGCATCGGCCAGGGCAGCACGGACAACTTCGGCAAGCAGTGTCTCATGGCGCGCCGGCTCGCCGAGGCGGGCGTGCGCTTCATCGAGGTCTGCCATCAAGGCTGGGACCACCACAGCGGCTTGAAGGGCCGCATCGCCTCCAGTTGCGCTGCCGTGGACCAGCCCATCGCCGCGCTGCTCGCCGACCTCAAGCAACGTGACCTGCTCAAGGACACGCTCGTCATCTGGGGTGGTGAGTTCGGCCGCACGCCCGGCAACGGCAGTGCCGACGGTCGCGGCCACAACGCCAAGGGCTACTCCATGTGGCTGGCGGGCGGCGGCGTGAAACCCGGCCTCAGCTACGGCGCGACCGACGACCACGGCGGCAAAGCCGTCGAGGACAAAACCCACGTCCACGACCTGCACGCCATCGTCCTGCATCTCCTCGGCCTCGACCACGAGAAGCTCACCTACCGCTACGCCGGCCGCGACTTCCGCCTGACGGATGTCTATGGCCAGGTGCCGAAGGCGATTCTGGCGTAGGCAAGGGTAGGAGACGAGGTGACGAATCTCCGACTGATTCGGTAGGGCCGCGTTGCCGCGCATCCTCCGGCTACGGTTTGGTCAGGCGATAGAACTTCTTCGTGCCAGTGATGGGTAGAACCATGCCGACAGACCCAAAGCCGGTCCGAAAAGTGCCGGTCTCGGCGCTCCACAAAACGGGGGGTGAATAGTTTGGTGCTGACTCAATTCGATAACCTGTTGCCGTATTGGGCCAAACTAGGGTCAGGTTGCTACCAGTCGAGGTCGGGGTGACTGTGGGCGCAACAGCACCTTCACCGAGAACCACCACGGAGTGTTCCTCACCGGCCGCAATGGCCGTGACCCCGCTCAAACCGGCAGGAACCGTCGTCTGACCTGCGTTATTCCATCCCCACGCCACAACAGTCCCATCGCTTCTCAAGGCCATGGTGAAGTCAGAGCCCGCCGCAATGGCCGTGACCCCGCTCAAGCCGGCCGGAATCGTAGTTTTGCCATGACCGTTGTCTCCCCACGCCACCACAGTGCCGCCGCTCCTCAAGGCCATAGAGTGACTATGGCCCGCTGCAATGGCCGCCACGCTACTCAAGCCGGCAGGAATGGTCGTTTGACCGTAATTGTTCGCTCCCCACGCAACCACGTTCCCGTCGGTTTTCAGAGCCAGAGTGTGGCCGTAACCCGCCGCAATAGCCGTGACCTCGCCCAAGCCGGCAGGAACGGTCGTTTGTCGGTAATAGTTCCATCCCCATGCCACCACAGTGCGGTCGCGCTTCAAGGCCACAGAGTGATTATGGCCCGCTGCAATGGCCGCCACGCCACTCAAACCAGCAGGAACAGTCGTTTGCCCGTCGACGTTGCGCCCCCATGCGACGACCGTGCCATCGTTCTTCAGTGCCATTGTGTGATTTATTCCCGTTGCAATGGCTGTCACCCCGCTCAAGCCGACAGGAATGCTCGTTTGGCCTTCACTGTTGGCTCCCCACGCCACCACAGTGCCGTCGCGCTTCAAGGCTACGGTGTGAGAAGTGCCCGCTGCGATGGCCCTGGCGCCGCTCAAGCCGGCAGGAACGGTCGTTTGCCCTTGGGAGTTGTATCCCCACGCCGCCACGGCCCCGGGCGGGGCCGCGTCCACTGTCAGCACTGCTGGCGGCGCACTGGTGAACGAACCGGCGGCGTTGCTCACCACCACGGTGTAATTCCCGGCTTGATTCGTCTGGATTCCCGTCAGGGCGAAAGTGGCGCCCGTCGCCCCGGTGAGGTTGGTTCCGTCCTTGCGCCACTGGTAGGCCAACGGTGCGGTGCCTGTGGCTGTTACGGTGAAACTCACGGTCTGCCCCACGAACACAGTCTGGCTCACCGGCTGGGCGGTGATACTGGGTGCCACTTGGCTCACCACCGTGAGAGTCGCCGACGAACTGGTTGCGGTGCCAACGAAATTGCTTACCACCACGTCATACGGCCCGGCGTGAGCCGTCTGGACATTGCTGATGGTGTAGGAGGAGCCGTTTGCGCCTGAGATGCTGGAGCCGTTCTTGCGCCACTGATACGACAGCGTTCCGGAACCGCTCGCGGAAACACTGAAGGTCACGCCCGACCCAACGGTGATGGTCTGACTTTGAGGATGGCTCGAAATGCTTGGGGAAGTCGGCGCGACCATCGTGAACGTGCCCGTCTGGTAGCCACTGCCGCCGGACTTCCGCAAGAACAGCGTGCCGGTCGTCGCGGAATCAAAACTCAACGTGTCGGTGAACCCTGAACCGCCGAGAGAATCGTCGTAGGCGATGTAGCCGGACATCGTGGGTATCCGGGTGTAGGAATACGTGCCGGAGCTGTCCGCAACAGGAGGACTGCCGTCAATGGCGTAGGCGCTGCCGGAAGCCGCTGGCAGGAATTGATAGGAGCCACTGCTGGCGTAAGGCAATGCACCGCTCGTGATGATAACGGTGATGGTGGAGCCGGCGAGTGACGCTGGAGATGTCCCTGAGTAGATGAAGAAAGTGCCGGTTTGGCTGCCTCCACCTGAACGGGTCAGCACGTAGCTGCCAGAATTCGCCGTGCTGAAGGTGCAACTGACGGTGAGCGCGCCGCCAACACTGTCCGCGAGTGCCAGACTCGCCGTGTTCGCCGCAGTTTTCGTGTAGGTGTGAGTGCCGCTGCTCGCGGCAATGCTCCCTGAAATCGGGACGATGGCGTAGGCGTTGTCCAGTGCCGACGGGAGGAAGCGATATGCACCACTGCTGGCGAACGGAAAGCTCCCACTGGAAATGGTCAGTTGGATTGTCCGTCCTGCAAGGGTTGAGGGTGACTGTGCGTAAGCTGCGGCAAATGGTAATCCCAGTAACACGAGGCACCAGAGGACGTAGAGGCGGGGCTTGTTCATCGCTCTCAATACTCCTCGCTCATCTGCTTGTCGCCGTGCTCGGGGTTGGGGATGAGCTTGCGGTTCTTGGAGTCCACCACGAAGTCGAGGTATTCGAGGGGAATCTGGCCCAGCAGGTTCGGCACGTTCTCGCCAATGTCCACGACATCGAAGTTGCCGTAGCGGCCTTGCAGGTCCAGCCGCACCGGCTCGTAAACGGCGCGCTGCTTCGGCCCGTTGGTGGTCTGGGAGATGATGTCATCCACCTTCTCCAAGCCGAGCGCCTGGATGACGCTGGGCTTGAGGTAGAGGCGGGTTGCGCCGGTGTCCACGAGTGCTTCCACCTCCACGGTGCGCGGCTTGGTCTTGGAGAGCTTGCGGTGTTGCACCCCCAAGTCTATGAGGTTCGTGAGCTTGAGTTTGACGATGACTTTTCCCATGTGGCGAAAGTGCCGTGGAATGGCCGGTGGTTCAAGGCGTGAGTTGCTTCACGCTGAGCCCGGCGGCTAGGCTGCGGCATGAAGTTCCTCCGGAGTAGATTCCTCTTTGCGCTCCTTTGCGTGCTTTGCGTCCAGCTCTCCGCCGCCCCGCGCAACATCCTCTTCATCCTCGCGGACGACCACCGGCACGACGCGCTGTCGTTCATGGGCCATCCGTATTTGGAGACGCCGCACCTCGACCGGCTCGCGCGCGGTGGGGTGCATTGCCGGAACGCCTTCGTCACCACGTCGCTGTGCTCACCGAGCCGGGCGAGCATCCTCACCGGGCTTTACGCGCACGCGCATGGCGTGGTGGACAACTACAATCCCGTCCGCACCGACCTCGTGTTCTTCCCGCAACTGCTCCAGCGCGCGGGCTACGAGACGGCGTTCTTCGGCAAGTGGCACATGGGCGAGACGGACGCGCCGCAGCGCGGGTTCGACCACTGGGTCGCGTTCAAGGGGCAGGGAAACTACTGGGCCGACGGGCGCGGCACGACGCGCGTGGTGCCGCAGTCCAGCAGCGAGGGCTTCAACGTGAATGGCCGACGCGTCCCGCAGCGCGGCTACATCACGGACGAGCTGACGGACTTCACGCTCGACTGGCTGAAGGCGCGCAAGTCGGAGAAGCCCTTCTTCGCCTACCTCTCGCACAAGGCGGTGCATTCGGACTTCGTCGCGGCGGACCGGCATCAAGGGCGTTACGCCGGAAAGACCTTAGTGCTGCCCAAGACCTTGGCCGACACGCCAGAGAATTACTTCAACAAGCCGATGTGGGTGCAGAACCAGCGCAACAGCCGACACGGCGTGGACTTTGGCTACAACCTGCCGAACTTCGACCTCCAGGCGCACCACCGCCGCTACTGCGAGACGCTGCTAGCCGTGGACGACAGCGTGGGGCGCCTGACGCAATGGCTTGCCGAGCGCAAGCTACTCGACTCGACGCTGGTGGTTTACATGGGCGACAACGGCTTCCACTTCGGCGAGCACGGGCTGATCGACAAGCGCACGGCTTACGAAGCGTCCATGCGCGTGCCGCTGCTGTTGCACTGCCCTGAGCTGTTCAAGGCGGGCACGGTCGTGACGCAGATGGTGGCGAACATCGACATTGCGCCGACCTTCCTTGAAATCGCGGGTGCGCCCAAGCCGACGAACCTGCACGGGCGCAGCTTCCTCCCGTTGCTTGGTAGGGCCGACCTGCCGGTCGGCCAAAACGCGCGACAACCAGTCCCAGCCAAGCCATGGCGCGACGCCTTGCTCTACGAATACTACTGGGAGCGCAACTACCCCTACACACCCACGATGCACGCCGTCCGCACCGACCGCTGGAAATACATCCGCTACCACGGCCTCTGGGACGTGGACGAACTCTACGACCTCGCCGCCGACCCGGACGAGACGCGCAACCTCATCCACGAGCCCGCACACGCCGCGACGGTAAAGCAGCTCAACACCCGTCTCTTCGAGTTGCTCACCGAGACGCAAGGCCAGTCCATGCCGCTGCTGCGAGACTTGGGCGAGACCTACCCGGCGCGCAAGCAGGGTGGAGCGAAGCCTGCGGAGTTCCCGGGGCCGTTCTTGAAACCGTAAGCCTGCGCGGCACGGAATCTGCATCGGGGGATTGCCAAGTCGCGGCGCGTCCGTAGTATTCCGCCGCAACCAAACGAATGCGACAGTTCACCACCCTCGCGACGAACGCTTTCATGGAATTGGTCCGGCAGCCGATTTTTCTGCTGCTTGCGACCTTGTCCTCGCTGTTCATTGTCTTCCTCGCCGCCGTGCCTTACTTCGCCATGGGTGAGGACACGAAGCTGGTGAAGGACAGCGCGCTGGCGACGATGCTGATGATCGGGTTGTTCGTGGCGGTCCTGAGCGCCTCGTCGTCGGTGGCCCACGAGATCCGCACGGGCACGGCGCTGGCGGTGCTCGCCAAGCCGGTCGGGCGCGCGAAATTCCTGCTGGCCAAATACTGCGGGCTGGCGGCCGCGCTCGTCGTGCTGGCTTACGTGAACACGCTGGCCACGCTGCTCGCGAGCCGCATGGCGTTCGATGCCTACGGCGAGGCGGACTTGGTCGGGACGGGAATATATTTCGGGGCCGTGGCTCTGGCTTACGTGCTGGCTGGGTTTACCAACTACTTTCTGCGCCGACCGTTTGTGTCGGACGCGGTGCTGTTCGTCACGGTGCTGACGACGGTTGCGTTCATAAGCTTGGCCTTCTTCATCGAGCTGAAGCGCCCCGGCGCGACCGAGGCGGGGATGTATATCGTGGACTGGCGGCTCCTGCCCGCGTGTGTGCTGGTGCTGCTGGCGCTGCTGCTCCTCGCCGGCTTGGCGCTGGCCTGCTCGACGCGCTACGACACGGTGCCCACGCTGGTCATCTGCACAGGGTTGTTTCTGCTGGGGCTGATGAGCGATTACCTGTTTGGCAAGCGGGCGGAGGCGGGTTCGTGGTGGGCGACGGTATTTCATACGGTCCTGCCGAACTGGCAGTTGTTCTGGCTGGCGGATGCGATTGAAGGCACCCGGTCGCACGCGATTGCGGGCGTCTGGGGCTACGTGGGCAAGGCCACCGGGTATGTGGTCGGCTATTTGGGCGCGTCGCTGGCCGTCGCGCTGATGTTGTTTGAAGACCGTGAGCTGAGTTGAACCGATGGAACGCAACTTGAAACCTACCGGGCTGGTCAACCTCCTCATCGCCCTCGCCGCCGCTGGCTTAGGCACGGCCATCGCGCGCTCGACGGCGTCGCTCACCGACGAGGTGGTCAGCGTCTTCCTGGGGCTGGGCTTCCTCGTCGCACTGTTCAGCTACTTCCAGATGCGGATGGAGGCCCGCGAGAAGCTGGAGAAGCTCGAACTCGACGAACTCGCCAAGTCCGCGCGCAGCTCCACGCTCTTCGAGGCGACGGACGCGGAGGCTTTCCCCGCCCGGCGCGCGCGGGAGCAGTTCGAGCGCTGGCTGGTGCCGGGTTTTTGTCTGGTGTTGCTCGCCCTGCAAGTTCTGGGGGCTTGGTTCGTTTGGAGCAAGACCATCAACCCCGCCGCCGCCGAGGTGCGGACCTCGCTGCCAATGATGGCAGCCTTCTTCGGCTTCCTGTTCTTCCTGCAATTCCTTCCCGGTCGGTACTCGGTGAACGTCGCTCGGCTGGAAGGCCAGCGGCTGCTGCAACCCGCCGGCAGCTACCTCCTCCTCGGCGCGTATCTGAGCCTGCTGGCGGCAGCGGGCAACGTGGTGATTCACTTCGGCCACTCGAAGGCGGACCTGTTCATGGCGCGCGCATTGTGCGTGATTCTCACGCTCGCGGCGGTCGAGAACCTCTTCACGCTCATCTTGGAAATTTATCGTCCGCGCGTCCGGGGTCAGGCGGCGCGCGTCCTTTACGAGAGCCGCCTCGTCGGTTTGCTGGGCCAGCCGGAGAGCGTCTTCACCACGGCGGCGCACGCGCTGGATTACCAGTTTGGCTTCAAGGTTTCCGAGACGTGGTTCTTCCAGTTCCTGCAAAAGGCGTTCGTCTGGCTGCTGCTGATTCAGGCCGGTCTGCTCTGGCTGTCCACGAGCTTCGTCTTCATCGAGCCGGACGAGCAGGCGCTCCTAGAGCGTTGCGGCCAGCCGGTCGGAACCACGGCGCTGAACCCGGGGTTCCACCTGAAGTGCCCGTGGCCGATTGACTCGGTCTATCGCTTCCAATCGCACCGCATTCAGACCTTCACCGTCGGCGTGGTGACCAAGGACGACGACCACGGCGGCGCGACGGCGGAGAACACGATTGTCTGGACCAAAAGCCACTACAAAGAAGAGTTCAACCTGCCCGTCGCCAACAAGGAAGCGGACAGCGCCTCGAACACCAACGCCGCCGGCGAGAAGGCCGCCCCGCCTGCCAACCTCGTCACTGCCAGCGTCCCGGTGCAGTATCAAATCAAGGACATCGTCGCCTGGGCGCGCAACCACGCAAACCCCGATGAATTGCTCGAACGCCTCGCGACCCGCGAAGTTGTCCGCCATCTCGTCAGCGTGGACTTCTTCGAGTTCATGTCCGTGGGCCGGAAGAAGTCCGCCGAGGCGCTCCGGTCGAACATCCAGCAGTCCGCCGACGACGCGAAGCTGGGCGTGGACATCCTCTTCGTCGGTTTGCAAGACGTGCACCCGCCGGTGAGCGTGGCCGAGGCGTTCGAGGCCGTCATCGGCGCGCAGCAGACGCGCGAGGCCAAGACACTTACCGCCAAAGGTGAGGCAACGAAGTTAGGCGCGATGGCCGAGGGCGAGGCGCAAAAGGTGAAGGACACCGCCACCGCCTTCGCGGTTCGGCGCGTGGCCGAAGCCGGCGCGATTGGCGCGCAGTTCGAGCACCAGATGGCCGCCTTCGCCGCCGCCCCGACAGTCTATCCGCAGCGGATTTATTTGCAGACCTACGCCAAGGCCATTGGCAAGTCCCGCAAATACATCATCGCCACGACCAACGCGCAGGAGATGATCCAGCTCAACCTCGAAGACAAGATTCGCGAGGACCTCTTGAACTTGGAAATCCCCGCAAAGAAATAATCCGCCTCGCCACTTTCTGACCCACTGACTATGCGCAACCCAGTAACCTTCGTCGTCGGCCTCGTCATCCTGCTCATCTTCGGCTCCATCTCGTTCCTCTTCCAGGTGCGCGAGAGCGAGGTCGCCTTCCTCACCACCTTCGGCAAGGCCGACGAGGCGGTCATCAAGCCTGGCCTCCGCTTCAAGCTCCCGTGGCCCATCCAGAAGGTCCACCGCTTCGACGCCCGTTTGCACAACTTCGAGGGCAAGTTCGAGGAAGCCCAGACCCTCGACCAGCGCAACGTCCTCGTGCTCGTCTATGTCGGCTGGCGCATCACCGAGCCGCAGAAGTTCAACCGCAGCTTCCCCGGCGGCGTGGACGACGCGAAGCGCAACCTCGAAAGCCTCGTCCGCAGTGCCAAGAACGCCACCGTCGGCACGCACAACTTCAGCGACTTCATCAACACCGACCCCGCCAAGCTCAAGTTCGATGAAATCGAGAAGGAGATGCTCGCGCAGGTGGCCGGCACGGCGAAGGAGAAGTTTGGCCTCGAAGTGAAATCCCTCGGCATCAAGCGCCTCGGCTTCCCCGAGAGCGTCACCCAGAAGGTGTTCGAGCGGATGAAAGAAGAACGCCAGCGTCTGGTAAAACAGTTCGAGGGCGAAGGCGACCGCGACGCCACGAAGATTCGCTCCACTGCCGAGCGCGAACGCAGCGAGAAGCTCGCCGATGCCGAGGCTGCCGCTACCCGCAGCCGTGGCGAAGCCGAGAAGGAAGCCGCGAAGGCCTACAAGACGCTGGAGCAAAACAAGGAGCTCGCCGTGTTCCTCCAGAAACTCGCCTCGATGGAAACCATCGCGAAGGAGCGCACCACACTGATTCTCGACCAGAACTCCTCGCCCTTCGACCTGCTCCGCTCCACCAACTCCCTCGTTCGCCCCGCTGGCACCAAGTAATCCGCCTGTCATGAGCGACCACGACCATTCCCATTCCCACGGTCCGAACGACCACAGCCACAGCCACGGTCCGGGGCCGGACGACCACGCGCATTCCCACGCTCACGGCCCGGGCGACGCGCCTGAGCCGACGCCCGAAGCGCCGATGGAGGACTCCAGCACGCAGGCGTTGTCCGACGCGCTGAAGAGCAGCTTCCTTGTCGTCCGCGTTGTGATGGCGGGCCTCATCGTGCTGTTCTTCGCCTCCGGTATTTTCACCGTTGGCCCGCAGGAAGTCGCCATCAAGCTCCTCTTCGGCGCGTCCACCGGCAAAGGCGAGGCCGCGTTGCTCAAGCCCGGCCTTCACTGGTCCTTCCCGTTTCCGATCAACGAGATTGTTAAAATCCCGAAAGATCAGGTTCACACCGTCATCTCCAGCGCGGGCTGGTATCCGGTGACGCCGCAGCAAGAGCTCGCCGGCCAGGAACCGCCCGCCGGTCCCACGCTCAATCCCGCCGCCGACGGCTACACGCTCACCGCCGACGGCAACATCATGCACGTCAAGGCCACGCTGCGTTACCGCATCAGCGACCCCGAGGCGTATGTGTTCCAGTTCGCCGCCGTCTCGAACCTCGTGCAGAACGCGCTGAACAACGCGCTCCACCATGCCTCGGGGCAGTTCACCGTGGACAAGGCCACGCGGCAGGACATCGCCGGTTTCAAGGAGAAGCTCATGAGCCGCGTGCAAGCGCTCGTCACGGCGCAGAACCTCGGCATTGAGTTCGACCCGCGCGGCTGCGATGTCGTCGCCATCCCGCCCCGACAAGTGAAGGCCGCCTTCGACGCCGTGCTCGAGGCCGAGAACGACAAGCGCAAGGCCATCAACACCGCCGAAGGTGACGCCAACACCACCCGCACCAAGGCCGAGGCCGAGGCCGACGCCATCCGCAACGCGGGCCGCGCCGATGCCACGCGCATCGTGCAATCCGCCAAGGCCGATGCGGACTACTTCCTCGCGCGCCTGCCGGAGTTCACCAGCAACCCGCAGCTCTTCCGCGACCGTCGCCTGACCGAGACCATGTCCACCGTCCTCGCCAACGCGCAGGAGAAGTATTTCCTCGTCGAGCGCACCGACGGGACGCCGCGCGAGCTGCGCATCCTCTTGAACCGCGAGCCGCTGAAGCCGGCCGCGCCGAAGCAACCCTGACCGTGAAAGAAGAAGTAATTAGTGACTAGTCAGCCATGACGCCCACCGTCGCCCAGCACTCCTTACTAATCGCTAATCGCTAATCACTAATCACTTTCCTCCCCTCCCCATGCAAGTCACCTCCCTCCTCACCCAGCAGGAACACAACCACACCGACGGCGAGCGGTGCTCCTCGTGCGGGACCGACCACGAGCACGCCACGCAGCAGCTAGGCGTCACGCTCTTCGGCCTCATCCTCGTCATCAACTCGTTCATCATCGAGTGGTTCACGGCCAACGGGAAAACCGCTGCCGACCTCAGCGCCGGCCTGGGAGCCATCGTGCTGGGCTGGCCCATCGTCGTCGTGGCGGTGAAAGACTTGAAACGCGGCAACCTCAGCACAAACGAACTCGTCGCCCTCGCCGTCCTCGCGTCCTTCGCCAGCGGCCACTATCAGGAAGCGGGCGTGGTCAGCTTCTTCATGTTGCTCGGCCAGATTATCGAGAGCCGCACCGCTGAGGGCGCGCGGCTCTCCATCGAGTCGCTCATCAAGCTCACGCCCACCAAGGCCCGGCGCATCGTCGGCGGCAAGGAAGAGGAAGTCGCCGTCCACGAACTCAAGAACGGCGATGTCATCCGCGTCCGCCCCGGCGACAACGTGGCTGCCGACGGCCAAATCCTCTCCGGCGAAGGCTCCATCAACCAAGCGAACATCACCGGCGAATCGCTCCCCGTGGACAAAAAGCCCGGCGACCAAGCGTTCGCCGGCACCATCAACCTCACCGGCGTTCTCGAAATCAAAGTCACCCGCGCCGGCACCGACTCCACGCTCAACCGCGTGCGCGAACTCATCTTGGCCGCTGAGAAGACCAAGCTGCCCATCATGCGCATCGTGGACCAATACATGAGCTTCTACACGCCGCTCGTGCTGGTCATCGGCGCGCTCGTGTGGGCGTTCACCGGTGAGTTGAGCCGCGTCATTGCGGTCTTCATCGTGGCCTGCCCGTGCGCCTTCGTGCTCGCCACGCCCACCGCGATGGTCGCCGCCCTCTCCGCTGCCGCGCGCCTCGGCATCCTCATCAAGAACGTCGCTGACATCGAGCTGGCCGCCAAAATCAACGCCTTCGTCTTCGACAAGACCGGCACGCTCACCACCGGCAAGCTCGCCGTGAGCCGCCTTGCGCCCTTAAGCGGCACGGCCCCCGCCGAGTTGCTCCGCATCGCCGCGAGCGCCGAGCAGTTCAGCAATCACCCGACGGCCAAGGCCCTCACCGCGCTCGCCCACGAGGCGGGCGTTCCCCTCAGTGACCCGAAGAACTTCGCCGAGACCGCTGGTCGCGGCGTGAAGGCGAATGTGGACGGCACCGTGGTCCTCGTGGGCCGCGCGCAGTGGCTCAAGGACAACGGTGTGACTGGCGACTTCCTCCAGACCGTGGATGTGGACGAAACCGCTGGCTACAGCCTGCTCTTCATCGCCCGCAACGGTGCGTGCATCGGCTGGGTGGGCTTGCAGGACGAGACGCGCCACGAGGCGAAGGAGGCGTTGCACGACCTCAAGGACACCGGTGTCCGCCGTATCGCGATGGTCTCCGGCGACCGCCAACCCGTCGCCGCCCGCGTGGCGAAGGAAATCGGCGTCGAAGAAGTCGCCGCCGAGTGCTTGCCGCAGAACAAGGTCGAGTATGTGAAGGCCCTGCGCGCCAAAGGCTACCGCGTCGCCGTGGTCGGCGACGGTGTGAATGACGCCCCCGCACTGGCCGCTGGTGACCTCGGCATCGCGATGGGCGCCGCCGGCAGCGAGGTGGCCATCCACAGCGCGACTATCGCACTGATGAACAGCGACCTGCGCCGGCTGCCCTTCCTCATCCGCCTCTCGCGCATGACCCGCAGCGTCATCAACCAGAACTTCCTCTTCGGCATCGTCTTCGTCATCGGCGGACTGGTGCTCGCGGCGTTGAGTTACATCAACCCCATCGTGGCCGCGCTGATGCACGTCGCCGGCTCGCTCATCGTCGTCTTCAACAGCGCCCGCCTCGTGCGCCAGGGCGAGGAGCTCGAACCGTTCCAAGCCGCTGCGCCCACGAACCCGCCAGCCGCCGGTGGCGCGAGCAAGCACGAGGCCGCAGGGCAGTTGCAACCGAAGCTGGCGTGAGCTGGCTGCGGCATGCGTTGACGGCCTAACGCTAATTCGACTTACACCATGACCGCCCTCGACACCCTCCAGCCCGACTCCGCCGCGCGCACCACCAACGAGGCCGTCATCTCCGTGCGCGGCCTCACCAAAGTCTTCAAGGACTTCTGGGGCCGGCCAAAGGCGCGCGCGGTGGACACCGTCAATTTCGAGGTCCGGCGCGGCGAGGTCTTCGGCCTGCTCGGGCCCAACGGCTCCGGCAAGTCCACCACCATCAAGATGCTGCTGGGTCTGCTCTACCCGACCAAGGGGCACATTGAGATTTTCGGCCACTCCCCGCGCCATGTGCAGACCAAGGCGCGCATCGGCTACCTGCCCGAGGAGAGCTACCTCTACAAGTATCTCGACTCCCGCGAGACGCTCGACTTCTTCGGCAACCTCTTCCAGCTCCCGCCCGAGCAGCGCGACCAGCGCACTGAGCAACTCCTCGAAATGGTCGGGCTCAACCAGGTCCGCAGCCGCACCGTGGGCGAGTTCTCGAAGGGCATGCAGCGCCGCATCGGCCTCGCGCAGGCGCTCATCAACGACCCTGACCTCATCATCCTCGACGAGCCGACCGCCGGCCTAGATCCGCTCGGCTGCCGCGAGGTGAAGGACGTCATCCTCGCGCTGAAGAACCGTGGCAAGACGGTCATTCTCTCCAGCCACCTCCTCAGCGACGTGGAGGACGTGTGCGACCGCGTGGTGATTTACTACGGCGGCAAGATTCAGGCCGACGGCACGCTCAAGGAACTTCTCACCGAGCGTAGTTCCGTCCGCATCACCTTCCCCTCGCTGCCGCGCGAGGCGATGGAGAACATCATCGGCACCATCCGCCGCGATGTGGCCGCCGACCGCATCCAGCTCGATAACCCGACGCAGAACTTGGAGAGCTACTTCCTCGGCGTGGTGAACCGCGCACGGGCCAGCGAGCAAAATACCTCCGGCGCGACTTCTGGCAGCCAAGTCGCCGAGTATCTGCGCGGCAGTGCGGAAGCCGGTGCGCAGCAGCAAGCGCGCGTGCTGGACCGCCTCGTCGCCACCGCGCCTGCGGCAGAAGCACCCGCGCCCG
The DNA here is from genome assembly GCA_039796295.1 of Verrucomicrobiota bacterium. Taxonomy (GTDB): domain Bacteria; phylum Verrucomicrobiota; class Verrucomicrobiia; order Limisphaerales; family SXTU01; genus SXTU01. The sequence goes on from JBDKJY010000012.1 coordinate 65,046, forward strand.
TCGTCGTGGTTCCGACCGCTGCCGAGGTCGAGTCACAAAAGAAGCTTGCCGCCCTCGCCGCTTCCACGGTCTCGACGCCGGAGCCCAAGGTCGCAGTCGCCGCGAAGCCCGTGCTCGACACGGCGAAGGCGAACGAGAAGCTCGCGAACCTGCTGGGCAAGCCGAAGGCATGAGCATGACCCCTCAACTTCCAGCCGCTCTCCCTCTCCCTAACCCTCTCCCGCTGGGAGAGGGGACTCGCGCGTCGGCGTTCGCCAGTCACCGCGCGGTCGCCTCGGACGAGAAGCTGGCTGCCGTTCTCCCTCTCCCAGCGGGAGAGGGCCGGGGTGAGGGAGAGCGCATGGCAATACCGAGCGTGTCCGCATGACCAGCCACTTTGAAATCCTGAAGCACCCGCACCAGGGACTGGCGGCGGTGAAGCACGGCTTCTCCTGGCCGGCGGCGGTGCTCGGCTGGGTGTGGGCGTTCGCACGGCGGCTGTGGGTTCCGGCGCTGGCGTTCCTCATCGTTCACGCGGCGCTGGCCTTCATCTCCACCAAGCTCATCGCCGAGAACTCCGGGCTGCTCATCGCCATCGGGGTCAGCCTCCAGGCCTACTTCGGTGCGCGGGCGAACTATCTCCTGAGCCGTGCATATCAGGAACGCGGCTTCTTCTACCAAGGGTTGGTCCCCGCCACCTCGGCGGCGGACGCCATCGCGAAGTTCAAGGCCGTCGGCGAGAATGTTCCGGCCGAGTGGCGGTTGGGCGTGGCGCAGGCGCTGTTCACCTTGCCTGCAAGTTTGCAACAGCTCCTCGCCGTCGCGCGCCTCACCATCAAGGCCGTCGTTCGCTACCGCCTGCTGCCCGTGCTGGCAGTCCTGCTCGTGCTCGTCGTCGTCGGCCTGCCGCTTGCGCTCAAGCACGACGGCACCGCGCGCGGGCTCGTCCAGATTGTCATCACCTACACCCTCAGCGCGGTTACGGCCATCCTCGGACTCGTCACGCTCTGGCTGGCCACCGGCACGCTCGCGCGCGACGTGGAGGATTGCTCGATGCAGATGGTCGCGGTGAAACCCATCGCGCGCTGGCAAATCTGGCTGGGCAAATGGCTTGGCATCATGGGGCTTAATTTCGCCTTGCTCGGCCTCTCCGGCCTGTCGGTTTATCTGCTCATCCAGTGGCGCGCTGCCGGTCTGCCGGAGAAGCAACAGGCTATTTTGAAGCATGAACTGCTCATTGCGCGCGGCTCGCTGAAGGAGGCGGCTCCCAACTTTGATGCCGAGGTAGAGACCCTGCTCAAGAAACGGCTGCTGGAGATCGGCACACTCCCCAGCGGCACGGACATCGCTGCCGTGCGGAAAGATGTGCGAGAGTTTCTCAGGTCCCAGCGCCAGTCTGTCCCGTCGCGCACCAGTCGCACTTGGGTCATCGACACCGGCCTCACGCGCGGGCAGCTCGCGAACACGCCCATCTACTTGCGCGTGAAGTTCCGCACCGCCGCCTACAGCTCGAAGCCGGAGACCTACAGCACGGCTTGGGAGATCGGCCCGCCAAACTCCGAGAAACGGGTCCGCATCTTTCGCGCGCTCACCACGGACACGTTCCACGAGTTCGGCGTCAACCTGCTCGACGCGAAGGGCAACCTATCTGCCGCACCCGTGCAGGGCGGACGCTTCTTGAACCTGTTGGACAAGGACGGGAAGCTCTTCATCACCTTCGGAAACCCCAACCAAGCCGCCGTGCTCTTCGACCTCGAGGAAGGCCTGGAGGTGCTCTATCACGAAGGCAGCTTCGGCCTGAACTTCACGCGCGGCCTCACCATCATCTTCCTCTGGCTGGGCCTGCTCGCGGCCATCGGCTTGGCGGGTGCGAGCTACCTGTCCTTCCCGGTCGCGGCCTTCTTCGCCCTCACCGTGCTGATCGTGGGCCTGAGCAGCGGCACCATCGCCAACGTGGTGAAGGACGGCACCTTTGGCAGCACCAACCACGACACCGGCGTGCCGGAAGGCGTGCTGGGCGCGGTGGACTTCATCATGGTGCCGCTCTTCCGGGCGGCGAACGACCTGCTCACGATGGTCAATTCCTTCTCGCCGATTGATTCCCTCAGCACCGGCCGCAGCGTGTCCTGGACGACGCTGGCGCTGGCCTTCCTGAACATCTGGGTAATCATCGGCGGCTGCTTCGCGGTCTTCGGCATCCTGTGTTTCAACCGGCGGGAGCTCGCCACCGCCCAAGGCAAGGGCTGACATGAACGACCGCCGCTTTTTCAAACCCCTGCTCACGCTGCTCGCGCTCGCGCTGCTAGTCGGCGTGCACTTCGCCCAACGCGAACTGACCGCCGAGCGCAACCGCCTCAAGCTCACGCGCGTCGAGGCCATTGAGAGCATGCCGCCAGCGATGGCCTTCACCGCCGTCGCGCTGGGCGGCTTCCGCGGACTGGTGTCCAACGCCCTCTGGATGCGGCTCAACGACCTCCAACTCGACGAGAAATACTTCGAGATGGTCCAGCTCTCGGACTGGATCACGAAGATGCAACCGCACTTCGTCGCCGTCTGGGTGCATCAGGCGTGGAACCTCTCCTACAACATCTCGGTGAAGTTCCCCGACCCAAACGACCGGTGGTTTTGGGTGAACCGCGGCATCGAGCTGCTGCGCGACGAGGCGTTGAAATACAACCCCAACGAAACGCTCATCTACCGCGAGCTGGCCTGGCACTTCCAGCACAAGATGGGCGCGAACCTCGACAACGCCCACATGACCTACAAGCGCGAGTGGGCGCGGCAGATGACCGAAGTCTTCGGCAACCAGCTCAAGCCCAACTGGGAGGAACTGCTCAACCCGCAGACGGACGAGGCCAGACAGCGCACGCAGCTCCTCCGCGAGAAATACAAGATTGACCCCAAGCTCGCCCGCGAGGTGGACGAGAAATACGGCCCGCTGGAATGGCGGCTGCCGGAGACCCACGCGATTTACTGGGCCTACCTCGGCCTGAAGAACTCCAAGCCCGAGCAGCTCATCACCCTGCGCCGGGTCATCTACCAGTCCATGCAGCTCGCCGCCCAACGCGGCCGGCTCATCTACAACCCGCTGGCCGGCGGCTTCGAGTTCGGCCCCAACCTCGTCGCCATCCCGATGGCGAATGAAGGCTACGAGGAGATGATTACCACCGCCCTCGACAGCGCGGACAACGTCAAGAACGCCCATGCGAACTTCCTCAAGCAAGCCATCACCGACCTTTACCTCCACAACCGCGAGCAGGACGCCGCCCGCTGGCACGACTACCTCGGCAAGAAGTATCCCAACCGCTACACCAAGCCCGGCCAGAACGTCACCGAGTTCGTCTTGGAGCGTTACAAGGAACTGATGGACCTCGGCAAGGACAAGGTGCAGAGCGCCCTCGAAGGCATGTTCATGCGGCACTTCTACGAGCTGGCCATCGGGGAGAATGACCGCGCGCAGGGCTACGTCGGCCTCATCCGGCAGATTCACGCCGCCTACCAAAAGAAAGTGGAGCGCTCCGAACGCGACCGCGTGGACCTGCCGCCGCTGCCCAAGCTGCGGCAGGTGGTGCTCGACCGGCTCATCGACGCGCCGCCGGGCGAGGGCTGGGTGCCGCAGATGCGCCTCCAACTGCTCACCGCGCTCAACCTCCCCGTGCCCAAGGACGCGCTGTGGCTCAAGGCTCCCGCCGTCGCCACCACGCCAGGAACGCAGGTGGCCCAAGCCGGGACCAACCGCCCGTCCACCTTCATTCCGCCCACCGTGGACACGAACGCGCCCGTGACCAACCTCAAAGTCGGCAAGGAGTTCCTCGCCAAGAACAAGCAGCAGTCCGATGTCGTCGAGCGCCCCAGCGGCTTGCAATACCGCATCGTCACCGCGGGCTCCGGCAAGCTGCCCACCGAAAAGAACAAGGTCCGCGTTCACTACACCGGCAAGGTCATTGATAAGAAAACCCTTCAGCCCGGCGGCACCTTCGACAGCTCCTACGAGAAGAACCTCCCCGCCGAGTTCGACGTGACCGGCGTCATCAGAGGCTGGACCGAGGCGTTGTTGCTCATGCCCAAGGGCAGCAAGTGGCAGCTCTTCATCCCGCACTACCTCGCCTACGGCGAGCGCGGCAGCCCCCCCGGCATCGGCCCGAACGAAGTGCTCTACTTCGAGGTCGAAGTGCTCGACGTCCTCGGCAAGTAGGACCGCGCGTCCCGCCGGTCCCTCTCACTTCCATCCCCGCGTTAGCGGTCGGGGCAAACTACTACGTGTAGGTAATAACCGGTTGCCAAACGCTAGCCTGCGACCGATGCTCCGCGCAGTCATCGGCCATGAAAAAGTTGCTCCTCCTTCCCCTGCTTGTGGCACTCACCACCGCCGCAGGCACCGCCCCCGCCGCCGACTGGCCCATGTTCCGCGGCAGCCCGAACTTGCAGGGCGTCGCTGTCGGCAAACTCCCCGCCCAACTCGACCTGCTCTGGAGCTTCAAGACCGGCGGACCCGTAAAATCTTCCGCCGCCATCGTGGGCGGCAACGTCTTCGTCGGCTCGGACGACGGCTTCCTCTACTCGCTCGCGCTGGCCACGGGCAAAACCAACTGGGCCTTCAAGACCGGCGGCAACGTCGAATCCTCCCCGCTCGTCCACGAAAGCCGCGTCTTCTTTGGCTCGGATGAACCGATGTTCTACGCGCTCGACGCCAAGACTGGAAAGCAGGTCTGGAAGCATCCCACCGGCGACAAGATGCCCGGCGCGCCCAACCTCGTCCGCGCGCCCAACGGCAAGGATTGGAACATCATTTTCGGGAACCACGACGCCAAGCTCTACTGCCTCGACGCCGCGACCGGGAGATCCAACTGGGTCTATGAAACCGGCAACGGCATCAACGGCACGCCCGCCGTCTTCCAAGGCCTCACCGCGCTCGGCGGCTGCGACTCCTTGCTGCACATTGTCGCGCTCACCAACGGGGCGAAGATCAAGGAACTGGAAATCGGAGCGCCCAGCCTCGGCTCCGTCGCCATGGCCGACGGGCGCGTCTATGGCGGCCACTTCGAGAACCAAGTCTTCTGCGTGGACCCCGCCAAGGGCACGAACCTCTGGAGCTACCGCGACCGCGCCTTTGCCTACGTCTCCTCGCCCGCCGTGCTGGGCGACCGCCTCGTCATCGGTGGCCGCGACAAGCGCCTTCACTGTCTGCGCACGAAGGACGGCGAAGCCCTCTGGACCTTCGGCACGCGCGGCAAGGTGGACAGCTCCCCCGTCATCTGCGACGGCAAGGTCATCTTCGGCTCCGAGGACGGACGGCTCTACTTGGTGTCACTGGCGGACGGCAAGGAACTATGGAACTACGAAATCGGCCAAGGCCTCACCGCCTCCCCCGCCGTGTCCGATGGCAAGGTGGTCATCGGCAGCGAGGACGGGAGCGTGTATTGTTTCGGGGTGAAGCAGCCAAAATAGCGATGACATGGAGAATGCTCCCTACGCCGAACGACTGGATTTCTGGAGATGGCAACAAGCATCTGTTGCCTTCGAGCAGGTTAGGAATTTGTGCGACTTCATTCTGAAAGAGAAAGTGGAGCAACCTCATCCCCTGCACATTCCGCTGATGACGGCACTGCACGCCCTTTATGCCAGGCCGTTTAAGCAACGAAAGGAAGTCCGCCTCGGTGGTGACATCGTCCCCGCTGCTTTCAAAGACGTTCATGATTCTCTGATTACAATGCGTGACAAGATTCACGCGCACACAGACATAGATGGCCCGATGACGGCTAACGACGAATCGTTTAACAAAGTCGCAGCTTTCGTTCGCAACGGAGGTATCCAGTTCGCCAGCACGGTGGTTTTTCCAAGACACAACCATGTGGAGAGAATTCGCGACTTGGCCGAAATCCTTTCACAGAAGGCTTCGTATTCTGCGAAGAAAATTTGGACAAGGTGCATTGGAAGTAGTCGCGTAATGGATGGAGACTACGAAGTGAACCTCTCGAAGCACGACGACGCTTTTTTGAAACCTCTTTCGTGGTGAATCACATGAGCAACTTAACAATTCAACCCCTGCTGCAAGCTGCCGCGCCGCCGCCCGCCCATCTGGCGACCACCGCCGGCAATTACTTCGTCACCAACTACCCACCGTTCTCCTTTTGGAAGGCGGAGTTCGTGCCGGAGCTGGTGAGCGCCATGGGGCAACCGCCGCACGCCGGCGTCCCGCTGGGGCTTTACACGCATATTCCCTTCTGCCGGAAGCGCTGCCACTTCTGCTATTTCAAGGTCTATACGGACAAGGATTCCGCCGCCATCAAGGGCTACGTGGACGCCGTCTTGCGCGAGCTGGAGATGTATGCGGGCAAGCCCTTCATCGGCGGGCGCAAGCCGAAGTTCATTTACTTCGGCGGCGGCACGCCCAGTTACCTCAGCCCCGACCAGCTCAAGTATTTGACCGACGGCATGAAGCGGCTGCTGCCGTGGGACGAGGCGCAGGAAGTCACCTTCGAGGCCGAGCCGGGCACGCTCACCGACCACAAGCTCCGCGCCATCCGCGACCTCGGCGTCACACGCCTTTCGCTCGGCATCGAGCACTTCGACGACCACATCCTCGAAATCAACGGCCGCGCGCATCGTTCGAAGGAAATCGCCCGCGCCTATGCCTACGCGCGCGAAATCGGCTTCCCGCAAATCAACATTGACCTCATCGCCGGCATGGTCGAGGAGACGGAGGAAAAGTGGGTTGAAACCGTCGCCAAGGCCGTTGCGCTCCAGCCCGACTCGCTCACGATTTATCAGATGGAAGTGCCCTACAACACGGGCATCTACCAGCAGATGAAAGCGCAGGGTAAACTCGTCGCGCCCGTGGCCGACTGGGAGACCAAACGCCGCTGGGTGGACTACGCCTTCCGCGAGTTCGAGAAGGTCGGCTACGCGGTGAACAGCACCAGCACCGTCGTGCGCGATGCGAGCAAGGTGAAGTTCCTCTATCGCGAAGGCCTCTTCTCCGGCGCGGATTTGCTCTCGGTCGGCGTCGCCAGCTTCGGCCACATCAACGGCGTCCATTACCAGAACCAGGCGGACTTCGACCCGTATCTCGCGAAGGTGAACGCGGGCGAGTTGCCCATCTACCGCGCGTATCCGACCACGCCCGACGAACGTTACATCCGCGAGTTCATGCTGATGCTCAAGCTGGGCTCCAACAGCCGCGCCAGCTTCAAGGCGAAGTTCGGCAGCGACCCGCTGGAGCAATTCGCCGCGCCGCTCGCGCTGCTGAAGGACTGGGGCTGCGTCACGGTGGACGGCGACCGCATCGTGCTCACCCGCGACGCGCTGCTCCAGGTGGACCGGCTGCTGATGGAGTTTTTTAAGCCGGAGCATCGCTCGACGAGATACGCTTAACCGACTCCTATGTTTTCCTCCTCAGCTCTCCCCATCGCCTACCCGCTCGACGACTTCTACGCGCAGGCGGGCCGTGCCTTGCCGCCCATCGAGGCCGTGGCGGGCGACGCAGTGCTGGATCCGTATCGCACCCTGCTCGTCCACGAGCACGACATGACGCCGACGCTGGAGAAGTTCCATGGCGAGCGCATCCACCTCGCCGTCCTCAGCCGCCAGCAGCGCGACGACTTCTACTTCCGCGAGGTCGTGCTCCTGCTCGACAAGTCGGACAAGCCCGTCGAGTTCGGAGCCATTAAGATCAACCTCGCCCTTTTCCCGCCCGCCGCCCGGAAGGAAATCCTCGAAGAGCGCCGCCCGCTGGGCACGCTCCTCGCGGACTACGCCATCACTCACACCAGCCGTCCGAAGGCCTTCCTCCGCGTCCACTCCGACGACTTCATCAACGCGGCGCTCAAGCTGTCGCACTCGCAGTGGCTTTACGGTCGCCGCAACACCCTCTGGGATCCGCAACAGCGGCCGCTCGCGGAGATCGTGGAGATTCTCCCGCCAGCCTGACACGCTGGCGGCTGTGTCCCAGCGTTGCGAGCCGCACCCGCGCTTCAGCAAGTCCGCTCACTGAACAACATGAAATACACCTACTCAGAACTCGCCAAGATGATTGACCACTCGCTCCTGCATCCGACGATGACGGATAAGGAGCTGGAGGATGGATGCAAGTTGGCCGCGAAATATCAGGTCGCCTCCGTGTGCATCAAGCCCTACGCCGTGAAGCGCGCCGCCGAGTTGCTCCGGGGAAGTGGCGTGTTGGTCGGTGCGGTCATCGGCTTCCCGCACGGCAACTCCTGCACCGAGTCCAAGCGCTACGAGACCGAGCTGGCCTGCCGCGACGGCGCGGCGGAGATCGACATGGTCATCAACCTCGGAAAGGCACTCTCCGGCGACTGGGAATACGTCGCCAACGACGTGCGCACGGTGTGCGAGGAGGCGCACCGGCACGGCGCGAAAGTGAAAGTTATCTTCGAGAACGATTATCTAACCAAAGGCGGTGCGGGCCTGGAAAGCGACGAGTTCAAGGTGCGGCTCTGCAAACTCTGCGAACAAGCCGGCGCGGACTGGGTGAAGACCAGTTCCGGCTACGGCTTCGTGAAGCAGCCCGACGGCAGCTACAACTACAAGGGCGCGACGGAGCACGACCTCGCCCTGATGCGCGCCAGTGTCTCGGCGAAGGTGCAGGTCAAGGCCGCCGGCGGCGTGCGCGACCTCGACGGCCTCATCAAGGTCCGCGACCTCGGCGTCTCGCGCTGCGGTGCGACCGCCACGGCGGCGATGCTGGACGACTACCGTCGGCGCGAGGCAGCAGAGCGGGCTGGGCAGGGCGCGGTGGGTGGCGGCGGGGCCATCGGCGCTGGTGGATACTGAGCCACGAGACTCAAGCGCATGAAGCCCGCCGACTTGTTCCGCCATTGCCCGCAGTGCGGCGCGCTTCAGCCTGCCGCCGGGCGCGCACCCTTCCACTGCGAGGCCTGCGGGTTCCTCTTCTACTTCAATCCCGCTATCGCCGTCGGGGCTGTGCTCCTCGCGCCGGATGACACGGTGTTACTCATCCGCCGCGCGAAGGACCCGCACCGGGGAAAACTCAGCGTGCCCGGCGGCTTCGTGGACGCGGGTGAGGTGGCGGAGGACGCGCTGCGCCGGGAGATTCGCGAGGAAGTGGGCTTGGAGGTGGAGCGGCTCGACTACTTCTGCTCGCTGCCCAACGTGTATCACTATCGCGGTGTGACCTATCAGGTGCTGGACTTCTTCTTCGTCGGGCGCGTGAACGCGAAGACCGCTCAGGCCGACCCCGGCGAAGTCGCGGAAATTTGCTGGCTGCCCCGGAGCCAAATCGTGCCGGAAGACATCGCCTTTGACTCGGTGCGGGAGATGTTGCGGCGGTTCCTAGCCGTGCCGGAAAACTGAAGCGGTCCCTGCGTCCGGCAAAGGGCTTGACCCGCTTTTGCCCACCCCTACAGTCCGCGCAATTTGTTCGCTACTGGATGAAAGCAATTCTCGCCCTCGAAGATGGTTCTGTGTTCCACGGCACGGGTTTTGGCGCGCAAGCGTCGGCCTGTGGCGAGGTGTGTTTCAACACCTCCATGACCGGCTATCAGGAGATTCTCACCGACCCGTCCTACAAGGGACAGATCGTGACGATGACCTACCCGCTCATCGGCAACTACGGCGTCAACGCGCAGGACATCGAGTCGTGGCGGCCGCACGCATCGGGCTTCGTCATCCGCGAGCTGTCGCCCGTCGTGAGCAACTGGCGCGCGGATTGGTCGCTCGGCGATTACCTCCAGCAGAACGGCATCCCCGGCATCCAAGGCATCGACACCCGCGCGCTGACCAAGAAGCTCCGCGTGCGCGGTGCGTTGAATGGCTTTCTCTCAACCGACCCCGCCGTGACCGAGGCCGAGGCGGTGCAGCGCGCGAAGGAATTCGTCTTCGTCGGCGTGGATTACGTGAAGGAAGTCACGCACAAGGAAGCCTTCGCGTGGGACCCAGAGGACAAGCAAAGCGCGGAGTTCGATGTCGTGCGCGGCAACGCCAAGCTGGACTCGCGCAACCACCGCAAGCCGCTTCCGCCGGCGGACATTCCCATCGTCGCGTTCGACTTCGGGATGAAATACAACATCGCGCGCAACCTGCGGCAGACGGGCTTCCAAGTGCAGGTCGTGCCTGCGACCACGTCCGCCGCGGACGCGCTCAAATACAAGCCCGCCGGCATCTTCCTCTCCAACGGCCCCGGCGACCCCGCAGCGCTCGACTACATTGTGCGCGAGGTCAAGACGCTCGTGGACACGGGCATTCCCATCTTCGGCATCTGCCTTGGCAACCAGCTCCTCGGGCAGGCGTTTGGCGGGAAGACGTTCAAGCTCAAGTTCGGCCACCGGGGCGGCAACCAGCCGGTGAAGGACTTGGAGACTGGCCGCGTGGAAATCACCTCGCAGAACCACGGCTTCGCGGTGGACCCGGCGTCGCTGCCATCCGACGTGGCCGTGAATCGCATCAACCTGAACGACCAGACGGTCGAGGGCATGCGGCACAAGTCGAAGCCCATCTTCAGCGTGCAGTATCACCCCGAGGCCTCGCCCGGCCCGCACGACTCGAACCCGCTCTTCGCCGAGTTCCGCCGGCTCATCGAGAGCAAGTAGGCGACGACGTGAGGAGTCGCTGATTTTCTGCCTGCGGAGAACACAGATGACGCGGATGGAAATCCAAGCGCGTCTTTATCCGCGTCATCCGCGTTATCTGCGGGCAACTCAAAATGTCTTCGACCCTGCAAAAAGAACTTCACGCACTCCTCACCCAGCCCGGCCCCGCCGCGCTCGGCCCTGACTCGCGCACCGGCACGCTCGCGCAAGCGGACTTGAACCGCACGCTCGACGAGCTGTTCCGCCGTCACGGCCAGCCCGCCAAGGCCAAACTCATCCGTGCGCTACTGCTGCTCTGGCACGACCACCACGACGCCTCGCACACCATTTCGCAGAGTATCGAGAACCCGGATGGCAGCCTCGTCCACGGCATCCTGCACCGGCGCGAGCCGGACTACTGGAACGCGAAGTATTGGTTCCGCAGCGTCGGCCAGCACCCGTGCTTCGCGGACTTGGCGAAGCGCGCCGCGCCCGTGATGGCGGGTGACGCCAAGCTCTCCGCCCAGCTCCTGCCGCGCGGAGAGTGGGACGCCTTCGCCTTCGTGGACGCCGTGGAAGCCGCTGCCAGCAAGCCCGCGACGGACACCCGTCACCAACTGCTCCGCGCGCTGCAACAAGCCGAGACCGAGGCGGCGCTGAACTGTTTTCTCCAAGCCTGATTTGAACACTCCACTAAATCCTATGCGCCTGCTCCAACTCGGCTCCGCCCTCGTCCTCACCCTGATTCACCTCACCGCCGCCGCCGCCGCTCCAGCACCCGGAGCCGCAGCGCTGTCCGGGGTCAGAACTCAGGCGGACCTCACCGCCGCCATCGCCGCCGCGAAGGACCCGGCGACCAAGCGAGCGTTGCAAGCCCACTCCCCTGCCATCCTCGCCGCCGCTGCGAAGAAGGCCCATGTGGACTTCGTCGCCGCTGCGCTCGACAAGGCTCCCGGCACCTACACGAAGACCAACACAACGCCCGCCGAGCTGAAGGCGGCGCTGGGCGGGGACGCCGCGCTCTTCGACACGCTGACGGTCGTTAACCTCGGCAGCGCGACCTTGAACATCAAGGCCAAGCGCGAGGTGGACCCCTTCGACGAGGCCTTCTACCAGCACCTCGGCGGCATCCCCGACGTGCAGATGCTCACCATCATCCACACCACCTGCCAGAACGCGTGGCTCGCGTCGGTCGCCAAGCTCACGGGCTTGACCAACCTCTCCATCGTCAACCAGTCCAAGCTGAACGACGAAGGCCTCGCGCATCTCGCCGGTCTCAAGAACCTCGAGCGCTTCGCCTACATCGGCACCTCGACGACCGGCAAGCCGTTCAAGGCTTTCACCGGCTGGACGAAGCTGCGCAGCTCCAGCTTTCGCGGCAGCCAGATTGATGACCTCGGCTTGCAGTATCTCTGCGAGAATTTCTCCAACTACGAAACCCTCAGCCTCGCGCACGCCAAGTTCTCCGATGCCGCCGCCGTGAATCTGGCCAAGCTCAAGCAGCTCAAGGGGCTGGAAGTCGGTTCGCAGAAGGCGACTTCGCAGGCGCTCCGCCATCTGGTCGGCCTGCCGCTCGAATACTTCCAGCTCGGCGAGGGCGTGGATTCGCCCGACAGCCTGGCCATCATCAAGGAGTTCAAATCGCTCAAGCGGCTGACCCTGACGAACTGCAAGACGCTCACCGAGGCCGACCTGCAAACGGTCGCGGGCATGAAGCAACTGGAGCACCTCGAACTCGGCGGCCTGCCGATGACGGCCGAGCGGGTCGCGTGGCTCAAACGCTTCGCCTACCTCAAGTCCATGCGCCTCGTGCCGCCCTACCCGAAGGAGCTGCAAACCAGCATCCAGGAAGCGTTGCCGAAAGTGGCGCTACGCTTTGAGTGATTTTGGGGCGCGGACGCCCACGTCCGCAGCAACACACCCGGACGTAGGCGTCCGTGCTCCAGCCAACTTGTGAACGAATTTTCCGTCGTCCTCGCTGCCGTCTTGCCGGTGCTGCTCATCGCGGTCGCCGGCGTGGCGATGCGCAAGCTCGACTGGCTCACCACCGAGGCCGATCACTCGCTGCTGCGGGTCACCATCAACTTGCTCGTGCCCGCGTTCGTCTTCGACAAGGTGCTGAACAACCCCGCGCTGCATCGCACGGAAAACCTCTTCCTCCCGCCGCTGGTCGGCTTCGGCACCGTGGCGCTGGGCATCGGCGCGGCATGGCTCGCGTTGCGGTTGGCGGGCCTCAAACCGGACGCGACGGGCCGCACGTTTGCCTTCAGCGCCGGCCTCTACAACTACGGCTATGTCCCGCTGCCGCTGGCGATGTCGCTCTTCGACCGCGAGACCGTCGGCGTGCTCATCGTCCACAACCTCGGGACGGAAATCGCCTTCTGGCTGCTGGGCACGCTGGTCTTCGCGCACGCACCGAACGAGCCGCTGTGGAGGAAGATTTTCACCCCGCCGCTCGCCGCCATCGTGCTGACGCTCACGCTGAACTTCACCGGTGGCGCGGCCTTCGTGCCGGAGTTTGTGAAGACCACCGCGCACATGCTCGGCGTCTGCGCCATCCCGATGGGCCTCGTGCTCATCGGCGCGATGATTGCGGACCACCTCGGCGAGTTCCACTCCGAGCAAGGCTGGCGCGTGATGGCGACTTCGTGCCTGCTGCGACTGGGTCTAATCCCCGTGCTCTTCCTCGCGCTGGCGAAGTTCCTCCCGTGCTCCGTGGAGCTGAAGCGCGTCATCCTCCTGCAAGCAGCGATGCCCTCCGCCGTCTTCGCCATCCTCGCCGCGCGCCACTTCGGCGGCGACGGCCCGACCGCCCTGCGCGTGGTCATCGCCACCTCAGCGGTAAGCTTCGTGACGATCCCGCTGTGGATTCGGGCCGGGATGAAGTGGCTGGGGCTGTGACACCGCCCGAGTGGTTTTGACACGTAGCCTTTCCCCCGCGCCCGCCGTCTGTCACGCTGCCGTCACCTAGACATGAACAACGCGTCTCCGAACTCCGCCGTCTCGCTGCGGGACTTCCTCTCGACCTCCACCAAGTTCGCCGCCAGCGCCGCCGCCCTCGGCACGTTGCCCGTCGAGCGCTTCGCCCACGGTGCTTCGCCCGGCGACACCATCAAGGTCGCCCTCGTCGGCGCCGGCGGGCGCGGCACCGGCGCGGCGGACCAAGCCATGCAAGCCGGCGCGGACGTGAAACTCGTCGCCGTCGCCGACGTGCATCAAGACCGCATGGACCGCAGCCTCGCCTCCCTCAAAAAGCACAAGGACCAGCTCGCCGTGAAGGCCGAGCACAAGTTCCTCGGCTTCGACGCCTACAAACAAGCCATCGCCCAGGCCGACGTCGTCATCCTCGCCACCCCGCCGGGCTTCCGCCCCATGATGTTCGAGGAAGCCGTGCGGCAAGGGAAACACGTCTTCATGGAAAAACCCGTCGCCGTGGACGGCCCCGGCGTGCGCCAAGTCCTCGCCGCCGCCGAGGAGGCAAAAAAGAAGAACCTCAAGGTCGCCGTCGGCCTCCAACGGCATCACCAGCCCAACTACCAGCAATCCATGCAGCGCCTGCACGACGGCGCGATTGGCGACCTCGTCTCCATGCGCTGCTACTGGAACACCTCACCCGTCGGCCCCAAGTTCACCCGCGACGCCGTCGCGAAACTCCTGGGCCGCGCGCCCACCGAAATGGAATACCAGCTCCGCAACTGGTATATGTTCGCCTGGCTCTCCGGCGACCACATCGTCGAGCAGCACATCCACAACCTCGACGTCATCAACTGGGCCAAGCAATCCTTCCCCGTCAGTTGCTCCGGCCTCGGCGGGCGCGCCTACCTCAGCGAGCCCGACCACGGCGAAATCTTCGACCACCACGCCGTCGAATACGTCTATGCCGACGGCGCGCGGATGTATTCCCAATGCCGCCAAATTCCCAAATGCAAGGGCGAAGTCTATGAAGCCGTGCAAGGCACCAAGGGAAACTGGATCGCCGAGCGCAACGTCTTCGCCATCCGCGACCTCAAACAAGAAATCACCTGGCGCTATCAGGCCAACGAGGGCGAAGCCAACGACGGCCACCGCCTCGAACACCTCCCCTTCTTCGACGCCATCCGCCACAACCGGCCCTACAACGAAGCCGAGCGCGGCGCGAAGAGCACCTTGACCGCCATCATGGGCCGCATGGCGACCTACGGCGGCCAACCCGTGACCTGGGAAGAAGCCCTGAACTCCAAACTCGACCTCCTGCCCGAACGCCTCGCGTGGGACGCCGCGCCCAAGCCCAAGCCCGGTCCCGACGGCCGCTATCCGTTTGCGATACCCGGCCGGACAGTGGCGCTGTAGGCGGGAGCTGCGACAGCCTCGGCGAACGTCGCGTTCGGGGCCGTTCAGGCTTTCAGCTTGCGCTCCAGAATCTCGCCGACGAGGGCGGGGTTGGCTTTGCCTTTGGAGAGCTTCATCACCTGGCCTTTGAGGCTGTTGAGCGCGGCGAGCTTGCCGCCCCGGTAGTCGGCCACGGGGCCGGGGTTCGCAGCGATGGCGTCGTCGCAGAATTTCTCAATGGCGCCGGTGTCGCTGACTTGGGCAAGGCCCTTGGCTTGCACGATGGCGGCGGGGGCCGCGCCGGTGGCGAACATTTCCGCAAAGACGGTCTGCGCAGCGGAGTTGCTGATGGTTTTGTTCTCCACGAGGGCGACCAATTCCAGCAGGGCGGCGGGCGGGAAGCGGAGGTCGGCGAGGGTGAGCGGCTGGGATTGGCGATTGCCGATTGCCGATTGCGGATTGTCGAAGTCCTCGGCCTCCGCGGCTTGGCGATGGTGTTCGTTTTCTTCGGCGAGCTTGGCTTGGAGGTTGTTGATGACCCAGTTGGCGACGGACTTGGGGGTCTTGGCTTGCGGGGCGATGGCTTCGAAGTAACGGCCAAGTTCCACGTTGCCCCGGAAGACCTCGGCGTCGCCAGCGGGGAGCTGGTAGTCGCGCATGAGGCGCTGCTTGCGCACGAGGGGTAGCTCGATGAGGCGGGTGCGGACGGCGGCGATCCAGTCGTCGGACGGCTGCATGGGCATGAGGTCGGGCTCGGGGAAGTAGCGGTAGTCGTGGGCGTGTTCCTTGGTCCGCATTTCCTCGGTGATGCCCGCGACGTCGTCCCAGCGGCGCGTGGATTGCACGAGCTTGCCGCCCTTGGAGACGACTTCGATCTGCCGGGCGATCTCATACTCCGCCGCGCGGCGCACGCCGGAGAAGCTGTTCATGTTCTTGATCTCGATTTTCGCGCCGAGGGCGGTGGTGCCTTTGGGGCGGACGCTGATGTTCACGTCGCAGCGGACCATGCCCTTCTCCATGTCGCAGTCGGAGATGCCGCCTTGGTGGAGAATTTCGGTGAGGGTGTTCAGATACGCGTAGGCCATGTCCGCGCTGGTGAGGTCAGGCTCGGAGACGATCTCGAGGAGGGGCACGCCGGCGCGGTTAAAGTCCACGCCGGAGTGGCGGTCGAAGTGGGTGAGCTTGCCGACATCTTCTTCCAAGTGCGCGCGGGTGATGCGGACGCGAGCGAGGCCGTCGGTGGAGCCGGGGCCGCTGAACTCGAAGTCCACGTGGCCGTTGGCCGTGCTGGGCTGGTCGTATTGGGTGAGCTGGTAGTTTTTGGAGGCGTCTGGGTAGAAGTAATTCTTCCGGTCGAACTTCGCGTGGCGGGGGATGGTGCAGTTGAGCAAGAGGCCGGTGAGCACGGTGAGGCGGAGGGCCTCCTCGTTCGGCACGGGCAGCACGCCGGGCATGCCGAGGCAGACGGGGCAGACGTTGGTGTTGGGGTCCGCGCCGAAGGTGTTGGCGCAACCGCACCACATCTTGGACTTGGTCTTGAGCTGGACGTGTGTTTCGAGACCGATGACAGCTTCGTATTCCATAAGGGCGGGGAAAGGCTAACCACGGCGGGGCGTGGAAAGACACGGGATTTTATCAGGCGGGCAGGAGCGCAGGAAAGCCGGGGCGGCAGTTCACTTCTTGTTCTTGCTCCGCGCCTGCTCCAGCAGCCAGGTGTAGAGCGCGTCGGTGGCGTAGGCGTCGTCCCAGCAGTTGTGACCCACGCCGGGATACTCGGTGTATTTGGCGTTCGCGCCGGCCCTGGTGAGGGCTTCGTGCATGGTGCGGTTGGCCTTCACGGTGCCTTCGCGGTCCTTGTCGCCGCAGAAATTCCAGACGGGCAGACGCGCGGTGGCGAACTTCTCCGCATTGGCCGCGTCCGGCCCCGAGCACATGGGCACGATGGCCGCCCAGGCGGAAGGGTCTTTCGCCGCGATGCTCCAGGTGCCGCTGCCGCCCATCGAGAGGCCCGTGAGATAAACGCGGTCGGGGTCGGTGGCGAACTCGGCCTGCGTCTGCTTCAGCATGGCGAGCGCCCACTGTGCATCGGGGCCGTCGGCGAGCCAGTTCGAGCCGGTGCGGCACTGTGGGATGACGGTGACGAAGGGGTAGTTGGCCTTGCGCTTCCAGATGGCCGGCCCGAGACCGACCATGATTTGGTCGATGTTGTTGTTCCCGCGCTCGCCAGCACCGTGGAGGAAGAGCAGGACGGGCGGTTTGCTGCCGGGCTCGAACTTCGCTGGCACGTAGATGACAAACGGGTGTGCCTTGCCCTCGGCGTCGGTGAAGACGCGGTTCTGAAAGCCGCGCGCAACCGGCTCGGCGGCGGGCAAGGCGAGGGAGAAGCTGGCGAGGCAAACAGCGGCGATGGCGAGACGAAGCGAGACAGGTTTCATGCGGCGGAAGCTGAAGGAGCCAACGGGCGTGGGCAAGGGGAGAAGCGGTTTTCAGTTCTTCACCGCGCGTTCCACTTGGGACGCGAGTTTCTCCAAGTCAATCTGCTCGCCCGCCGCCGGGAACTTGTGCGGGAGCAGATACCAATCTTCCGTGAAGCTCACGCTCGCGCCGGGCGCGATGGTCTTGCGCGGGCCGTGCGGCTCCAGCTCGCACGCGGGCACGAAGCTCGCCTGCGGATACCAGAAGCACAGCGTGAGGCCGGCGATTTCGGAATACACGCCGTCCTTGGGTGAGGGGTAGCGCTTCACGAACGCTTGGTCGTGCGGCATCACGTAGGCGAACCAGCCGGCGTTCGAGTCGAAGCCGAGCTTGGGCTGCTTCGTGGGGCCGAGGACTTCGAGGAAGTTGCCGCGCATCCGCACGTTCGGGTCGGTGGGCTTGAGAATGATGTTGTGCTCTGCGCCTTGGTTATACATCACGAAGCCGGTCGGGAAGCGCCGCGTGTCGGGCGTCTGCGGGATGACGCCAATGCCGCCATGCACCGCAAACGTGCGGCTCCAGTGCGTCCAGAACTTCGGCTCCTTGGAAACGTTCTTGATGACCTGCTCGCAGGCGAGGTGCGTGCCCGTGGCGGCGAGGCGGAAATTGCGGATGAGCTGCACGCCGGTGGCTTCGTCGGGCTGGCTGGTGAGGCGCACCGCGCGCGGGCCGGTGGCTTCCGCCTGCCATTCGCCGGCCCAAAGCGTGTCGCGCTTGGGAATGAGATACTCCGGCCCGATGTCGAACCGGCCCGCGCTGGACGGGGCTTTCGGCCCGCCGGGCGTGCCCCACTTCTCCTCGCGCGGGTCGAGGTAGAGCGCGTTCTTGCCTTGGTGCGTGTATTCGAGCACGCGCCCGCCGACTTGGTGGCCGAGCGTCACGCGCGTGTCGGCGTTGGAGAGTTCGAAGCAGTCGGGGTAGTTGAGCACCTTCACCCGGCGCACGCCCTCGGGCAGCGCGGCAGCGGAGGCAGCGAGTTGAACAGCAAGCAAGGCGACAAAGCAGGTGGAACGCATGGCGGAATGGGAGCGGGGCCAAGGTGGGAAAAGCAACGAAGATTTGTGCCCGCGAAACACGCGAATGAACGCGAAATGGGAAGGACACGACACCGGTTCCAACACTCGCTCTTTTCGCGTCCTTTCGTGTGTTTAGCGGGCAACCCTCTTCGCCTCGCCCTTCACGACGCTCTCCACCTCTCCGTCCTGCACGCGCGTGCGGAGGGTTTGGCCGGGCTTGGCCTGCTCGGCGCGACGGATGACCTTACCAGTGGCCGCGTCCGAGGTGATGGAGTAGCCGCGGGCGAGGACGTTCTCCGGCGAGAGCAGGCGCAGACGGCTGGAGAGGGCGGCGAGCTGGGCGCGGTGCAACGCGAGTTGAGCTGCGGGCTTGAGGCGTTGGAGGTGCGACACGGCTTGCTGGAAGCGATGCTGCCGCTCGCGCACGCGAGTTTTCACCTCGCGACCGAGCGCGACCGTGGCGTCGTCGAGCCGCTGGGCGAACTCCTGCAAGCGCCGACGCGGGTGCGCGAGCGCGAGGCGATGGCGAACTTGGGCGAAGCTCTCTTCCGCCGCTTCCAAGTGCTGCCGCGCGAGCTGGTTCAGCCGCGCGGTGGCCTCCGCCACGAACTCGCGGCTGGCGAACGCGCCTTCCGTAATCAACTCCGCCGCCGCGCTGGGCGTGGCCGCGCGCAGGTCCGCGACGAAGTCCGCGATGGTGAAATCAATCTCGTGCCCGACCGCCGAGACGACCGGCACCGCCGACTCGAAGATGGCGCGCGCGACGACTTCTTCGTTGAACGCCCAGAGGTCTTCCAGTGAACCGCCACCACGGGTGACGAGGATGAGGTCGAGCTTGGGAACGTGTGAGGGTGTGAGGGTGTGAGGGTGTGAGAGAGCTGCGCCTGTCTCTCGCACTCTCACACTCTCACACTCTCTCACATGCCCTACGCCGCTCGCTGAGAAGTCGTTCAAAAGCCGCACCGCTCTCGCCACCTCGCCCGCCGCCCCTTCCCCCTGCACGCGGCATGGGACGAAGATGATTTCCAAGCCCGGCTGGCGGCGCTGGATGACGTGCAGCACGTCGCGGATGGCTGCGCCGGTGGGCGAGGTGACGAGGCCGATGCGCTGTGGGTAGCGCGGGAGCCGGCGCTTGCGCTCCAGCTTGAAGAGGCCTTCCGCCGCGAGCTTCTCCTTGAGCCGCTCGAAGGCCGCCTGCAACGCGCCCACGCCCTGCAACTCCGCGCTGCTGACGATGAGCTGATACTGCCCGCGCGCCTCATAGACCGTCACGTCGCCGGTGAGCAGCACCTTCTGGCCGTCCGCGAGCAGCGCGCGGTGCGGCACGGAGGTGTTGCGGAAGAGCACGCACGCGAGCTGCGCGCCCGCGTCCTTGAGCGTGAAGTAAACGTGCCCCGACGCCTGCGCGCGAAGGTTGGTGATTTCGCCGGAGACCGAGACCTGCCCGACCTGTTTCTCCAGCAGCCGCTTGATGTCCCCGGTCAGCTCTGAGACGGACAACACCTTGCGCACGGCCTCCGTCGGGAAGAGTTCGCCGAAGTCCCATTGGGATTTGGAGGTCTTGGACGGCATTGAGCATCGTAGAAGTCAAAAAGCTAGAGATTCGTATCCACAGTGGCCAAAATCTCCCGCCAACGATTCGCTCGCTCCAGGTCGTTACGCTGCTCGTTCCAAGCGATCATGCGGTCAATCTCGGAAGTCAGCTCTTCCCTAAACGGTCGTAGCATTTGGAGTATCTCTGGGGCAGGCGGCAATGGGCCTTGCCATACACGTTGAAAAAAGGCCCCCATGTAGAAGTCTCTGCCAAATCCTGAATCCCCTGTCCCATTTACGCCTTCGCAATCCTCAGTCCATTTGCTGTCGTCATTCTGGTGAAATGTGTCGCTCAGGAAATATCTCTTCCAGCACTTGATTGCATTCGTCGTATCCGGTTTGCCATCGCGGCTTAATTTGCCGTGAAGATACAAATCTGCGAGTTCAATCCAGCAACGGCCATGACCGCCTTCTGCACCTTCCTTCAGAATATCGAATGCCTTCCGGTAAAAATTCCGTATCGTCGCACTGGTATCGCCCAATCTTGACCCCTCCAGTGCTTCCGCCTCCAGCGCTTCCGCCTCCTTCTGGAAGTGCTGGGCTAACGAAGTAAACGCAGCCGGAAAACTCAGCGCTTTTGCTTGGTAAAGATATCGCAGCCCTTGTTCCTTGTCTTCGAGCTCATCGCCTCGCCCGAAGTAAACGTCCATCGCCCTTTGGAAGCTAGCTCGACCGGGGTGCTCGTTTTGGCTGGAACCGCTTGCCGCCTCAACGCTGCTCTCATTAGGGGGGAAATCATCAACTGTGGTGTCAGAACTGGACGCGCTAAAATGCCTTTCAGTCAACAGTAAGGCTTCGATTGCCTGCTTAAGCGGGACTTGGAAGAACTCGCGGCTTGGTGAGGT
Organism: Verrucomicrobiota bacterium; assembly: GCA_039796295.1. Lineage (GTDB taxonomy): Bacteria > Verrucomicrobiota > Verrucomicrobiia > Limisphaerales > SXTU01 > SXTU01. The sequence continues at coordinate 85,809 of JBDKJY010000012.1, forward strand.
CCTGAATCCGCTCTGCTCCAAATAAGCGTGAACGAACTCTTCTGCCCCATTGCAATCGGACACGACAATGCTAAATGCGACGTAAAACGGGGTGGCGACGCCGGTTGCTTGCGAAAGTTCTTTCGCCCGCGTCTCAGGCTCACGCGTCGTCTTACCGATTTTCACCAATCCCTCTATGGATTGGTTGACCATTGCGTAGATGTAGCCAGATTCTTGCATTTAGATTCCTCCTCTATTCGGTTCATTTTGCAGCGGCTCCGAAACCCGCTGAATCGCCGTCGCCTTCCCCGTCTTGTCATCCAGTTCGATGATCACGCCTTGCAGCAGCACGCGGTCGCGGGCCACGGAGAAGCGGCGGGGCTGGCTGGTAATGAAGCGCTCGATGATGGGCTGGATGTCGCGGCCCAGACAGCTTTCGTGCGGGCCGGTGAAGCCGGCGTCGCACAGGAAGGCCGTGCCGCCGGGGAAGATTTGCTCGTCCGCCGTCTGCACGTGCGTGTGCGTGCCCACCACCGCGCTGACCTGGCCGTCGAGCATCCGCGCGATGGCGATTTTCTCCGAGGTCGCCTCGGCGTGCATGTCCACGAAGATGAAGGGCGTGTGCTGGCGGAGCTGGGCCACCTCGGGGCGGACGCGGATGAACGGGTTGTCCATCGGCGGCATGAAGGTGCGGCCCTGCAAGTTGATGACAGCCAGCAGTCGTCCGTCCGGCAGGCGATGCGTGGCGCTGCCCTGGCCGGGCGAACCGGGCGGGTAGTTGAGTGGCCGAACGAAGCGCGGCTCATCGGTGAGCAAGGCGATGACTTCCTTCTGGTCCCAGAGATGGTCGCCACTGGTGATGATGTCCACGCCGGCGGCGAAGAGGTCCGCCGCCGTCTCGGGCGTGATGCCGGAACCGCCGGCGGAGTTCTCGCCATTGGCGATGACGGCATCGAGGCGATGTCGTGCGCGGAGCACGGGCACCAGCTCGGTCACGGCCTTGCGTCCGGGCGAGCCGACCACATCGCCGATGAAGAGGATTTTCACGCGGCGAGACTAGACGGCGCGGGCAGGCAGGCAAGCTTGCGCGCCGCAAAGCAGGTCAGGCTTCCAGCCTGACATCTAACCTCTCCGCAGTGTGGAATGAAGACTGGTGCTCCGGCCTGCCACGGCCAGAAGCGCCCGGAGGCGGAGTTCGGTGCTTCGGTGAGATGGAAGCTCTCTTAAGAGCCAGTGCCGTTGTGTCAGATGGATGTCAGGCTGGAAGCCTGACCTACTTCTGGTAGCCTCGTCGCGTGCGCATCAAAGCTTGGTTCCCGACGTTCATCTACTGCGCGCCGCTGCTCCGCACGGGCGCGGCGCGCTTCAACGCGGAGTTGCTCAAGGAGGCTTACCAGCTCCGCGACTTCGACCGCGACGGCCAGCAGTGGTCGAAGAAGAATTACCCTGGCGGCTTCACGACTTACGGGTCGCTCGACAAGCTGCACCAGTTCTCGTCCACGTTCACCGAGCTTCAACGGCGCATTGACCGGCATGTGAAGGCGTTCGCGCGCAAGCTGGACTTCGACCTCACGAACCGTCGGCTGGAGATGACCGACTGCTGGGTGAACATCATGCCGCGCCAGACCGCGCACGGCCTGCACCTGCACCCGACCTCGACCCTCAGCGGCACCTTCTACGTGAAAACGCCCAAGGGCTGCGCCGCCATCAAGTTCGAGGACCCGCGCCTGGACCGCTTCATGGCCGCACCGCCGCGCAAGTCCGGGGCGAGCCGGGAGAACCAGACCTTCGCCCGCTACGCGGCGGAGGCGGGTAACGTCATCCTGTTCGAGAGCTGGCTCCGCCACGAAGTCCCGGCCAATCCAGTTGCGGCCGAGCGCGTGAGCATCAGTTTTAACTACAACTGGTTTTAGGCCATGAGACGAGGAAGGGGATTTTATAAGGAGGGCAGGAAGGCAGGAGAGGACTCTGTGGGGTGCCGCTGCTTCATTCCCTCCCTTCCTGCCCTCCTGCCTTCCTTATAAGAAATCCCCCATGCTTTCCTCGCCGGAGATTGTGCGTGCCGAAATCCTCCGCTGGCGGCGGGGCGAGGAGCCTCGTCGGGAGCAGGACGCGTTGGCACGCGAGGAGCCGCTGGAGATTCGCGTGCGCGGGCAGAGCGTGGCGGTGACGATGCGCACGCCGGGCCACGATGCGGAGTTGGCCGCTGGTTTTCTGCTGACGGAGGGCTTGGTCACGCGCCGGGAGGACATCGTTGAGATCGCGCATTGCCAGCAAGGCGAAGCAGCGCAACTGGGCAACACGCTGAACGTCTTCCTCGCGCCCGCCGTGGTCGTGGACTTCGAGCAGCTCACGCGGCACGTCTTCGCGTCGTCGAGCTGCGGGCTGTGCGGCAAGGCGACGATCGAGTCGGTGCACCGGCAGTTTCCGCCGCTGGATTCGGAGCGCGGACGCCCACGTCCGCAGCCGCTCGCTGCCGCCGAAACGCCGATTGCGGACGTGGGCGTCCGCGCTCCAAGCGATGGGCGCTTCACGCCAGAAGTCCTCCTCCAACTCCCCGCCAAGCTCGCTGCGCAGCAAATCACCTTCGACCAGACCGGCGGTCTCCACGCCGCTGCGCTCTTCACCGCGACCGGTGAACTGCTCGTGCTCCGCGAGGACGTGGGCCGACACAATGCCGTGGACAAGGTGTTGGGCTGGGCTTTCCTCAACGGCCCGTTCCCGCCTGCCGACCACATCCTGCTCGTGAGCGGTCGGGCGTCGTTTGAGATTTTGCAGAAGGCGCTGGCGGCGCGCGTGCCGGTGGTGGCCGCAGTTTCGGCACCGTCGAGTCTGGCCGTCGAGTTCGCGCAGCGGAGCGGGCAGACGCTGGTGGGCTTTTTGCGGGGGAAGGGGATGAACATTTACGCGGGCGAGGGGCGACTGACGATTAGTGCACAGAGGGCTTGAAGCGGCCTTCTCCGAGCGCCGTCTGACACCCACCTTCAAACGCTTGAACCGCTTGCTAAAACCACTGTTCGCCGCCGTCCTGCTCGCTGCCATGTCGGCCAGCGCCGCACCTGCTAAGGGTCCCGCGCCGCGCTCCTTCAACTTCGAGAACGACATCAGCCCGCTGCTCACGCGCCACGGTTGCAACGCGTCGCAGTGTCACGGCAAGGCCGAGGGACAAAACGGCTTCAAGCTCTCCGTCTTCGGCTACGACGCGCTGGCGGACTGGCGGGCGTTCACGGCGGAGAGCAAGGGACGGCGCACGTCGTCCGCCGCGCCGGAGCAAAGCCTCTTCCTCGCCAAGGCCAGCGGGGCGATGCCGCATCAGGGCGGCGCGCGCATCCCGGCCGGTTCACCGGACTACGAGACAATCCGTGCGTGGCTCGCGGCGGGCGCGCCATTTGGTTCCACCAACGACGCGCGCGTGGTGAAGGTCGAACTGGAGCCGCGCGAGCGCATCCTCGCAGTGGGCAGCAAGCTTCAGCTCCGCGTCAACGCGACTTACTCCGACGGCCGCAAGGCGGACGTGACGCGCTTCTGCGTCTTCCAGTCAAACAACGACTCCCTCGCGAAGGTGGACGAGCACGGCGCGGTGAGCATCGGCTCGCTGCCGGGGCAGACCTCGGTGATGGCGCGCTACCTCGGCGAGGTGACTTCCTTCATGGCCATCGTTCCGCGTCCGGGCAAGCCGGTGGGCAACACGGGCTTCGCGGAGTTCAACTTCATCGACCGCCACGTCAACGCGCACTTGAAGAAACTCAACTTGCGCCCGAGCGGCGTGTGCGACGACGCGACCTTCCTCCGGCGCGCGCACCTCGACATCATCGGCACCTTGCCCACGGCGGCGGAGGCGCGGCGCTTCCTGGCCGACGAGTCGTCGGACAAGCGCGGCCAGCTCGTAGATGCGCTGCTGAAGCGCCCCGAGTTCGCCGACTTCTGGGCGCTGAAGTGGGCCGACCTCCTGCGCGTGGACCGGCAGAAGCTCGGCCAGCGCGACGCCTATGCTTACTACCGCTGGATTCGCGACCAGTTCGCCGCAAACCGTCCGCTGGACCAGTTCGCCCGTGCGCTGCTCACCGCCGAGGGGCCACTGGACGACGCGCCGGCCGGGCATTTCTACAAGGTCGTCACACGCCCCGGCGACATGGCGAACGCGGTTTCGCAAGTCTTCCTCGGCATCCGCCTCGCCTGCGCGGAGTGCCATCACCATCCCTTCGACCGCTGGAGCCAGACGGACTACTACGGGATGTCCGGTCTGTTCGCGCAGGTGAGCATCCGCAAGGGCGCGCTGGGCGAGACGCTGCTGGCGGAGGGCAATCCCGCGACCAAGCACCCGCGCACCGGCGAGAACGTCCCGCCCCACGCGCTGGATGCCGAACCGGCGAAGGACACCGGCGACCGCCGTCGAGCGCTGGCCGAGTGGTTCACCGCGCCGGAGAACCCGTGGTTCGCGCGCAACCTCGCGAACCGCCTCGCTTCGCACTTCTTCGGCCGCGGCGTCATCGAGCCGGTGGACGATGTGCGCGCGACGAACCCGGCGGGCAACCCCGCGCTGCTCGACGCGCTGGCGGCAGCGGTCGTCGAGTCACGCTTCGACCTCAAGCAGTTCATCCGCACGCTCACCGCCTCGCGCACTTACCAGCTTTCCGCGACGCCGAACGACACCAATGCCCAGGACGAACAGAATTACTCCCGCGCCCTCTTCAAACGCCTGCCCGCTGAGGTCCTGCTCGACGCCGTGAGTCAAGTCACCGGCGTGCCGGAGAAGTTTGATGGCGTCCCCGCTGGCGCGCGCGCGGTCCAGCTCTGGGACAGCCAGACGCAACACTACTTCCTGAAGCTCTTCGGACGCCCCGTGCGCGCCACCGCCTGCGAGTGCGAGCGCAGCACCGACGCCACGGTCGCGCAGGTGCTGCACCTGCTCAACGCGCCCGGCATCCAGGCCAAGCTCACGCACGAGACCGGTGCCGTCGCCGTGCTGTCGGCCACGCAGCACGATGACCGGGCGCTGGTCGAGGAGCTTTACCTCGCCAGTTTCAGCCGGTTGCCGACGGAGGCCGAGCGCGCCGCCGCCGCAAAGCATCTTCAAAACTCTCCCAACCGCCGCGCCGCCACCGAGGACCTGACGTGGAGCCTGTTGAACTCGCTGGAGTTCATCTTCAACCACTGAACCGTCTGAATGGTGCCTGCCTCGCGCCGTCAACTTTTCTGCTCATGTCCACTCGACCCACTCCCTTCTGCGACGGCCTTGCGCGCCGCTCTTTCCTTCGCCTCGGCACGGCGGGCGCGTTCGGCATGAACCTCGGCTTGGCCGACCTGCTTGCGGGCCGAGCCCACGCAGCGGGGCAGCCGCTCCCCCAGTCCAGCACCGACAAGTCGCTCATCTACATCTTCCTGCGCGGCGGTCTGAGCACGATTGACACCTTCGACCTCAAGCCCGACGCGCCCACAGAGATTCGCGGCGACTTCAAGGGCATCCCCACGAACCTTCCCGGCGTCCACGTCTGCGAGCACCTGCCCAAGGTGGCTCGCGGGATGAACTACTTCTCCCAAGTCCGGTCCTTCACCCATCGCTCGTCGGACCACGGCCCCGCCGACCACTACATGCTCACGGGCTACTTCCCCGGCGCGGGCTTCAACGGCGGTCTCAAGCCAAACAACCACCACCCCGCCTTCGGTTCCGTGATAGCGCAGAAGCTCGGCCCGCGCGGCGCGGTGCCGCCCTATGTCGCGTTGCCGAAGATGCACCCCAGCGGCAGCTCCGCGTATCTTGGCGCGGCGGCGGTGCCCTTCGTCATCGAGGCCGACCCGAGCGCGCCCGGCTTCACGGTGCCGGACTTGGTTCCGCCCTTGATGATTCCCAGCGCGCGGCTGGATGCCCGGCGTGAGTTGCTCACGCAAGTGGACCGCTACCAAAAGTCCGTGGAAGCCGCCGCCAACGCCGGCCCGCGCAACGTCAGCGTGTTCAGTCAACGCGCCTTCGACCTGATGACTTCGCCGGATGCCAAGCGCGCCTTCGACCTCGCCGCCGAGCCGGACCGGCTGCGCGACGACTACGGCCGCAACACCCTCGGCCAGTCCTGCCTCATGGCGCGCCGCATGGTCGAGGCCGGCGTGCGTTGCGTGACCGTGGACCACGAGAACTGGGACACGCACGACGGCAACTTCGCCACGCTCCGCGACGCCCTCCTGCCCAAGCTCGACGCCGCCATGTCCACGCTCTTCCGCGACCTCGCGCAACGCGGGATGCTGGAGAAAACCCTCGTCATCGTGAGCGGCGAATTTGGCCGGACCCCCAAGATCAACAAGAACGCCGGGCGCGATCACTGGGGCAAGTGCTTCACCCTGATCATCGGCGGCGGCGGCATCCAAGGCGGTCGCGTCCTCGGCGCGAGCGACAAGTGGGCCGCCGAACCGGCCCACACGCCCTGCGGCCCTGAGGACATGGCCGCAACGCTCTACCACCTCCTCGGCCTCGACCCGATGGGCGAGATGCACACCGCCGAGGGCCGCCCCATCATGCTCGCCAACAACGGGCGCGTGATGACGGAACTGCTCTGAACTGCCGCGCATGAGCCGCGTAGCCTTTGCCCAAGCCCCGGAGCGCGGCTGCCCCAGCCTCCTCGTCGGCGTCCTCATTGCACTTGCCGCCTTCCCCACCTCCGCCGTCGAGCCCTTCGCCTCCTACATTTTCCCCGCCGGCGGTCAGCGCGGCACGAGCGTCCCAGTGCGCGTGGGCGGCTGTTACTTCCACGGCGACGCGGGCTTCGAGCTGCTCGGCTCCGGCGTGAGCGCGCCGCCCCGCATCCGCGAGACGAACACGGTTTGGTTTGAAGGCCCGCTCCTCCCGCAGCCCGGCTCCCAGCGCAGCGAGGACTATCCGCGCGATCACGCCGCCACCCTACGCATAGCCGCCGACGCGCCGCTGGGTGCCCGCCACTGGCGCGTGTGGACTTCGCAAGGCGCAACGCCCGCGCTAAAATTCCTCGTCGGCGACCTGCCGGAAATCATCGAGGCCGAGCAAGACGGCGCGCCCCTGCCCGTCGCCGTCACGCCGCCCGTGACCATCAACGGCCGCATCTTCCCGCGTGAGGATGTGGACGTGTGGACCTTCCCCGCGCGCGCCGGGCAGACCTTCACCCTCGCCGTCGCCGCGCAGAGCTTCGGCTCCCCGCTGCAAGCCCGCCTCGAAGTCCTCGACCCCGCCGGTGCGCCGCTCGCCGAGGCCGTCGCCGGCCAGCGCGACCCGCAGCTCCAGTTCACCGCGCCTCGCGCCGGCACCTACTCCGTGCGCCTCCACGACGTAAGCTTCGGCGGCCTCCAGCACTACGTTTATCGCCTCACCATCACCGACGCGCCCGTCGTCACGCGCGTCTTCCCGCTCGGCGGCCAGCGGGGGGAAACCGTTGCGTTCGAGCTGGCCGGGGCGAACCTGCCTGCGCCAACCGTTCGCCTGAAACTCCCCGTGGTCGGCGAGCGCGCCGCGTGGGTGCCGCTGCCGTTCCCGAACGCGCCGGCCGTTCTGCTGGAGCTGGGCGACCTGCCCGAGCAGCAGTTCCCTGTCACGGGCCGCGCTGCCTTCACTGCACCAGCGCTGTTGAATGGCCGCCTCCCCGCGCCCGGAGCTACCAACACCTGGCACTTCACCGCCAAGAAAGGCGACGCCCACGAACTCAGCCTCGTCGCCGCCCGCCTCGACAGCCCGCTCACCCCCGTGCTCGCCATCACCGATGCCGACGGCAAGGTCGTCGCCCGCAACGAAGTCACTCCCGGCGACGCCACCGACCTCACGCTCACCTTCAAAGCGCCGGCAGACGGCGACTTCCAACTCCACATCGCCGACCGCTTCGCCTCGCGCGGCGGGCCCGCCTTCACCTACCGCCTCCGCGTCGCCCCCGCCGTGACCGCGCCGGACTTCCAGCTCACGTTGGCCGTGGACGCGCTCAACGTCATCCGCGAATCCGCCGACGGCACGCCCAACCCCAAGTCCGGCAAGCCCGCACGCGGCAAACAGCAGCCCGGCAAGCTCAAGGTCAACGTCCTCGCCACCGGCGGTTTCAAAGGCGACATCGAACTCACCGTCGAGGGCTTGCCGCCACACGTCACCGTCACCGGCAATAAAATCGCGACGGGCAAGAATACCACCGACCTCCAGTTCGCCGCTGAGCCCGAAGCGAAAATCACCGCCAGCCGGTTGACCGTTCGCGGAGTTGCCACCATCAACGGCACCACCATCACCCGCACCGCCACGCTGCCCGCGCCGCGCGGCGAGGCGGCGGTCGAGAGCGCTCTGCTCGCCGTAACGCTCGCCACGCCGTTCCGCACCGTGAGCGAATACCTGATGCAGCTCGCCCCGCGCGGCTCCGTGCTGCCCCGGCCTTACCAGCTCGAGCGCGGCGGCTTCACCGGCCCCATTACCGTGCGGCTCGCCGACCGCCAGGGCCGCCACCTCCAAGGCGTCACTGCCGCCGAGCTGATCCTGCCGCCGGACGTGGAGCGCTTCGAATACACGGTGAACCTCGCGCCGTTCCTCGACCTGGGCCGCACCAGCCGCTCGCAGCTCATGCTCTACGGCAAGGTCCGCGACCACGACGGCTCCGAGCACATCATCAGCTTCAGCGCCAACGAGCAGAACGACCAGGTCATCGCCGTTGCCACCGGCGGCCTGCTGGACCTCGCGCCGGACCAGAGCACGTTCGTCGTCACCCCCGGCGTGGTGAAAGTTCCGTTCCGCCTCCGCCGCGAACGAGCCATCGCCACCGATGCCGTGCGGGTGGAACTACATTTGCCTGCACACTTCGCCGGCGTCCGTGCCGCCGCCGTGACCATCCCCGCCACCAGCGAACGCGGCGTGCTCGAAGTTCAGGTCAGCCCCGGGGCCGGCCCGTTCAACGCGCCGCTCGTGCTCCAAGCCACCACGCTCGACCCCAAGAACCGGCACACCGCCCAGGCCGAGGTCGAGTTCATCCCCGCGCCCGCGAAGGCGGCGCAGGTCCGCCCGTGAGCAGGGAGCGCGGACGCCCACGTCCGCAGCCGCTCGCCGCAGCTCCGGTTGCCAAGTGCCTCCGCGTGGCTGCCCAGCCGGCTGCCCCGGCAAAACCCGTTGCCCCTCGCTCGTCCAGAACGCTACCGTCCGCGCACTCGTGACCATGCCAGCCAACCTTTCGATGCTTGCCACAGTGCGGGCAGCCCTGCCCGCGCGTTCTGGTCAGATGCGGCAGGTCCGCGCCACGAGCGCCTTGCTTGCCGTCCTCCTGCTCACCGGCTGCAACCCGCCCGACGCGTCCAAGGGCGGCAAAAAGGACGGCAAGGCCGGCCCGCCGCTGCCCTCCCGCGCCGTCCAGACGGCCTTGGCCGAGTCCCGCCCGATGGAGCGCGCCGTATCCGTCATCGGGGCGTTGGCGGCGATTGACCAGGCCACCTTGAGCGTGAAGGTCACCGGGCGGCTCCAGAGCCTCACCGTGGATTTGGGGACGCGCGTGCAGAAGGGCGAACTGGTCGCCCAAATTGAACCGATGGACTACGAGTTGAAACTCAAGTCCGCCGAAGCCCTCCTCGCCCAGTCTCGCGCCCGGCTCGGCCTGCAACTGGTCGGAACGAACGACACCGTTATTGCCGAAGAGACCAGCACGGTGCGGCAGGCCAAGGCTTCGCTCCTCGAATCCCAGAAGCAGCGCGACCGCATCCGCGAGCTGGCCAAGCGCGGCATTTCTCCACAGGCGGAACTCGAAGTGGCCGAAGCGAACTACGACATCGCGTTCAACAAACAGCTCGAAGCGCTGGAGGACATCCGCCAGCGCCAGGGCGTGCTGCAACAGCGTCGCGCCGAAGTCGAAATCGCCCGCCAGCAGCTTACGGACACGCGCATCGTGGCGCCCTTCGACGGCATCGTGCAGGAGCGCAAGGCCAGCCCCGGCGAGTTCCTGAATACCGCCGCGCCCATCGTCACGCTCGTGAAGGTGGACCCGCTCCGCCTCCGCGTGGAAGTGCCCGAGCGCAACGCCGCCGGCGTGCGGCCCGGCCAGAAGGTCCGCCTCACCATCGAGGGCGACACGAATAAATACACCGGCACCATCGCGCGCCTCAGCCCGGCCATCACCGAGATGAGCCGCATGCTGGTCGTCGAGGCGGACTTCGCGAACAGCGCCGGCGTGCTGCGCCCCGGCACCTTCGCCCGTGCCGACGTCGTCCTCGCCGAACAGGAGCAGACCACTGCGGTCCCGAAGGATGCGCTCGTCACCTTCGCCGGCATGGAGAAAATCTTCCTCGTGAAGGATGGGAAGGCGGTGGAGAAGAACGTGGCCACTGGGCGAAGGGCAGGAGAGTTCATCGAAATCGCCAGCGGGGTGAAGGCAGGCGATGTCGTGGTGGTGAGTCCCGGCAGCTTGCAAAATGGGCAACCCGTGACAGTCGAGCAGTCAGCGGTCAGCGGTCAGCGGTCAGCGAAGGCGGGGGAGCGGTCAGCGGTCAGCAAACAGCCGGCAGCGGAGGGCGGGAAGGCAGGGAAGCCAGCCGGGCCATGAAAAACTTCCGCGAGCTGACGATTTGGCAACGGAGCCATGCGCTGACGCTTCAGGTCTATACAGCGACGCGCGCGTATCCAAAGGACGAGCTTTACGGATTGACCGGCCAGACTCGACGCGCGAGCGCGTCGGTCCCGACCAACATCGCCGAAGGTTGTGGCCGGGATGGGGATGCCGAACTGAAACGCTTCCTCCAAATCGCAATGGGCTCGGCAACCGAGCTGGAATACCACCTCCAACTCGCCGCCGACCTTGGCTACTTGGCCCCAGCAACCCATGCCGTCCTCAACGCCGAAACCGTGGAAATAAAGAAGATGCTCACCGCCTTCATCCGAAAACTCCGAGCCGACCAGCAGTCAGTTCTTCGCTGACCGCTGACCGCTGATAGCTGACAGCTCTGATGCAAAAGCTCGCCGAAATCTCCATCCGCCGCCCGGTCTTCGGCACGATGATTGTGCTCGCACTGGTCGTCGTGGGCATCGCCGGCTACCTCAAGCTCGGCGTGGACCGCTCGCCACCGGTGGACATCCCGCAGATTTACGTTGGCACCCGGCTGCCCGGCGCGTCGCCCGTCGAGGTCGAGTCGCTCATCTCCCAGCCCATCGAGGAACAGGTCAACACCGTCGAGGGCATCACCGAGCTGCGGTCCATCTCCGGCGTCGGCAGCTCCTTCGTCATCGTCCAGTTCGACCTCAGCCGCAAAGTCAGCGAAGCCCTCGAAGACGTGCGCAACCGCGTGGCCATCATGGGCAACGAACTGCCGCGCGACGCCGACCCGCCGCAGGTCACCAAGTTCGACACCGAGCGCAACGGCGTTATCTCCGTCTCCCTCTCCGGCGACCGCTCGCAGCGCGAACTTACCGAGCTGGCCGACAAGATTGTCAAAGTGCAGCTCGAACGTGCCCTCGGCGTCGGCGAGGTGGAAATCAACGGCGGCCTCCAGCGCGCCATCAGCATCTGGGTGGACCCCGACCGCCTCGCGGCTTACCAGATTCCCATCACGCAGGTCCGCGACGCGATTGCGCGCCAGAACGCGAACATCCCCGGCGGCAACGTCATCTCCAACGTCCGCGAGCACACGCTCCGCACCGTGGGCCGCCTCACCAGTGCGGCGGCGTTCAACGACCTCGTCATCACCACCGTCAGCAACTCGCCCGTGCGCATCCGCGACATCGGCTGGGCCGAGGACGGCACGAAGGAGCAGCGCACCATCTCGCGCCTGAACGGTCGCCCGTCCGTCACGCTCGTCGTCAAGCGCCAGGCCGACGCCAACACCGTCGAGGTCATCGAGGCGGTGAAAAAGAAGCTCCCCGGCATCCAGGCGCAGCTCCCGACCGACATCCAGTTCGAGGTCATCGAAGACCAATCGCGCTACATCTACGAGGCACTCCACGAAATCAACGTCCACCTCGTGCTGGGCAGTATCCTCGCCAGCCTCGTGGTTTTCGTCTTCATGCGGAGCTGGCGCGCGACCTTCATTGCCGCCGTGGCAATTCCGTGCTCCGTCATTTCCACCTTCGGCGTGATGTGGGCGCTGCACTTCACGCTGAACAGCGTCACGATGCTCGCGCTCGTGCTCATGGTCGGCATCGTGATTGATGACGCCATCGTCGTGGTGGAAAACATCTTCCGGTTCATCGAGGAGAAGAAGATGCACCCCTTCGACGCGGCGCGGGAGGCCACGGCGGAGATTGGCACTGCGGTGCTCGCGACCACCCTGAGCCTCGTCGTCATCTTCGTGCCGGTGTCGTTCATGTCCAGCATCGCGGGGCGCTTCCTCTACCAGTTCGGCATCACGGCGGGCGTGGCGGTGATGGTGAGTCTGCTCGTCTCCTTCACACTCACGCCGCTGATGAGCGCGCGGCTCTTCAACCTCGGCGAGGTCGCCCAGACCGCGCACGGCGGGCCGAAATCGCGCGGTGGGTTCTACGGCTGGCTGGAGCGGCTCTACATGGCGGTGCTGGGCTTCTGCATGAGGTTCCGGTTCGCTGTGCTCGTGCTGGCGATTGGCGTGATGGCCTCCTCCGTGCCGCTCTATCAGGCACTCCGACAGGAGTTCACGCCGGGCAACACCGACGAAGGCGAGTTCGAGATTGGCCTCACCGCGAAGGAGGGCACCAGCCTCACGCAGATGGACGAAGTCGCGCTCATGGCCGAGCGCGAACTCCGCGCAATGCCGCAACTCATCCTGGTGCAAGGCGGCATCGGCTCCAGCCGCATAGGCGGCGCAAACTCCGCGCGCTTCTTCGTCCGCCTCGCGCCGCACCACGAGCGCGTCTTCATGTGGTCGCGGCTCGTGTCTCGCACGCCGATGGACGCCTTCAAGGGCAACTACTCCCAGCGCGATGTGCTCCAGGAAGTCCGCGCGCGACTGCGGAAAATTCCCGGCGTGCGCGTGTCCGCGCGGCCCTCCAGCGGCTCCATCAACCTCGGCGGGCCGAACTACGAAATTGATTTCTCCATCCTCGGCCCCGACCTCGAATCGCTCTCCAAAATCGCCGAGGACCTCCGCGCCCGCTCCGCTGAACTCGGCCTCGCCGACGCCGACACGACGCTGAAACTCGACAAGCCCGAGTATCGCGTCCACGTCAACCGCGAGCGCGCCGCCGCGTTGGGCGTGGCCGTCGAGGACATCGCCACTGCGCTTCGCATCATGGTGGGTGGCGATGACCGCGTCTCGCGCTTCCGCGACGTGAGCGTGGGCGACGACTACGATGTGCAACTCCGCCTCGCCGACGGCAAGCGCAACGACCGGGAGTCCATCACCCGCCTCTACGTCCCGCGCAAAGGTGGTGGCCTCGTGCGCCTCGACAACGTCGTCGACATCGTCGAAGGCCAGACCGCATCACGCATCGACCGCCTCGATCGACAGCGGCAAGTGAGCATCCGCGGCAGCATCGCCCCCGGCTACGCGCTCAAGGACCGCCTCGAAGCCCTGGAAACTGCGTTCAAGGAGCTGAACCTGCCCGCCACCTACAGCACGAAGATTTCCGGCCGCGGCCGCGAGCTGGAGCGCACCTTCTCCGAGTTCCTCTGGGCGTTCCTGCTCTCGGTGATTTTCATGTATATGATTCTCGCCTCGCAATACGAGAGCCTCGTCCACCCGTTTACCATCCTCCTCTCGCTGCCGCTCTCGCTGCCCTTCGCGCTCTTCTCGCTCTGGGTGACGAACAACACGCTGAACCTCTACTCCGCGCTCGGCCTGCTCGTGCTCTTCGGCGTCGTGAAGAAGAACGCCATCCTCCAGATTGACCACATGAACACCCTGCGCCGCCACGGTTTGGAGCGCCTGCAAGCCATCATGGACGGCAACCGCGACCGCCTCCGCCCCATTCTGATGACCACGCTCACGCTCATCGCCGGGATGATTCCGCTCGCGCTGGGCACCGGCCCTGGTGCGGAGGAGCGCCGCGCCGTCGCCGTCGTCGTCATCGGTGGCCAAACCCTCTGCCTCCTGCTCACGCTGCTGGTCACGCCGGTGGTTTACTCCTACCTCGACGACCTCGCGCAAGTCTTCCACCGCAAGCACGAGAAGATGCAGACGCCCGCGCCCGAGGCCATTGCGGCGAAGTAATGTGGTCGGGCCACGCTGCTGCGTGGCCTCTTCAAACTCGATTGAGGAAGCAATCCGGCTGCAACGCCTCCCGCACCACTTCAAGCTGCCGCCGCGCCTTCTCCAACTGTCCCACCCGTCTCGCCTCCTCATTCGCCCCCGCGAATGCCCGCCGCTCGCCGCCCACGGGCAAGAACTCGTTCAACATGATGAGGCTCCACTTGAGCGCGAGCATCGGATAGGTGATCCGCAGCCGCGCAGCGACGCCCTCCGCGCCGTCGAGTCGCAACAACATCTCGCGCAGGAAAGCGACGCGATGCTCGGCGGGCAGCGGCACTTCCGGCAGCAACAACGCGTTCGCCAGCGTCTGCGCCGGGTCGTCCCAGCCGGCATACTCGAAGTCGAGGAACGTGAGCCGACCATCCGCGCCACGGAGCACGTTGTGGAAGCCGTGGTCCGCAGGACTCAAAGTGCGCTGGGTGAACGGCAGCTCCGAGTCCAGCCCAACGCCAAGCTTCACCGCACTGGTTTCTACGAGCGCGCGGACCGCCTCCGCCACCGGCACCAACTCCCGCTCCACGAACTCCCGCACCCCGGTAGGGACGCGCTGCCGCGCTTCCAGCCCGAACTCGTCCGCGTCCCTTCCCTCTGACGCGGCTGCCCCGAGGCCGACCGGCAGGTCAGCCCTACCAGGTGCCAGCGCGGTCCGCACGCGGTTGAGCCGCCGCTCCACGTTCGCCCAATAACCATTCAGCGTGAACGCCGCCTCCGAGGCGGGCGGCAACTTCTCGGCACCCGGCTGTGTGCGCAGCCGCCACATCGCCGCGAGGAGTCCAACGAGTTGTTCCACGTCAGCGCGTGTGACCTGGCCCGGGGCGACGCGCTCGCCCGCGACAAACTCGTAGAGCCCGAGGTTCTGCTCGCGGCTCATCCGCAGCGGCTCCGGCACGCAACGGACGCCATTGCGCCAGAGAAATTCCAACACGCCAAACTCCGTGCCCAAGCGGTCGCGCGGGTCGCGGGCGTGGGTGAAATAGAGCTTAGCCAGCAGCGGCTTCCCGCCCACGTCCACCCGGGCGACGACGTTGTTCGCCCCGCCCGCGAGGCGCGTGACCGCTTCGGGGCGTTGACCCAGCGGAGCGGCGACGGCGGCGAAGATGGGTTCGTTCGGGCAGAGATGGGCCAGCAGCTTTGCCCAGTCGGAGAAGCTCTGAATTTCATCTTGCCGTCGCTCGGCTTGGCTGGGCAGGTAATGCCACCGCTCGACGCCGGTCGGAAACTCCGGCTCCGTCAGCACCTCCTCCAAGTCATCCACGAAGAGCGTGCAGCCTTGCGCGGCGATGCGCTGGAGCTTCGCGGCGCGCGTGGACTCGAAGAACACGTCCTCGCGTCGCAGGCCGAAACCGTCAGCAGCGAAGAAACCGTTTTGCTCCAGCCACGCCAGCGCGGCGGCGCGCAGGTTCACACGCGGCTCGGCGACGGAGAACTCGGTCTTGTGGCTGATGATGCAGACGGGGAATTGCGCCGTGCGGATGGCGCGGAGGAATTCTGCGAGCCCGGGAGCCATCTTCGCCTCGGCCATACTGAGCCCATAAACCAAGCCTTGGAGTTCAATCCACTTCCGCTCGCCGTCCGACTGGTTCCGCAGCCAGTCGCGCACGGCCGTCTTGTTCACCGGCAACTCGCGCGGCATCCCGAAGCGCTCGGCAGCGTGGCGGTGGAAGACCTCATCATACACCACCACCGTGCCGTCGAAGTCGAGGCCGAGGCGCATCGTTCAACCCCGGTAAAACTTCCGCACTTGCTCGATGGTGTAGCCCACTTCGTCTTCGGTGAGATACGAGTGGCCGGGGAGCGTGAGGCAGACGCGGCTGTGGTTTTCCGCGTCGGGGAAATCGCCGGGCTTGTAGCCGAGGTAGGCGGACGCGGGCTGGAGGTGCATCGGGATGGGATAATGGATCTTCGCCTGCACGCCGTTCCTCACGAGGAAGGCGAGGAGTTCGTCGCGGCGCGCAACGTGGAGTGAGTAGAGGTGATACACATGACGGACGCCGGGGCGGCGCACGGGAATCTTGATGAACTCGCCGAGGTCGGCAAACGCGGCGTCGTAGCGCGCGGCGTTGGCGATGCGCTTGCGGGTGATCTCGGGCGTGGTGGGAATGAGGCGGTTGCCGATGACGGCTTGGACGGTGTCGAGCCGGCAGTTCACGCCGTAGAACTCCACCTCGTCGCGGTTGCGCAGGCCGTGGTTGCGATACTTGCGGAGCTTCGCGGCGAGCGCGTCGTCGTGCGTGACGATGACGCCGCCGTCGGACCAGACGTTGAGGTTCTTGAGCGGGTGCAGGCTGAACGCCGCCGTCGCGCCCCACGAGCCGACGAGCTTGCCGTCAATCGCGCCCATGATGGCCTGGCAGGCGTCCTCGACGACGTGCAGACCGCGCGGCTTTGCGATGGCCATGATGGCCGGCATGTCGGCGACGTTGCCAGTGTAGTGGACGGGGACAATGGCCTTGGTGCGCGGCGTGAGGGCGGCCTCAATCTTCGTCACATCAATCACGTAGCCGTCCGTGCTGTCCACGAAGACGGGCCGCGCGCCGGTTTGCACGATGGCACCGACGGTGGCGACGAAGGTGTTCGGCGTGGTGATGACTTCGTCGCCGGGGCCGACGCCGAGATTCTTGAGTGACAATGCAATCGCGTCCGTGCCGGTGCCGACGCCGATGGCGTGCGGGGCTTCCATGAGCTTGGCGAAGCTGGCCTCGAATTGCTCCAGCGGCTCGCCGAGCGTGAAGTCGCCGGTCGGGACAAACGCGCGGAGGTCGGCGAGGTAGTCCTCGAGGTTGGCGAACTGGCGGTCGAGATAGGAGAACGGAACTTTCATGCGGGGGAAGGAAACCACTAACCGGCACTGACTGGCACTAATAAGACGGGAAGGCCTGCCGTCTGCGTTGGTTCGGATAAGTGCAGGTCAGTGTCCATCAGTGGTTCAGAGTCATGCGCCGTAGAACTCACGGACGCCTTTGGCCACCGTCTCTAGCTCGGCCTCGGTGAGCTCAGGATAAACCGGCAGGCTGAGGATGCGCTTGGCTTGGGCCTCGGCGACGGGGAAATCGCCGGGCTGGTAGCCGAGTTCCTTCGCGCAGTCCTGGAGGTGAATCGGGTTCGGGTAATGAATCTGCGTGCCGACACCGCGTGCGAGGAGGAAGTCGCGGAGTTCCTCGCGGCGGTCCACTTGCACGACGAACGTGTGATAGACGCTGCGCAGGTGCGACGGGTCGTCGGGCAGTTGCACGCCGGGAACGCCAGCGAGACGCGCGCGGTAGAAGGCGGCGTTGGCGCGGCGCTGCTCGGTCCACGTTTCAAGGTGGCGGAGTTTTACGAGCAGCATCGCGGCTTGGAGCGTGTCGAGGCGCGAGTTGCTGCTCCACTCGACGCAGTTTTCGCGCGTCTTCAGGCCGAGGTTGCGGAGGAGCTGAATCTGCTCGGCGAGTGCCGCGCTGCGGGTCGTGGCAACGCCGCCGTCGCCACAGGCGTTGAGCGTCTTGAGCGGGTGCAGGCTGAAGGCGTTCACGTCGCCGAAGGAGCCGACCGGCTGGCCGCGATACGCGGCGGCGACGGCTTGCGCGGCGTCCTCGATGACAAAGAGCTTGTGCTTCCGCGCCAGCGCCATGATGCCGTCCATGTCCGCCGGACGGCCCGTGAGGTGGACGGGGATGATGGCGCGGGTGCGCGGGGTGATGGCGGCGGCGGCGGCGGCGGGGTCGAGGTTGTAGTCCGGGCCCACGTCCGCGAGGACGGGCTTTGCACCGACGAGCGCGACGCAGCTCGCACTGGCGACGAAGGAGTTCACCGCCGTGATGACCTCGTCGCCGGGGCCGATGCCGAGGGCGCGCAGGCCGAGAATCATCGCGTCCGTGCCGGAGTTGACGCCTACGGCGAAGGGAACTTGGACGAGCTTGGCGAACTCACACTCGAACTCACCGACCTGCGGGCCGAGAATGAACGCGCCTTGGTCGAGGACCTGTTCCACCGCCGCGAGCAGTTCGCGCTTCAGCGGCGCGTGCTGCCGCGCGATGTCAACGTAGGGAATCTTGGGGCGGTTCTTCTTCACGACGCGCGCTCAACTGATCTTCAGCTCCTGCATCCGCTTGATGTTCGAGTAGAGCGTGTTTTTGAACGGGTCGGGAATCTTCCCGGCGCGATAGGCGTCCACGATGCTCTGGATGGCGTCCTCGATGCCGTATTGCACCTCGAAGCCGAGCACGCGCTTCACCTTGTCGGAGTTGACGTGGTAGCTGCGGTTGTCGTCGCTAGGCGTGTATTCCAGCTCGATGGTCTGGTCGCCAATCGTGTCGCGCACGAGGAAGGCGATCTTCTCGATGGCGAGGTTCTGGAAGCCGATGTTGAACGCCTCGCGGTCCACCTTCGCGGCGGGCGCGGCGAGGAAGGTCAGGTAGGCGCGCACCATGTCCTTGATGTTCAGGTTCGGGCGGAGCTGCTTGCCGCCGAAGATGCGAATCTTATGATTCACCAGCGCGTGGATGGTGAGGATGTTGACGGACAGGTCGAGCCGCAGGCGCGGCGCGTAGCCGCAGACGGTCGCCGGGCGAATGATGACCCGGTCCATGCCGCGCACGTCGGTGCGGGCGAGGAGGTCGCGCTCGCAGTCGAGCTTGAAGCGCGAGTAGTCGGTGAGCGGCAGCGGCTCGGCGTCCTCGCGCACATCGGGCGTTTCCTTCACGCCGTAGATGCTGGAGGAACTCGCGTAGATGAAGCGCTTCACGTCGGCGACAATCGCGCCGTCCATCAGCCCGGCGAAGCAGTCGTAGTTGATGGATTTCCCGAGGTTAGGGTTCAGTTCGAAGCTCGGGTCGTTCGAGATGCAGGCCAGGTGAATGACGGCGTCCACGCCCTTCATGGCTTCCCCGACACGCTTCGAGTCGCGCAAGTCCACCTCCAGCAACTCCAGCTCGGGGCGCTGGCCGTAGTCGCCGAAGACCTGTTTGCCATACCAGAAGGTGTCGAGCACGCGGACGCGATAGCCGGCGTCGAGCAGCGCCGGCACGAGCGCGCTGCCGACATAGCCGCCGCCGCCGGTGACGAGAAGTTGTTTGTAGCCGTTGGGATTCATCGGTTAGTTCAAAGTTCCAGGTTCAAAGTTTAAAGTTGGGGCAACTACCTCGCGACTCGTTTGGAAATGTTTCGGACGGCTCTAGGCTTGAGGGATTCGCACGCTCGCCGCGACCTTGAACTCAGAACCTTGAACTCAGAATTCCTCATTTCATCAACGACGTGAAGTGGCGGAAGAGGCTCGTCGGGTCAATGAAGCTCCGGTGGCCCATGATCATGCAGGCCTCGGCCCCGACGACGTTGGCGATGAAGCCCAGCGTCTCCGCCGGAATGCCCAGCGCGGCGCACGGGGCGGTCACGGCGAACACCGCATCGCCCGCGCCCACGCGGTCCACGACGCGGATGGCGAAGGCTGGCACCTCGGCGATGTTCTGCTGCTTGTCACAGCAGAAGCAGCCGGAGCCGCCGCGCGTGACGAGGAAATATTGGCTGCCCACGCGCGCCGCCGCCGTGCGCGTGATGGCGGCGAGGTCGTCAGTCATCTTGCGGGCGTCGAGGCGCACTTCCGGTTCGCCGAGCGAGACGAAGTCGGCGCGGGGATACTTGGAGATGAGGTTGAAGCCGCGGTTGCCGGCGTTCACCTGCACGTTCACCGCGAGGAACTTCGCGCGCGCGCAGATGAGATGCACCGCGCGCTCGGTGAGCAGGCCGTGCCCGTAGTCGCCAACGACCACCACGTCGTATTGCGGCAGCAACTCGTCGAGCTTCTTGAGAAACTGCTCTTCCAGCGCGGGCGTGAGCCGCTCGTTCCGCATCTCATAAACCTCGAAGAGCTTCGCCGACAAGTGCTCTTCGAGAAACCGTCGCTTCACGATGGTTGGCGCGTCCGGCAGACGCAGGAAGTGCGGGCAGACGTTTTTGTTCAGCTTCGACAGCACGAAGTCTTCGCGGGAGTTTTCCGCACCCAGCGCGCTCAGGAGGCCGACCTCGTCGCAAAAGTTCGAGACGTGGTTCGCGATGGCCAGCACGCCGCCAGCATATTGCTCAGTGCGGTTGTGCAGCGCGGCGAGCACGGGTTCCTTGCTCGATTTTCCGAGCACGTTGCAGAACTGATACTCGTCAATAATCGTCTCGCCGATGACGAGCACCTTCTGCTTCCGAATCGCCTGCAAGTGTCCGATGACCTCTTCGGGCGGATGCGCCACGCGGAAGCGTTCGAGGAAGTCCTTCGTCTTCGGCGAGAAGACATCCATGAAGCGGTTGATGAGGGTGGACGCGCTGAAGGTCTCCTCGTCGGTCAGGTGCAGCTTGCCGCCGCCGGCCACCACGGCCGCCTCCTCGTCGGAAATGGCGGTGGTGTGGTCGCGCTTGCCCTCCTCGCGGACCATGCCCTTCACGTAGAGCGAAGGACGGATAATCTTGATGGTCTCGACCGCCGTGGGCCACTCCGTGACGGCCACGTAGTCCACGCACGCCAGCGACGCGAGCGCCTCGGCACGGAGCTTCTCGGGAAACGCCGGACGGTGCGGCCCCTTGTTCACGAAGCGGTCGGGCGTGGTCGTCACCACGAGCACGTCGCCGAGCTGCTTGGCGGCTTCGAGGTGCTTGATGTGCCCGATGTGCAGCAGGTCGAAGACGCCGTGGCAGTGAATGATGGTCTTCCCGGCGACGCGGTGGGGTTCCAGCGCGGGGCCGAGTTCTTGAACGCGAAAAATCTTCTTTGCCGTGGCTTCCATGACAATTAGCGCGCAGACGATGAACAACAGACATGGCGATTGCAAATCTTCTCAACCCTGCCGGCCTCCTGCACCTTGGCGCATCTCGTCTGGAGCAGCGCCGTCAGGCTCAAGCCCGAGGCGGTTCGTGCCGATACCGGGGTAAGATGAGCGCTATCTGCGTCAGCGACCCGATCGCCGAATACACGGCCGAGTGTGCCCACGGCGTGGACCGCGAGACCCTCTTGCGGTTTGCTTCGGAGCTGCCGGCCTTCCCCCACACTGCGGCCAAGCTGCTGCAACTGCTGAACGACCCGGATGCCGAGTTAGAAGCCATCGCCGACACGGCGGGCACCGATGCGTCCGTCGCTTTCGCCGTGGTCAAGCTGGCCAACTCCGCCGCCTTCGCCCGGTAACGCAAGGTCGCGAGCGTCCACGAAGGCGTCGGCGTTATCGGCCTGACCAACCTCAAGCACGTCGTCCTCGCGCAGGCCCTCACCCGCCTCAACCGTCAGCCCAGCCACTTCGACCGGCTCGTCCGCGACAACGCCGTGGCCACCGGACTGCTCGCCCGCGCCTTGGGACAGAGGTTGGGCCGACGCGATGGGGAGGCCCTCTTCCTGAGCGGCGTGCTGCACCGCCTCGGGCAATTTGCCTTGGCGGCGCACCCACAGACCCGCCCGATCTGTCTGCGGATTCTGGCCCGCATCCACGCCTATGGCGAAGATTACCTGACCGCCGAGCGCACGGAACTCGGTTTCACCCACCCGCTCATCGGCGCGCTAGCGGCGAACCGCTGGAACCTCCCCGCCGACCTCGCGGTAGTCTTGCTGCATTACCACGCTCCGTTCGAGGGCTTGGACACGGACACGGACTTTCAGGTCGGGCTGATCAAGTTTGCGGATGCAGCGGCCCACGCAGCGGACTTGGGCAGCCCAGAGAACTATCCCGACCAACGCCCATTGCTCCACAAGCTGGGTCGTCAACTGGGCATCTTCGGCTCTAAGCCGAAGGAGGAACTGGAAGCGTTGCTGGCGGAGTTCCGCGCGGTCTTCGCGCGCGATGCACAGGCTTGGTCGTGACCGCTTGGAGAGAGCGGCGCACCGAGGCTCAGGTGATGTGCGCGCCCTGAGTCTCGACATAGACCGCATACACCGAGGTGCTGGCGGTCATGAAGAGGCGGTTCCGTTTCGCGCCGCCGAAGCAGACGTTCGAGCAAATCTCCGGCAGCAGAATCTGCCCGATGCGCTGCCCGTCCGTGCCCGCGAAGATGTGGACGCCGTCGTAACCCGCGCCCACCCAGCCGGCGCTGGACCAAATGTTCCCCTCGGTGTCGCAGCGGATGCCGTCGGAAAAACCAGCGTCCTCCACCTCTTTGCCGTCCTGCTTGAACTTGAGTTTCATCGAGGTGAACTCCCGCCCACCCTTGAGCTTCCTCCCGTCCACATCCCACACCTTGATGTTCTTCGGCGCATTGTCGTAGTGGCTCGCACCAGTGTCGGCCACGTAGAGCTTCTTGTAGTCGGGGGAGAAGCACAGGCCGTTGGGCTTGAAGATTTCGTCCGTGACCTTGTCCAGCTTCCCGGTCTTGCCATCAATCACATACACCGCCTCCTTCTGGTGCGGTTGGACGGTGGCGGACTTCACCCGCTCGCCCTCGTAGTTCATCAAGCCGCCGTAACCAGGGTCGGTGAACCAGATGTCGCCGTTCGGATGGACCACCACGTCGTTCGGCGCGTTGAAGGGCTTGCCGCCGAACTTGTCCGCCAGCACGGAGACTGTGCCATTGTGCTCGTGGCGCACAACTCGGCGGGTGAGGTGCTCGCAGGAGAGCTGCCGGCCCTCATAGTCGAAGGTGTTGCCGTTGGTGTTGTTCACCGGGCTGCGGAACGTGCTGACGTGGCCGTCGTCCTCGATCCAGCGCTGCTGGATGTTGTTCGGGATGTCGCTCCAGAGCAGGTAACGGCCCACGGCATTCCACGCCGGGCCTTCGGTCCACATCGTGTTTGTGCCGTGGTAAATCCGCTGGATGGGCGTGTTGCCCAGCTTGGCCTTGAAACGCTTGTCGAGCGAGATGATGTCCGGGTCCGGGTAGCGCGTTGGGATTTTGCCGGTCCAGTCACGGTCGGCAGCAGCAGCGGCTCCGGCGACGGCGGTAGCGGCGGCAGTGAGGAAGGAACGGCGGTTGAGGGCGGAGGGAGTGTTCATGGTGTGTGTGGCGACGGGGCGGAGAGTGAAAAGATGGCGGGGGCTTTTCAAGGAAAACCACGGTGGATTGCGGAGGTGATGGAAGGTTGTCCGCGCCGGAAAGCGGCGGAGGGCCGCCCACTCCAAGATGCTGGCGCGACAGCGGGTGCCCTGGCTGCGCGCCAGCGTCTTGGAGTGCGCCAGTCCTCTGGCGCTTTGACCGTGGCGAACAAACTTTGTCTGCGCCCCTCTTTCGCCTTAGCCTCGCCGCCGTGAAAGCCGCTTACATCACCGCCCCCTGCCACGCCGAGAGCATCCACTTCGGCGACCTGCCGCAACCACAACCCCGCGCGGGCGAGGTGCTCGTCCGCGTTCGCGCCGTCGCGGTCAACCCGATCGACACCTACGTCCGCGCCGGGGTGGTCAAGATGAACCTCCCCCTGCCCTTCATCATCGGCTGCGACCTCGCGGGCGTGGTCGAGACCGTTGGGGCGGAGGCGACGCGCTTCCAGCCCGGCGACCGCGTGTGGTGCTCGAACCAAGGCTTGTTCGGTCGCCAAGGCACCTTCGCCGAGTTCGCGTGCGTCGAGGAGCGTTGGCTGAACCCGCTGCCTGCCGGGGTTCGCGACGAGGATGCCGCCGCCTGCGCGCTCGTCGGTATCACGGCGCATCTGGGCTTGTTCGCGAAGGCGCGGCTGCAAGCGGGTGAAACGGTCTTCGTCAACGGCGGCGCCGGCGGCGTCGGCTCGATGGTCGTGCAGCTCGCCAAGGCCGGCGGCGCACGCGTCATCGCCACCGCTGGCAGCGACGAGCGGGTGGCGAAGGCGCGGTCCTTCGGCGCGGACTTGGCCTTGAACCATCGCACGCAGGACGTGACCGCCGCCGTGAAGGAGTTCGCGCCCGCTGGCGTGAACGTCTTCTGGGAAACGCAGCGCGAGCCGGACTTCGACCGCGCCGTGCCGCTGCTCGCGCCACGCGGGCGCTTCGTGCTGATGGCGGGACGCGAGGCGCGGCCGGTCTTCCCGGTCGGGCCGTTCTATGTGAAGGACTGCTCGCTGCACGGCTTCGCGATGTTCAACGCCACGCCGGAGGAGCAACGCCCGTGCGCGGAGGACCTGAACCGCTGGCTCGCCGAGGGCAAGGTGCGCGCGAACATTGACCGCGTGCTGCCGCTGTCCGAGGCGGCGGCGGCGCACCGCTTGCAGGAGGAGAACACGCTCAAGAAGTCCGGCGCGCTGGCGGGAAAAATTGTCCTAAAGCCGTGAAGCGCTTGTGCGTTGTAGCGGCGCGAGCTTGGAATTCCGTTTGGCATTTCCCCCGCTTGACCTAGCCTCCGCGCCATCATGGCTGTCCTGAACAACCCCGCGCTCACCGCGTTCTGCACCCTGCTCGCCCCCGAGTTGGTGCTGGCGCAGACGCTCGTGCGGCGGCTGGCGACGGGCTTTGAGCTGCGGCACGTTGGCGAGCGTGAGGCGGCGGCGGAGAGCTTGCGGCTGGTCGCCGTGGCTGGGTTGCGCGCGCTCGCCAACCACACGGCCGCCGGAGCCTTCCGTCCGCTCAAGGCCGCACCGAACTTGCGCGCGGGCTGGCGGTGCGTGGCCGGGAACGAGGCGGAGTTGGAGTCCGCCCTGAGCCAGCTTTACCCCGGCGCGGTGGCGGACTGGTTCGCGGCGCAACAAGCCGAGCCACCGGTCACGCACTACCGCGCTTTCACCGCGCGCCAGTCCGGGATGTATCGCATCACGACGCTGCTCACGGACGCGCAGGCTGCCCCGGTCATCCGTGCGTGTTGCGCCGAGCGCTTCTGTCTCAAGCGCCGGCTCTGGACGGTGGACGGCCTCGCGCCGGACGCAGCCGACGCGAAGAGTCTCATCCCCTGCCTCGAACCATGCGCCGTGCTGCTGGAGTTCGCGCGCAAGGCAGTGCGCATCGAGCAGGAGGAAGGCAAGCCCACCCTCATGCTGGCCCCGTCGGAGATGACGTCGCTCCTCGCTGCGCTGGAAACCGCGCTGGCACATCCGCCCGCCGACCAACGCGAAGGGGACTTGGCCGCAGCCGACAACCCGCGTCGCCTGCAACTACTGCGCGAGAAACTCCAGGCGTTGGCTTCGAGCGACCAACCAGTCCCGCAGGAATAACTCTCGGTTCCCCCCGTCCAACATCGCCATGAAACGAACTGTCCTCCGCGCCTTCGCCACCGCGTTGTTGCTCGCCGCCTTTGCGGGCAGCTCCGCACACGCCCAAACCCCTGCCGATGCCGACACACTCTTGGCGCAGTTGCAGAAGGCGGCGGAACCGCCTCCCCAGCCCGCCGAATGGCAGGGCCGGGTGCCGACAGCGGAGGAAATCGCCGCGTTCCGCGCGAAGCAGGCGGCGGCGGCCATTCGCGCGGCGGATTTGGCAGGCGAGTTCACCACGCGCTTCCCCACGCACGCGAAAGCGGACGAGACACGTGCCCAACGTCACCTGTTGCTCTCCGCCGCCGTGCGGCGCGGCGACACGTCGCGGCTGGCCCAGCTAGAGAAGGTGGAGACCGAGATGCTGGCCGACCCGAAGCTGGACTCCGAAGGCAAGTTCCGCCTGCGGATGCAAGGCGTGGACCGCCAGGCCGGCTTGAAGCAGGGCGAGGGCATGGCGGCGATGTTGGCGGAGTTCGAGAAGGGTGCGCGTTCGTTGCAGAAGGAGTTCCCCGACCGGAAGGAAGTTTTCGAGATGCTCTACGCGGTCGCGATGCGCTCCGAGGGCGCGAAGGCTGCGGCCATTGCGCGGGAGATCGCCGCCAGTGGCGCGGAGCCGCAGGTGAAGGAGGCCGCAGCAGCGTTGCTCAAGAAGTCGGAGCGCGTGGGCAAGGCGCTGGACATCAAGTTCACGGCGCTGGACGGGCGGAAGGTCGAGCTGGCGAAGCTGAAGGGAAAGGTCGTGCTGATTGATTTCTGGGCGACCTGGTGCGGCCCGTGTGTGGCGGAGATCCCGAATATCAAGGCGACTTACGCCAAGCTGAACCCGAAGGGCTTCGAGGTCATCGGCATCAGCCTCGACGACGACAAGGCGGCGCTGCTCGCGATGGTAAAACAGAAGGCGCTCCCCTGGCCGCAGCATTTCGAATCGGAGCAGGCCGAGAACCGCTACGCGAAGGAGTTCGATGTCTCGTCCATCCCGACGATGTGGCTCGTGGACAAGCAGGGGAAGCTGGTGGACACGAACGCACGCGAGGGGCTGGAGAAGAAGGTGGAGAAGCTGCTGGCGGAGAAGTGAGCGGGGGTGAGCCGTAGTTGCGTGCGCCGGAACTTGGAGCGCGGCTGTCCCGGCCGCGCTACGGCCCGGGCTTGCCCAGTGGGAACGGGATTAGCAGCGAGAGCAGCCAGGTGGCGAGGACGCCGACGAGGGAGTTCACGGTGAGCAACACAGTCCAGGTCTTGAGCGTCTCGGCCTCGGTCAAGCCGCCGAGTTTGCTCACCACCCAGAAGCCGGTGTCGTTCATCCACGAGCCAGCGAAGCTGCCGAAGCCGATGGCGAGGAAGATGTAAATCGGGTCGTAGGGCACGCCGCCGCCGGTAAGGAGCGGGGCCAGCATCGCACTGGTGGCGAACATGGCGACGGTGGCAGAACCTTGCGCCACGCGGAGGACGACAGCGACGAGGTAGGCGAGCCAGAGCAGGTTGAGGTGGTGTCCCCCCGCAGCGGCTTTGATGGCTTCGCCCACACCGGCGTGGCGCAGCATGAGACCGAACGCGCCGCCGGCGGCGGTGACGAGGAGGATGGTGCCGGCGGCTTCCAGCGGCGGCCCCATCCGTTCGCACAGCTCCGTGATGTAGTAGCGCCGCTGCCGGGCGAGCACGAAGAGCGCGACCAGCGTGCCGAGGAGGAGGGCGACGTTCCTGTGGCCGAGGAACTCGAAGAGGGTGAACGCCGCGTCGAACTGCGCCTTGCCACCGAAGAATTTCACGAAGGCGTCGTTGCCCTTCCCGATGACCATGAAGGACGCGAGGCTAATGAGCGCGATGGGCAGCAGAATGGGCGTGAGGGACCAGAAGAGGGACGGCAATTCGGACTCCGGTTTGTCCACGGTGGCGCGCAGCTCGGTGAGCGTGGGGCCGGGCGTCTCGCGTAGCGGCACGGCCAGGCGGGCGTTCAGCCACTGGCACACGAACCATCCGGTTGCCAAGGGCACCAGCCCGACGAGGATGCCGGCGAGGAGGGACACGCCGACATCGAGCTTGAGGCTGTCCACCACCGCCAGCGGGCCGGGATGCGGGACGGTCATCGAGTGGGTGATGACGCCGCCGCAGCAGATGGCCATGACGTAGAGGAGGTAGTCCTTGCCCGTGCGCAGGCGCAGCGCGCGCGCCAGCGGCACCATGAGCATGAACATGGTGTCGAAGAAGATGGGGATGGAGAGGACGTAAGTGCTCAGGAGCAGCCCCACGCCGGCGTTCCGCTCGCCGAAGAAGGCGATGAAGCGCCGCACAATTTTGTCCGCCGCCCCGCTTTCCAGCAGGCACATGCCAAGCAGCGTCGCGAGGCCGAGGGCGAGGGCGATGGTGCCCGCCGAGCGCCCGAACTCGATGCCGGTGAGTTCCACGGCCTGCACCCAGTGGTTGCGTAGCGCGCGGCCGTCCGGGGACACCACGGGTGAGTCCGGCCTGGGCACGCGGGCCTTCGCGCCGGGTAGTTGCTCCGCCAGCAAGCCCACGAGCAGGGCCGCGAGGATGAGCGTGGGGAACGGGTGCAGCCGCACGATGGCGATGAGCACCACAACGAGCGCGATGGCCATGACGAGCACGGCCAACGGCCACAAACTGACTTCACTGGTGACGGCAAAAAGGCCCATAGAGATGCGCTCTGGAACGGTGCGGCCAGTTCAACAGAGGGCACGGGCGAGGGTCAAGGCGGACGTTCGAGAGGGGGAAAGCAAGCAGTGTTCAGGGTTCAGGGTTCAGTCGGTTTGCGCCAGGTGTCCCAGTGAATACTGAACCCTGAACACTGCTTACTTTCTTCACTTCACTTCAGCTCAAACGGCAGCGTCACCGTCCGCTGCTCCAGCCGTTTGGCAACGCCTTCGAACACGTCCACCTCGAAGGGCTTGCCGATGTTGTTGCCGGCGAGGTCTTCGAGCGTGGTCTCGACGACTAGCGAGTAGGAACCGGCCTTCCACGAGTGCTGTGGCAGGAACTTCCAGAGGCGCTCGCGCTCGGTGAGGAAGGCTTGGCCGGGGACGGTGCGGCCCGCTGCGTCCACGACGTGAATCATCCGCAGCGCGAGCGCGGAGTCCAGCGGCTCGGCGAGGTCAATGGCCAGCGGCTCGCGCGTGCGGATGGGCGGGGCTTGGTAGCCCCAGCGGTGCGGGTCGGGCGGCTCGCGGTCAGGCGGACCGACGGTGAAGCGTTTCACGAACACCTGCTTGAGGCGGTGGCCGTTCGCGTCCTTCCACCCACTGCCGATGACGAGCAGGAAGCGCTGGCCGGCCACGAGTGCCGGGCCGATTTCCTCCAGCGGCTTCACCTCGCGCTTGATGCGACCGGGGTCAATGAAGAGCGTGAGCCGCATCATGTCGGGGCTCCACAGCTCTTCGGCGAGTTCGAGGAAAGGCAGCTCGACGGCCTGGTTCGCCGCGTTGAGCAGGCGGATGTGTTCGTAGCTGCGGCCTCGGCTCATGGGCGCGGAGAAGTGGAGGTAGAATTTCAGCAAGTTCTCCGGCAGCACATCGGCGCTGGGGTAAACCTGCGTGACGGTCGTTGTCGCCAGTTCGCGGCGCACGGGCACTTGGAGCACGGCAGTCAACTTCCCCGCCTCCGCCGAGGCCGCGCCGGGGAGTTGGCCGGCATCGAACACCGCGCGATAGCGCAAGCCCGGCTCCAGCGGAAACGCCGGCACGAAGCGGACCAAGCCCGGCTCAACGCGATGTTCACCGAGCATTGGCAGCGGCTCTGTGCTCGGTTGCTCGACGAAGACGGCGAGCAGGCGCGGCCAGTTCGTCGCGGGCCATTCGGGGGATTGCAACGTGGCCAAAGCGCCTTTGCTCAAGCCGGAGACTTCGAGCGTGAGGCGGTTAGCTTCCTTGGGCACGGAAACCCAGCGGAGGAAGACGGCGGTGAAGCCGGACGGCGCTACTGACCCCAAAGCCTCCGTTCCCAACGCCACGACCACGTTGCCACCCGCCAGCCAAACAAAGAGAAGGCCGGCAAGCGCCGGCCTCCATCTCGCGGTCTGAAACTGTTCGCGCCGTCCGCTCACGGGAGCGGGAGCGATTCGAGATTCAGCGCCGCGCCCTCGCCTTTGCGGAGCACGAGCGCGTGGGTGTCATCCAGTTTGTCGAGCTGCTCGACGCCCTTCCACGCCTCAATGGTTTCATACTTCGTGCCCTGGCTGCCGCCGCCGCCCACGGGCGCGGTGATGGACTCGGCGCTGGCGATACCGTCGGTGGCGATTTTCATCACGCCGCGATTGTTGTTGGCGAGCAGGAGCCAGTCCTTGCCGCCCTTCTGATACACAATCATGTCGAGCGGACGGTTGCGGTTGCCCAGCTCGGCGATGGTCTTGCCCTTGACCTTCGCGCCGGGCTGGAGCGCGCTGATGGGAAACTGGACGAGCGGCGTGCAGGTGTAGGCCGCGAGCAGTTGCGCTTCGTTGCCGACCTTGAACGGGACGAACGTGCGGATGGGCGAGCGGGTCTCGAACTTACCGTGCGCGCCGTGGTAAATCTCGACGCTCGTGCCGTTCGCCACCTTCTGGAACGGGAACGGGATGGCCCGCAGCGTGGAGGAAAACTCCTCGTTCGACAGGCCAGCGACGAGCACGCGGTCTTCGAGGAAGGCGAGGTCGGTGATGGACTCCTGACGCGGGTTGCTCTGCTTCTTGCCGTCGCCCTGAACGCCCTCGACCGGCGCGTCGGGCAGCTCGGCGCGGGCGTATTTCACCTTGTCGAGCGAGACGACTTCGAGGCTGCCGTCGCCCTTCACGCGCACGAGCACCGGCGTCGCGCTCGCACCGCGACCGCGTGTGACGGCGAGGTAGGGCGTGTGCGAAACGGGGTTCACTGCGAGGTCATCGAGCAGAATCTGGTCGGCGGTGGTGCCGAGGAGGGCGGCGATCTTTTGGTTGATGCCGTCCACCTTCACGGCCTTAGCGGCCCCGGCCTTCGTGTCACCGGTGGCGATGGCAACGATGGCGGCAGACTTGGTGTCCGCGATAAACAGAACGCCATCGGGACCGAAGGTGATTGGCCCGGCGGACTTGAGGGCGACCTTGCCTTCGGCCATTCCGGCGGTCCAATTGGCAGCAGTGGCGGTGCCGGCCAGTAAAGCGAGGCCGAATGACGCGGCGAGCAGCCTGTTCACCAACTGTAGCGGCGCGCTGTGCGCGCCGAACGAAACGCGCGGCCAAGCCCAAACTCGGCGGTCCCAGACCGCCGCGACAGCGGAGTGGAGCGATTTAGGACGGGCTGTTAGGAGGGAGGGAGTTTCCATAGGTTGCGGTGTGAGACGCGGGTTGGCCGCGAGAGGTTGGAGTCAGAATTGTGTGGCGAACTGGCGCGATAGGAGCGCGTCCGGGGAAGGGGTTCAACACCTTTCTACTCTGCCGCAGTTGGAGTTGGCCGGAGCCGCGCAATGCAGTCCTGAGCGTGACGGCCGTTGGTCACCGACCATGACCTATCTCTGGCGGTTCGGGCCGAACTCCAAAGCCCGGAGGGCGCCGCCGACTTCGGAGTTCGGGTTCATTGCTGCTCCGACGGACTACAGTCACTTGCGATAGCTCGGCTGCTTCTCCATAGCACGGTGCCCAACGTCGTTGGAGTTGGGAACTTGGGATTTGGAGCTTTCCTCCAATCCCCCAGCCAAGGAAAACACCACCCGACCGCCATGCACCGCGTCATCCTCCACCTCGACATGGACGCGTTCTACGCGTCCGTGGAGCAGCGGGACAACCCCGCGCTCCGGGGCCGGCCCGTCATCGTC
Organism: Verrucomicrobiota bacterium; assembly: GCA_039796295.1. GTDB lineage: Bacteria > Verrucomicrobiota > Verrucomicrobiia > Limisphaerales > SXTU01 > SXTU01. The sequence continues at coordinate 116,779 of JBDKJY010000012.1, forward strand.
GGCGCGCCGCCCACGCAGCGTGGCGTGGTCGCGGCGGCGAGCTACGAGGCGCGCCAGTTCGGCGTCCGTTCGGCCATGCCCAGCGTGACGGCGGGCCGGCTTTGTGCCAGCGGCGTCTTCGTGCGCCCGCGCATGGAGGTGTATCGAGCGGAGTCGCACGCGATCATGGCGCTGGTGCGCGCGAGCGCAGGCGAGCTCATCCAACAGGTCTCGGTGGACGAGGCTTACGCGGATATTTCCGTGCAGGCGCAAGCGGAGTCCGCCGATGCGAGCCTGGAGGCTGCATTGCCGCTGGCGCGTGCGCTCAAGCAGCTCATCCGCACGCAACGGCAAATCACCGCCACCGTCGGCATTGCGCCCAACAAGCTGCTGGCCAAGCTCGCCAGCGACTTCCAAAAGCCCGACGGCCTGACGCTCATCCGCGAGTCGGAGAAGGTCGCGTTCCTGCGCCCGCTGCCCGTGCGTTCGCTCCACGGCGTCGGCCAGGTCACGGAGGAGAACCTCATGCGGGCTGGCCTGCGCACGGTGGGCGACTTGCAGGATTACGCGGGTGACCTGCGGGCGTTGGTCGGCTCGTGGGGGCCGGAACTGAAGCGCTTTGCCGTCGGCGACGACTCGCGTCCGCTCGACTTCGGCGACGAGATCAAAAGCATCAGCAGCGAGAACACCTTCCTGCGCGACACCGAGGACCGACCCACGTTGCGCGCGTGTCTGCGCGAACAGGCTGACGACGTCGCGGCCAAACTGGCGCACAGCCGGCTCGGGGCACTGACCGTGCAGGTGAAGGTGCGCTACGGAGACTTCACCACGCTCACGCGGCAGCTCTCGGTGGAAGAGCCGTTGCACCAAGCAAAAGAGATTTACCGGCTCGGCTGCTGGCTGCTCGCGCGGGAACGGCTCGTGAACCGACCGCTGCGACTGCTGGGGCTGGGCGTGAGCGGGTTACAGGAGGCGCGGACGCGACAACTCCCCCTGCCCTTCGGGAAGTGAGCGGAGGCCCGCTCGTGGCGGCGACGGGACGGCGCAGCTACGGGTGCCGTGGCCAACGCCATCGTTCCGGCTCAGGTGACGACGTTTTGCAGGGCACGCGCGGCAGCGAGCGTGTGGGCGGTGACGCTGGCGACCTCCCCTTGCCCTTCCACCTGCGTCAGCAAACCCGCGTCCCGGTAGAACTGAACCAACGGCTCGGTCTGCGCGTGAAAGGTCTTCAAGCGGGCACGGACGGTAGCCGGGTTGTCATCGTCGCGCTGATACAACTCGCCGCCGCAGTGGTCGCAGACGCCCGCCTGCTGCGGTCGCTTGTAGCTGCGATGAAAGGGCGTCTGGCAGTGGCGGCAAATCAGCCGCCCCGCCAACCGGTCCACAATCGCCTCGTCCGAGACGGCGATGCAGAGCACGCCCGCCAGCCGGCGCTCCAGGTCCGCCAGCATCTCGTTCAACGCCACCGCCTGCGGCAGCGTGCGGGGAAATCCATCAAGGATGAAGCCGCGCCGCGTGTCCGGCCGCGCGAGCCGCTCGCGCACCATCGCCTCGGTGATTTCGTCGGGGACCAGTTCGCCCCGGTCCATGTAGGCCTTCGCGTGCCGGCCCAGGTCCGTGGCTTGGCGAAGGTTCGCCCGGAACAAATCCCCCGTGGCAATGTGCGGCAGTTTCAGTTCGCGGCTCAAGCATTCGGCCTGCGTGCCCTTGCCCGAGCCGGGGCCGCCCAGCAGCACGAGTCCAAGACAGGACCGGTGCTCGTGGGCCGGCAGCAGCAGCGCCTGCCGATGCCAGGTGGGCAACGTGACGGCGGCTCCGGGCGGCCTGGCCGCCGCATCGCGCGAGCGCAGCGTCTCCAGCGTCGCGAGGAGGGTCCACTGCACCTGCTCTGCCGGGCCGTCGGCCTCGATGACGCGCAGGCGATTCGAGGGCTGGTAGTATTCCAACACCGGGCCGACGGTGCGTTGAAAGGTCCGCAGGCGGACCAGCGCGAGTTCCGGCTGGTCGTCAGGTCGCGCCAAGAGTTCCCCGCCGCAGTCATCGCACACGCCAGGGCGGACCGGCGGGCGCAGCGTGGCGTGGAACGGCGTCTGACAGCTACGGCAGACCAAGCGGCCAGCCGCACGGCGCAGCACCTCCGCCTCCGAGAGGTTCAGGAGAATCACCGCGTCCAGCCGCCCGCCCACGCTGGCGAAGAGGTCATCCAGAAAGCGCGCCTGATACTCGGTGCGCGGGAAGCCATCGAAGAGAATGTCTCCCGCCGGGTCGCTCTTCCGCACCCAGTCCTCCACCATCGCGTCCACGGTCTCGTCGGGCACGAGTTCGCCCCGGTCCATATATTTCCGCGCGCTCAGGCCGAGCAGGGTCTGGTCTTGGAGGTTTTGCCGGAACAGGTCGCCCGTGGAGATGTGCTCCAGCCACGACTCCTTCACCAAGGCGGCACTGTAGGTGCCCTTGCCTGCACCCGACGGGCCGATGAGAGAGACGTTCATGGGAGGTAGGAAGTTTTCGTCGTGACGATAGCGCAGCCGCCCGGAGAGGCCACCCGCATTTTGCGCAACCGGTAGCCGAACTTGGCCGGCCAGTCGTGCCGCGACGACTGCCAGGGCACCTGGAGCACGGCTGCCCCGGACGCAGCAACGTGCGCGCGTCAGGACCGCCAGCTTCCATCCCAGCGGGCTCATCGCGAAGGAAGCCTGCTGTGGGTGGGACACCCGCGCTCCAGCCGCCAGCAGAGCGATCACGAATATCCCGATGCAGGGGGCGTCGAGCAAAGGCCGCGCGGGGTTGGCCTGCCGGATGAAGAGCGTTGGTTGTGCTGACCTACATGAATCTCAACTCCCTCGTGCGTGGCGTGTGGACGCTTGCCGCCGCCGGCTGGCTGGGCGGTTCAGCCGCCAGCGCGGCCAGCTTCGCGAAGGACATCCGTCCCGTGCTGGAGGCGCATTGCTCCAAGTGCCACAACGCCGAGAAGCGCAAGGGCGGCGTGGATTTCTCCAGCGTGGCAGACGAGTCGTCCATCGCCCGGCAGCGCAAGATGTGGCGCGCGGCGTTGACGCAAGTCGGCTCACGCGAGATGCCGCCGGAGGGCGAGAAAGCGCTCTCGCCGGAGCAGCGGGAGCTGCTGCTGAACTGGCTCAACTCTGCGGCCAAGGCGGATTGCAACGACCCCGCCACCCGCGACCCCGGCCCCGCGCTGGTGCGCCGGCTCAATCGCGCAGAATACAACCTCACCATCCGCGACCTCGTGGGCCTCGAGTTCGATGCGGGCGAGCAGGTCGGAATGCCCGACGACGGCGTGGTGACGGGCTTCGACAACCTCGCCACGGCGCTGAACTTGCCGCCGACCTTGCTGGAGAAATACTTCGCGGCGGCGGACAAGATTCTGGACCGCGTGTTCTCCGTCGCCCTCACGAACTCGCCGGTGAAGCTGGACGGCAACCGAAAGAAGGAGGCGCAGAAGGCGCACGACGCCCTCGTGTTCGTGAAGCCGGGCAACGAGCTGTCCGAGCGCGCGGCGGCGCAGCAGGTCGTCGGGAAGTTCGCGCGCCGGGCGTATCGGCGTCCGCTCGCTGGCGTCGAGGTGGAGCGGCTGATGAAGGTTTATGACCGCGCGGCGGGCGAGGGGTTTGAATCGGGTTTGCGCGCGGCACTCAAGCCGGTGTTAGTCTCGCCGCACTTCCTCTTTCGCATCGAGCAGGACCGCGCGCAGCCGGGTGCCTTCGCCCGCGTGAACGACCACGAACTGGCGACGCGGCTGGCCTATTTCCTGTGGTCGTCGCTACCGGACGAGGAGCTGTCCACGCTGGCCGAGCAAGGCAAGTTGTCCGACTCCGGCGTGCTGGAGCAGCAGGTGAAGCGGATGCTGGCCGACGCAAAGGCGCGCGCGCTGACCGAGCAGTTCGCCGTGCAGTGGCTGCAACTGGGCAAGCTCGCCAACGCCCGGCCCAGCACGGAGTTCTTCCCCACCTTCACCTCGAACCTGCGCCGGGCGATGCGCGACGAGGCGACGCTGTTCTTCGAGCACCTGCGCACCGCCGACCGCAGCGTGCTGGAGCTGCTCGACGCGGATTACACCTTCGCCAACGCCGACCTCGCGAAGCACTACGGCCTCGCGGCAGTCGAGGGCGTGCAGATGCGGCGCGTGAGCCTGCGGCCCGAGGACCATCGCGGCGGCCTGCTCGGCATGGGCGGCGTGCTGGCGATGACCTCGCACACGCATCGCACCAGCCCGACGCAGCGCGGCAAGTATGTGCTGGAAGTCCTCTTCGGCACCCCGCCACCGCCGCCGCCGGCGAACGCGAGCCAGTTGAAGGAAGAGCGGAACAAGAAAGACCCGAAGTCGTTCCGCGAGCAGCTCACCCAGCACGCCAGCGACGCGACGTGCGCGGGCTGCCACAAGAAGATGGACCCGCTGGGCTTCGCTCTGGACAACTACGACGCCGTCGGAAGCTGGCGAGAGAGCAAGCCGGAGAACCCGCTGGACACGACCGGGCAGTTGCCGACCGGCGAGAAGCTGACCGGCGCGGCGGACTTGAAGCAGGTGCTCTGGCAGCGGCGCGACCAGTTCACGCGCAACCTCGCCGAGCAACTGCTTGCCTACGCGCTGGGCCGCGAGCTGGAGTTCTTCGACGAATGTCCGGTGAACGAAATCCAGGCGGCGCTGGCGAAGGAGGAGTTCCGCTTCTCGGCGCTCGTGCTGGGCGTGGTCAAGAGCCTGCCGTTTCAGAACCGGCGCGGCCCGGAGCAAAATCCAGTTGCCGCCAAGCAACCTTCAAAGAAAGACTGAATCATGAACACAAACCCACTCTCCCGCCGCACCTTGTTGCGCGGGGCCGGCGCGCTGCTGGCGCTGCCGTTCATGGAATCCCTGCTGCCACGGGCGGCGCGCGGGGCGGCGGCGGTCAAGCCGCCCTTGCGGACGGGGGTCTTCACCGTCACGGGCGGCACGGTGCTCGAATCGTGGCGGCTCAAGGAGTCGTGCGACCTCGCGGGCACGAAGCTGCCGTCCATCCTGCGCCCGCTAGAGTTTGCGAAGAGCGAGCTGCTGCTCGTCAGCGGCCTCTCGCACTCGGGTCGCAGCGAGAACCTGAACGGCCACGAGCACTGCGCCTTCATGCACCTGACGGCGGCGGACATGGTCAAGAAGGAGGGGGGCAAACGCATCGCGAGCATCTCGGTGGACCAGGCGGCGGCGAAACTGGTCGGCGACCAAACGTTCCTGCCCTCGATGGAGCTAGGGCTGGCCGGCCACGAGAATGTCTATTCATTCCGCGACGCAAACACGCCGGCCCCGTTCGAGGCGAATCCCCGGCTGGTGTTCGACCGGATGTTTCGCGGGCGGCAGCCGGTGGTGCCGAACTGGTCGCGCCGCGCGTCGGCCCAGGCCGCCACGGTGCGGAAGGCAGCGGTGCGGGACTCTTACGACCAGAGCGTGATTGACCTCGTGCTGGCCGAAGCGAAGGACTTGCAGCGCACGCTCGGCCGCGCGGACCGGCAGAAGCTCGACGAATATCTCTACTCGGTGCGCACGGTGGAGCAGCGCATACAATTTCTGGAGGCGAAGTTGCAGCAGGAGTTGCTCGACGCGGCAAACCCTGGGCCGTCGCGGCTCGTGCAGCCGCAGTTGCTGCCGGAGAATTTGCCCTTCGGCAACTTCAGCCGGGACATTCACCGCGACCCCGAGAAGCACGGGCAATACATCGGCATCATGTCGGATTTGATGGTGCTGGCCTTCCAGACGGACACGACGCGCGTGGCGACGTTCGCGGCGGGCAGCGACGAGGCGATGTTCCCCGGCGTCGTCACCGTGGGCTACGAGAAGCACTGCCACACGCTGGAGCACCAGGGCAACGCCGGGCGTGTCGAGGACGCCGACCCGATTGCGCGCGAGGCCTGCCGGCAGATGCACGCGTGGTATACCGGGCTGTTCGGGGAGATGCTGCGCAAGATGCAGGCGATTGACGAAGGCGGCTCCACGCTGCTGGACAACAGCCAGATTCTCTACACCAGCTACATGGCCGACGGCGGCCACGGCACGCGGGATTATCCGACACTGCTGTGCGGTCGCGCCGGCGGCACGCTCAAGCCGGGTCGGCACCTGGCCTTCGACAAGAACACGCCGGTGGCGAACCTCTACGTGGAAATGCTGGAGCGCATGGGCGACAAGACCGGTGAGTTCGGCAACAGCAAGACCTCGAAGCACGCGGCGTTCGGCGGGCGACTGCCGGGATTGGTTTAACGCGCCATGCCCTCACTGTTCGTCGCCGTCGGTCACAACGGCCAGCGGCTCGTCTCTGAAAACGGCACCGACTGGAAACATTCCCAGACCGGCAAGGAAGGGGAAACCTATCGCGCGGTAGCCGCTGGGCTTGGCCATTTCATCGCCGTCGGCAGCTATGGCGGGGAGAACATTATCGCTGTCACCACGGACGGCGCGACGTGGCAGACGCTGAAGAAGGAAGCCAAGTATGTGAAGTATCTGCGCGGCCTCGGCTTCGGCAACGGGATGTTCGTCGGCATCGGTGGCGACCCCGGCAGCGTGGGCAGCTCGAAGCCGTTCGTGAGCACCTCGACGGACGGCCTGACGTGGAGCGAGTTCACCGAGATTCCCGGCAAGCACATCCTCCGGCGCATCGCGTGGGGCAACGGGCGCTGGGTCGGCGTCGGCGACCGCGGGCGGCGCTCGACTTCCGCCGACGGCAAAGTCTGGCAGGACCCGCCGGAGACCAAGGCCATCGACACACTCGTGGACGTGGCGTTCGGCAACGGCGTCTTCGTCGGCGTGGGCCTGCACGGTCTGCGCATGACGACCGAGGACGGCCTCAAATGGAGCGCCCCCGTGCGTGGCGAGGAAGGCGAGCATCTCAACACCATCGTCTGGGCCGGCGACCGCTTCGTGGCCGTGGGCGCGGGCGCCACGTGGTTCTCCCCCGACGGCACGACTTGGAAGCGCGAACCGAACGTGGATGCGCCCGTGATTGTGTCGTTCGGCAACAAGGTGTTCGTCGGCGCGAACTGGAAGGGTCGGTTGATGCGTTCCAGCGACGGCGTGAAGTGGGAGCAGACCCACAAGGCGGAGAACCACGTCGAGGCGGTGTGCTTTGGGGTTTGAGCCGCGCGCGGCGGTCAATCGCCCGCTACTCCATCGCGACCGACCGCCGCGCCGCCTTCTTGCCGGCGTTGTGGGACTTGTCCGCCAGCATCCGGCGCTTGGCACCCTTGGAGCGGGGGCGTTTCTGACGGCGGAGTTTTTCCCGGCGGTCCCGTTCGGCTCCTTGCTTCGCCTGCTGCAACGCCTCCAGTTTGTCGAGGAGCAGGCGGCGGGCGATGAAGCGGTTGAGGCCCTGCTGGCGGGTCTCCTGGCACTTGACCTGCACGCCGGTCGGGCGGTGGACGAGCAGGACGCAGGTGGAGGTCTTGTTGACGTTCTGCCCGCCGTGGCCGCCCGAGCGGACGAAGGATTCCTCGAGGTCGGCCTCGCTCACGCGCAGCGCGGCCATGCGCTGGCTTAGTTGGGTTTCCTTTTCCGGGGTGACGGGGAACGCGCTCATGGCCGGCACCGTAGCGGCGAGTTGGGCGTCGCTCAATGCGAAAGCCGGAGAAGCGCAACGCCTGAAGCGCGGCTGTCCAGCCGCAGCACGGTCCGTTCGCTCCGCAGTCATCGTTCATTCCAAGCTGCTTGGGACGGCCGCGCTCCGCGCAAATTGCCCTCGCTCACGCCGTGAATACCCCCCTTCAACTCGCTTCAAAGAACGCGGCGCCGCAACTCCTCTTCGGTCAACGGATGGGTTCCACCCTTGGGCGCTATCACGAACGCGGCTTTTTGAATTCGATGAAACTACAGATGAACAACGCTTGGTTGGGGCTGCTCCTCGCGGCTTACAGCTCCGTGGCGCTGGCCGCCGCGCCTGCTCCAGCGAGTCTCACGAAGCTCACGGTGGAGCCGATGCAGGTCGCGCTGGGCAATGCCGACCAGTCCGTGCAGTTGCTCGTCACGGCGCACTTGAGCGACGGCACGCAGCGGGACGTAACGCGCGGGGCGACTTACTCGGTCCCGGTGCTGAAAGCTGCGGGCAAAACGACTCCGGCAGCGGTGGCGGTGACGGACGGGCGCATCGTCCCGCAGGCGGATGGGGCGACGAGCGTGCAGGTGACTTTCAAGGACGCGGTCACCAAGCAGACACTCAACGCGTCGGTGCCGGTGCAGGTGAGCGGCTTCACGGTGGACCGTCGGCTCAACTACGCCAACGACATCCTCCCGATTCTCACCAAGGCGAGTTGCAACTCCGGCGGTTGCCACGGCAAGCAGGGCGGGCAAAATGGTTTCGCCCTCTCACTGCTCGGCTTCGACCCGGCTGCAGATTACAACGCGCTTACTCGTGAAGCCCACGGACGCCGCATCACGTTCACCGCACCCGACCAATCACTGCTGCTCACCAAGGCCGCCGGTCTGGTGCCGCACGGCGGCGGGGCGAAGTTTGACCAGGATTCCGCCAGCTACCGGATGCTGCGCCGGTGGATTGTTCAAGGCACCCCCAAAGGCACGACGAACGACCCGGTGGTGCAGGCCATCGAGGTGTTTCCCCGCGAGCGCGTGCTGGTCGGCACGAAGGAGCAGCAGGTGCGCGTGGTCGCGAGTTACTCGGACGGCACGGCGCGGGATGTCACGCGCGCGGCAGAATACAAGAGCCAGCAGCCGGACATCCTCGGCGTGGACCACGACGGCCTCATCCGCACGCTGGACCGCACGGGCGAGGGCGCGGTGATGGTGCGCTACATGGGGCTCGTGGACGTGACGCGCATCACGGTGCCTTACAGCCGGAGCGTGCCGGAGTCGGCTTACGCGCACTTCAAGCCGAAGAATTACGTGGACGAACTCGTGATGGCGAAGTGGCGCAAGCTGGGCATCGCGCCGAGCGAGGTTTGCTCCGACGCGGAGTTCATCCGGCGCGCATCGCTCGACGCGCTAGGCACACTGCCCACGATCGAGGAAGTCCGCGCGTTCCTCGCCGACCCCGCGCCGGACAAGCGCGACCGCCTCATCACCACGCTCCTCGACCGCAACGAATACGCCGACTACTGGGCGGGCATCTGGGGCGACATGTTGCGCAACAAGCGGCGCAACGGCGAGGAACACAAACGCGGGACGTTCGCGTTCGCCGCGTGGATTCGGGACTCGCTAGCGCAGAACAAACCTTACGACCAGTTCGTGCGCGAGATTCTCACCGCCCAGGGCAACGTCAGCGACAACCCGACCGTCGTCTGGTATCGCGAGGTGCGGAACACGGTTCATCAGGTCAACGACACCGCGCAGCTCTTCCTCGGCACGCGCGTCTCGTGCGCGAACTGCCACAACCATCCTTACGAGAAGATGACGCAGGACGATTACTGGGGTATGGCGGCGTTCTTCTCGCGCCTCGGCGTGAAGTCAGGCGAGGTGTCCAGCGAGAGCGCGGTCTTCGTGCGCAAGGACGGCGAGACTCGCCAGCCGCGCACGGGCAAGACGATGAAGCCCAAGGGCCTCGGCGGGCCGGAGTATCAGCAGGTTCGCGGCGAGGACCCGCGCGGCAAGCTCGCCGACTGGATGGCCGAGCCGGAGAATCCTTACTTCTCCCGCGCGCTCGTGAACCGCATCTGGGCGCACTACTTCGGCGTCGGGCTGGTCGAGGGCGTGGACGACATGCGCCTCACGAATCCGCCCAGCAACCCCGCGTTGCTGGACGCCCTCGCGAAGGATTTCGTCACGCACAAGTTCGACCTCAAGCAGCTCATGCGGACGATGATGACCTCGCAGGTCTATGGACTCAGCGCCACGCCGAACTCGGACAACCGCACGGACAAGCAGAACTACGCGCGCTACTTCCCCCGCCGCCTGCCCGCGCAGGCGCTGCTCGACGCCGTGGACACCGTCGCCGGCACGAATGAGAAGTTCGCCGGCTTCCCGCTGGGCACACGCGCCATCGAGCTGCCGGACGAGGGCGTGGCGAGTTACTTCCTCGATGTGTTCGGACGCTCGAAGCGCGAGACCGCGTGCGAGTGCGAGCGCAGCTACGCGCCGAACCTCGCGCAGTCGCTGCACCTGATGAACTCGCCGGAAATGCAGAACAAAATCGCCGACGCCAAGGGCTTCGCGGCGAAGCTGTCCGAGTCGAAGCGTCCGCACGGCGAAATCATCAGTGAGCTTTACCTGCGTGCCTTCGCCCGTCCGCCGACCGACGACGAGCAAGCCGAGGCCGTGAAGCGCTTCGCCGCCACCACCGACCGCCGAGCCTTCCTCGAGGACTTCACCTGGATGCTGGTGAACTCGAAGGAATTTGTTTTCAACCATTGAGCAATCGCACTGAAGCCACGCCGAACTGAACCGTCCGAACTCGCCAGACAACTATGACCATTGATGTGACCAGCGGAAATTACGGGACCTGCGACGGACGTTCCCGCCGCAGCTTTTTGAAGCTCGGTGCGCTCGCCTTCGGTGGCCTCACCCTCGCGCAGCAGCTCCAAATCGAGGCGCGCGCCGCCGCGAGCGGGAAGTCCACGAAGGACCTCAGCGTCATTCTCCTCTGGCAGGGCGGCGGGCCGAGCCACATGGACATGTGGGACTTGAAGCCGAACGCGCCCCAGGAGTTTCGCGGCTCGTTCAACCCCATCAAAACCGTCATCCCCGGCTACCAAGTCTGTGAGCACATGCCGCGCATCGCGCAGATGGTGGACAAAATCTCCATCGTCCGCAGCGTGACGCATCCCGATTCCGGCCACGAATCCGCCTCGCACACGCTGCTCACCGGCTACAAGCCCACCAACGACATCCCGTCGAACGAGGTGCCCAGCTACGGCAGCATCGTGGGCTACGAGATGGGGCCGCGCGTCGAGGGCTTCCCCGCTTACGCCTGCGTGCCGCGTGCGCCGAAGAGCACCGCCGCCGCGTATCTCGGCGTCGCTTACAATCCCTTCGAGACTTCGGGCGACCCGAACAGCGCAGATTTCCAAGTCCGCAATCTGAAGCTCCCGAACGGCCTCACGCTCGCGCGCCTGGAGCAGCGTCGCGACTTGATGAAGACCTTCGACACTCTGCGCCGCGACGTGGACGCGTCGGGCTTGGTCGCGGGCATGGATTCGTTTTCGCAGAAAGCCTTCGAGCTGGCGACTTCGCCGAAGGTTCAAGCCGCGTTCGACATCAGCCGCGAGACGTCGCAGATCCGCGACCGTTACGGCCGTCACACGATGGGCCAGTCCACGTTGCTCGCGCGCCGACTCGTCGAGGCGGGCGTGCGCTTCGTGACCGTGGACACCGGCGGCTGGGACACGCACGCGAACAACTTCGAGAGCCTCAAGAACAGCAAGCTCCCGCAGTTCGACACCAGCTACGCCTCGCTCATCGAGGACCTCGACCAGCGCGGGATGCTGGAAAAGACCCTAGTGCTGGTCTGGGGAGAGTTCGGTCGCACGCCACGCATCAACAAGGACGCGGGCCGCGACCACTGGTCCACGGCGATGACGGCGGTCCTGGCCGGCGGCGGCATCAAGCGCGGTGTGGTGCTCGGCGAGACCGACGCCCGCGCCGAGTTCCCGAAGGAGCGCCCCGTCTCGCCGCAGGACGTGCTCGCCACGATGTATGGCCAGCTCGGCATCGGGCAGGACAAGACCTACCGCAACGAAGCCGACCGGCCCGTAGCGATTCTCAACGACGGCGTGCCAATCCCGGAGATCATTTGAGCCTTTGTGCTGACCGATTCCGATGGAGGCATCGGTCGATGTTTTCGACGACTGAGGAATTGATTCACAATGTCCATGGAAATCATAACGAGCACGGCTTTGGGGGTTATCGCCAGTTTAGCCAGCGACCTTCTCTCGCGTTCTAAAGCTGTGAAAGTGGATGCTCCACTGGAGGACCTCAGGGTCCAGACGGAGCGACATGAATTGGCAGAGCGCGTAGCCGAAAGCCAAGCACGCGTTGCTCAGGAGTTGGCAATTGCGCGCCGCATTGAGAATGCATCTGAAGTAGTGATGGAGGAGTTCTACGATTACAGCTTGGAAGGGAAGGCTGGTGTTCGAGCGGACGCGACGCAGGTTTCCGCTGGAGCGAGTGGTTCTACCAAGAGGGTGAGCAAGCGGATTTACCGATTCAAAGGTCAGCTATCGCCCTCGGCTGACATTTCAAAGTGAGAAATTACCGCCAAGTGCCAAGCACTGCTCAGCTAACCCGGATGCTGCGCTGGGGTTGCGACTGTGCGGACAGATTAAGGCTTGGAACTTGGAGTATAGGCTTAGGAACTTTCCGGAGCTGGCTCGCGGCTGCCGCCCTGCTCTACCTTCCCAGCACTCTCCTCGCCCAACTCCCCGGCCCGCGTCTACAAAGCGTCTTCCCGCTCGGTGCGAAGCAGGGTTCCTCCGTCGAGGTGGAAATCTCCGGCGGCAACCTGGAGGAGGCCCGCAAGCTCTACTTCAGCCACCCCGGCATCACGGCTGAACCGCTGCCGGAGGAGAAGGGCAAGACGACGCGCTTCAAGGTCTCCGTCGCGCCCAGCGTGCCGGTCGGTGAGTTCGATGTGCGCGCCATCGGCAAGCACGGCATCAGCAACCCGCGCACGTTCGTCGTGAGCGACTTCGCCGAGTTCACCGAGAAGGAGCCGAACAACCTGCGCACCGTTGCCAACCGCATCGAGCTTAACACCACCATCAACGGCCGCGTCAGTCCCGCCGAGGACGTGGATTGGTATGTTTTCACCGCCAAGAAGGGCCAGCGGGTGCTGCTCGAATGCAAGGCTTGGCGCTTGGACTCCAAGCTCGACGGCTTCCTCTGGCTCTTCGACGCGAATGGCAAGCAACTCGCCGCCAGTCAGGACGAGGCCATCCGCAACGAGAAGCGCGACCCGCTCATCGACTTCGACATCCCGGCGGACGGCGACTACTTCGTGAAGTTCACCGACTTCACCTACAGCGGCAGCGGCGACCACTTCTACCGCCTCGCCGTCACCACCCTGCCCTACATCGACTTCATCGCGCCGCTCGGAGCCAAGCCCGGCGCGCGCACGCCCATCACGATTTACGGCCGCAACCTGCCGGACGGAAAGCCCAGCGAGTTCACGGTGAAGGGCCGGCCGTTGCAAATGATGGAGCTGCCCGCGCCGCTGCCTGATGCCACCGCCACCGGCACCACGCTGAACTTTTCCGAAGTCGTGCGCCCATCCGTCTCGCCGCTCGACGGCGTTGAAGTGCGCGTGAAGACCGACGCGGGCAGTTCCAACGCGAAGCTCCTGCTCGCCTCGGGCTTGAAGGAACTCATCGAGACCGAGCCGAACAACGCGACCAACCAAGCCCAGCGCCTCACCCTGCCCTGCGCCGTGACCGGACGGTTCGAGCCAATCAAGGACGCGGACTACTTCGTCCTCGCGGCGAAGAAGAACGACAAGTTCACCGTGCGCGTCTTCGCCGAGCGCCTCGCCTCGCCCGCCGACCCGGACCTCGAAGTGTTGAAGCCCGACGGCTCCCTGCTGAACAGCGCGTCCGATTCGGGCGAGAACATCGGCCAACTGCGCTTCGCCTCGAACACCCGCGACATCCAGCACACCTTCACCGCCTCGGCGGACGGCGATTTCTACCTGCGCCTCGAACATCTCTACGGGCAAGGCCAGGGCGGCGCGCAGTATTTCTACCGCCTCGTAGTTGAGACCGAGCCGCTGCCGGACTTCCGCCTCGTGTGCCAGCCACCCAGCGACATCCGCATGGATTCGCACGTCGTGCGACCGGGCGGACGCGACCGGCTCGACGTGCTTGTCTGGCGGCTGGACGGCCACAACGACCCCATCACCGTGACCGCCACGAAGCTCCCGCCCGGCGTGAAAGCAGACCCCATCGTCATCGGTCCCGGCGTGAAATGGGCTTCGCTCATCGTCACCGCCGCGCCGGACGCACCCATCGGCGAAGGCGAAATCGAACTCGTCGGCACGAGCGAAAGCGTCGGGCGCAAGCTCGTCCGCCAGGCGCGCGGCGGCGTCATCGTCTGGGACACCGTCAACACGCCCGCCATCAGCCGCATGACCCGCAGCCTCTTGCTCGCCGTGCGCGGGCAGTCGCCCTTCGCGCTCACCGCCACGCCGGCGGAGTTCACCGTGAAGAAGGGCGAGCCGTTGAAACTCAGCGTCACCATCAACCGTGCCGCCACCATGCCCAACGGCGTTGACCTCTCCGGTGCGGGCGTCCAGCTCCCGCCCGGCCTGGAAATTCCGCTCACCAAAGTCGCCCCCGGCAAGACCACCGCCGAGTTCTCGCTCGCCACCGACAAGATGCCCCCCGGCACGTTCACCTTCGTCATCAACGGCGACGGTCAGGTGCCGACGCCCGACGGCGACAAGAAGAACATCCGCTGCGTTTATCCCAGCAACTCGGTGAAAGTAACCATCGAGCCAGCGGTGAAGCCGTAGGCCCCGGCGAGCGCAGCTTGACACCGCCCCCGGAGCGCGTTGTAACCCGCAGCAGCTCGCGCCCGCCGAAGACGCTCGGCCTGACCAACTGGATCGTAGTCCGGCATCACTGCGGGTCACGCCCCGCGCTCCGGCGTCTTTCGGGTGCAGTGTCAAGCTGGGCCCCCTGCCCCACCCCGGAAAAAAGACTTCCGCCCAACTCACACGCGACTATCCTCACACCATGGGAATGCGACGCGAGGCACGGGAACGTGCCATCCAGTTTCTCTTTCAATGCGACCTGAACGCCCCGGACCAACTGGACGAGGCGCTCGACCACTTTTGGGACGCCCAACGCCGGTCAGCGTTCGCCCAAGCCTCGGATGGCAAGTCCACTTGGGGCGAGCAAGTCGAGCTGCCCCCGCCCACCACCGCCGAAGCAGCGCTCCGGCTGTTCGCCGAACCGCTCATCAAGGGCACGCTCCAGCACCGCGCCGAGGCGGATGCCGTCATCACCAAGCACGCCAAGAACTGGGACATCTCCCGCATGGCCGCCGTGGACCGGAACATCCTGCGGCTCGCCATCTTTGAAATGCTGCATCGCGATGACATTCCGCCCGTGGTGAGCATCAACGAGGCGGTGGACATCGCGAAGAAGTTCTCCACCGACGACAGCGGCAAGTTCGTCAACGGCATCCTCGACAAGGTGCGCGGCGAACTCATGCGGCCCGCCCGCGAGCACGTGCCCAAGTCCTGACCCCCCCCCCAGCTATGTTCGCCGACCTGCACATGCACACGACCTTCTCGGACGGGACGTTCTCCCCGGAAGAGATGGCGCAGGCGGCGCAGCGGCACCAACTCGCCTGCGTGGCGCTCACGGACCACGACACGATGGAGGGCTGCGCGCGGATGGGGGCGGAGTGCACGCGGCTCGGCATCGAGTTCGTGCAGGCCACCGAGCTGACGGCGGAGGTGGACGAGGTGGAAGTGCATATCCTCGGTTACTTTATTGACCCGACGAACGCGCTCTTCCTCGAGAACCTGGTGAAGTTCCAGCACGCCCGACAGCAGCGCATCCACGAGATGGCGGCCGCCTTGCAGGCGAAGGGAATTCCGCTGCAAGCCGAGGCCGTCTTTGCCATCGCCAAGTGCGATTCGCCGGGCCGGCCGCACGTCGCGCGCGCGCTGGTGCAAGCGGGCTTGTGCAAATCAATGGACGAGGCGTTCGAGCGCTTCCTGAAGAAACACCGGCCCGCGTGGGTGCCGAAGTTCAAGATTTCCGCCTACGAGGCCATCAAGCTCATCCATCACGCGGGCGGCGTCGCGGCCATCGCCCATCCCGCGCTGAACAAGAGCGACGACATCATCCCACCCCTCGTCGAGGCGGGGATTGACGGCATCGAGTGCTTCCACACGCGTCACTCCACCGCCGCCAGCCAGCACTACCTGATGATGGCCGAGCAATACGACCTTGCCATCACCGGCGGCTCCGACTGTCACGGGATGAACAAGGGCAAGCCCCTCATGGGCGGCATCAAGCTCCCGCTCCTCCACGTCCGGCAGCTTGAGGAACGCGCCCGGCGTCGCCGGGAACAAGCCCTCGCCGCGTAAAGCCGGCCCACCGCCCGCCCGTTCTCCTTCACGCACCACGCACCACGCACCACGTTCGCATGGGACTCTTCTCCAAAATCAAAGCGGGCTTGCAAAAGACCGCCGCCAAGCTCGGCCACGAAATCAAACGCATCGTCACCGGCTCACCGAAGCTGACCGGCAAGACGCTCGAAGAGCTGGAGCACGCGCTCCTCGCCGCCGACCTCGGCATGGCGATGACCCAGCAGATTCTCAGCGCGGTGAAGCAAGCCTACGAATCGCAAGGCAGCGGCGGCCTCGATGTCTTCGCCATCGCCACACAGGAAGTCGAACGTAGCCTCTCCGCGACGAACGCCACGCTGCTCCACCAACCCGGCGCGCTCACCGTCATCTCCGTCGTCGGCGTCAACGGCACCGGCAAGACCACCACCTCCGCCAAACTCGCCCACTTGCTCCAGGGGCAGGGCAAGCCCGTCGTCCTCGCGGCCTGCGACACCTTTCGCGCCGCCGCCATTGAGCAGCTCAAGCTCTGGGGCACCCGCCTCAAGGTCGAAGTCGTCGCCGGCGCTTACCACGCCGACCCCGCCGCCGTCGCGCATGACGCCATCACCGCCGCGACCGCGCGTGGTGCCAGTTACCTGCTCGTGGACACCGCCGGTCGCCTGCACACCAAGAGCAACCTGATGAAGGAATTGCAGAAGGTGCATCGCGTCATGGGCAAGCAACTCCCCGGCGCGCCGCACGAAGTCCTCCTCGTCCTCGACGCCACCACCGGCATGAACGCGCTGCAACAGGCGCGCGAGTTCCACAAAGCCGTCACGCTCACCGGCCTCGTCATCACCAAGCTCGACGGCACCAGCAAGGGCGGGATGGTCGTGGCGATTCAGAAAGAGCTGGGCCTACCCATCAAGTTCATCGGCGTGGGCGAGCAGGCGGACGACCTCCAGCCCTTCGACGCGAAGCAATTTGCGGCAGCGCTGTTTGGGGAGAAGTGAAGCGGGGGAGTTGAAGGGTGAAAGTTGAAGGTTGAAAGGGTGGGCCAAGCCTTCACCGCACCGACCTCGTTAACCGGGACGATTCCCTTGAACCCGAATCCTGGAGTTCAGCCACGAAATGGCGCAAAGAACACAAAGAGGCGGCGGTGGAACTAACTGGGATCGGGGCCATTTCTATCCTGCCAGAGGCTTGGCTTTGCGCCCTCTGTGCCCTTTCGCGGCCATCCCATTTCGGTCACAGACGAAGGAAGCCCTGATGCTAGCCAAAGTTGTCCTGTAATTGGCCATCGGAGGCTTAATGCTAGCCAAAGTCGTCCTGTAATTGACCACAGGAAGCCTAATGCTAGCCAAAGTTGTCCTGTATTCAGGCAATGAAAGCCTATCGCTAGACATTTTTGTCCTGTATTAAGGCAATGAAAGCCTATCGCTAGACAAAGTTGTCCTGTATTAAGGCATCGAAGGCTTAATGCTAGACAAACTCGTCCTGTTTCAAGACAAAGTTGCCCTATCACAAGACAGATTTGTCCTGTTTTAGCCCAGTGAAGCCCTAAAACACCGCATTCGAGGCCCATTATGAGCGATTCCATCCCAAATCCGCCGCCCAATCCCCCTGCCGCCGCGCCCAAGCTGAATCCCGTGGACGTGTTTTTCGCGCTCGGCAGCGATGTGCGCTGGGCCATCGTGCAGATGCTCGCAGACGGACGGAAGATGAGCACCGGCGAAGTCGCCACCGCGCTGGGCCGCAAGCTCGATGGCATGGGCAAGCAGCTAAAGGTGATGAGCGACGCCGGCGTGCTGGATTTCCTACGCGGCGAAGACCGTCGCCAAGCCGTCTTCCAAATCCCCGCCGCCTACCGCACCACGCCCGGCGTCCTCGACTTCGGCTTCTGCGTGGTGGATTTGAAGAAGGCCTGAGCGGCCTCGAACAGCGCACTCATTCCGAAGGGCTGAAAGCCCCAAAGATGATAGCCCAGGGCAAAGCGAGTCTGCGAGCGACGCCCTGGGTTCGTGTCGGCAACAAATCCAAGCCCTGTAAGGGCGGCAGAATCCTCAGCGTGCGGCTCCCCGGGTGGCTTTGGTATTCCAGACAAAGCCGACTGCTTCGAGTTGCCGTTGCCGGTCAGGTTTGAGCTTCCCGCGGTTGTAGTGAGTTCGTTGAGTGTTCACCCATTTACCGAGGCGCTTATCACCGCCACCTTTCTGCGGGACATTGCAGTGGCCGTGGAGCTTTTTGAACTCCACCAACCGCTCCAACATTCGTTCCCAAGCGTTTCGCTCGACGAGGCGCCAGACGAATCCGATTTCATCGAGTCGCTTACCGCGCTCGGCAAGGATTGGGCGGTTGTAACGCTTCGCGGCGCGCTGGTTCCGAACCCACGTTCCAAGTTCGGCGTATTTGCCAGAGCGCTGCGGGACATTCGTGTGGCCGTGCTGCTTCTTGAACTCGACGAGTTGCTGAAACATTTCTTCCCACCGGGTGCCGATGGGATCCCACTCGAAGCCTATTTCGTCGAATCGCCGCACGCGTTCGGGTGCAAGACGCTCGCGGCTGTAGGCCATGCGTTGTTCTGAAACCCACTCGGCGAGTTTGCGGTTTTCTTTGAAACGCTGCGGAACGAGGCAGTCACCGTGTGCCTGTCGGTATTCCAGCAACGCCTGAAACATCATCTCGAAGTATTTCTCGCCGGTTAGCGGCTTCTCACCACTCAGCGGTTTAAGCGCGTTCGTTCGCGGTCTGCCACCATTTCGCCCACCGTCCCAATCAAAACCCAGTTCGTTCAGCCGTGCGATTTGCCAATCCGCCAGCTTCTGCTTCCGATACTTCCGGCGTTGCGTTGTGACCCACCATCCCAGCTTTTTGTCTGGTCGATAAACTTGTGGAACGGTTGCGTGCCCGTGCTCCGCATGGAACGCAATAAGCCGCTTCAGCATCGTGTTCCAAGCTTCCTGCGGTGAACGATTGCCGCTGAATTCACCAAGCCTCCAAGCGAAGCCGAGAGCATCAAGCGCGGCGATTCGCTCGGGTGAAAGTTTCCCATCCAGCTTCCGCGCACGCTGGACGCCAACCCAATTTGCCAAGACCGGGTTCTTGGTCCAGCCGGCTGGAACTCGACAATGGCCGTGCTCTGCATGGAACTGCTTGAGTTCGCCAAGCATCTTCTCCCATCGCGACGTGAATGGCTCCCATTCAAATCCGATGCCAGTGAGCCGCTTCTCGCGTTCGGGTTCTAGGTCTCCGCGCTTCTTTGCCTGGCGCTGCGTCAGCATCCACCGTTTCAGATCGTCGCTGGGTGGTGCTTCTCGCCGTTTGCCATTGTGCATGGGCCGCAAGTGCTCGACCAACTTCGCGAACATCGCATCCCAACCACCGTCGTTCGTGCTCCAAGCGAAGCCGATTTCCTCCATCCGGCTCACCTGCTCCGGCGTGAGCTGATTCTGCTTCTTGGCCCGCCGTTGCATGGTGGCCCAGCGCGCAAGTTGGGGTTGCGCGGTCCACTCGCTAGGCACGTTGCAATGGCCGTGCAACTTGAAGAAGTCCACCAACTCAGAAAGCATTTCGTCCCAAGTGCGGGTGATCGGAGTCTCGTCCGCAGGAGGAAGCTGCGAGCCTTTCCCGATGCGGCGCGCGTTTCGCTGCCACACAAAGCCGATTTCGTTTAGGGCGTTGATTCGTGTCTCGCTCAACTCGCCCCGCTTCATCGCCTGCCTCTGAGTCAGCATCCAGCGATTGAGCTTCTTCGTCTCCTCGTCCACCACCGTAATTACGTCAGCACCGTGCGCGGCGGCGTAAATTCTAAATCGGTCGAAAGTCGCACGCCACTGCTTGTCTGGGTCGGGGGAATTTTTCTCAGCTATGCTTGCTGCGGTTCGTCCATCCCAATCGAATCCAATGGCGTTCAGGCGCAGGACGTATTCGTCAGCCAGTTCCTTTTTCCGGTGCTTGTATCGCTGACTGACTACCCACGTGCCAAGAATCGGGTTCTCCGGCCACTTTACTTTGACGCGGGTGTGGCCAAACCGCTCCTTAAAGGCGCAGAGGTCGGCGAAGCGCTCGTCCCATGTCCCAATTCCGATTTTCCATTCGAATCCAATCTTCTCGAGCATTGCGATGCGGTCACGATGAAGGTCGCCCTTGGAATAATCGAACCGCTGAGTTGTCACCCAACGTGCTAGAATTTTGTTATCCTTCCAATTCTGGGGCACACGGCAATGCCCGAACTGCTTTTGAAACTTAATCAAGTCCAGATAGGCACTTCGCCAGTTCGTCTCTCTCGGGTTCCAATTAAAACTAAGCCGGTTCAAGAGTTCGACCTTCTCTGGCTCCAGATTCCCATCCCGTTTCTGCACGCGCTGGTCCACCACCCACGTTGCCAGTTTTTGGTTCTCGTCCCATCGAGCAGGCATGGCGCAATCCCCGTGCTTCTGCTTGTAAGCGACAAGTTGGCCGTAGCGCTCGAACCAATTCTCCCCAATCGCGTCGAGGCATGCGGCGGTGATGGTGCTGCGCAGCATTTCGAGGGAAAGCTCCGGGCCGAATATCTCTACCCGTTCACGGAAACGGCTGTCGTCGAAGCCGCCGGTGCGACCCCGCTCAATCCGCATCTCGGCGATTATTTGCGCCAGCAAGTCGTCCTGCTCTTTCAGGCCTTGGAGAACTTTCCAGACCTCGTCGAAATTGCTGCGGAGAACCGCCTCCTCAATCGTCTCGCCGCGTGCCTTCTCAACGTAGAGGGGCACGAGCACGTAGCCGAATTGCTTTCCTGTTTCTGGTGATAGGCGCATCGCCCGCCCCGTCGCCTGCACGATGTCCACGAGACTTCGCTTCGGGCTGAGGAAAGCCACCATGTCGACAGCGGGAACATCCACGCCTTCCGTGAGACAGCGGGCATTGGAGAGGATGGCACGAGGTGCGGCGGCGAACTCGCGCAGGAGCCGTTCGCGGTATGCCGTAGTCATCGCGCCTTCGATGTGCGCACAGTGAAATCCTTCGAGATGCGTGCCGATGCCTTCCGGGCCGCCGGAGGTGAACGACTTCGCAGAATTCACCTTCGAGTGGAACGTGAACACTTTCGAGACGTTGTATTTCTCGATGGCTGACTTGAGCGCGATTTGATTGGCGACTTGTCGGGCCTTTACTGGGTCTCCTTCGACCAAGACAACACGAAGCCGGAGCGCTTCGTTGGTGACCATCTCCGACGTCACGACCGAGATGATGACCTTGTAGTCGGTGATGATGCCCGCCTTAGCCGCCGCGCTGAACGGTAGCCGATGAACGACTTGCCCGTAGGTTTCAGGCACGTCCATCGAGAAGACGACTTTCGATTCGCCAAACTTGTCCTTCTTTGCGACGTCGTAGTGACGCGGCGTGGCGGTCATGAAAAGGCGGCGAGCGATGGGGAGGTTCTCGTCCTTGAGCGCGAGTGCAAACCTCGCGCCGTCTCGTCCAGCGGTCTTGTGAGCTTCGTCGAACACACCGAAATCAAACGGTGGCAAGCCAGCGACGGCTGCCGCGACAACTTGGCTGGATTGATACGTGGAGAACACCAACCGCACCGAGTCGGTCGGACGCTCAAGGAAGCGGCGCACGTCAGCGGGTTGCGTCGTGACTGCAAAGTCGAGGTCGGACGGGCGGACCAACAGTGAATCTTCCTCCGACTGAACCGTCGGGTCGGAACAGACGCACAAGAACTGAACATCCGGCCAACTCGTTTGGTGAAGCCACTCGTGCAGCGTCTGCCGAACCAACGCGAGCGACGGCAGCAGAATGAGCACAGTGCGTGCGCCGAGTCGTTCAGCAGCCCAAAGGGCGACCAAGGTCTTCCCGCTTCCACAAGCCATCAACGCCGTGGCTCGTGGCCCGCGTGACAGAGCGCCCACGATGTCGTCCAGCGCGACGTCTTGGTGCGGTTTAGGGTCGTGCCTCTTCGGGGTGGTTGGCCGCTCCGCAAGCCACGCTTCGATGATTTCAAAATCTTCCGGCGTGAGACGGTCAAGGTCGCTTCCCCTGACGAAGATCGCTCCCAATCGTTCCTCCGCGACGCGGGCAATCTCATCGCAGTTGGTGAAGACGAGTCTGCGCCCAACAACATCAGCCAAGCCATAGAACGTCGAAAGCTCCGTCCAAGTGAGTGAGGGTCGCCCGGTGCGGAACTTTGATTGGTAACAGACAGGTTCCTCAGCCGGCGTGACGAACACTCCATCCACCCCCATGTCTGCCATCGGCAAGCGGAGTTGCTGCCGTAGTGCTGAAGGCATTGAGTTTCCCGGCCAGACCTCGCGAGCCTGGTAGACTCGCTGAGTGGCTAGGCACGCTTCAGAGAAAACCTCGAAAACCAGGCCTCGTGATTGCTCGTTCGGAAGAGCTGCGATGCGAGCCTCAAGCTCCTGAAACGACCTGACTCCGGCGAACAACCCTGTCCGCTGGAACGCTGTCGCTTTCGGATGAAGCGGCCTTGGCACACCGGCAGAGTAGCGCGTCTCGCGAGCCGTTGGGAAGATGTGGGGACGGTTTCTTTCGCCCTTACAGGGCTGGCTCCGTCTCTTCTCGGTTGACCCAGGGCGGCGCTAGTTTCACTTCGCTTGCCCTGGGCTATCATCTTTCGGGCTTTCAGCCCTTTCACGCAGCCAAAGCGGGAGATTCACCTGCGTTCGTCAGTGGCCGCCCACCTTCTTGTTCTTCTTCCACGGCTGATCAGGAAACCTCTCCGGGAGCTTGAAGGCCTGCGGGGCGGGCTTGGCCAGTTCGAGGTCGGGGTCGCCGGGGGGCGGCGGGACCGTCGCCATCTACACTGACGAGCGCACCGCCAGTTCCTCCGCCCAGCGCCTGCGCTACCTGCATAAAGATCACCTGGGTTCCGTGGACACCATTACCGACAACACTGGCACGGTGGTCGAGCGCCTGAGTTTCGATGCCAGGGGCCGCACCGCCGCGACCGAACTGCTCGCATGCTCAGTGGCTGCCAAGGGGGCGCAAGCTTGGCAGCCGGGCTGGGATGAGGTATTCCTCGCGCATGTCGATCCAGCAACTCCTCATCGCCGAAGTCTCCCAGCAGCCGGAGCCGCTGCTGCGTGAAGTGTGGCATTACCTGAACTTTCTGAAGGCAAAGGCCAAGGAAGAATCAACGGATGGCACGGCGGTGCGTCCGGGCTTTGGCTCCGTGCCGGGGATCAAGTTGCCGGACGACTTTGATGCGCCGCTGGAAGCCTTCGCTGATTATCGCCCATGAACGTGCTCTTGGATGCTCACGCCCTGCTCTGGTTCCTAGCGGGCAGCAGCCAGCTCGGTGCCAAGGCGCTCGCCTGCATCCAGGACACACGGAACACGATCTTCGTGAGTCCGGCCACGCTGTGGGAGATCGGCATCAAGGACTCGCTGGGCAAGCTGACCTTGCCGGAACCCTTCAATCAGCTCTTCCCTGCACGGCTCGATGCCTCGAACATCTTGATCCTGCCCATTCTCGTCCCCCATCTGCACGAGCACCGAAAGCTGCCGTTTCACCACCACGATCCGTTTGACCGTCTCGTGATCGCCCAGGCCTTGGCCGAGGACATGACCTTGGTTTCCTGCGATGGCGAGCTCCCAGCCTACGGCGTCAAAGTGCTCTGGTAAGTCTTGGCCGAGGAATCCAGCGCCTGAACGGGAAAGTGAAGTGCCGCCGGTCCAGGGGCCGCGCCGCCGCTGCCGAATCTGTTTGATACCGATTTTCGAGGTGTTATCCGAGCCGTCGAGAAGCGGTTCTGAAAAATGAACCTGGCCCGATCAGGCAAAGCAAACAGGTCTGTCACCCCTTCAGGGCTTGAATTCATTTTGTCCGTTGACCCAAGGCGGCGCTCGTTTCACTTCGCTTGCCCTGGGCTATCATCTTTCGGGCTTTCAGCCCTTTCACACAGCCGGAGCGGGAGATTCACCCGCGTTCGTCAGTGGCCGTCCACTTTCTTGTTCTTCTTCCACGGCTGGTCGGGAAACTTCTCCGGGAGCTTGAAGGACTGCGGGGCGGGCTTGGCGAGTTCGAGGTCGGGGTCGCTGGGGGCGGCGGGGGTCGCGCCGGGCGCGGTCATGTTGCCTTTCCACGAGGCGATGCGGGCCTGGAGGCCGTGATGCTCGGCGGTCACTTTGTTGCCGGACCGCATGTAGAAGAGGGAGAGGTTGGTATGGACGAGTTGCTCGTGCGGGCGCATCTGCTCGGCTTTGTGGCCCTCGGCGATGGCGGTGGCGAAGTCGCCTTGGCGGCAATACGCCATGCCGAGCGAGAGCTGGGCGTCGAAGTGCGCGGGGTCGGCGGCCAGCACGGCGCGCAGGCCGGCGATGGCGGTGTCGTAGTCGCCCTGGCTGAAGGCGAACATGGCGTCGTCGTATTGGGCTTGGAGGTCGTCGGGCATCGCTGGTGCGCAGCGTAGGCGGGGAGGGAGCGGTTAGCAATCAGCGGACAGCCCCGCCCGCGCGGCGAGCGCCCGGCGCGGCGATGTCACCGAAATTTCCGTTGCACGAGCCGACGCGTTCAGCACACGCTGCTGCCGCTGAAACTAGGCGTAGCACTTCCGTCCCGCTCGCCCCAGACATCCCTATGAAACTGGAAAAGAAAGCAATCCGCCGTGCCTTGAAGACCCCGTCGCTCACGCATACCCCCGTGTCCGCAGCGGCGGCCAAGCCTACCCCAGCCGCGCCAGCCAAGCCCGTGGCAGCCGCCCTCACCAAGCCCAAGCGCACGGCCAAGACCGCCACGGAGGCGCAGCCCAAGGCCGCCGCCAAACCCACGCGCACGGCCAGGACCGCCACCGAATCGCAGCCCCAAGCCGCCGCGAAGCCCGCCCTCGCCACCAAGGCCAAGCGCCCCGTCCGCGTCCCCGCCACGGCGATGAAGTCCAAGCGCCCCGCCGCCCCGCGCAAGGTCCGCCATCCCAAGCTCGAAATCCCGCCCCTTCTGCTCGCGGGCGACACCGGCACACCGCCAGCCGTCAGCGGCCCCGGCCAGCGTTACGCGCTCGGCCCCACGCCGCCGCCCGCGCACCCCGGCCCCATCACGGCGCGCGGCGAGCTCCCCGAATCCTACGGCACCACCAAGCTCTGGCTCGCCGCGCGCGACCCGCAGTGGCTCTACGCCCACTGGGATTTGTCCACGACTCAACAACGCAGTTTCAACGCGCTGTCCGATGACGGCCATCTGATCGTTCGCGTGTTCGAGAAGGAAGCGCTCGGCGAACCGCTCGTCACGCAGCACGTTCACCCCGAGTCGCGCAACTGGTTCATCCACGTCGGGCGCGGCGGCACTCAGTTTGTCGCGCAGCTCGGCTACCTCGACCGCAAGGAACGTTGGCAGACCATCGCCAGCTCCGGCGCAACCGTCACGCCGCCGGACCGCGTCTCCGAGGACACGAGCGCGGACTTCGCCACGCTGCCGTCGGAAGTGCCCTTCGACCAGCTCGTCGAGATGGTCAAGACCATCGTGAGCCAGCACGTGCCGCTGATGGAGGCCCTCGCCCAACTGCGCGCCGACGGCCACCCCAACCTGCCGACCACCGATACCTTCGCCCCGCCGCCCACCGAGCTGGCCGCACCGCCCGCCGCTCCGGCTGCACCCGCCGCTTCCGGGGTGCGCGCCACGCCCACTGAGGCCGCCGGCCCCGCACCCACGCCGCAGTGGACTCCGACGCAAGCCCAGGCGCTCGCGGAAGTCATCACCATGGACGAGGTGCGCCGCGTGTGGATCGGCTCGCTGGAAATCACGGAGCTCGTCCGTCGCCAGCTCGTGAAACAGCTCTCCGACCAGACCGCCGCGCAACTCGCCGCTGGTCAGGGCGCGTTGGGACTCGGCTCGCCCAGCAGCCCGTTTGGCGCGCTCGGCAGCCTGCCCGGCCCCCTCGCTGGCGGCGAGCGGGCCCACGGCTTCTGGTTCAACCTCAACGCCGAGCTCATTATCTACGGCGCGACCGAGCCGGATGCGACCGTGACCATTGGCGGCCGGCGGATTCGCCTGCGGCCCGACGGCACGTTCAGCTACCGCTTCGCACTGCCGGACGGGAAATTCGACCTGCCCGCCATCGCCACTTCCGCTGCCGGCGACGACACTCGTGCGGCAGAACTGCACTTCCGCCGCCAGACCGCTTACCACGGCGAGGTCGGCGCGCACCCACAGGACCCGCGCCTCAAGCCGCCGACGCCGGAACATGTGAGCTGAGGATTTCCGCTTCCCGCGCGGCCCGTTTTCCCCCACGCTCGCCACCGTCGCCAACGACAGCCGATGGGTTTGATTGCCAGAATTACCGAACTGATTCGCGGTCGCCGCCAGCAGCAGGTGCAGCAGACCAAGCGCGCCTACCTCATGAGCCTCTACATGGGCGAGGCCAACGGCGTCGAAGGCCCCGACCGCGCCTTCCGTCCCAACCGCCAGCGCCAGCACGGCAAAGGCGTGAAGCGGCAGGGAAACAGTTGAGGAGCAGCGATGGTCCCGCTCCGACCGGAACGTGATCGCCTGCGAGGAAATTTGCCGCCACCCGAATGACTCCTCCCGGCGAACTCCCGCAACTCCGCCTCGCCCCCGTCGAGTCGGCGGACGACCTCGCCCACCGCGTCGAGCGCGAGCAGCGCAGTGCCAACGTGCAGCGCGAGAGCGAACTCGAGCACTCCCTCGCCCCGTTCCGCGTCGGCTCAGTCCCCTACCTCAACGCCGTGCCACTCACCCGCGGACTGGAGCATCAGATTGAGTTCCTCCCGCCCGCCCAACTCGCCGAAAAGCTCCGCCGGGGCGACCTCGACGCCGCGCTGGTCAGCATCACCGAAGTCCTCTTCCACGACGGCTACGACGTGCTCGACGGCATCGCGGTCGCGTCGCTCGGCGAGGTCTTCAGCGTCTTCCTCGCCCACCGAGTGCCCTTGGCAGAGGTGCGAGAAATCTTCTGTGACACCGCGTCGCTCACGAGCGTGAACCTGCTGCGCGTCCTGCTCGCTGAACGCGGACTGAAGCCGGAGTTCAAACCCCTGCCCAGCTACGCCGAGGCCGGCCAGCACGACGCCGTGCTGCTCATCGGCAATCCCGCCATTGATTTCCGCCGCGCGCCGCACACCCACGAGATTTGGGACTTGGGCACCGCGTGGTTCGAGCTGACCCAGCTTCCGTTTGTCTTCGCCATCTGGGCGCTGCGCCGGGGCTTGGACCACGAGCGCCTCCGTCGCCAACTCCGCGAGGCGCGGGACTTCGGCCTCGACACGCTGGATTACCTCATCAGCTCCCGCTCGGACTACGACCTCAACTTCCGCCGCGACTACCTCAGTTGGCACATCCACTACCACCTCGGCTCGGACGAGAAACGCGGCATCGCGCGCTTCCTGGAACTCCTCCGCCGCCACTCGGTCGGCCCCGTCTTCCCGCCCAAGTTTGTGCCCTGAACCAACGGCCCGGCGGGAGCTGAAAGGGCGGGCGGCAGAGCCGGAAATGCTGCGGTCGCTGCGCCCCCAGCGGAACGGCTGGGATAATTCCATTTTGCCACGCGCGGCGGGAAAGTATCCCGTGTTCCGCGGCGGCGCGCGCGTGCGTGCGGCCTCGGGAAACTGCCGACTGGATACTGAACGCTAAAATCGGAATACTTTCCCCGCCCGATGATCCTGCCCATCCAACTCATCTCGACCGACTTCGACGGCACGCTGCACGCGGACCACGAGGTGCCGCCCGTGCCAGAGCGCTTGCAGGAACTTATCGGGGACTTGCAGCAGCGCGGCGCGAAGTGGGTCATCAACACTGGGCGCGACCTGAGCAGCCTGATGGAGGGGCTGGGCCGCGCGCACTTGAGCGTCCAGCCGGACTGGCTGGTGACGGTGGAGCGGGAGATTTACTTCCGCGAGGGACCGCGCTTCTTCCCGTTGCAACCGTGGAACGGCGAGTGCGACCGCGCCCACCGGGAGTTGTTCACGGTGGTGGAGAAGGACTTGCCGCGCCTGTTTCAGTGGGTCAACGGGCGCTTCCGTGCCTCCGTGTATGCGGATACGTATTCGCCCTTCTGCCTCATCGCAGGCACGAACGCGGACGCGGACGACATCGAGGCGCACTTGAAAGACTACTGCGAGTCCGTGCCGAACCTGACGGTGGTCCGCAACGACGTTTACGCGCGCTTCAGCCACGCGGCCTACAGCAAGGGCACGGCGCTGGCGGAGATCACACGCCAGCTCGGGCTCACGCGCGAATGTGTCTTCGTGGCAGGCGACCACTTCAATGACTTGCCGATGTTGCGCGACGAACACGCCCGCTGGGTGGTCGCGCCGGCGAACGCCATCCAGCCGGTGAAGGACGCCGTCTGGCGCGAAGGCGGCTACGTGAGCGACCGCCAGTGGGGCCACGGCGTGGCGGATGGACTGGCGGCGGCGATGAAAGAAGCGGGGTTGCTCTAGCGGCGGGGAGTTCCCCGCTTGTCATTGCCCACGCAGCTCGCCGAAGATGGGTTCCTCAACATGAACACCATGCCTTCCGCTCTGCGCCGTTTCACTCTGCGCTTTACCCAGACTCTGCCCGCCTTGCTCGCCGCAGCGCTGCTGCTCGGCACGCCTTCGCTGCCAGCCCAGACCATCGCCACCACCACCAATGACGTAGTCACGATGCGCCAGATGCTGGCCACCGTCACCGCGTGGGAGGCGCAGGGGAAGAAGGCCTTCGACGCGCCGGTGCTGGCCGAGTTGGACACGCTGTGGCGCAAGGGCTACGACCCGCTTCTGCGCATTCGCGCCCGTGAAATTATCCCCGCGCTGGAGAAGGCCGCGCTCGCCCGCCCGCACCTGCTCGCCGTGGCCGAGGCGGTAAAGGCCGCGCGCGGCACGGTGCGCTTCGAGGGCGGCGGGCCGCAGTGGCTGCGCGACATGGCGGGCGACGAGGCGATGCACCTCTTCGACCGGCTCACGGCCATTGACCTCAACGACAAGGGCAACCCGCACGACCCAACTTACAAACGCAACACCACCCTCAGCGACGCCTGGCTCACGAACCTCGTGAACCTCCCCGATCTCGCCTACCTCGACCTCTCGAACAGCAACATCGCCGGCCCTGGCCTCAAACACGTCGGCGCGCTCAAGAGCCTTGAGCGGCTCAACCTCACGCTCACGCTCATCACCGACCCGTGGCTGGAGCAACTCGGCGGGCTGACGAACTTGCGCGTCATCTCGCTCGCCTCGGCCAAGAGCAGCGGCGCGGGCTACAAGTTCCTCGGGAACTTGAAGCGGCTGGAGTCGGCGAACTTCCACACCGCGCCGGTGGATGACGCGGGCATTGCCGGCATCAGCAAGGTGCCCAGTCACGAGCGGCTGGAGATTGTCCACACGCACTTCACGGACGCGGGCGCGCAGCCGCTGGCCAAGCTCGTGAACTTGGAGCGCCTCCAGTTGGGCAGTCGCAAGGCCACCGGTGCCGCCGTGAAACCGCTCACCGGCCTGAAGAAACTCCGCGAGCTGGACCTGCACGACGGCCAAGCCTCCGTCGAGGGCGTGCGCCACGCCAGCGAGATTCAGAGTCTGCGTGTGCTCCGGGTCTATGGCCCCATCAAGGACGAGGGCGCGCAACACCTCGCGCGTTTGAAGAACCTCGAAGTCCTCCTGGTGCCCGGCACGCAAATCACCGATGCGAGCTTGGAAGTCTTCGCGAGCCTGAGCCGGCTGAAGCGCTTGGAAATCAGCGGTAACAAAATCACCGACGCCGCCATCGCCAAGCTCAAGGCAACCCTGCCGGGATTGGAAGTGGTGAAGTAGCGCGGGGCGAGGACGGAAGGCAAAAGGTAAAAGGAACGGGCGAGGTGTGTCCGCCCACCGTGTAGTTCGACCCGATCCGCCCTTTTGCCTTTTACCTTTTGCCTTCCCGCTCCAGCGGCGGGCCGCCTCACCAAGCCCGCGCGAGTTTGGTCCGCTTGCCCTTGACCTTCGCAGCCTTGGGTGTCGGTGCCCAAACGGTCGGGGGCGGTTCCGGCTCCGGCCGCGACACGACGGGTGCCGCCGGTGCCGGCACTTGGAAATCGGCCATCGCCGCCTCGATCACCTCGAGCAGCTCCCGCCGCCCGTGCTTCTCCGTCGCCGAGCAAATGAAAGTCGCCGGAGGTTGCTCGCACCACTCCGCGATGCGTTCCTGAAACGCCGCGATGGCCGACTGCACCTCCGCCGGCTTCACCCGGTCGATCTTGGTGAAGACCAAGACGAACGGAATGGCGCTGGCTACGAGCCATTCCACGAACTCCAAATCAATCTTCTGCGGCGGCAGGCTCGCATCGATCAACGAGAAGACGCAGCAGAGGTTCGGCCGTTCCTGGAGGTATTCAGCGACGGCTTCGTTGAACTTCGCCTTGTCCTGCCGCGCCACTTGCGCGAACCCGTAGCCCGGCAGGTCCACGAGTCGCCACGTCTTGTTCATCGTGAACATGTTGATCAGCTTGGTGAAGCCTGGCATGGGCGAAACCCGGGCCAAGCCCTGCTGGCCCGCGAGCAGGTTCAGCAAGGAGGACTTGCCCACGTTGGAGCGCCCGATGAAGGCAAACTCCGGCAGCGACTCGTCCGGGCACGAAGCTAGGTCCGGGGCGCTGCGGTCAAAGATGGCGGATGAAATGTTCACAATCGGAAACGACCGCGTGACCCTCGCAGCAAATCCGCCGGGCTGGAACATCTATTCCAGAACCACGGTCGAAGCCGAAGCCCGGTTTGCACGACCGCAGCCGAGCGACGTTCTCGAATCAGTATACGCCTTCGACGATGGTCTTGGTCATCGCGCCGAAGGGACGGACGTCGCCGACGCCATCCCAAGCGTAGGGTGGGCGCGGGGCGCGGCGGATGACTTCGTCGCGCTCGAGGAAGCGCGGCATGAAGAATTCCTTCGTGAGCGTGGTGAGTTCCGCGCGGCCCCAAGTGTCGTAAGCGACGGTCTCGTCGGTCTGGTCCGGGTTCACCACGCGCAGGATGGCGCGGGGCTGCGGGGCGTAGTAGGTGACGCTGTAGTTGTCCTCGGGCTGAAGCGGGACGCTGGCGGCGAGACCCATGAGCGTGTTGCCGTAAGTCGGGTAGAAACCGATGCGGTTCTCCAGCAGCTCCTCGATGATGAAGCGCACTTCCTGCGGCTTCATGGAGGTGCCGCCGCAGAAGACGCCGCGGATGCCGGCGTCCCAGAGGTTCACCTTCTCGGCGATGGCTTCGAGGAGCTTAGGCGTGGTGAAGAGGCCGGTGACCTTGCGGTTCTTCAGGATGAGCGTGGCCTGGTCCACGACGTGGGCCATGTATTGCTTCGCGACATCGAACTGCTTGTTCGTGATGAGCTTCTTCACGAAGCGCGGGTCGAGGTCGATGAAGTAGCAGGAGCTGCCGCGCACATTGGCGAGATGCTCGATGGCGAGACGGAGACGGCGCGGGCCGGTGGGGCCCATCATCAGCCACGCGCCGCCGCGCGGGAAGTGGGCGTCGGAAATCTTCTCGCTGAACTCCGAGTAATCCACCTTGTAGTCGTTCCAGCCGATGCGCTGCTTGGGCATGCCGGTGGTGCCGCCGGTCTCAAAGATGTTGTAGGGCTTGCCCTTGAACGCGGCGGGCACCCAGACCTCGGGCTGGAGATCACGGAGGGATTCATCGGCGAAGTGGCCGAACTTCAGGAGGTCTTCGGTCTTGGTGACTTCCTTGCGCGGGTCGAAGTTCTTCACGGCCCAGTCAAGCCAGTAGGGGCAGCCGGTCTCGGGGCTGAAGTGCCACGCGACGATGTCGCGGAGGTGGGCGTCGAGTTCGGCTTTGGCTTTGGCGACGAGTTCGGGGGCAACGATAGGAATGCTCATGTGCGGGTGTTTTCTAACTTGTTTCGGTTTCAGCGTTCAAACTTGAAAGTCGGTTTGCTCATCGTTGAGGCGTAGAAGATGTCCGCCTTGTGGTCCCACGCGTAGTTCGGGCCGACACGGCCGGCGCTGAAGCCGGCGGACAGCGGGGCGGCGAGCTGCCAAGTCTTGCCGCCGTCTTTGCTCTCTTGGAAACCCGCCTTGCCGACGACGACCATGTGGCTCGCGTCCTTGCCGAACATCGGGCCGAACATCGCGTCCACTGGCGCGCCGAGGTCGGTCCACGTCGCGCCCTTGTCTTTACTGGTCAGGACGCCCTTGCCGGTCGGCCAGTAAGCGATGCCCTTGAAGACGACGGGCGCGCCGGCGGGCGGGGTGTTGGTGGAAACTTCGGTCCAGGTCGCGCCGGTGTCGGTGCTGCGGAAGATGCCCTTCTCCTTCGCCTTCGTGGCGACGAACGTGTTGCGGTCAAGCACACCGCAATTGTTAAAACCCTTCTCCAAGTCCTTCCACGTCGCACCGCCGTCGTCGCTGGTGGTGAGCATCCCGCCGCTTTCGTGGCGCAGGCCGAGCAGGCGCTTGCCGGTGTCTTCCCAGTCCACGCCGCCGTAGTCGAGATGGCTGACTTTGGACTTCGCCCACGTCTTGCCGCCGTCAGTGGTCATCGCGCTGCTGCCGTAAATCATGAAGCAGAAGAGCCGCTTGCCCGCCGGGTCCGCCTGCAAGGCCCAGCCCGTCTCGCAGCGACCACCGATGGTCTTGTCGTCCACACGGGCGAAGGTCTTGCCGTGGTCGGAGCTGCGCCAGATGCCGTGGTCGCTTACGACCATGAACACGTTGCCGTTCGCCCGGTCCACGACGACGCCAGCGGTCGGGCCGTAGGTGCCTTTCAGGTTGGCGGTGAAGGGATCGGAGATGTTGACCCACTCCGAGGCATCAAGGCGACCGATGGCGCAAATCAGAGCCAGACTAGCTGACGCGATGAATCGAATCCGGATCATGACCTGCATAGGGAAGCGGAGTCCGCAAGGCCGTCAGGGCTTCACAGCCTTCGCCTTCACGGAGTCGTGCAGGCCGAAGAGGTGGGAGTTGCTGGCGATGTAGATGACGCCGTTGGCGATGACGGGCGTGGAGTAAACCGGAGCGCCGAGGTTGCACTCGCTGAGGACTTCCGCCTTCGGTCCGCCCTTGGCAGCCAGCACCACCAAGTCACCATCCTCGTCGCCCACATAGACCTTGCCATCGGCGACCATCGTGCTGCCCCACATGTGCGCCTTCATGTCGTGCTTCCAGTGCAGTTTGCCTGTCTCGGAGTCGAGGCAATAGACGAAGCCGGAGAAGTCACCGATGAAGAGCAGGCCGGTGGCCGGGTCAATCGAGACGGTCGAGATGCTGCGGTTGATGCCCTTGAACTCCCAGATGACGCCGGTCTTGGTGATGTCGCCGGTCTTGGTGGCGTCGAGGCAAACGAGGTGGCCGACGCCTTCGCCGTGCTCGGGGTCCTGACCGGTGGCGACGTAGATCCGGTTCTTCCAGAAGACCGGCGTGGCGATGATTTCGCTCGGGCCTTCGGCGGCGGGATACTTGATGGGCTTGCCGTCCTTGGCTTTGTATTCCGGCGGGTTGGCGTCGTATTTCCAAACGGTCTTGAGGAAGGAGCCATCGGCTTCCTTTTTGGGCGTGGCGTCGAAGGCGTAGCAGAAGCCCTCGCCGCCGCCGAAGAAGACGAGGTCCTTGCCGTTGACCTTGCCGGTGGAGGGCGAGCTCCACTGGCCGTGGAAGAGGCGGGAACCAATCTTCGCGTCGTCCTCGCCGAGGAGTTCGCCGGTCTTCTTGTTTACCGCGATGAGGCTGGGCGAGAGGGGCGAAGGGACGTTCACATGCGTCCAGTCCTGGCCGTTAGAAGTCGAGACGTAGAGCACGTCGCCAATGATGAGGATAGAGCAGTTCGAGGCGTTGTGCGGGAAGACGCCCAGTTCATCCATCATATCGTAACGCCAGATGATGTCAGCGTCCTTCGGGCCGGGCGGGATGGGCGGGGCCTGCTTGCCGTCTGCGCCAAGCACGTCCTGCACGACGTATTTGGCCTCGTCCTTGTAGGGGCCGTCGTTGCCGTTGGCCATGCCCTCGACATCGAGGCAGAGGATTTCGCAACGCGTGGTCACGACGTAGAGGCGGTTACCTTCGATGACGGCGGAGGAGAAGAGGCCGAGGCTTTCCCAGTCGTTGACCTTGCCAGACTTGAGCTTGGAGACAACGAGCTGCCAGTTGAGCGCGCCGGTCTTCTCATCGAGGCAGAGGAGGATGGAGCGGTCACCGAGGTGGCGCTTGTCGCGCGGCACGTCGTTGTTGGTGCCGACGTAGATGCGGCCGTTGGCGATGGTGGGATTGCCGTAGCTCTGCGAACCTAGCTTCACGGTGAACTTCACGTTCTTCTGCGTGGCAGGGTCGAAATTCTCCGTGCCTTTGAGGAGCTTGCCCGGCTCGAATCGGTCGGGCAGGCCCTTGGCGGGGGAATACATGTTGCGGTATTGCGAGCCGCCCCATTGGGACCAGTCGCCCGAATCAGAAGCAACCGCCTTGGGTGCTGGTGTCTGGGCCTGGGTGCAGCCAGTGGTGGAGAGCAAGCCACCGACAACGAGCGCGGCGGTGAGGAGTGGGATGTGTTTCATGCTTGGTTAGTGCTGATGTAAATTGCCGTTGGAAGTTTCAATTCGCTGTCACGCTCACGTTATCAATGAACACCCGCATCTCCTGCGGCGCGAAGCCGTAGAGGCCGGGGCAGCC
Source organism: Verrucomicrobiota bacterium (assembly GCA_039796295.1). Lineage (GTDB taxonomy): Bacteria > Verrucomicrobiota > Verrucomicrobiia > Limisphaerales > SXTU01 > SXTU01. Next base: position 151,304 of record JBDKJY010000012.1, read on the forward strand.
GTTCTGGTGGGCAATCTTGTGCGGCACCTCGATGGTCCATTCGGCGGGCTCCGGTTCGCCGCGCTTCCACGCCTTCGCGCGCACGACGCCGGTGCCGTCGGGCTTCACGTCCACGCGGGACTTGAGGACATACCACTCGTTGGGCTTCCACTTGAACGGCACGGCGACCTTCAGCCGCTCCTGGTTCGAGTTCACTTCGATTTCCTGCGCGTTGCCGCGGAGCACGATAAGGTAGCGCTGATTGATTTGGCCGACTTCGGACATCTTGCGCGCCTTGCCCTCGCTCATCACGTCGGTCTGCACGGTGTAGTTCTTCAGGCTCGGCTCGCCCATGAAGACCGTCGCGCGCTGGAAGAACTTATTGTCAATCGCCTTCACCAGCGCCTTCGTGTCGCCCGCCTCGCGCACCTCGAACTTGAAGCGCGGCCCAATCCAGGGCAGCGGCGGGTAGGCGAATTTCACGCCCTCCTCGGTCTCATGCACGACGGAGATGTCGAACTTCTCGAAGTCCTCCTTGATGGGGAGTCCCGGCAGCACGCGCCCACGGATGTAGCCCTTCAAGCCGTCTGCCCCCGTGCCCTCGAACGCCCCCGCGCTCGGCACGACATCCGCCCCGGCGACTAGCTGGCCGTTCGCGTTGAACGCGCCCTTCATGCTCGCGCGCACGCGGGCCGTCGGCGGGATATAGCCGACCCATTTCAAACTCTTCGGGTCGATGTTCTCCTGCACCACAAAGCCATTCGCGTCGAGCGAGCGGATGCGGAAGGACGCCGTCTGGTTGGGCTTCAACAGCACTTCGCTCGGGATGACTTGAAGCTGCGTGGCCTTGCCGGGCGCGGGCCATTTCTCGGCGACCGGCTCGGGCGGGAGGCCGGGGTTGTTCCCCGCCTTGCCGAAGCAATAGAGCTTCTTCGTGGTCTGCATATAGACCTTGCCGTTGTAAACCGCTGGCGTGCCGAAGCAGCGGCCTTCGAGCGGCACATGGCTGAGAATCTTCCCTTCCTTGTCGCTCGGCTCGATGATGTAGAACGCACCGGTCGTGCCCGCGTCGCCCTCGCCCGTGCCCTTGCTCGCGGGGTCGTCGAGCATCGGGACGTAGAGCTTGCCGTCGGCATGGACAAGGCCGGCGTTGCGCTGCTCGATGCCCAGCTTGACGCGCCAGAGAATCTTCCCGTTGTTCACGTCCACGCAGCAGAGGTCGCCCTTCTCCGCGACGACGTAAACACGGTCGCCGACGAGAATCGGGTGGCTGGTGGAAGTGGAAATCTCCGGCGTGTGCCACAGCTCAACCGCCTGTCGTTCGACCACCACCGGCGCGTTCGTCGGATGCGTCGGTTCCACCTGCGGAATCTTCATGCACACCATCTGGCCTGGCTCGTAGGGCGTGCCGAAGATGGCGATGACCTTGTCGTTGTTGTGGACGACGGCCGTGGAGTTGATGCCCGCCTTGAACAGCGGGACGCGCCAGATGGCCTCGCCTGTGCGAGCATTCGCGCAGAACACGTTGCCGTCGCCGGTCGCAGTAATGAGCACGCGCTTGCCCTTGAACCATGTGAGCACCGGGTGCGAGAAGGAGTTGTCACGCGGGCGTTCGCCGGACCAGCAGGCCCACACGAGTTCGCCGGTCTTTTTGTCGAAGGCATACAAGCGGTCGCCCGCCGCGCCTTGATTGCCCCAGTTCGAGGTGACGCCGCGCACGATGACGAGGTCGCCGTCTATCAGCGGCGTCGCCGTGCGCGAGTTCGGGAACGTGAGCCGACCGAACTGCTCCATCATCGAGTAGCCCCACAGCTCTTTGCCGTCCGCCGTGAACGCCTTGAGCATTCCCTGCGTGCCGAGCGTGTAAACATTGCCCGTCTCCGGGTCCACCGCCGGGCTACTCGTCGCGTAGCGCAGGTAAATCGTGTCGGAAAGGAAGTCCGTGTAACGCTTCTCCCAAAGCATCTTCCCCGTCTCCGCGTCGAAGCACCGCACGCCCTCCTGCAACTCCGCGCCCTCGCCGAGGTAGCCCATGATGTAGAGCTTGCCGTTGGCGATGACCGGCGCGGACTGGCCGGGGAACTCGGCGGTCCACAGCGGCTTCTTCGGGTCAATCGCGCTGGGTAAACCCTTCTCGGCGGACGTGCCGTTTTGGTTCGGCCCGCGCCAGGCGAGCCAGCCCTTCGCAGGTGCGGCCGCCGCCGGAGCGGCGATGACGGTGGGCTGGGTGGGCGAGCAAGCGCACAGCAAAGCGAGGAGAGCGGGAGTCAGTAGTTTCATGGCCTGAGCGTTCAAAGTCGTGGCAAGTGGCGGCTACGTTGGCAAACACACGCTGGGCGGCAACAAATTTTCTTCCCAGCGTTGCGGTGATTTTCCACAGTGATAAGCACTGTGCAACCAAATACTACGGACACGTATTATCTGCACACCGGTTTCCGACCTATGGCCGCCCGCCCAAATTCAAAGCCCGCCCCTCCGCCCATTGATTCGCCTGACCGCCGGCGGCTTCCGCCGCTGCTGCGGCGCGCGTGGTATGGCTTGAACCAGGCTTTCCGCCGCCGCATCGCCGGCACGGGCGCGACACCCGACCAGTTCACCGCGCTCCGTTGCCTCACCGAGGCCGACGCGCAGGGCATCACGCAAGGCGAGCTGACCAAGCTGATGAGCAGCGACCCGAACACCATCGCGTCGCTCGTCGAGCGCATGGAAGCAGCGGGCTGGATTGAGCGACTGCCGCACGAGAAGGACCGTCGCGCCTACCGCATCCGCGTGAAGCCCGACGGCAAACGCCTCTACAAGCAACTGCGCGAACTCGCCCTCGGCCTGCAAGCCAGCGTCCTCACCGTGCTGCCGGAAGGCGAACGCGAAGCCTTCCTCACTCAGCTCGCCGCCGTCGCCGACGCCTGTCGCGAGGCCGCCGAGCAATCTCCGAAGCGCGGGAAGTAAGATGGTGCACGGACGCCCACGTCCGCAGCCGCTACGTCCCAACTGAAGCCTGCAAATCCGCAGGCGCTTTCGTAAAGCTGACTTGCGTCTCACGCAGAAACTCCCCGCTGCGTTCGGCGGTGCGCTCGCGGAACTTCCCGCAACTCAACGTCTCTGCGCCCTCGCCATCAACTCGCGCACCTCCCCTTGTGCGCGCAGCTACGGCCGGCGCTCCCTCGCCGCGCGGCGGCTCGTGGAAGCGGGCGGGCGCTTCGTGCAGGTCTTCACGCTCATCAAGCCCTTCATCCAGCCATGAGACTCACATTGCAACGCGGACACGGAAATCACCTCAGTTTCGCTCACCGTCGGGTGACTTGTTTTCTTGAACGCATCTTCCCGCTCCTTCGCGTCCTTCGCGTCCTTCGCGGCCTTTGCGTGAGGCGCTCGGCTTTGAACTACCTGGTTCCGGCTTAATCCTGCTCCCAAACCTGCTCCGCTCTTCCGCCCGACCTAGCCCGCCAAAACAGTTGCCTTCCCGCGCTGTCCGCCGTAAGCCCAAGCCCGCATGGATAAATTCACTCCGCGCCCGCGCTCCGGCACCGGCGAGTTTCAGTCGCTCCCCAGCCGCACCCCGCGGCCCGACCACCCCGCCCAGCCCGAACGGGCGGGGCAACCACGTCCCCACTCCGGCCCCGGCCGTCCCATCAGCGGGGCCGAGGCCAAGTGGGAACGGCGCGGCCCGCCGCCGGGCAGTGAGGCCTGGCCCGCGCCGTGGGTGCAGCTCAAATACATCTCCCACCAACCCGCGATCTACCCCGCGATGATTGCTACCTCCTCGCCGGACGCAAAGCCCGGCGATCTCGTGGCGGTCTTCGACAAGGACGGCCGGCGTTTCGGCAGCGGGCTGTGGAATCCCAAGGCCCGCGTCCCCTTGCGCGTGCTGCAGCACGGCGAGGCGGCAGTCGGCGAGGAGTTGTTCGAGACGTTGCTTACCCAGGCGCTGGACCTGCGGGTGAACCTACTCGCCCTCGACGCCGGCACGGACTCCTACCGCGTCATCTCCTCGGACGGCGATGGCTTGAGCGGCCTGATCGTGGACCGCTTTGGTGACACCCTGAGCGTGGAAGTCCACAGCTTAGGCATGTTCCTGCGGCTGGGACGGCTGCTGCCGTTGATCCACCAGCGCCTCGGCACGAAGCGCCAGGTCATCTCGGTGGACGACTTCATCGCGCGGGTGGAAGGCATCCGCTTCGCCGCTGCGAATGACGTGCGGTCCGTGAAGATCCGCGAGCACGGCGTGCGCTACGAAGTGGACTTCGCCTCCGGGCACAAGACCGGTTTCTTCTGCGACCAACGCGAGAACCGCCGCAAGCTGGCGGCGTTCGTGAAAGGCCAACGCGTGCTGGACTGCTGCTGTTACACTGGCGGCTTCGCGCTCGCGGCCAAGGTGCTCGGCGGCGCGGCGGAAGTGACGGGCGTGGACCTCGACGAGAAAGCCATCGAACAAGCGAAGCGCAACGCGAACTTGAACCAGACGCGCGTCGAGTGGGTGCATTGCGACGCGTTCTCCTTCGCCCGCCAGATGCAGCGCAACAACACGCGCTGGCCGGTCGTGGTCCTTGATCCGCCGAAGTTCATCTTCAGCGGCGAGGATGAGCTGGAGGGCAAACGGAAATACGAAGACCTGAACGGCATGGGGATGAACGTGCTGGAGCCAGGCGGCTTGCTGGTGACGTGCTCGTGCTCCGGGATGATTGACATGGAGGGCTTCGAGCAGCTCGTGACGCGCGCGGCGTATCGCCTCGGCAAGCGGCTCCAGTTCCTCGACCGCACCGGCGCGGGCGCGGACCATCCCGTCATGGCGAACTGCCCGGAGAGCCGCTACCTCAAGGTGATCTGGGCGCGGGTGTGGTAAGGAAACTGAACCTCTCGCTGGCACTGACCCGCACAAATGGGAAACCGAAGATGAACGCGCTGGTTGCGACGTTCAGCACCCCAGACCCAATGCGATGAGTGCCAGCCAGCGCTGGTTCGTGGTTCCCCAAATCAGAGCTTCACCCGCGCGAGGTAGATCGCGGTCTTCCCCTCGTGCGAGGAGTAGTAACTGATCCACAGCAGGTTGTCGTGCCAGACCATGCCAGGGTAGCTGCTGTCCCCGCTGCTGGGCAGGTCGAGGAGCGGCTTGAGTTCGCCCTTGGTCACGTCCAGCTCGCACACCACGGTCTTGGTCTTCTTGTCCGGCCCGTGATTTTGCAAGCGGCCGCAGGCAATCCAGCGGCCATCGGGAAGGTTGATGAAGTTCGGCCCGCCGAAGAACTTGCCGAGGTCTTTCCACTCCCACGAGTCGTAAGGGATGCTCTTGCTGATGCCGAGCAGCGCGGTGTTCGACGGCTTGCCGTCGCGCCGCTGGAGGCAATAGAGCGTGCCGTCCGCAGCGACCCGCAGTGTGGCTTCCGTCGGGCCACCTTCGGTGGAGAGGTCATTCACCAACGTGTCGTAATCCACGCCATTCTTGGTCAGCAGGAGCGTGGTGCCGTATTTCTTCTCGGTGCGGCTTTCGGGCGAAACGTCATACGCCACGCCCAGGCCGTTGTTGCGATGCCACGTCACGCGCCAGAGCCATTGGTTCGTCGGCCCCACCCAGAAGACCTTGCCCCACCTCTTCCCGTCATCGGACTGGGCGACGAAGGACTGGTTCTCGGTCGCCGGCTGGTTGCCCTCGCGCACGGTGGCCCCGCCAAGAATCATCAAGCGCGGCACGCCCGGCATGACGGTGATCTTCGGGTCGCGCAGATCAAAGCCCGGCATCTCGATGCGCGCGGTCGACTCCCACCAGTAACCGGTGTCGCTGGTCAGCACGCGCACCGCGCCGTCCGGCGAAACGTGGCCAGCCCCCTCGCGGAAAACGCAATACCAGCGGTCCTTGAAGCGCACGAGGTCGGTGAAGGCGTTGTGCGGCGCGGCATCCCAGATTTTGCGATGTTCGACCAAGCGCGCGACGGGCGCGGCGGGCGCGGGGGTGGCGGTATCAGCGGCAGTGGCGGGCAGGGCGGCCAGCAGGCAGAGGAGAAGTAGCTTTGCGTTCACGCGGCGTTTGTAGCGGCTCACAGCGTGGGATTCAACTGTCGTCGTGACCGCTTCGGCCAGCGCGGGTCAAATCGTCCCCTGGTTCTCCAGCCGCACCCGCTCGAAGTGCTCCTCCGCCACCATGAAGCCCACGCACGTCGGCACGCCGCAGCGGCACGGGAAGTCGCGGTAGTTCGCCAGGTCGTAGCCGTAGTTGAAGGTGAGTTCCTCCCCCGACACCAAGTCGCGCGCGGCGACCAGCCAGATGCGGCCCTCGTCGGATTCCGCCAAGCAGTTCGGCGCGCAACTGTGGTTCAGCCAACGCGCGGGGTTCCACTCCACGTTGCCGTCGAGGTCGGTCTGGTCATCCAGCTCGAAGATGAACGGGTTGTTCGCTTCGCAGCGGCGGTGCGACTCCTCCTTGTTGATGCGCTCGCCGAGATACTCGATGAGCCGCGTGCCCGCCGACAGGGCTTGTGCGGCGTAGCCACCGTTGCCGTGGATGGGCGATGCGCGGAACACGACGCGTTCGCCGCTGGGGCCGTGGGCGCTCATTCGTCCGCCTCCTTCGTCATGTGGAACAGCTCCGTCACTTGCGCGAGTTGGTCGGTGCTGCCGAGCAGCAGCAGCTTGTCGCCCGCGCGGAGCTCCTCGTCGGGGCCGGGGTTGATGAGGTTTTCGCCGTTGCGCTCGATGCCCACCACGCTCGCGCCGGTGCGGCTGCGCAGTTCCAATTCGCGGATGAGCTTGCCGGCCACAGGCGAACCCGCGTCCACCAGCACCACGCGGATTTGCGCGTGGGACAACAGCCGGAAGAACTGCGTGGTGCTCTCGGGACGCGGCGGCGGTGGGCGCTCGAAGGTCTCGATGAGCGCGACCTGGGCCTTGGAATGCCACTTCACGAATGCCCGCCACCAGACCCACATCACCAGCGCCACGATGAGCAGCAGCACCAGCAGCACCTCCAGCGGCGGCAGCAGCGGCGAACTCAACGCCATCACCAGCAGCGCCAGCGCCCCCGCGCCCGCCAGGGGGATGGCTTGCGCGATGAACGCCCGGATGTTCGCCGTGGCTTCGCCCGCCACCGCCGGGCGCACGCTGACCTCCGCCACGAGCAGGCCGAGCGCTTGCAGCTTGCGGAAGTTCGCGATGAGCAGCGGCAGCGACAGCACCGTCGCGCCGAGCCAGAGGAAGGCGTTCAGGCCAATCTCCCCGCCCGGAAACTTCGGCAGCCACGCCGGCTTCTGCTGCGCGAGAAACACGGCGACGATGAACACCGCCGCCGTGAGCACGCTGTTCAGGGCCATCTGCCAAAACCATTTCTGCACGAGCCGCCCGACGAAGCCCGGCTTGCGGTGCTCGCGAAAGCGCCCGAGCCACTTGGTGTAGAGGTCGAGGTAGTTCGTCAGCGCGCGCGGCGCGTTCCGGCTCCACCAGGCCACGAGGTTGTCCGAGTGTCGCAACCGCAGCGGCGTGAGGAACGCCGTGATGACCGACACCGCCACGGCGATGGGGTAGAGGAATTCGCTCGTGACCTTCAGTTGCAAGCCCAGCGCCGCGATGATGAAGGAGAACTCGCCAATCTGCCCGAGGCCGTTGCCCACGCGCATCGAGGTCCAGTTGTCGTGCCCCGCCACAAACGCGCCGCCCGCGCACGCCACCGACTTGCCGATGACGACCGCCGTTGTGATGACCACGATGGGCAGCCAGTGCTCCATGAGCATCCGTGGCTCGATGAGCAGGCCGATGGCGACGAAGAACACCGCGCAGAACAGGTCGCGCAACGAGCTCGTCAGCAGCTCGATGCGCCCAATCTCGCGCGCCTCCGCCACCACCGCGCCGATGATGAACGCGCCGAGCGCCACGCTGTAGCCGAGCTTGAGCGCCAGCAGCGACACGCCGAAACACAGGCCCAGCACGGTGACGAGCAGGACTTCGTTGCTGCGGAACTTCGTCACCCAGCCCAGCAGGCGCGGCACCAGCAACAGGCCCAGCACCACGGCGACCACGAGGAAAATTCCCAGCCGCCCGAGCGTGTCGGCCACTTCGCTCGCCTTCAGCGCGCCGGTCATCGCGATTCCGGAGAGCAACGCCAGCAGCACGATGGCGAGGATGTCTTCCACGATGAGGATGCCGAAGATGACCTCGGCGAACGGCTCCTTCGTCATCCGCGCCTCCTGCAACGCCTTCACGATGATGGTCGTCGAGGAGATGGAAATCATCGCGCCGAGGAAGAGCGAATCCATGCGCGACCAACCGAACCACTGGCCAATCTCGTAGCCCACGAGAATCATCAGCAGGATTTCCAGCGGCGCGGCGATGAGCGCGGTTGCGCCGACCTTGCGCAGCCGCCGGAAGTTGAACTCCAGCCCGAGCGAGAACATGAGGAACACGATGCCCAGCTCGGACAGCGTATTGATGGTCGCCTCGTCCGAGATGAGCGGCGTGGGCAGGACGTGCGGCCCGATGAGCACGCCCGCAAGGATGTAGCCGAGCACGACGGGCAAGCGGAGCTTGTGGAAAAGCACCGTCACCAGCGCCGCCGCCATCATCACGATGGCGAGGTCTTGGAGGAAGGTTGCGCCGTGCATCGTCCCGTGCAGTCTGACGACGGCGCACCGGTGCGGTCAAACTATTGGCTTGGCGGTGGACTGCGACCACGGACCGCGGCCTCGGGAAACACGCGCGTTCGCCAAGCCCGACGTTCACCGAGCGCCGTTACTTTGGTGCCGGAGCAGCGCCGCTCTTGGTCGGTGGTGGTGGCAGCGGGAAGCCGAACTTCTTCAGCCACGCCTCCGTCGGGGCTTGGATGCGCACCGGGCGCTTCGAGAACGGGTCGCGGTAGGCCAGTTCCACCGAGCGCAACGCCAGCGGCGGACGGGTGAAGGCCGCTTCCTTGGAAGACGGGCCGTAGAGCGGGTCGCCCAGGATGCCGTGGCCCGCTGCGTTGAGGTGAACTCGGAGCTGGTGCTGCCGGCCCGTGAGCGGGTGCGCCTCCACCAGCGTGTAACCGCCCTTCGACCGCAGCGCGCGGAAGTAGGTTTCGCACTCCTTGCCCTCGCGTTCATCCACGCGCACCGACCCAATCGCCTGTGGGTCGGAACTCAGCGGCAGGCGGCAAGTCCACTCCGCCTCGCGCGGCTGCCCGTGGACGATGGCGAGGTAGCACTTCTCCATCTGCCGCGACTCGAACAAATCCCCATACGACTCCACCGCGCCGAAGCTCTTGCCGAAGAGCAGGACGCCGCTCGTGTCCGCATCCAGCCGGTGGATGTAGCGGAGGAACTTCAGGTTCCGCGAGCGCGCCCAGTAGTGGCCGGCGTTGATGGAAGATTCGATGGCCGCCTGGAGGTTCCAGCCCGTGCGTTGCCACGTGTGCGGGACGAGCATCCAGCCAGCGGGCTTGTCAATCGCGATGACCGACCGGTCCTCGAAAAGGATCGGGATCGGCTCGGCGTCGGAGAGTTCGAGGAAGGGCGGTTTGGCCATGTGCGGGGAGAGAATAGCGCACGGCGGGAAAGGGAGAAGTGATTAGTGGTTAGTGATTAGTCGTTCGCCCGCAGTGTCTCACTAATCACTAACGACTAATTACTTTCCCCTCGGCGGCTACAGCACCCGCCGCAACTCCGCCAGCAACCGCTCCACATCCTCCGCCGTGTTGTAGCCCGCCACCGCGATGCGCAGCCGCCCCGCGTGGTGCATGACGTGGATGTTCTCCCGCTCCAGCGCGGCGTGGATCGCCGCCGTGTTCGGATGCAGGAAGGCGACGATGCCCCTAGGGTTCGTGGGTTGCGCGGGGGCCATTGGCTTCAGGCCCAGTTCGAGCAAGCCCGCGTGGACCTGCGCCACCAGCGGATCGGCGTGCTGGGCGATGGCGGCGACGCCGACGCCTTCCACGTAACGCAGCGCGGCGTTGAGCGCGTAGATGGCGGCGAAGTTCGGCATTCCGACGGAAAAGCTCGCCGCGCCGGACTTCGTGTCCGCGCGCTGGAAACGGTCGGCCTCGAAGGCGTTGCGCAGATGGAACCAGCCACCCGCGTGCGTCGTGAGCCGCGCCGCCGCGCGCTCGGGAATGCCGACGATGCAGCCGCCATGCACGCCGAGGGTCCACTTGTGCGTGCTGCTGATGAGGCAGTCCGCGTCCGCACAATCCAGCACCACGCGCCCGAGCGCCTGCGTCACGTCCACGGAGATGAGCGCGTTCGGCGCAAGCCGGCGCACGGCATCGCGGAACGGTGCCCATGCGAGACGGTGGCCGTTGTAGAAGCTCACGAGCGAGACTTGCACGAGCTTGGTGCGCTCGTTGAGCAGCGGCACGAGGTCGGCCACGCACAGTTCGCCGTGCGCGGCTTGCCACACGCGCGTCTGCGGGCGCGTGGAGGCGGTGAGCCAGGGCGTCGCACCCGCCGGGAAATCGAGGTCGGTGACGACCACCTCGTCCGCCGGCTGGAGGTTGAGCGCGGTGGCGAGGAGGTTGTAAGCCTCGGAGCTGCACGAGCAGAAGGAGACTTCCGCCGGCGTGAAACCCGTCATCCGCGCGGCCACTTCGCGACACTCCTCCACTTGCTTGAAGTGCGCGTCGCGCCCCTTCATCCCGCGCAGCTTGTCCTGCCAGTAGGTTTGCAACGCCTCCCCCACGCACAGCGGCGGGATGCTCTCGGCGGCGGTGTTCAGGTAAGTCATGGAGTCCAGCGCGGGGAAATCGCGGTGGCGGGAGGCGGGCGTCAGCATGGGGATGATTTAGTCGTGGGCGGACACAAAGGACACAACGAATTGCGGCGCGCGCCAACTGCCTGGCCGCCGGCCAACCCCCGCCCAAACAGCCTTGCACTTTGGCCGGTGCCTCGCATCCTGTTCGCAATGAGTGATCACTCGGATGCGCCGCAGGACAAGCTCTGGCGCGAATACGGCAAGGTCTTCGAGGACTTCGACGACCTCACGTTGGCGCGTTGGATGGCCCAGACCCTCGGGCAGTTGCAGGGCCGCGTCTGGCGCAGCTCGCATCCGCTCGTCGGCGCATATCGCCTCGCGGCGCAGGTCGCGCACGACCGGCAAATCTGGCACAAGCGACTGGCCACCGCGCCGCGTGATTACACCGAGGCCGGTTGCTGCCGCGCGCCGTTGTTACCGCTCATCACCCGCGACATCACGGAACAGGGCTTGATCTGCCAGCACTGCAACGGCACGGCCGTCGCCTTCGACGACATCCCGGCGGACGTGCAGCCCCGGCTCCGCAACTGGGCGGCGAAATACGCGCCCATCCATCAGGTCGCGCACTGGGATGACCGCCAGCAGAAGCGCGGCGGCAACTACGACCGCGCGCTCGAGGACGCCGCCACCGAAGCCGAGCGGCTGCTCGCCGCTGCGGGCAACACGCTCGCGCCCGCCCTACTGGAGTTCTACCCGGCGGTGCTTTGGGAGGATCAGGACGAGTGCCTCGACGTGCGGCCCGAGGACATTCCGCTATGAGGCTGGTGAGAACCCACGCGCCGCTGCGGTTCCCGCTTGCAGCCATGGAACCCGGCCGGGCCGTGCGGGGGTGCGGAGAGGCCGACCAGCAGGTCGGCCCTACCAACTTCATGGGCAGGCCATGAAGTTCCTCCTCAAGTGGGTGTTCCGGGGGTTCCTGCTGTTGCTGGTGCTGCTGGCCATCCTCGCGGTGAGTTTCGATGCCATCGTCACCAGCCTAGCCGAGAAGAAACTCCGCAAACAGACCGGCTTGGAAGTGCGCTTGGACAAACTGGAGCTGCGCCCGTGGAGCGGCCGGGCGCGGGCGGAGAACCTGGTGTTCTACAACCCCGCTGAGTTTGGCGGCGGCCCGCTGGTCAACCTCGCCGAGCTGCACGTCGAGTATGATCCCGTCCTGGCTCGCGAGCGGAAACTGCGCTTGAACGTCCTGCGCTTCAACCTCGCCGAACTCAACATCGTGGTGAACAAGGAGGGCCAGTCCAACCTCGACGGGGTGCGCAAGGCCGTGGAGGAAATCCGCCGCGGCCAACGCCTCACGAAAACCAACGCGCCGATGGAGTTCGTCGGCCTGGACATGCTCAATCTCACGCTCGGCAAGGGCACCTGGACCGACCTCCGCACTTCCGGCACACCGCGCGAGTTCAACCTCGGCATCCGCAACGAAGTCGTGACCGACGTGAAGGACTCGAAGGAACTCATCACCAAACTCACCCCCATCGTGGTGCGCGCGGGGCTGGCGTTCTTCGGCGTCGGGGCGCCCGCGCCTGCCGCAGCCATCACCAATGCCCCGCCGGTCCGACAGACCAATGAGGCCGCCGTGCCCAAACGCTAAACGCTTGTCCCATGAAGATTCTCGGCATCATCCCCGCGCGCTTCGCCTCAACCCGCTTTCCCGGCAAGCCGCTGCATCCCATCGCCGGCCAGTCGCTCATCCAGCGCGTCATCCAGCGCTGCCAACTTGCCCAGTCCTTGAGCGAAGTCATTGTGGCGACGGATGACGAGCGCATCGCCAAGGTGGCGCGGCAGTTTTGCCGTGTGGAGCTGACGCGCGCCGACCACCCCAGCGGCTCCGACCGCATCGCGGAAGTCGCCACCCGCTGCGCCTGCGATGCCGTGGTGAACATCCAGGGCGACGAACCGCTGATTGACCCAGCGGTGATTGACGCCGTGGCGAAGGCGCTCGCCCTCGCCGAGATGTCCACCGCCGCCACGGCCATTCAGAACATCGAGGAATACGACAACCCCAACGTGGTGAAGGTCGTGACCGATGTCACGGGCCGCGCGCTCTACTTCTCCCGCCGCACGATTCCCTTCGTCCGCGACCCCGCCGCGCACCCCGCCGCCGCGCAGCTCGCCGCGTTTCCCTTCCTCAAGCACCTCGGCATCTATGGCTACCGGCGCGACGCACTGCTGCGACTGGTGAAGTTCCCGCAATCGCCGCTGGAGCAGGCCGAGCGGCTGGAGCAACTGCGCGCGTTGGAGAACGGCATCCCCATCGCCGTGGTGCGCGTGGCCTATGACAGCGTGGGCGTGGACGTGCCGGCGGATGTGGAGCGCGTGGAGCGCCTGCTGGCTGCCGGCAACTAACCGCGCCCGACA
>JBDKJY010000013.1:0-159258 GCA_039796295.1 Verrucomicrobiota bacterium
AACCAGCCAGAAGGTGCGCAAGCGCATCGAAGAGATTTTCGGCTGGTGCAAGGAGATTGGCGGTCTGCGGCGGACGCGCAAACGCGGCGTGGACCGAGTGGGCTTGAGCGCGCTGCTGATCCTGAGCGCGCAAAGGGCGGAGAAAACCTCCAACTCCCAACTCTCAACTGGCTTCGGGCTTGCAGTTTTCTTTCCAGGCCGCACAGTTTTCGGAGGAATTCCGTGGTAATTCTGTCAGTCTACGATCGCATGAGCGCCGCGCCATGAGAAGCTTTGTCCACTGCCTGTTGCCGGCTGTCGCTATGTCTTGGCTCGCGTGCTCGACGGCACACTACAAACAGTCGGCGGACACGGAGGCGGCGGCGGTCTTCGCCCAGAAGTCGCCCAAGGTGCCGAACATGAGCGGGCCCTTCAACGTGGAGCAGACGAACCAGTTGTCGCTCGACGGCCTGCCGGTGCTGGAGAAGCTGGAGGAGACGCTCGGCCCGGACGCGGCGGCGGAGCAAGGCGCGCACATCATCTCGCTGGAAGTCGCGCTGGACCTAGCGGTGAAGCACGGTCGCACTTACCAGACGGCGAAGGAACAACTCTACCTTCAGGCGCTGGCGCTCACGTTGTCGCGGCATCGGTTCGAGCCAATCTTCTCGGGGCGGACGCGGACGGATTATCAGGTCACGACGGAGGCGGTCGCGGTCACGGTGGACGCGCTCACAGGATTGCCGCGTGCGACGCCGACAGGCGGCGCGGCGCTCATCGAGGAGCAGCGCGTCTCCAGCCAGGGCACGCTCGGTGCTGACATGCTACTGCGTTCGGGCGCGCGGATTTCGACGGCGTTCACAACGGACTTCCTCCGCTACTTGACTGGCGACCCGCGCACGCTCACCTCGTCGCAGCTCGGCGCGACGCTCGTGCAGCCGCTCTGGCGCGGCGCGGGCGCGAAGGCGACGATGGAGAACCTCACGCAGGCCGAGCGGTCGTTCCTCTACCAACTCCGCGACTTCAGCCGATTCAAGCGGGACTTCACCGTGCAAATCGCCACGGCTTATTACGGCGTGCTGCAAAACCGGGACGCGGTGCGGAACAGTTGGCGCGGGCTGGAGAACTTCCGCCGTAACGTCGAGCGCGAGCGCGCCTTGGCGGACGAGGGGCGCAAGACGCAGGAGTCCTTGAGCCTGCTCCGGCAGAGCCTTTTGAACACGGAGACGACTTGGATTAACGCGGTTCGCACCTACAAGCAGAGTCTCGACCAGTTCAAGCTGCTGCTGGGCCTCTCGACGGACGCGACGGTGGTGCTGTCGGACGCCGAGTTGGTGCAGTTGCGGATTCTGCATCCCGACCTGAGCGCCGAGGACGCGCAGAAGGTCGCGCTGGCCACGCGGCTGGACCTCGACAACTTCCGCGACCAGCGGGAGGACGCGCAGCGGCGAATCGGTCTGGCGAGCAACGGCCTCAAGCCGCAGGTGGACCTCGTCGCCTCCGCCGGCATCACCAGCGGGTCGGGCACCAGCACGGGCTTTCAGCCGCCGGACCCGAACCGCTATCGCTGGAGCGCCGGGTTGAACGTGGATTTGCCCTTCGACCGCAAGGAGCAGCGGAATATCTATCGCGGCGCGCTCATCGCGAACGAGGCGGCCATCCGGCAGCTTTCGCAGAAGGAGGACGAGGTGAAGCTCCAAGTCCGCAACACCTGGCGAAACCTCGACCAGGCGCGGCGCAACTACGAGAGCGCGAAGCTGGGCGTGGCGTTGAGCGAGCGGCGCGTGGAGGAACAGGAGCTGCGCGCGCAGGTCGGTCGTGGCACGGCGCGCGATCAGGTGGACGCGCAGAATGACCTCATCACGCAGCGCAATTTGCTCACGCAGGCGCTGGTGGCGCACACGATTGCGCGGCTCCAGTTCTGGAACGACATGGGGATTCTCTCCATCAAGGACAACGGTCAATGGGAGGAAATCAAAGATGGCAAACCAAAGTAAACTTGTGCGGTTGGGTCTCGTGGTTGTGCTGCTCGCGGGCGGCGGCTTCGCCTATCAAAAGGCGACGCAGCCCAAGGCGGGCACCAAGAGTGTGACCTTCGCGGCGCGGCGCGGTCCGCTGGAAATCAACGTGCTGCAAGGCGGCGCGATGGAGGCGCTCGAATCGCAGACGGTGAAGTGCGAGGTGCGTGGCTACCAGGGTGTGAAGGTGCTCAAGATGATTGAGGAGGGCTACCTCGTCACCGATGACGACGTGAAGACGAACAAAGTGTTGCTGGAGCTGGATTCCTCCGAGCTGACCAAGCAGATGACGCAGCAGGACATCACCTTCGAGTCCACGGTGGCGTCGCTCACGGACGCCAAGCAGGCTTATGAAATCCAGTTGAACCAGAACATCAGCGACATCAACGCCGCGCTGCAGAAGGCGAAGTTCGCGCGGATGGACTTCGACAAGTTCATGGGCGACGCGGCGACGCGTGTGCTGCTAAAGGAGTTGGCGTTGCCCGACACGCTGGACGACACGCTGCCCAATGCCGCCGTGAAGCCCGCTGGCCTGGCGTTGCCCACGAGCCTCGCGGAGACGGACGCAGCTGCCAGCGCGCGGCTTTTCACCGCTGTGCCGGTTCCGGCCGCCGGCCAGTCGCTCGGCTTCAAGGTGGAGTTTGCCAAATACGCCCTCGGCAACGCGCTCGGCGACGGCGAGGCGAAGCAGAAGACCCGGAAGTTTGAGGACGAACTGAAGGTCGCGCTCAAGAGCCTCAGCCAGTCGAAGGCCAAGCTCGAAGGCTCGCAGCGCCTGCACGCGCGGGGCTTCATCACGCCGACCGAACTGGAGCTGGACGAGTATTTCCTCGAGTCCGACAAGCTAAAGGTCATGTCCGCCGAGACCGCGCAGTCGCTGTTTCTGAAATACGAGTTCCCGAAGGCGTGCGAGGAATTTCTCTCCAAGTATGTCGAAGCTGTGCGCGAGCTGGACCGCGCGCGCAAGGGCGCCATCTCGAAGCTCGCGCAGGCCGAGGCCAAGCTGAAGGGGGCGGAGGGCCGCTTCAACCTCGAGCAGCGCCAGCGCCGCGAGCTGCTCACGCAGATTGACAAGTGCACCATTCGCGCGACCAAGCCCGGCCTGGTCGTCCACGGAGGCGGCAACATGGAGGAGTATTACTACGGCGGGCAGGAGCAGGTGCGCGAGGGCGCGCTCGTCCGCGAGCAGCAGCGGCTGCTGACCATCCCCGACCTGTCCACGATGGCCGTGAAGGTCCGCATCCACGAGACCTACATCAAGAAAGTGCAGAAGGGCCAGAAGGTCCGCATCACGGTCGAGGCCTTCCCGGACAACAAGCTGGAGGGCGTGGTCACCAAGGTCGGCGTCCTGCCTGACTCGCGGAACATGTGGATGAACCCCGACATGAAAGTTTATGTCACGACCATCACCGTCACCGGCGTCCACAACTGGCTCAAGCCCGGCATGGGTGCCAAGGTGGAAATCCTGGTGAAGACCCTGCCCGACGTGGTCTATGTGCCCATCCAGGCGGTGCAGCCGGTCGAGGGAAAGCACTTCTGCCTCGTGGACACGGGCGCGACGCAGGACCGCCGCGAGGTCGAGGCCGGCGAGTTCAACGACGAGTTTATCGAAATCAAAAAAGGCATTGCTGCCGGTGAGAAGGTCATTCTTCGCGCGCCGGAATCCACGGACAAGGAAGGCGAGAAGGGGAAGGAGAAGGCCAAGCCCGATAACAAGGCGGCTCCCGACAAACCCGTGGCGGCAGCGAAGTAACTCATTCCGCATTTCCCCAGTGAGTCCGCCCATCGTCCAACTGCTCGACGTCCACAAGACCTACCAAAAGGGGCCGGTCACTGTGCAGGCGTTGCGCGGCGTCTCGCTCACTTTCAACGAGGGCGAGTATGTCAGCATCATGGGGCCTTCCGGCTGCGGCAAATCCACGATGCTCAATCTCCTCGGCTGTCTCGACCGACCGACCTCCGGCCAGTATCTGCTCGGTCCCGATGACGTGTCGCAGATGGACGACGACGCGCTCTCCGCCGTGCGCGGTGCGCGGCTTGGCTTCATCTTCCAGTCCTATAACCTGATTCAGCAGCTCACGGTCGTGGAGAACATCGAGATTCCCCTCTACTATCAGGACTGGCCGGAAGCCGAGTGCCGCGAAGTCGCCGTCGAACTCGCGCGGCTCGTCGGTCTGGAGGACCGCCTCGACCACAAGCCGTTCGAACTCTCCGGCGGCCAGCAGCAGCGCGTGGCCATCGCGCGCGCGCTGGTCAACGACCCGCTGGTGATTCTCGCGGACGAGCCGACCGGCAATCTCGACTCCACCTCCGGCGCCGAAATCCTCGAGGTTTTCGACGAGCTGAACGCGCTGGGCAAGACGCTCATCCTCGTCACGCACGACGACGACGTGGCCCGCCATTCCCACCGCACCATCCGCCTGCGCGACGGCCGGCTGGAGAGCGACACGCGCCGATGACCGCAGCCACGCCACGACTCTCCCGCCTGCCGCGCCGGCCCGCCGTGCCCCCGCGCGCCAGCGGTTTCCGCCTCACGCGCTTGCGGCGCACCGTGCGGCTCGGCATAAAGAGCCTTTGGCTGCACCGCCTGCGCTCAATGCTCACCGCGCTCGGCATTGTCTTCGGCGTCTGCTCGGTCATCGCGATGCTGGCGATTGGCGAGGGCGCGAGCCACGAGGCGCAGGAGCAAATCAAGAATCTTGGCAGCCAGAACATCATCCTCCGCAGCGTGAAACCCTCCGAGGAACGCAAGGTCACGGACAAGGCCAACCAGAGCTACGTCCTCGAATACGGCCTCACCACCGCCGACCTCAAGCGCATCAAGGAAACCATTCCCGGCGTCACTGTCGTCGTCCCGGCCCGCGTCATGCGCGAGTATGTCTGGAACATTTCGCGCCAGGTGGATTGCGACATCATCGGCACCGTGCCGTGGTATCCCTCGATGCGGAACCACCGTGTTGCGGGCGGACGTTTCTTCACCGAGGCCGAGATGGACGAGCGCGCGAGCGTCTGCGTCATCGGCGCGGAGATGCTCGAGAAACTCTTTCCGCTCGAACCCGCCATCGGCAACCACGTCCGCGTCGGCAACAACTACTACCGCGTAATCGGTGTCATGGAGACGCGCGGCAAGGCGACGAAGGTCGAGGAGACCGAGAACGTGAAGAGCAGCGCGCCAAACCGCATGTTCATCCCGCTGGAGACCGCGCGTATTCGCTACGGCGAGGTGCTGGGCAAGCAGCGGCAGGGCACCTTCGAGGCCGAGCGCGTGGCCCTGCACGAGGTGACGGTTAAGGTCGCCACCCCCGACCAGGTCATCCCCGTCGCCGACGCCATCAAGAACGTCATGGAGCGCAACCATAAGAAGAAGGACTACGACATGGTAGTGCCGCTGGAACTGCTGAAGCGCGCCGAGCGGACCAAGCAGATTTTCAACATCGTGCTCGGTTCCATCGCCGCCATCTCGCTGCTCGTCGGCGGCATCGGCATCATGAACATCATGCTCGCCAGCGTCACCGAGCGCACCCGTGAGATTGGCATCCGCCGCGCTCTGGGCGCGCGGCGGCGGGACATCATCGTGCAGTTCCTCATCGAGACCGTCATGCTGGCGGGGGCGGGCGGTTTGCTCGGCGTGGCGCTGGGCGTGGCCATCCCGCACTTTGTCAGCCGCTTCGCCGGCATGGTGACCATCGTGACTTTCTGGTCCCCCATCGTGGCCTTCAGCATCTCCGCGCTCGTCGGTGTCATCTTCGGCATCTACCCCGCCATCCGCGCCGCGCAGATGGACCCGGTGGAAGCTTTGCGGCATGAGTGACCTGTAGGTGCCGACATGAGGAGCCACTTACTGGTTCTGAGTTCTGAGTTCTGAGTTGGAAGTGAGACTCCGCACATCGTCTCCTACGAAGGGTGCGTTAAACTTTGAACTTTGAACTTTGAACTCTGCCCTTAGCCTCGCGGCGCATGTCGCAGATGCTCAAGTCCTCCGGCGCGATGGGCGCGGCCACGCTCGCTTCGCGCGTGCTGGGCATGGTGCGCGAGATGGCTTACGCGCGCTTCATGGGCGACGGCCCAGTGGCGGGCGCCTTCACGCTGGCCTTCACAATTCCCAACCTCTTCCGCCGCCGGCATGGACGACTTCATCACCAAGCCGATCGACCCCGAGCACCTGCGCCAAGCCATCAAGAAATGGGGCGGGGAAGGCGTCCACACCGCGTAGCCAGAACAGAACTTCGATCAGCACCACGGAAGTTTACACGCATGTCGCCAGCCAGCTCCTGCGCGACGTGCATGAGCAGTATCACCCCCGGGCGAAGTGAGGTCGGGGCTGTCCGGTGGCGACCGTTCCTTGAGTGGAAGCCTTGACCACTCTTCCCAGATGGAGCATCGGGGAGGAGAAAGCGGTCAGGGCTGGGCGGAACGGGCCTCCGCCCGCGACGGAAACGAGGCCACCCGCCGAGGGGTTCGCATTCAGTCCGGCCGGCCAGTGCCCCCGCTTTTAACCGTGGTAGCCTTCTTCGCCGTGTTCGGTGAGGTCCAGACCGATGGTCTCGACTTCCTCGCTGACGCGCAGGCCGCCGCACACCGCGCTGACGAGCTTGGCCAGGATGAGGGTGCCCACCACGGACCAGATGAGGACGATGGCCCCGGCCTTGAGTTGCTCCAGCCAGAGCGTGCTGCCGACGTAGGCCTTGATGCGGTCCGCGGCGAGATTGGGATTGGCGCCCACACTGGCAAACACGCCGGCGAGGATGGTTCCAATCGTCCCGCCGACGGCGTGGACGCCGAACGTGTCCAGCGCGTCATCATATTTGAACTTCGCCTTGAGGGTGTTGCACGCGAACCACGTGGCGGCCCCGGCCACGACGCCGATCAGCACCGCCACCCCCGGCGTCACAAACCCGCTCGCCGGCGTGATGGTCGCCAAGCCCGCCACCGCGCCCGAGCAGAAGCCCAGCACGGAGGGCTTGCCGCGCACGAGGTATTCGATGGCCGGCCAGGTGATGCACCCCGCCGCCGCTGAGAGCGTCGTGGTGACGAAGGCGTTCACCGCCACGCCATCCGCTGCCACGGCGCTGCCCGCGTTGAAGCCATACCAGCCCGCCCACAGCATCCCGGTGCCCACCATGCACAGCGCAAGGCTGTGGGGCGGCATCGGCTCCTTGCCGTGCCCGAGGCGTTTCCCCAGCACGATGCACAGCGCCAGCGCGCTCCAGCCCGACGTCATGTGGACCACGATGCCGCCGGCGAAATCGATCGCCTTGATGCTCGCCTGATCATTCCACAAGCCGTTCATCCAGCCATCAATCCCCCACACCCAGTGAGCCACCGGGAAATACACGACGAACATCCACAACACGCTGAAGAGCATGATGGCCGAGAACTTCATCCGCTCCGCAATCGCGCCGATGGTCAGCGCCGGGGTGATGATGGCGAACATGAGTTGATACACCATGAACAGGCTGTGCGGCACCCACGCGCCGTAATCCGTGTTCGGGGCCGTGCCGACATCCTTCAAGAACGCGTGCTGTAAACCGCCCAGCCAGCCGTTGCCCTTGCCAAACGTCAGGCTGTAGCCGCACGCCCACCACAGCAGGGTGACCACCCCCGCGAGGCCGAGACACTGCGCGAGCACCGAGAGAATGTTCTTCTTCCGCACCAGCCCGCCGTAGAAGAGCGCCAGACCCGGCAAGGTCATGAAGAGCACCAGTGCCGCGCTGGTCATCATCCATGCGTTGTGGCCGGGGCCGCCGCCGGCGATCTTCGACTCCGCCTTGCCGTCCGTGACCCGCGCGGCGTTGTTCACGTAAGCCTCAAGGTCGCCCAAGCGCTGTTCGGGGGAGGCTTCCGGCAATTTCTTCGAATCCTCCGCCGCGGCCACAGGGGCCGGGGATAGCCAGAGCAAAACACCAAGTAACGACAGGGTCAGGGTAGTTTTCATGCGAGTAATGGGCGCGGGGGCAACGGGCTGGGCGGAACTAGGCACTCAAACCGCCAGATCACCGCGCTCGTCAGTGCGGATCCGGACAGCCTCTTCCAGCGTCGAGATGAAGACTTTGCCATCGCCGATCTTGCCCGTGCGGGCGGCTTTCACGATGGCTTCCACCACGGCCTTGGCCTGTGGGTCAGGCACGACGACTTCGATCTTGGTCTTGGGCAGAAAATCCACGGTGTATTCGCTCCCCCGGTAGATCTCCGTGTGGCCCTTCTGGCGGCCGAAGCCCTTGACCTCGATCACTGTCATTCCAGTGACTCCGAGGTCCCGCAGGGCATCCTTCACTTCTTCGAGTTTGAACGGCTTGATGATGGCTTCGATCTTCTTCATGACAATAAAACAGGCGGTGTGACTGCACGGAACAGGCTAGTCATGACCCTGTCATGAACCGAATCGAAGCCGCAAATCATTTCCATGAAGCTGGTTCATGGAGCTGATGAAACCACCCGCCGGCTCAATAATCCCGCACCGACCCGTCCTGATAGGTCGGGTGCGGCCACTTGAACTGGCGCTTCGGGTCGGCGTTCACTTTCGCGAACTGCGTCTCGTCCACCTCCACGCCTAGGCCCACGCCCGTCGGCGGGAGGGCGTTGCCGTCCTTGTTGATTTCAAAGCTCGGTCGCGCGACGCCGGCGGGCATGAGGTGGCCGTCGAGGTAGGCCTCGTGAATCAGGAAGAGCGGCGTGGCAAAGGTCGCGTGCAGGCTGGCGCTCAGGCCGAGTTCCGAGCAGGTGCAATGCGGCGCGAGCGGCACGAAGAAGGTCTCGGCCAGCGTCGCGATTTTGCGCATCTGCGAGATGCCGCCGGTGTGCGCGCAGTCGGGTTGGAGGATGTCGATGCACCGCTCCTGCAAATAGGGAAGCATGCCCCAGATGGTGCGGTCGCGCTCGCCCGTCGCGAGCGGGACGCGGATGGCCTGCTTGAGGCGCTTGAAGACCTCGATGTTGCCGGGCACGGCGGGCTCCTCGATGAAGAGCACATCGAACGGCTCGATGGAGTTCGCGAACTGGATGAGCATCGGCGGCGGCACGGCGCAGTGGGCGTCGAACATCACCGCGCCGTCCGGCCCGACGCGCTTGCGGGTGTCGCGGATGCTCTTGACGAGGTTCTCGATCTCCGCCGGGGAGCCGCTGAAGGGATGCGGGCCGCCGGTGCCGGTCTTGTGGGCCTTGGGCGTGGGGTAGAGGCGGACGTAGTCGCGCACCGGCCCGCCGAGCAGGCGATAGACGGGCACGCCCCAGAGCTTGCCGTGTCGTGGTGCGATCAAAACCGGACAGCACTGTGCGATCAAAAGCGGACTAATCCTCAAAAACCCACCTTGGCAGTTGCCCTCCAGTTCACACGAATCATTCTCGGCGATGCTTCAGCGGAGGATAGGGCGGGCACATCCTGAAGTGCTCAAGCTGCGTTACCTCGTCTATGATGCCGCGAAGAAGTGGGACATGGCGTTGGAGATTGCCGCCTGCCTTCACCGCGAATTGCCCGACGATCCGTGGGGAGGCACACACGCTGGGACTGCTTTGTTCGCACTGGGCCGAATTCAGGAGGCCAAAGACCTTACGTTGCAACTGGCCGTTCAGTTTCCCCAGGACTGGCCCGTTCGTTACAACCTCGCCTGCTACTGCGCGAAGCTGGGGCAGATCAAGGAAGCCGAGCAATGGTTCAAGGCTGCCATGGCGATCGACGAGAACACGGTGAGGCGGATGGGAATTGACGATCCTGACTTGGAGCCGTTGTGGCAGGGGATGCGGGACACGACTTGGAAGAAGTTGAGGTAGGGTCAACCTCCAACTCCAGCCACCATCGCGCTGATCGTCTCCAGCGCGTTTCCCTCCAGCTGGTTGTTGACGTAGATGAACGCCTGCTTGCCCTGCTGCTTCGCCTCTGCAGTCAGCTTCGCGCCAGCCTCCCTCGCCAGGACTCGATTTAAGCCCTCGCTGTTGCAACGATTTCCGCGCTTCCGGCAGTCGAAAACGCCCTTTTTCGGTCAACTTTCAACACCGCTGATCATCGATGACACCGGTGAACTGATGAACGCTCAAAATCGATCGAAAGCGGGTGCGGTGTTGAGCCGTCCGCAGAGGCAGAACGCCTAGAATCGAATCGTAGCGCGTCGTCGAGGAGAGGCGGATTTTTGACCTCTGCGGCTCGGTTTCGTCCCGAGGTTTTCGCCGAGGAAGTGCATCGGGAAGTGAACCGAGGCATTGGAGTCCGCGCACAAATCGTGGTCGGAGCTGGTTTCCACAACGACGGGTTTGCGGAATTTCTGACACCGGTGAACGGCACGAAACAGGGGTGACAGCTTTGGATTTGTTGAGACTACCTGTTGAGACTTTCACCCTCTCAACACATAAGTCCTTGATAATAAAGATGGTCGGGATGGTGAGATTTGAACTCACGACCTTCTGAACCCCATTCAGACGCGCTACCAAGCTACGCTACATCCCGAACCACTACGCCTCGCCGCAAGCGACAAGGCAGGCGCATACTAGGAGTCGGCGGCTTGCTTACAACCCCTATTTCTCCCGCGCTCGCCAACCGGCCCGCCCGGCGTAACCTCCCGCCGTGAACCGCGCCCACGCCATCGCCGCCCTGCTGGAGCAGCCGACGCTCTGGGATGTGCTAGTCATCGGCGGCGGCGCGACGGGGCTGGGCGTGGCGGTGGACGCGGCGGCGCGCGGGCTCAAGACGGCGCTGGTGGAGCAGAGCGATTTTGCCAAGGGGACTTCCAGCCGGAGCACCAAGCTCATTCACGGCGGCTTCCGCTACTTGAACCAAGGGAACATCGCCCTCGTGCGCGAGTCGCTGCGGGAGCGCGGTCTGCTACTGAGTAACGCGCCGCACCTCGTGCAGCCGCTGAACTTCGTCGTGCCCTGCTATCACTGGTGGGAAGCGCCTTACTACGGTGCCGGGCTTAAGCTCTACGACTGGTTCGCCGGAGAACTCGGACTGCTCCCGTCGCGCCACCTCTCGCGCGGCGAGACGCTGGAGCGGTTGCCGAACTTGAAGACCGCCGGCCTGCGCGGCGGCATCCGTTACCAAGACGGCCAGTTCGACGACGCGCGCCTTGCCATCGCGCTCGCGCAAACCGCTGCGACCCTCGGTGCGAGCGTAGCGAACTACGTCCGCGTCGTCGCCTTGCTGAAGCAGGCGGGGCGCGTCTGCGGCGCGCGCGTGTGCGATGCCGAGTCGGGCAAGGAGTTCTCCGTCCACGCCCGCGTGGTCATCAACGCGACCGGGGTGTTCACCGACTCCGTGCGGCGCATGGATGAAGTGGACGCGCCGCAGCTCATTGCCGCCAGCCAGGGCGCGCACCTCGTGCTGCCGCGTGAGTTCCTCGGCGGCAACACCGCGCTCATGGTCCCGCGCACCGACGATGGGCGCGTGCTCTTCGTCATCCCGTGGCAGGATCGCGTGCTCGTCGGCACCACAGACACAGCCGTTTCGGAAACGTCGCTGGAGCCGCGTCCGCTCGCGACGGAAATTCAGTTCCTGCTCGAACACGCCGCGCAGTATCTCGCCAAGGCTCCAACCGCGAACGACATTCTCAGCGTCACCGCCGGGCTGCGTCCGCTGGTGAAACTCCCCAGCGCGAAATCCACCGCCGCCTTGCCGCGCGACCACGTCGTGCTCGTGTCGTCGGCTGGACTCATCACCATCGCCGGGGGCAAGTGGACGACCTACCGCAAGATGGCGGCGGACGCGGTGGACAAGGCGATGGCAGTCGTCGGCCTGCCGCTGAAGCCCTGCGCGACCGAGTGCCTGCGGCTTGCCGACACGCGCCGTCGCACCGGTCAGTCGGCAGCGGAGACCTTGCCGAGCGTTGGCGGTCCCCGGTCACGGCGGTTGCATCCTGACTTGCCGCTGACCGCCGATGATGTGCTGCACGCCGCTCGCCACGAGATGGCGCGCACCGTGGAAGATGTCCTCTCCCGCCGCTCGCGGGCACTCCTGCTCAACGCGCGGGCCGCGATTGAGGCCGCCCCCAGCGTGGCCGCGCTACTGACCAAAGGCTTCGGTCGCGGCCCGGTGTGGGAGGCGGAACAAGTCGCCGTGTTCCGCGAGCTGGCGAAGGGCTACCTGCCGCCCGCCCGTTGATATGGAGTGCGGTGGCAGAGCGCAGCGGCGACCCCGCTTTCGGCGTCACCGGCCAGGTGTGGATTCCTCGTCGCGTTCGGTGCGGAGTTGGATTCCGTGCGCAGGTCCCGCTGTGTTAGTTCGAGCGCCACACCACGTCCGAAAGCGCCGCCGCCGCGCTCTGCCGGCGCACTCCAAAAGAAAACCCGGCCGCGGGGGACAGAGAACGCGACCGGGTGCCGGGCTAGCCGCTCGGCTAGGCTCGCTCACTTCTTGTGAGCGACAATTCCATCCTCCAGCCAGCCGAGCCGACCGGAGAGAACGCCTTGCGCCAGCTTGTAACCGGCGCGGTCGGCGTTGTGATGCAAGCCGTCGAAGTGCCGTGCGATGCGCAGGCGGGCTTGCTGACAGAAACATTCCACGAGCTGGAGCAGCGACTCGCGTTCTTCAAGGCTCTTCGCTTCCTTCAACTTCGCCTCAGCTCGGGCGCACGTCGCGGTGAGCGCGAAGATTTCCGTGCCGATGTCCACGAAGCGGCCGAGCAAGACCTGCTGTTTCTCGAGCTTCGGACCGTTCAGCGCCATCGCGTGGAAGAGCGAACGCGCGAGCTTCCGCGCGGTGCGGCGGGCGAACTTGAGATGCTTCGCCAGTGCCGGGCCGGCATCCACGGAGCCGAGCGAGGGCAGCCATTGCTGCGGATACCAACTGGCGTAGAAGAGCCCGGCTCCGACGGCGGCCTTGGCGCGGACGCCGAGGGACAACTGCGAGTTCAGCACGGCCCCGGCGACTTTCAGATGCGGGTCCAGCGCCTCGCGGGCGATGAAGAGCCGCATGATTTCGCTGCTGCCCTCGAAGATGGTGTTGATGCGACAGTCGCGCAGGAAGCGCTCCACGGCGATGGGTTCCTCGCCGCGCTCCTTCAGCGACTGCGCGGTCTCGTAGCCGCGCCCGCCGCGAATCTGCATCGTGTCATCAACGATTTCCCACGCGCGCTCGCTGCCCCAGAGCTTGCACATCGCGGCTTCGAGGCGGATGTCGGCCTTCTTGTCGCGGTCCACGAGGCTCGCGGTGTAAAGCGTCATCGCCTCCATCGCGAAGATGTTCGCGGCCATGCGCCCGAGCTTGTCGGCGATGGCGGCGTGCTTGCCGATGGGCGCGCCCCACTGCACGCGCTCGGCAGACCACTTGCGCGAGACGGCGAGGCAACGCTTGGCAAGTCCCGTGCAAGCGGCGGGCAACGTGAGCCGGCCTGTGTTCAGTGTGGAGAGCGCGACCTTCAAGCCCTTGCCTTCTCCGAGCACAATGTTCGCGCGCGGCACTTTCACGTCGGTGAAGCGCACGACGCCGTTGTAGAGCGCGCGCAAGCCCATGAAGCGGCAGCGGTGCGCGATTTCGATGCCCGGCGTGTCCATGTCCACGATGAAGGCCGTGACCTGCTTGCGTTCCTTGCCGTTCACGAGCTTCGGCGGCGTCTGCGCCATCACGACGAGCACGCCGGCCTTCAGCCCGTTCGTGCACCAGAGCTTTTCGCCGTTGATGACGAAGTGCTGGCCGTCAGGCGTTGGCTCGGCGCGGGTCTGGAGCGTCGCGGGGTCGGAGCCGACGCCCGGCTCGGTGAGGGCGAAGGCGGAAATCTCGCCCTTCGCACAACGCGGCAACCACTTCGCCTTTTGCTCGTCGGTGCCGAAGAGAATCAGCGGCTGCGGCACGCCGATGCTTTGATGCGCGGAGACGAGTGCGGCGAGGTTTCCGCAATAGCTGCCGAGCAACATGGCGGCGCGGCAGTAGTTGGTTTGCGACAGCCCGAGTCCGCCGAGCGTCGGCGAAATCTTGATGCCGAACGCGCCCATCTTCGCGAGGCCCTCGATGACTTCGTCGGGAATCTCGCCGGTGCGGTCAATCTCATCGGGGTCCACGTTGGCACGGAGAAAAGCGTCGAGCCGCGCGAGGAAGGCATCGCCCTGGTCGCGGTCCTCGTGCGATTGCGCGGGGAACGGCAGCAGGCGGTCCAGCTCGTAGCGGCCCATGAAAAGGTTCGCGGCGAAGCTGCCCTTCTCGGACGCGGCGTCGCGCGCAGACTCGGTCATCTCCAGCGCGGCGCGTTGGCCGGCGTTCATCTTCGAGGTGTCGATGACCTGCGCGGCGTCGTCAGCAGGCGGCGTGGGGCGCGGTTCCGTAGGTGGTGTGGCGAGTGCATTCATGGTGTCCTCCGGTGCGTTGTCGGTTGATGTGTGTGGAACGAAAGGGAAGGAAGGAGCGTGCCAGTCGCGCGGGTGCGAAGGGGGTTGCGGCCACGCGATTGGAGTCCGGACGCCCACGTCCGGTTCAGCCGGCTGCGGACGTGGGCGTCCGCGCTCCTGCCGGCGTGGCGGCGGTTGCAAACCGCCGCCACGGTGGTCTCACAGCATAACAGTCGCATCCGCATAAAATCCCTTCCTCTGCGCGGCCAGCTCCTTCAGCAGCCCGCACGGGTCGAAGCGCGTCTCGCCTTCGTCCACCAGCTCGTTCATGGCGCGCACGACGTTCGCCAGGCCCAGCGTGTCCGCATGACGCAACGGGCCACCCCGGAACGGCGCGAAGCCCGCGCCCATTATCATCGCGAAATCCACGTCCTCCGGACCGCTCACGATGCCTTCCTCCACGCACCGCGCGGCCTCGTTGACCATGAGCAGCACCATGCGCAGCGCGAGGTCCGTGCGGTCGAGGTTCGCGGCAGAGTCGTCTTTCACGAAGCGCTCGGCGGCTTCGCCCACAGCGGCCTCCTTGCCTTGGTGGCGATAAAAACCTTCGCCCGACTTGCGACCGAGATGGCCGCCCTTCACGAGCTTGCCGAGAACCTCCGGCACTGCCATGCGCCGGTGGTAATGGCTCGCAAGCGTCTCAGCCACATGCAGCGAAACGTCCGTGCCCACCTCATCCACGAGCCGCAGCGGACCCATCGGCATGCCGAACTCCAGCATCGCCTCGTCCAACTCCGCGACCTCCGCACCGGCCTCGAAGAGCCGCGCCGCCTCGACGAGATACGGCATTAGCACGCGGTTCACGACGAAGCCGGGGCTGTCCTTCACGAGCACGGGGAGCTTGCCCATGGCTTGCACGAACTTCAGCGCGCGGCGCGTGACCTCGGGGTCCGTGCGCGGCGTGTGGATGACCTCGACGAGTTGCATCCGATGCACGGGGTTGAAGAAGTGGATGCCCACGACGCGCTCGGCGGCGCAGAGGCTGTCAGCCAGCTCGGTGACAGACAGCGCCGAGGTGTTCGTGGCGAGAATCGTGTCCGGCCCGGCGAGTTGCTCCAGCTTGCGGAAGATGTCTTTCTTCAAGTCCATCTTCTCCACGGCGGCTTCGATGATGACATCGGCGCGGCGGAGCGAAGGCAGGTCAACGACCGGTGCGATGCGGTCCATAGCCGAGCGGGCCTCGACCGGCGTGAACGTGCGGCGCTTGGTGCCATCGGCGAAGAGCTTGGCGATGGTGCCCATGCCGCGCCCGACGGCGTCGGTGTTGATGTCGCGCAGCATCACGGAGACGCCGCGCGCCGCGAGCCATTGCGCGATGCCCGCGCCCATCACGCCCGCGCCGATGACGGTGGCGTGCGTGACTGGAGCGCGGACGCCCACGTCCGCAGCCGCGTGACCCGGACGTGGGCGTCCAGGCTCCACGCTGAGTTTCTTCGCGCGCTCCTGAAGGAAGAACACGCGAATCAAATTCTTCGCGACTTCGGTCTGCGCGAGCTGGCAAATCGCGTCGGCCTCCAGCTTCAAGGCGCGTTCCTCCGAGCGCGCGACGCCAAGCGTCACGACTTCGAGCGCCTTGAGCACAGCGGGATAATGGCCGCGCGTCTTTTTGAAGAGCTTCGGCTGCGTCCACATCGAGATGAGATTCGCGGCGAGGGCATTGTTCGTGAGCTTCAATGCGAGCGAGGTGGAGCGACGCGGCTTGCGCCCTGCCTTCGCAACTTTCGCCAGCGCGACGGCGAGCAAGCTCTCGTGCGGGACGAGGTCGTCCACTAGGCCGAGCTTGAGCGCTTGTTTGGCGACGACTGTTTTGCCGGCGAGGATGAGGTCGAGCGCCTTGGGCAGGCCGATGAGACGCGGGAGCCGTGTGCTGCCGCCCCAAGCGGGCAGGATGCCGAGCTGCACTTCGGGCAAGCCGAGCTTCGTGGCCTTGTCTGGCGTGGCGAAGCGGAAGTCGCACGCGAGGCAGACCTCGAAGCCGCCACCGAGGCACGCTCCGTGAATCGCGGCGGTGGTCGGCAGCGGGAGCGCGGCAAGGCGGCTGAAGACGCGCTGGCCGAACTCGACCATCTCGCGCAGCGCGTTCATAGGCGCGGTGGAGAGCGAGTGCAGATCCGCACCCGCGATGAAGATGCCGGGCTTCGCGCTGACGAGCACGACGCCGCGCAGGGTGGAGTCGCGTTCGATGGCGTCGAGGTGGGCGTTGAGTTCCTCCAGCGTGGCGCGGTCGAAGATGTTCGCGGCGGAGTCGGGGCGGTCGAAGGTGAGGACGGCGATGGCGTCGGCGGTGGTTTCGCGGCGGAGGTTTTTGAACTCGCGCGGGGCGGGAGCGGGTTGGGGTGCGTTCATCGCGTGAAGGTTGAGTTGCTCGGGTGCGGGTAGGATTGCAGTGCTCATAACGCCTCCAGCCAGATGGCCGCGCCTTGGCCGCCGCCGACGCAGACGGTCACGAGCGCACGTTTCAGGTTTTGCCGCTTGAGTTCCTTCAGGCTCGTCAGGACGAGGCGTGCGCCGGTTGCGCCGACCGGATGGCCGAGCGCGATGGCGCCGCCGTTCACGTTGAGCCGGTCGCGGCGGATTTCGCCGACGGGATAGGCGCGGCCCAGCATCTTCTTCGCGAACTTCTCGGACTCGCAGCACTTGAGCACCGCGAGCGTCTGCGCGGCGAAGGCCTCGTTGATTTCGACGAGGTCGGCGTAGTTCACGGCGAGGCCGGTCTTCTCCTCGGCCTTCGCGATGGCATACACAGGACCGAGGCCCATGCGCGACGGGTCGCAGCCGGCGTAGGCGTAGCCGAGCAACGCGCCGATGGGCGTGAAGCCCAGCTCGGCGGCACGCTCCTCGGTCATCACGAGCAGGGCAACCGCGCCGTCGGTGATTTGAGAGGCGTTGCCGGCGGTTACTGTGCCGTGGCGGCGGTCGAAGACGGGACGGAGCTTGGCAAGCGCTTCCATCGTTTGCGATTCGCGCACGCCGTTGTCGAAGGTGACGGGTTTTGAGTTCCGGCCTTTGGGGTCGGAGTTGAAGACGGGGCAAATCTCCTCAGCCAGCTTGGCTTTCGCGGCGGCGGCGCGCTTGTGGGATTCGAGGGCGAAGGCGTCTTGCTCCTCACGCGTGAGGCCGGACTCGCGGGCGAGCAGCTCGGCGGTGTCGCCCATGTTCATGCCGCAGACGGGGTCGGTGAGGCCGAGTTGGAGGGTGATGCGCGGGTTGAAGTCGGCGAGACGGAATGCGGCGAGGGCGGAGGCTTTCTCGACGAAGGACTTTGCGCGGCCGAGCTTCGCGAACTTCTCCGCCGCCGCCTTCGTGTAGAGCAGCGGGTAGTTGCTCATGCTCTCCGTGCCGCCGACGAGGAAGATGGAGCCGCGTCCGGCGGTCATTTTCTCGTAAGCCTGCGTGAGCGACTCCAGGCCAGAAGCGCAGTTGCGATGCACAGTGATGGCGGGGACATGCTCCGGGATGCCGGCGCGGAGGGCGATGACGCGCGCGACATTCGCGGCATCGGCCGGCTGGCCGACACAGCCGAAGATGACTTCGTCAATCAGCGCGGGGTCAAGGCCGGTGCGAGTGAGGAGGGCTTGCGTGGCGATGCGTCCGAGTTCGTCCGCGCCGAGCGCGGCGAGGTCGGAGCCCATTTTGCAGAACGGCGTGCGGACGCCGTCCACGATGACAAGGCGAGGAGTGCTCATGCGGGCCCCTTTCTAAGCGGACTGGCCGCGACAGGCACGCTGTTCTTCGGGCGATGGTCCACGAGCTTCTGCTCCTTGAGCTGCACGCCGACGCCTTGCAGGTCGCGCATTTTCTCGGCGTTGTGGAACTCGATGCGGTTCGGCGAGATTTCGCAGCGCGTGGTGAGGCGAGCGCGGAGGTCGTGGATGAGGTGGTCGTCGTCGGCACCGTTGATTTTCTGGACGTGCAGCACCAGCTCGTCCACTTCGAGCGGGTCGTCGTGGAGCTTGCGCAGCTCAATCTGCCACGCGCCGACGTTCGGGGCGTCGTCGAGGACGTGCTCCAGCTCGTTGAAGTCCACGAGCGTGCCCTTGATTTTGTCGAGCTGCACTTCCTTGAACGCGGAGCTGCGGGAGATTTTGCCGACTAGGCGCGGGAGTTGGCGACCACAGTGCGGACAGGCTTCGTAGGTCAAGCCGCTGTCAATGTAGTCGCCGGTGCGGTAGCGCAGAACGACCGTTCCGCGCGAATCGAGCGGGGTGAAAACAATCTCGCCGGGCTGGCCGTTCGGGACAGGCTCGCCAGACTTCGGGTCCACGACTTCAACGACGCCGAGGTCGGGATAGAGATGGTAGCCACTGGGCGTCTCGTCCACGGGCACGGGGCATTCGGCAAAGGCCATCTTCGCCTCGGTGAAGCCGTAGGTCGTGACCACGTCAATTTCGCGCGCGCCGAGTTCGAGAGCGAGGTTGCGGAGCTTGAGACGCATCCCGTCCGGCACCTTCTCGCCGCCGAGCACGATGCGCCGGAGGTTTTCGCAGCGCACGCCTTCCTCTGCTGCTTGATGCAAAACGTGATAAGCAAACGTCGGCATCCCGATGAGCACGTCGGGGCGAATCTTGCGGAGGAAACGAAGCTGGCCCTCGGTGCCCATGACCTTGCCGCCGCCGGTGCTCGCGGTGAACACGCCAAACGCCGTGCTACCGTAGTGCGTGAGCCAGAACGCCAGGTGCGGCGCGTAGGGAAACATGTTCAGGAGCTTGTCCTCGCGCCGCGCACCGCACACGCCGAAGACGCGCTCGCCGGCGAGCTGGAGATTCGCGAGGTCGTGGTTCGTGTAGAGGAACGGCACGGGGTCGGCGCTGCGGCCCGTGGTGCTGGTGAGGAAGATGGGGCGGAACTCGTTTTCGAAGCCATCCGCCACCGCTTTGCGCCCGCGCAGGAGGGCGCGAAGAATCGTCGAGGGCCGGCGCGAAAGGACGTTGCGGTCGGGCACGAGGAGGAAGTCGCGGACCTTGGCCGGATTGTCGGGCGTGTTGAGCAAGTCGAGCTTGCTGGTGAACGGCAGGCGGCGCAGGTCGTCGAGCGAGTGGAAGTCATCGGCAGTGAGCTTGAGCTGGCGGAATAGCTCGCGGTAGTGCGCGGAGAAGGGCAGCACGGTGTCTCGCAGCCAGCGGTGCAGGCGCTCGGCTTGGAGCGCGCGGATGGTGGCTTCAGGCAGCCGCTGCCAGTTCGTGGTGAGGAGTTTGGTGTTCATGGGCGGGTTCCTTTCGATTCACCAGTTGCTTGATGTCCGGGAGGTTCTCCTCGGCCACGCGGCGGCCGAGGGAAATGTATTTCATGGGATTGGAGAAGTCGTGCCAGCGGGAGTCGCAGGCAAGCGGACGGAGGACAACGTCGGCCTGACGGCAAGCATCCTCGGCGGCCCGGATTTGCCCGCCGATGACGGCGCGCTGGGTGACGTCGAGGATGTTGCCGTAGGCGAAATAGTTGACCTGCTGGTTGAGCAGTCGCAGGAAGCTGAAGCCGCGTTGCTTCACGTCCACTTGCTCACGCTCATGTTCGCGCGCGCAGCGCAGGAAGGCCGGGGTCGGGATGATGTTCACCGCGATGACGTGCTCAATGCCCGCCTCGCGCAGCACGTCCACGGGCAACGGGTCGGCGATGCCGCCATCAATGTAGCTCTCGCCGTTCAGCCGCACCGGGACGAAGACGCTGGGAATCGCACAGCTCGCGTGGACGGCGTGCGAGACTTCGCCGGTGCTGAAGACGACCCGCTCCAGCGTATCGAACTGCGTCGCGACCACGCGGAGCGGCCGCGCGAGTTGCTCGAAGCGCACGTCGCCGATGCTGCGTTCGAGGCGGTCGCGAATCGCACGGCCGTGGATGAACCCCCGGCGCGGCGGGAACGCGGGGTCAATCAGCTTGAACAACCCCCACTTGCCCTCCAGCTCGCGGGCCTTGCGCTCGAGGAACTGACCGTCGTGCCCGAAGGCCCACAGCGCACCGATGTAAGCGCCCATGCTCGTGCCCGCGATGACGTCCACCTCGATGCCGTTCTCCTCCAGCACTTGCAGCACGCCGACGTGCGCGAGGCCCTTCGCGCCGCCGCTGGAGAGCGCGAGGCCCACGCGGCAGCGCCCGATTTCCCGCGCGAGCCGGCGGAGGTCGAACTTGAACGCCACCG
This sequence comes from Verrucomicrobiota bacterium, assembly GCA_039796295.1. Taxonomy (GTDB): domain Bacteria; phylum Verrucomicrobiota; class Verrucomicrobiia; order Limisphaerales; family SXTU01; genus SXTU01. Next base: position 20,434 of record JBDKJY010000013.1, read on the forward strand.
GCCACACGCCGCCGCAGTGCGAGTGAAGCGAGTCCATCGTGGCGGGCGACTCGTGGAGGTTTAGGTGCACGGGCTGGCCGATTTGCTTGATGAAATCCTCCGTCGGCTGCGGCACCTCGTCGTGCTCCAGGCAGAGCACGAGTTTCAAATCCGTCTTCACGCCGTCGAGCGCGGCACGCAGCTCGCGGTCGAGCTGGTTGAACTCGAAGAGGCTGTCCACCGTTTGCTGCGCGAACACGTAGGTCGCGGAGGAACGGCCCGCCGCCTCGGCGAGTGCTTGGCGTGGCGCGTTCGCGTTCACATGAACGAGCACGTGGCCGAAGTGGCGGGCGCAATGGCCGAGGAAGGCGGAGAGAAACTGCCGCTCGCCAGGATGGTTCGTCACCCGCAGCGCGAGCCGGTCAAAACTGCCGAGGTGCTGGAGTTGGTCCGCGAAGGCAAAACCGTTGTTCGGCAGCGAGTGGAGCGGACTCCAGACCTTCGCCGTCGCATCCGCTTCCGAGGGCACCAGCTGGAGGAGGAGCACCCGATCGCCGGTGACGGACTCGAGCATTTCTGCGAGGGACTCGGCGACAAGGCGATCCGGGACGCGGCGGGAGGCGGAGGCGAGGGTGGTGAGGCGACCGGAGCGTTGGAAGGCAGCTTGGGGCGGACGTGCGAGCGAGGAAAGGAGTTCGGACCTCCGCTGGTCCCACACTGACTTTTCGTTTGGATGCGACGCAGGCATTGCCGGCTTTCTGAGCGACGGCTGCCGCGGAACCCTCCACGTTCTAACCTAGGCGGCCCTTTGGCCGGTCGTCGCTGCCACTGAAGGCTGAGATGTTTGTGTTGCCCATTCTGTATCTCTGTCTGGTGACAACGTAGCGCACAAGTCGTGCCCGTCAAATTTGAGAAGATCAGGGAAATGCCGGAGACCGGCAGAGCGCGGCTGTCCCAGCCGCCGCCAGCAACCTCGGCACCAGCGCGTCGGGACAAGCGTGGTGGTGCGGGCGAACGGACATTGCTGCGGCTGGGACAGCCGCGCTCCTGGCTACTTCTTCCCCTTCTTCCCCGCCTTGCCGGCTCCGGCTTGCTCCGGGTCGCTGAAGGGCGGTTGGTCGAAGGCCTTGCCGTCGCCGGTCACGCGCGGGTCGTTCGCGTCTTGGAGCAGCTTCATCAGGCGGTCGGACAGCGTCCGTTTCTGTGTGGCGAAAGCCGGGTCGGCGGCGAGGTTCTTCACTTGGTCGGGGTCGGTCTTCAGGTCGTAAAGCTCCTCGGCGGGGCGCTTGGCGAAGGCGAGGTCGAAGTGCCACTTCCACTGCGCCTCGTGCTGGTGCGCGATGAGCCACGTCTTCGTCGGGCTGGCGTCCATGTCGGGAAACGCGGCGCGCGTGTTGTTCCCCACTTCCTTCAAGTCCGGCGTGCTCTCCGCAGCGGAGTAAGGCGCGCCCATCGGCCAGCGGTCGGGCGCGAAGTTGCGGATGTAGAGGAAGTCCGGCGTGCGGAGGGACCGCATCGGATACGGCAAGTTGCTTTCACGCGCCGCACCCACATGCCGCTCGCGACCCGACACCGACCAATCCCGGCTCGCATCCACGAGGCCGGCTTTGTCCGACTTGAGCAACGGCACGAGGCTCTTGCCGTAGAGATTCTCCGGCGGTTTCACCCCACCGATTTCGAGAAAGGTCGGCATCAAGTCCGGCAAGCGCACGAGGTCGGTCACGACGCGCCCGGCCTTCCCACCCGGCCAACGAATGGCGAGCGTCACCGCCGTGCCGTGGTCGTAGAGATTGCACTTGCCGCTGGTCACACCGGGCATCCCGTGGTCGCCGCTGAGGACGACGACGGTCTTCTCCAGCTCGCCCGCCTGCTCAAGTCGCTTGAGCAGCACCCCCACGTAAGCATCCACCGCCTGGCACTCGCCCAGATAATCCGCCACGTCCTCGCGCAGCTCCGGCACATCGGGCATGAACTTCGGCAGCTTGCCCTTCAGCGCGTCCGGCTCGATGCCCCAGAGCTGCTTGCCACTGCCCTTCACCCAAGAGCGATGCGTCGTCGTCGTGCCGAACCAGTAATGCCACGGCTGCCCCGGCTTCCGCGCCGCGAGGAAGTCGTCGAAGTTCCCGCGCACCTGCGCGAGCAATTCATCGCGAGCAGCGGCCACGCTCTGACCCTTCGCCACCCGCGCCGTCACCTCCTCGGAGAAGTTGTTACACGCCCCACCGGCCTTCTGATACGCGTATTGCTGCCCGCCGAAGCCCGCGTCCGCCGGCGTCCCCGGACTCCACACCTTGAAACTCTTGCCGATGTGATACCCCGCGTCGCGCAGCAGCAGCGGGAAGGTGGGGATCTTCTCATCCCACACCGCGCCCTGCAAAATCGCGCCGCGTCCCGTCTGAAAGAAATACCGGCCCGACAACAACGAACTCCGGCACGGCGTGCAGCTCGGCGCGTTGACGAACGCATTCTTGAACAGCACCCCCTCACGCGCCACCCGGTCCACGTTCGGCGTTTGGACCACGTCGTTGATAGTCGGGCGGCCATCGAGACCCTTGTAGCAACTGGCGTAGCGTCCCCAGTCATCGGCGAAGACGAAGAGGATGTTCAGCCGCGGGGCCTCGGCGGCGAAAGAGTGAACCGCGCAGACAACCAACCCGACCAGCCGTGCCAACGTGCGAATCAAGGTGCTCATGCCCGCGACCGTATCTGAACCGCGCTCGACGCTGCAAGCGACGCCGCGTAGTCTCCGCACAGTGCACGAAATCGCGTTCCGCATCGGCAGTCTGACGGTCCACTGGTATGGCATACTGGTGGCGGCGGGCTTCATGGCGGGCTACTGGACTGCCCAGCGGCGCGGCTTGCGGGATGGACTTTCCCCGGAGGCGGTGGCGGATGTGGTGTTCTGGCTGTTCCTCGGTGGCATCGTCGGGGCGCGGGTGCTCTACGTCGTCAGCTATTGGCGGGAGGAGTTCGCGGACCAGCCGCTCTCGCACATCTTCACTACGCGCAGCGGGTTCGTGTTTTACGGCGGGCTGATCGGTGCGACGATTTGCGGCATCGTCTTCGCGCGGTGGAAGAAACTCCCGGTCTGGAAGCTCGCCGATGCGCTGGCACCCAGCGTGGCGCTCGGGCACGCGCTGGGGCGACTCGGGTGTTTCATGACCGGTTGCTGCCACGGGCGCGCGTGCGAACTGCCGTGGGCGGTGCATTTCCCGGTGGAGCACGCGACCGGCGGCATCGGCGTGCATCCCACGCAGCTCTACGAAGCGGCCTTGAACTTCGTCCTCTACGGCGCGCTCGCGTGGCTGTATCGGCGGAAGACTTTCGACGGGCAAATTTTCGCCATCTACCTGATGGCCTACGCGCCGGTGCGCGCGCTGGTGGAACACTTCCGGGGCGATTACGCGCCGGAGAAGTTCACCGGTTCGCTCTCGCCGGGCCAACTGGTGAGCGTGGGCATCTTCGCGGCGGGCGTGCTGTTCTTCGCTTGGTTCAAGTCACGGGCGGACCTGAGTCCAAAGTCCAACGAGTCCAAAGTCCAAAGTCCTGCTACCAACCTACCGTGAACCCTGACCTGCTCCTTGATTCGCCGGAAGAACTCGCTCCTCTGACCGAGCGCTCCGAGACCTTCACCATCGAAGTCACGCTGCCCAGCGAGCGACTCGACCGCTTCCTGCACACGCGCTATCCGATGGCTTCGCGCAGTGCGCTGCAACGGCTCATCGAGGAGGGCGAAATCACCGTCAACGACGCGAAGGTGAAGCCCACTCATGTGCCCCACGCGGGCGAAGTCGTTTACGTCCACTGGCCCGACCCGCGCCCGGATAAGGCCGAGCCGGAGGACTTGCCCGTCAACGTGCTTTACGAAGACGAGTCGCTGCTGGTCGTGAACAAGACGCCGGACATCGCGGTGCATCCCGGCAACGGCCACGAGCGGCACACGCTGGTCAACGCGCTGTTGCACCATTGCAAAGGCCAATTGAGCGGCATCGGCGGCGTGGCGCGGCCGGGCATCGTGCATCGGCTGGATTTGGAGACGAGCGGCTGCATGGTCGTGGCGAAGAACGACACGGTCCACACGGCGTTGTCCGAGCAGTTCGCGCGGCGGGAGGTGGAGAAGGTTTATCACGCGCTGCTCTGCGGTGCGCCCACGCGCAGCCAGGGCGAAATCAAGGTGGCCATCGCACGCCACGTGACGCATCGCAAGCGCATGGCCGCGACCGACGGCGGCGGGCGCAGCGCGTGGACGAGCTACACGGTGGTGCGTCGGCTCAAGTTCTCCACACTCGTGCATTGCACGTTGCACACGGGCCGCACGCATCAAATTCGCGTCCACATGGAGCACCTCGGTTATCCGCTGGTGGGCGACTCGATTTACGGGAAGAAGCAGAACGCGAAGTTTTTGGAGCTGACCGGCTACCAAGCGCCGCGCCAGATGTTGCACGCGGCGAAGCTGGCCTTCACCCATCCCAAGACGGGCCGCGTGCTCGCGTGTGAAGCGCCGTGGCCGGAGGATTTCGCGGCGGCGGTGGCGGTGGTGAGTTGAGGTGATGGCTGCGGCACGCAAAGGGCGCGCTGGGCGCAAGGGGGATGGGAGCGCGGACCGCCTCGAACAGGAGCGCGCGCTGGTGGCGAGTGGCTTCACGCTTCTGGCCGGCCTCGACGAAGCGGGGCGCGGGCCGCTGGCGGGACCGGTCGTGGCGGCGGCGGTGATGTTCCCGGTCGAGTGGCTGCGCGGCGAGTTCCCGGTCGAGCTGACGAAGCTGAACGATTCCAAGCAACTCACCGAGGCGCAGCGAGAGTATTACTTCACTTGGCTCACGACTCACGGGGAAGTCCGCTACGCCATCGCGTCGGTGGACGCAGCGGTGATTGACCAGATCAACATCCTCCAAGCCACGCACCGCGCGATGAACGACGCGCTCGCCCAGCTCTCCCCGCCGCCCGCGCACGTGCTCGTGGACGGACTACCTGTGAAGTCATTGCGCTTCCCGCAGACGGCGCTCGTGAAGGGCGACGCGCGCAGCTACTCCATCGCCGCCGCGAGCGTGCTGGCGAAGGTCACGCGCGACCGGCTGATGCGGGAGTTCGACCGCGCGTTCCCCGGCTACGGCTTCGCGGGGCACAAGGGTTACGGCACGGCCGCGCATCTGGCGGCCATCGCGCGGCTGGGGCCGTGCCCGATTCACCGCCACAGCTTTGCGCCGCTCAAGCCGACGAAGCAGGAGGAGTTCGTTTTGCAGCCAGCCCGATGAAACGGATTTGGGAAAAACTCAAAGCCCTCGCTGGCACCGACCAACCGGAGCATCTGCGGCGCGGGCAGCTTGGCGAGCGGGCGGCGAAGGCGCACTTGCAGGCGCTCGGCCTGAAGTTCCTCACTGCGAACTTCCGCTCCAAACGCGGCGAGATTGACCTCGTCTTCCGCGACGCCGACTGCCTGGTTTTTGCCGAGGTGAAGAGCCGCTCGTCCGAGAGTTGGACCCGCCCGGCGGCGGCGGTGGATGCGAGGAAACGTCGTTTGCTTTCGCAAACCGCGCTGGATTATTTGCGGCTGTTAAAGAGCCCCGAGGTTAAAATCCGGTTCGACATAGTCGAAGTCTTACTCCTGGACGGCAAGGTGCGCGAGGTGCGGCACCTGCCGAACTCTTTCCCCCTTGCCAAACCCTATCGCTACGGCTGAGTGGGTGCGTTACGTGTGCTGCCCGCCCCAACGAACGGAAGCAACTCCTCCACGAGGAAAATTACCCGAACGCCGCTCAAGCCACAAACGCGCGTCGAAGCGGCCTTGAAATGAATCATTTGACCATGAAAAGAGTGGAAGCCAGTCTGTCAGAAGACATGCCCCATTTGCGCATTCCGCTCGTTGTCGCCCTGTTCTGTGCGGCGTTCGTCACCCACGCCGCCGCTGCTCCGCCCTTGCTGCCAGCGTTTGTGGAGAAGCATTGCGTGGATTGTCACGGTGCGGAGACGCAAAAGGCGGGCTTGCGGCTGGACACGCTGCCGGCGGATTTCAGCAATGCGCAAGCGGCGGCCAACTGGGCGCGTGTGTTCGACAAGCTCGTCGCAGGCGAGATGCCGCCGAAGAAACGGGAGCGCCCGCCGCAACTGGACCTCGATGCGACGACGAAGTTTCTGCGCGTTCAACTGCACGCAGCCTCGCTGGAGCAGCAGCAGAAGAAGGGCCGCGTCATCGTCCGCCGGCTTAACGGCACCGAGCATGAGAACACGTTGCGCGATCTGCTCGGCAACCGCGTCGCCGTGAAAGAACTGCTGCCGGACGACAGCACGACGGCGGGCTTTGACAATGTGGGCGCGGGCCTGGATCTGTCGGCCACGCATTTCCTGCAATATCAGGAGGCGGCGGCGCGGGCCGTGCAGTCGGTGGTTCCGGTCCATCCGTCCATTCCCTTCAGCGACCGACGCACCGCCGAGGTGATGGTGAAACGGGGACCAAATTTCCAACAGACCCTGGGCCGGGGCGCGAAGATGCAGGGCGACGCGCTCATTTTCTACACGAAGTTGCCGCGCTACGGTCTCTGCTCGACCGCCACGGTGCCCACGGCCGGACGTTATCGCATCACGATGTCGGCCTGCTCCGTCGGCGGTGATGGCACCGCGGTGCCGGCGGGCTTCATGGTCGTGAACGCTCAGGGCCGCGAATCGCCGGTGCTGCGCGAGGTGCGCGAGATTCCCCATGGCAAGCCGCAGTTGATCGAGTTTGAGTTCGATCTCGGGCGCAACCAGGCCTTTGTCCTGAACATGCTCACGACCTGGGACATTCGCATTTTCAAAAAGCCGATCGACGAATACACCGGGCCGGGCCTGCTCGTGGAATGGATGCAGGTGGATGGGCCGATCGACGCGTTCCCGCCGCCGAGCTACAGGAACCTGTTCGGCGACGTGCCTCTCAAAGCCTGGTCCCTCGTGAAGGCCGAGATGGCGGGCACGAAGCCTCCGGATTGGAACCAATCCAACCCAAAGCGTCCGGTGAGTATGTGGTTCACCGACCCGCTCGTGCCTGCATCGGCGAACCCGAAGCCGGATGCCGAGCGGTTGCTCCGCGCCTTTCTTCCGCGCGCGTTCCGCCGCCCCGTGAGCGAGGAGCGGCAGCGGCATTTCGTGAAGCTGGTGCATGACCGACTCGACCAGAAATACAGTTTCTTCGACGCCATGATGTTCGGCTACAAACTCATCCTGTCGTCTCCCGACTTCCTGTTCCTGATGGACTCATCGAGCGCCAAGGTGACCGCGCAAGGTGACCTTGTCTCCCCGAGGCTCGATGACTACTCGCTGGCCGAACGCCTGTCCTATTTCCTGTGGTCCTCCGGGCCGGACGACGAGTTGCTCGCGCTTGCAGCCAAGGGCGAACTCGGCAAGCCCGCCATGCTCGGCGCGCAGGTAGAGCGCCTGCTCAAGTCACCGCTCGCACATCGCTTCACCGAGAACTTCGCCGGTCAATGGCTCGACCTCCGCAAGATCGACTTCACCATTCCCGACCCGCAGCTCTACAGCGACTTCGACTATCTGCTGCTCTGGGCGATGCCGCGCGAGACGCAGTTGTTCTTCGAGGAAGTGCTGCGCAACGATCTGAGCCTGCTCAATTTCACCGATTCCGATTGGTCGATGCTCAACGAGCGACTCGCGAGGCTTTACGGCATTCCCGGCGTTACGGGAAACGACTTCCGCAAAGTGAAGCTGCCGACCGACTCTCATCGCGGCGGCGTGATGACCCATGCGAGCGTGCTGAAAGTCACTGCTGACGGCACGCGCACCTCACCCGTCCTGCGTGGCAAATGGGTGCTCGAACGCATCCTCGGCAAACCACCGTCACCGCCTCCGCCCGACGTGGCCGCCATCGAGCCGGACATCCGCGGCGCGACGACGATCCGCCAGCAACTCGACAAGCACCGCAACACGCCCGCATGCGCCACCTGCCACATCTACATCGATCCGCCGGGTTTCGCCTTGGAGAACTTCGATCCGATCGGCAACTGGCGTGAGTTCTACCGCGGCACCGAACGCACCAAGCAGCACCCGAACGCGCTCTTCCCCACCAGCGGGCGCGGCGTGTATCGCGGCGCGGATGTCGAGCAAGGCGGCGTCACGCCCGAAGGCCGGACCTTTAAGGACATTGCCGACTACAAGAAGCTGCTGCTCGAGGACAAGGACCAGCTCGCGCGCAGCCTCACGCAACAGCTGATGATTTATGCCACGGGCGCAGACATCCAGTTCGCCGACCGCGAAGTCATCGAGCAGATCGTCGCCAAAGTCCGCGCGAAGGACTATGGTCTGCGATCATTGGTGCATGAAATCGTCCAAAGCCATGTCTTTCTGAACAAATAACCCTCCGCGCTTATGTCCTACCAACGAATCGACCGCCGCACCTTCCTCCGTGCGTCTGGCGTGGCCATCGGGCTGCCGTTTCTCGATGTCATGTTGCCGGCCGGCGCCGCCGAGGCCAAGGCCGCTAAGAAGCAGCCGCCGCGCATGGTGCTCGTGGGTCAGGGACTCGGCATGTATGGCCCCAATTTCTTTCCGGAGCAGACCGGTAAAGACTGCGAGCCGAGCCGCTACTTGAAGCTTCTGCAAGCCCACCGCGACCAGTTCACCGTCTTTTCCGGCATGTCGCATCGCTACGCCGCGGGGCACTTCGCCGAGGTGGGACTATTCACTGGCGTCGCGCCGGAGTTCATCCGCGACAAGGACATCAAGAACGGCATCTCGCTCGATCAGGAAGCCGCCGCGCACATTGGCAATCAGACCCGCTACCCGTCGCTCATCCTCGGTGGCGGTGATGTCGCTTGGAGCCGGCGCGGCGTCCGCATCCCGGCCGAGGGCCGGGCGACCGCGGTGTTCAAGAAGCTCTTCATCGCCGGCAGTCTCGAGGAGGAAGCGCGCGAACTCCAGCGGGTCAAAGACGGCCAGAGCATCCTTGACGACGTGGGCGGGCAGATCAAAGCGCTCAACCGCAAGGTGAGCACCGACGACCGCCAGCGCCTAGATTTGTTCCTGACCTCCGTGCGCGAGGCCGAACAAAAACTGCAACAGGACGAACACTGGAGCACTTCGCCCAAGCCCAAGGTCGCCGTGCCGACGCCGACCCTGGACTTCAGCGGACCGCAACTGATCGAGCGCTCGCGGCAATGGTATGAGATCGTGCACCTCGCGTTGCAGACCGATTCCACCCGCGTCATTTCGCTGTGGATCGGCTCGCAGGAACGCCCGGAGATTCAAGGCGTCAACCTCGGCCACCACGACGCCTCCCACCACGGCCAGGACCCGGCGAAGCTCGAACAACTCGCCCTGATCGAAGAAGCGGAAATCAAGGTGCTGGGCGAGTTCATTACGAAACTTAAGGCCACCACCGAAGGTGATCACACCCTGCTCGACCAGACCGCCGTGCTCTACACCAGCAACCTCGGCAACTCCTCGTCGCACGACAACAACAACCTCCCCATCATGCTCGCCGGTGGCGGCTTCAAGCACCAAGGCCACCTGGCGTTCGACCGGAAGAAAAACCTGCTGCTCTCGAATCTTTACGTCCGCCTGTTGCACCACCTGGGCATCGAGGCAAAGTCCTTCGGAGCCAGCACGGGTGTCGTGAGCGAGGTGTAATCGAGATGATTGCCGGATGCAGCAGTTTGCATCCGAACGACCTGGAATTACGGCCTGTCCTTTGGCTGCTTCTCCCAGAATCGCTGAAACTGCGCCTTGGTTTTCGCGATGATCGCTTCGTCGGGCTGGGTCCACCGCACATCGGCGGCGGGATGGTCGGTCTTCAGTTTGGCGATGTCGGCTTCGGTGGCGATGACCTTGGTGAGCATCAGCTTCTTCAGCGATGGGAGTCTTTTCAGGTGCGCGAAGCCTTTGTCGTAGGTCAGCCACGTCTCGTTGATTTCGATTTCATCGAGGGTCAGGATTTCGCCGAGCACGACGAGTGAGGCATCCGTGATGCGCGGGCTGAATTGCGGGCTGAGTTTGATGACCCGGAGTTTCGGCAAGGCCTTGAGCGCAGCGACGCCCTCGTCGGTGACGGCGAAGGTGTGTTGCAGGTCCACGCTTTGCAGTGACTTGATCTGCGCGAGTGCGGCGGTGACGCGGTTGTCCACGCGGCAGCCGCCGAGTCGCACGTGCTCGAGGTTCTTGCAGGAAGCCAGATGAGCCAGCCCGGGACCGAGCGGAGTCCTTTGCGGCAGGTGTCCCGGCGCATACCAGCCCCAGTGGTCGAGGCCGAAGGACTTGAGGCTCTTCCATCCGGCGAAAACCTTGAAGCCGTCGTCGCTCAACTCGGCACCGTTGGCGAAGAACTTCTCGAGCTGAACGAGCTGCGAGAGGGACTTCGCGGTGTCATCGTTCAGCCGCGCGGACTCGGGACTGATGTCCGCACGCTTCAAGGTGTGGAGCGCGCCGATGAGTTGGAAGTCTTCGACGGAGATGGTGGCCTTGGAGCCGACAGACGCTTCAGAGACGGTGCCGTCCTTTTCGATTTTGAAGCGCACGCCCTTGGTGGTCAGCGAATCCACGCTGGGCGGATTCGCAGCCGAGGCGACGAGCGAGAGTAAAAGGAGAGCGATGGACGGGAGCGTGAGTCGCATCAGATCAACTCCTTCACCACGCCGCTCGCCAAGCCGCCTTGGAAGTCCTCGGGCATTTTCATGCCGACACGGTCCACGACGGTTTTCCACACGTTCGCGACCGGCAAGTCCTTCTGCACGAGGTGGCCCTGATGCTTCAGGCCCAGCGCCGAGCCGCCGCAGAGGATGAGCGGGAGGTGTTTCGAATCGTGCGCGTTGGGGCCGCCGTTGGTCGTGGCCCATGCGGCCATCGTGTTGTCGAGCAGCGTGCCGTTGCCTTCCTTCACGCCCTTGAGCTTGCCGAGGAAGTAAGCCCACTCAGCGAAATAGAGCGCGTCGAGCTTCCGCCATTGCGCGAGCTTATCGTCTTCCTGTGCGTTGTGCGTGATCGTGTGGAGGTCCCATTTGCTCTTGGTCTGGTAGCCGTAGCACTTGGCTTCGTCGCCCTCGGTGCGGGGGATGTGACTCACGGCGCGCGTGCTGTCGGTCTCGAAGGCGAGCGCGATCATGTCGAACATCATCCGCGTGTATTCCGAGTAGCCGCGGCCGTCGCTGGCGATGCGGTCGCGGGGCGAGCCTTTGCCGAAGTCCGGTCGCGCCATCTTCGGCTTGGGGCGGTCGATCCATTTGCCCTCGACCTTGATGCGTTCCTCGAGGTCGCGGATGGACGTGAAATATTGATCGAGCCGCGCGCGGTCCGCCGTGCCGACCTGCCGCTGGAGCGCCGCGGCCTGTTCCTTGATCGAATCGAGCAGACTCGCGCGCTGCGCCATCGCCTGCTTCGCCGCTGCGAGCGTCTTGTTATCCTCGCTGCCGAAGAGTTTTTCGAAAAGCACCTCGGGGCGGTTCTCCGGGGTGATAGGCGTGTGATTCTTGCTCCACGACAAAGTCATCGGGAAGGGCCCGCCGAAGCCCGTCTCGCGCACCGTGCCGAGCACGAGTGAAGGAAAGCGCGTCGCGCTGCCGTGATGCACGGCGAGCTGCTGGTCCACCGACATTAGCGTCTTGGCATTGCGCACGGTGTTGACGCCCGTGAGCAGGCAGCAGCACGAGCCGTGGCCGCCGGTGAAGGACGTGAGTTCCGTCATCACCGTCATGTCGTTCTTGAACGGCGCGAGTGGGGCAAGCGATGGGGTTAGTGTGTAATTCCTCCCCGTGTCCGGTGGCGTGAAGCCCGTGATCTCCACCCCGAGTCCCCAATACGTGAACATCGCACGGCGCGGAATTTCATGGGCCGCCATCGAACCTGCCGCGGTGATGGACTTCGCGTTCTGGCTCATCACTTCGAGCCACGGCAGTGCGACCGTAGCGCCGATCCCTTTGAGAAACGTGCGGCGGGCCATGCGCCAGTTGTTCGTTTGGATGTTCATGAAGGTCGCGTTGGTTATTTCGTTTGGAAAAAGGTGCTCGCCACTGTGGCCTGAATGATTTCCTGCAACCGGAATTCATGCTTCGAAGCGTGCCTGGTGATTTGTTCGACGGTGAGATGATCGCTGTAGCCGATAGGCCGGCCGAGCGCGTAGCAGAGCAGCTTTTCGGTGAAGCCTTTTACGAACTTTTCCTTCTCGGCGAGCAGCGCGGCTTTGAACTCGGGCACGGTCTTGAACTCCGCCCCGCTTGGGAGTTGTCCGCTCACGTCCAGCGCCGGGGAATTCTTGTCGCCGCGCATCCCTTCGCCGTTCTGGCGGTCGCGCCACATGCCGGTCGCGTCGTAGTTCTCCAGGGCCATGCCGAAGGGGTCCACACGGGTGTGGCAGCTCGCGCAGTTCTCGGACAGGCGATGTTGGTCGAGGCGTTCGCGGACGGTGCGTTGCTTCTTGTCCTTGAGGGCCGGCAAGTCGCCCGCGTTCGGTGGTGGTGGCGGGACGGGCTGGTTCCACAACGTGTCGAGCACCCACGTCGCGCGGCGCACGGGCAGCGTGCGCGTGCCGTCGGCGAGATACGTGAGAATGCCCGCCATGCCGAGCACGCCGCCGCGACGGTCGTCGGCGGGCGCCGGCACGCGGCGGAAATCATCACCCTCCACACCTTCGATGCCGTAGTGCTTTGCCATGCGCTCGTTGATGACGAGGAAATCGCTCTCGAGGAAATGCGTGATCGGCAGATCCTTCTTCAGGACTTCGTTGCAAAACTCCAGCGGCTCGCGTTTCGAGCTGTCGCGCAGCGCATCGTCATAGTGCTTGTAGAAATCGCGGTTCGGCGGGTTGCCGTTGTCGAAGTTGCGCACGCTCAACCATTGCCCCGCGAAGTTGCGGACAAACTCCCACGCCTTCGGATCAGCGATCATCCGTTTCACCTGCGCGCGCAGCACGGCGGGATCGCGCAGCTGGTTTTGCGCGGCCAGGCCATACAGATCCGCGTCCGGCGCGCTGCTCCACAGCAGATAGGACAGCCGGCTCGCAAACTGCCAGCCATCCACCGGCTGGGGTCCCGGCGATGTTTTCACAGCCACCTTCGCCGGCATCTCCTCACTGCCAAGATACAGAAACTTCGGCGAGCACAGCACGTTTTTCACGCCTTCACGCACGGCCTTGGTGAAGGAGAGGCTGCGGTCAGCCTTGGTCTTCAGCGTCCAGTTGACCACGCGGTTCAGTTCGTCCGGCGTAACTTGCCGGCGATACGCCAGCGGCAGCAGCCGCGCAAAAATCTCGCGCAGATAGGCGTCGTCCTCGCGTTCCTCGCTCGCGAAGAACAGCGCCTTGCGGCCAGGCGGCGGCCAATCCACGACCGGCCCCTCCCACTCCTGCGTGCCGATCCACAGGCGCGGACGCTTCGCGATGTTCAGCTTCGGATTCCAGACCCAATACGGTCCCTCGAATGCCTTCCGGCTCTCCGTGGCCTTCGCGATGGTCTCTTCGAGCAGCTTCTTCTTCGCCTGGATTTCTTCCTCGGACTTCTTCTCGCTCTTCGCCCGCGCGATCTCGCCGCCGACGATCACCTGCTTCCACTGCACATCCCAATACTTCGGGTCGGTGACGCAGGGTTCCTTGCGCTCGCCGAAGTCCCAGCGGACGCGCCAGTCGCGGGTCATGCCGGGCGGCCCCATTTGCAGATACTGCATGAACTCATAGACCTTCGGCGCGCCGAGCGGCGCATCCACCACCACGCTCTGCACGTTTTCGATGGGGCTGCCGAGCGCGTATTGTGAGACGAGCCGCACCTCCTTGAGCGACTCCTCGTCCTCGCCTTTGAACGCGCCGGCCTGGATGCGGATGCGATACCAGCCATCACGCGTCACGCCGCGCTTGGCCCAGTCCACGTTGTAGAAGCGGAGGCTTGCGAGGTATTCGGTGCCGCCGTTGGTCAGGGCCCAATCATACGGCCCGTGCGGCACGTAGCGCCGGTCCTTCGAGCCCATCTGATCGAAGTTCGGCTGCGGAATCCACGCCAGCGGCTCCTTCTGCGCCGCGATCACCTTCGGCACGCTCGTCTCGATGAACTCGCCCGCCTCGTTCTTGTAAGCGGTGTGCAGGCCATGCACGTAGCGCTCCGCCGGGCCGTCGTAGGTGAACTTCTGCACCTTCGGCCGCTCGTTGAACACCGCCTCATCGAGCAGCAGATCCGCCACCGCCATGTATTGGGCGAGTTGGCCTTCGTCCATGAACAGGCTCGCCGCCCCGCGATCAAACCCGCCGACCTTCCCGTCCGCCGGGAGCTCCTTCTCAACGCGCCGCGCGAAGTTTTCATCCAGCGAAAAGAGGTCGCGCACGGTGTTCGCATACTCCACGCGGTTCATCCGCCGCATCGGCACGCGGCCGCCCGCGCCCTGCGCCGACTTCGTCGTCTCGTCGAGCTTCTTCGCCACCCACGAAGCCACGGCGAACGCCTCCTTCGCATTGGGGCGCGGCTTCTTCTTCGGCGGCATCTCGCCCGAGTTGATCTTGTTCATCACCTCGTGCCACAGCCCGGCGTTGTTGCCCGCCGTGAAGTCAGCGGTGAGCAGATCAATGCGAAAGCCCGCCCGCGCCGAGCCCGCATCGTGGCAGTCAATGCAATGGGCCTGGATGAAAGCGCGCGCGGCCGCCGGCACCTCCGCCGCGCCGGCGGCGGGCAGGTCGCACAGCAGCACGAGGCTCACGGCGCAGCAGGAAAGAGTGCGTTTCATAAACAACGTGTCGAAGGAGGCCAGCAACCGTTCCAATTGTCGATTGCTGGATGGTGGTTCAAGAAGCAGCAGCACGCCCCTAGGGAAGGCAGGGTAAGGGACACAAGGAATTAGTCTCGGCAGGGCGGCACATAACCCGGCGCGGCGCTTGCCTTCGCCTCGGCGACGATGCTGCCTGCGAGGGGTTTGATGAGCCATTGCAAGTGCGGGTCGTTGCCTGAGTTGGTCCACAAGTCCACCAGCGCGCCGGGCATCTGCTTGCCGCCCAACAGGTCCAACCCCAGGCCCGTCACATGGCTGGGCGTAAGGCTGTAGCTGCCGCTCGCGTGCTTGGTCAGCGACCAGAGTTGCCAGGGCTGGCCGCTTTCCCTTTCGAGCACGATCGCCGCGCCGTTCTCGTTTGCGCCCTTCGCCACCGCCAGGGCGAGCGCCGGATTCGCAGCCGGTTGGATGGAGAAGAGCCGCTCGCCCTGGGGCGTGATCGTCCACTTTTGATGCGCGGCTCCCGCCGGCTTTCCGATGCTCACCTCCGCGCCGTCGCCAGTGCCCGCCGACTCCAAAACGAAGGCTCGCGCGCTGACTGGCATGAGCGCGTAAGCGCCCCAGTCCTCGGCGGTCAATTAGCTGGCGCTGGCGGCAAGGCTGAACGCGGCGATGCGGTGAGTGATGCGTGAGCGGAACCGCGGGAGTCGTTTCATGAGCGAGCGCGCGGGGCGAGGAAGGAATGGCGGTTCGATCCACTGATCTCGCGGCCCGCTGCCGCAGCGGATGTTCCACCAACGCGCCACAACTGCGGGAAGCTTGTTTCGCGGTCGTATTTGCCGAAAATGGCGCGATGAAGCTGCGTTCGTGTCTGCTTGCCGGATTAAGTCTGCTCGCCCTCAACCTCGCCGGGGCTACGGCCGCGTGGCCGGCGCTGGAGTGGAAGAAGTCCGCGCCTGCGCCCTTCGCCCGCGTGGAAGCGCCGACGCTCGACATGGACGGCAAACTGTGGCTTTTCGGCGGCTTCACCGAATCGCTCGCGGCCTCGAACCAGGTCGACGTTTACGATCCGGCGAGCGACGCGTGGACGCGACGAAAGGACATGCCGACGCGCGTCACGCACCTGAATCCCGCCCGGGACGGCAACAACGTCTGGTTCGCTGGCGGCTTCAAAGGGAAACACCCCGGCCCCGTCACGGATGAAGTGTGGCGATACGATGTCACCTCGGACACTTGGACTGCCGGCCCGCCGCTGCCGGAGCCGCGTGCTGGCGGTGGCCTCGCAGTCGTGGGCCGCGCGCTGCATTACTTCGGCGGCTACAAGGCGGACCGCCAGACGGATGGGGCCGCGCACTGGAGCCTGGCCTTGGACAGCGGCAAGGCTTGGCAACCGGAAGCGGACTTGCCCGACCCGCGCGGCCATGTGACGGCGGCGGTGCTCGACGGGAAACTCTACGCGCTGGGCGGCGACCACGGGCACGACAAGACGCAGATTGATGTCAGCTCGTGCCACCAGTTTGATCCGGCCACCAAGCAGTGGACGGCGATCGCCAGCCTGCCCGACGGCCGCAGCCATTTTGAGTCCAGCACCCTCATTTATCAGGGCCGGATTTTGGTTGTGGGCGGCAGATGCAATCAGTCCAAGCCGCCGCGCAACGTGGTGGGCGACATTTTGGAGTATGACCCCAAGGCGGACACGTGGCGCGTGGTCGGCGAACTGCCGGAGAAACTGCTGGCTCCCTCTGCGGCGATCCTTGCTGGACGTCTCGTGGTGATCGGCGGCGGCCTGAATAATCCGCGCCCACTCACCGCCACGACATGGATCGCACCCCTGCCAGCGGGGCCGGGCCGTTGAACTTGCCGGTTTCGTGTAGAGCAAGCGGCCCATCAGCTTGATGTTCCCCATCGGCTGCCTCAGCAGGGTGCCGCGCGTGTGCGCGCCACGCCTGCTTGGCACCCGTGCAGGCCACGATCAAGCTCGCCGGTCCGAGGCTCGCGAACATAACGCCCTGCGACCACTACGGCGTGCCGATTCCCAGGAACTCCGTGCCTATCGCAGCGGACGGCAGCTTCATGATCGACGGCACTTACCGGGCCTATTGTTACGCGGTGAAGCGGTCAGCTTCGTCCTGTTAGAAACTGAACCGGAGGTGTTCTCACTAGTAAGGGAACAGACTGCCTAATTTTTTGCGAAGTTAAGACTCGCTCGTCTGAGGAATGGGCTCGCCCGGCGGCCGCAGTGGATGCCAGGAAGCGGCGGTTGCTCTCCCAAACCGCGCTGGATTATTTGCGGCTGTTAAAGAACCCCGAGGTGAAAATCCGTTTCGACATCATCGAAGTCTTGCTTCTGGACGGCAAGGTGCGCGAGGTGCGGCACCTGCCGAACTCTTTCCCATTAGCCAAACCATATCGCTACGGCTGAATGCAGGGCGCGTTAGGGATGCCCGCTCGCCTCCGAGATTGCCTTCGTTGGTAAACTGGTTGGGGTGAGGTTTTGCGGTGTGCGCTTCCGCCGGTGCCGGCTTTCCGCGAAGGCGTGAATGTCCTTCTCGCCCGAACGGAGGAAATCCAGAAAGTCCACGCCCAAGTATTTGCAGGTTTGGCAAATGCTCAGAAGAACCAAATGCCTTTGAATCGTTTTGGGTGTGAAAGAACCGCGGACGATGTCCCGATGTTTTGCGAAAGCTTTGATGGCGTGTTCGGCGTTGTTGTTGTGCCACGGAATTCCGTCGAGCGTTAGGAATGTAAACAGCTTGCTGCGGTTCTTCTCGAACCGTTGTTTGAACTTGAGAGCCGCTTCACTTTGATAGGATTGAGTGGCAAGGGTTTTGTAGAACCGCGTGACGAATTTGACGTGTTTTCTGAGATAGCGGGCCTGAAGTCCACGCCGATGCACCGTTTCGACGATTGCTTTCAGAATTCGCCCAAACTCCCTGACAAGCTTTTTCAACTCTTCGTCGTAAGGATTGCAGAGAACGGCGTCGTTCAAATCTCGCATCAGGTGAATCAGGCATTTCTGTTGGGGGCACGGCAGTGAATCGTATGCACCATAAAAATCTGTCACGAGGACGCCCTTGAAATCCTTCAACATCTCCTGCAGAAAACATCCATCCCGGGACTCCGCATACATAAATGCTACCTGCTCAAGATTGGCAAACACCCAAACATACGCGGACTTGCCTTCCACGCTTACCTGGGTTTCATCCACATGCAGAAGATTTCCGCTCACGAGCGATCGAAGAATCCTCTCAGAAGTGCCTTGGTAATACTCGGCAGCGCTATTCCTCAGGGCGTAAAGTGTGCCCGCTGGCATTTCGTAACCGAAAAAACGAACCATCATCTTCCAAACGGTCCAGAGCGGAGTTTGCAACTCAATCGATACGAAGATCAGATATGCGACCAAATTTCTGCCGAACTTGCTTTGTGGCCAGAAGCCGTCCGGCAGGCCGAATCTCTTCTGGCAACCTGAACAAAGGCAGCTTCGAAACTTGTAAGTTACGACCCATCGTTTGACACCCGATTTGCCGATATGGAGATCTTGGAGTGTTCGCCGCTTGTAACTGCGCGGGATGCATTCGCCGCCACAGAACGGACAAGATGTCGGAACTGGGAGCTTTACAACTTTGTTCGGCGGGTAAGTCTTTCGCGGCCCTAGCACTTCACTGTCGCCAGAAGGTTCAGCGTGTTTTGTTCGAGTTCTGGACCTCAGGTATATCCTGTCGCGTTGATAGTTCCACCATGCTGCCTCGGTGATTCCGTCGAACTCTTCGACCAGGCTCGTGAATTTTCCAAATCGTTTCCGAGGTGGCTTCAGAGATTGAACCGCTACGGCATCGATCGGCTGACTTCCAGCGTCGTTGGATTGAACGGAGACTTGGAGTCGCAGAAGTGCGCCAGTCACGACCTCTGCCGCTTGACAGTCCTCAGTGTTGTAGCCGATCAGGCGTTCCTTCATCCGAACCTCGCAAGTTCGCTCCCATTCATCTCGGCAGGCGATTGAGTCGAGGCCCAGCGGTGACGCATCCGACCATGCAAAACCAAGCCATGCGCCGATGTCCTTCAGGGCGTTTGAAAAAGTTGGGAAGTAGATCGTGTCGAGCAATTCCGAAACGAGATTGATGGTGTTCAATTCCATCGCATCGTCCGGTTGGCATGCACGTTGATTCCCATAGCGCGCATTGAGTGCTTTTAGGAATTCAGTTTCGTAACTTCCGTAGTGGATCAGCACCGGCTTCTCGACCGTTTCGAGGATGGCGAGGAATTCCCGCCAAATCTTTCCCTCGTCCTCGACGGTGTCCGCCCACAGGCTGTGCTGGATGGCGGTTTCACCGTTGCCGATGCGCACGCCGATGAGGTAGTAGAAATCGCGGTCGGGCAGGCCCTCGACATCCAGATAGACGGGCGTGCCTTCGATCTTGAGTTCCGGGCTGCCGACGATGTGGATTTTCTTCTCCCGAATCGCCAGCGCCTTGAGCGCGTGATGATATTTCTCGCGTTTGTCGCGCTGCCGCTTGGGCCGGCGGCGCGGCCGGAACGTGTAGGAGAGTTGTGTGACGGTGAAGACGCCTTTGCTGCGGAGTTTCTGGCGCTCCTTCGCGCTCATGCCGGCCAGCAAGCTGAGGTCGTCCTTCTCCACCGCGATCTTCCGGCAGCGGTCGCGGAATTCACATTCAGCGCAGTGCCGGTTCAAGACGAGATCGGGTGGCGCGGCGATGGCGAGCAGCGCGGCGATTTTCTCGAGGCGCTTTCGCACTTCGCCGGCCATGGCCGAGGTTTTCACCTTGAGCGTGGCGTGGTCGTCGCCGTGGATGATTTTGCCGAGGCTGACGGGGCGGCCGAGCATTTCGGAGAGCACGAAGGCATCGAAGGCCAGCAGCAGCTTGTCGTCTGTGGTGAGCTTGTTCCGGGAGATGAAGCGGATGGGAACGAACTGCGCAGCCTTGCCCCGCCCCTCGGACGGGATGCGCTCGACGGCGTGGAGTTCTGATTCAAGTGTGAAGGAGTCCATCTGTGCCAGCACCGGGACGTTCGCCGCCGACTGCCACTTGGCAGCCTTCAACGTTTCGCCCATCACCGGCGCAAGGAGTTCCCCAACTGGCTCCGCGGTGGCGAACTTAGCCGTTTCGTTGGTGCGGTAGGCGTCAGTCTGAGTCTTTACCCAGTCGGCGTAGGGGTTGCCGCTCGGCGGCTCCGCCTTCGCTCGCAGCCAGCATTTCGTTGGGCATTTGAGGTAGGCATGAAAAAGTTCGGGGGTGATTTGCATGAAGGTAATCTCAGCCAGCTTTGCGGAACTTCAACCCCGAAACCGAGATTCTCATGTCGCGTGGCGGTTGGCACACGCATCGCGTTCAAGCGCAGTCCAAGCGCCACTTATGTTCATCAGAAATAGAACAGACTGCCTGGTTTTTGTGGAGGTGAAAGCCCGTTCCTCCGAGCGCTGGACGCGCCCCGCCGCCGCCGTGGACGCGCGCAAGAAGCGGCTGCTGTCCGGCACGGCGATGGACTACGTGCGGCTGCTGAACGACCCGCGCGTGAAGCTGCGCTTCGACATCGTGGAGGTGCTGCTGGCGGACGGCGCGGTGCGCGAGGTGCGGCACTTGCCGAACACGTTTACGCTCTCGGCCCCGTTCCGGCATGGCTGAAACGCTCCGGCGGAGAAAGCTTTGAAACCGCGTCCCCAACCCGGCGTCTATTTCGCGCTCCTGATTTCCAGCAGCAGTATTTTGGTCACGCAAGCCGGACAATTTCTGCGCCTCACCAGCGCACCACCGCACGGGACGACGGCTGGGCCGTCTCGCGAAGGGACGTTCGCGCCAGTGCTCCTCCTGCTGGCGCTGCTGGCTGGCGGCTGTTCCTCCCGGAAGGATTACCACGCGCAGGCGGACAAGGAGGCTTATGGGATTCTCGGCCGCAAGGAGCAGGCGCTCTTCGGCAAGACCAACGCCTTCACCATCAACACGCCGTTCTCAGCGCGCGAGCCGAAGGACATTCGGTGGGAGGAATTGCTCAACGCCCGCAAGGGCGGCGGCGGGCGCACGGTCGTGAAGCTGGACGAGGCCCTCGCGCTCGCCGTGGCGCACAACCGCCAATACCAGTTCCGCAAGGAGACGCTCTACCTCGCCGCGCTCACGCTCACGGGCGAGCGGCATGAGTTCGCGAAGCGGCCCTTCGCCTCGCTCGGCGCGGGCGTCGTGCGCGAGCGGGACGGCGATGGGCGCGTGGACGGCAGCGGCAACCTTGGGGTTTCCCAACTGCTCCAGAGCGGCGGCACCGTCAGCGCCACGCTCGCCAATGACTTGCTCCGCTACTTCACCGGCGACCCGCGCCGCTCCGTCGTGAGCGTCCTGTCACTGAACTTCTCCCAGCCGCTCCTGCGCGGGGCGGGTGCGGATGTGGTGGCGGAGACGTTGCGGCAAGGGGAACGCGACGTGATCTACGACCTCCGCGCCTTCGCGCTATTTCAGCAGACCTTCGCGGTGGACATCGTCACGACCTACTACCGCCTGCTCCAGCGCAAGGACACGGTGCGCAACGCCTACAACAACTACACGAAGCTCGTGACCATCCGCGAGTTGCTCGAAGCCCAATGGAAGGCGGACCGCCGCGCGCGCTTCGAGGTGGATCAGGCGCGGCAGGAGGAACTCAAGGGCAAGAGCGCCTACATCAGCGCCGTGGAGGCGTATCAGACCGCGCTGGACACGTTCAAAATCACGCTCGGCCTGCCGCTGGGCGTGGAGCTGGCGCTCGATGACAACGTGCTGGAAGACTTGAAAAAGACCGGTTTGCTCGCGGTGGCCACGAGCGAGGAGGCCGCGTTCGCCGCCGCCGTGGAGCACAAGCTCGACCTGCTCAACGAGATTGACCGCTTCGAGGACAGCAAACGGAAGATTGTCGTCGCCGCCGACCGGCTGAAGGCGAACCTCACGTTCGTCTCCGGCGTGTCGCTGGCCGAGGACGCGGTGAACTACTCGAAGTTCGACGTGGGCCAATACACCGCCAACGCCGGCCTCCAACTCGACCTGCCCTTCGACCGCCTGCTCCAGCGCAACGCCTACCGCACCACGCTCATCGCTTTCGAGCGCTCGCTGCGTTCGCTGGCGCTGACGCTGGACACCAACCGCGACGCGGTGCGGCAAGGCTTGCGGAACCTGGAGCAGTTGCAGCAGAACTACACCATTCAGACCAACGCGCTGGCCCTCGCCGACCAGCGCGTGAACGCGTCGGGCATCCTGCTTCAGGCCGGGCGCTCGCAAATCCGCGACCAGCTCGAAGCCCAGACGGCGCAGGTGCTGGCGCAGAACGCGGTGACGCAGGTGCAGGTGGACTACCTCGCCGCGCGGCTGAAGTTCCTCGTTGACGTGGGCGCGTTGCGGACCGAGGGCGAGCAGTGGTGGCTCCGCGAGCAAGCGTTGCCCGGCGCGGCCCCGCCGCCGCCGAGGCGCAAGCCGGACGGCAGCGACGACGCGGTGGCTCCGCCGGACAAGATTTTTGGCAACTGACCCGATGACCCGACTCTTACAATTCATCCGCGCGCGGCCCGTGTGGCTGCTGTTGTTCCTCCTCGCCGCGATTGGCGGCACGGCTTACGCGCTCCGCAGCCGCAAGCCGGTCACGCAGGCGAACAGCTATTACACCGTGAAGCGCGGCGATTTTCTCGTGTCGCTCGTCGAGGGCGGCACGCTGCGCGCCGTGCAGGAACTCATCATCCGCAACGAGCTGGAAGGCGGCACCACCATCGTCAGCGTCGTGCCCGAGGGCACCACGGTGAAACAGGGCGACTTGCTGGTGGAACTAGATTCCTCGGGGCTGAAGGAGAAGCTGGCGAATCAGGAAGTCACCGTGCAGAACGCCGAGGGTTCCTACGGCCGCGCCAAGGAGGACCTGGAGATTCAAAAGCTCACGATGGACGCCTCGGTCAAGGACGCCGTGCTCAAAGTCGAGTTCGCCATCTCCGACCTCGAGAAATACAAGGAGGGCGATTGGCCGCAGAGCCGCCGCGCCATCGAGGCCAAAATCACCATCGCGCAGGAGGAGATGCAGCGCGCGCAAGACCGGCTCAACTGGACCAAGACGCTCGAAGCGAAAGGCTACGCCACGAAGGACGAGCTGAAGGCCGACTCGCTCACGATGAAGCGCCAGGAAATCGCCATCGCGCAGGCCGACGAGGAGTTGCGTCTCGCAACCAAATACACTTACCCCAAGTCCGTGCGGCAACTGGAGGCGGCGCTCGACACCGCGCGCCTCGGGCTGTTGCAGGTCAAGCAGAAGGCCAGCTCCACCATCAAGTCCTTCGAGACGGACGTGACCGCCAAGCTCAACACCTTCGACCTCCAGCGCGACCGTCTCGCGGAGATGAAGAAGCAGCTTGAGCTGACGAAGATTTTCGCGCCACAGGAAGGGCTGGTCGTTTATGCCACCGGCAGTTCCATCGGCAGCGGCATCCTCATCGAGCAGGGCGCGAGCATCCGCCAGAAGCAGGACTTGCTGAAGCTGCCCGACGTGACGCAGATGATGATCGAGGTGAAGGTCCACGAATCCCACGTCCGCCAGGTGAAGCCCGGCCTCGGCGCTTACGTGACCATTGATTCGCTGCCCGACAAACAGTTCACCGGCGTCGTGCGCAAGGTCGCCGTCCTGCCCGACACCACCAGCCGCTACTATAACCCGAACATGAAGGTCTATTCCACCGAGGTGTGGATTAACGAGTCGCTCTCGGACATCAAGCCCGGCGTCTCCGGCCGCGCGGAGGTGGTCGTCACCAACCTCACCCAAGTGCTCACCATCCCCATCCAGGCCGTCACCACCGTCAAGGGCCAGCAGGTCTGCTACGTCCAGCGCGGCGAGCGCGAGGTGCCCGTGCCGGTGGAAGTCGGGTTGTTCAACGACCGGATGATTGAAATCCGCAAGGGCCTCGCCGAGGGCGACCGCGTGCTGCTCTCTGCGCTCGCGAACAGCGACAGCATCTCCCTCGACGGCTCCGTGCTGAACCGCGAGGAGGACGGGACGAACCGCCCGCTGCCGAAACTCCCGCCCACCGCACCTCTCCCCAAGGCCAGCAAGGAACTGCCCCCCGGCGTCCGCCAATCCAGCGGCATCCCGCCCGCCAAGTCAGACAAGTCTGCCAAGCCCGCGCGCACGGACAAGGCGGCTGAGACGCCGGTGCGCACCAAGAGCACTGGCCCGTGAGCGACCGCGCCATCATCCGCATCGAGAAGCTGGAGAAGATTTACCGGATGGGCGACGTCGAGGTGCGCGCCCTGCGCGGGGTGGACCTCACCATTCAGCCCGGCGAATACGTCGCCATCATGGGTGCGTCCGGCTCCGGCAAGTCCACCCTGCTCAACGTCCTGGGCTGTCTCGACCGCCCCAGCGCCGGAAAATATTTCCTCGGCGGCGTGGACGTGGCGACGATGGATGACGACGCGCTCTCCGCCTTCCGCGGCCGCACGCTGGGCTTCGTCTTCCAGAGCTACAACCTCATCCAGCAGCTCACCGTCATCGAGAACATCCACGTTCCCCTCTTCTACCAAGGCCGCGACCTCTCCACCTGCCTCGAACACTGCGAGCGCCTCGCGAAGATGGTCGGCCTCGCAGAACGCCTCGACCACCGGCCCAAGCAACTCTCCGGCGGCCAGCAGCAACGCGTCGCCATCGCCCGCTCCCTCGTAAACGACCCCCTCCTCATCCTCGCCGACGAACCCACCGGCAACCTCGACTCCAAGACCGGCCTGGAAATCCTCGACACCTTCGACCGCCTCAACGCGGAGGGCAAAACCATCGTCCTCGTCACCCACGGCAACGAAGTCGCCGAGCGCGCGCAACGCGTGGTCCACATGAAGGACGGCGTGATCGACCGCGAGGTCATCAACCGTCCTCGGCGCGTGTCCGCCTGACGACGGCGCTATGGAGTGCGGTTGTAGAGCGCAGCGGCGTCGGCGCTGCGCTCTGCCGCCGCACTCCAGAGCGGCTTGCTCGGCTCAATGTCCGCAGGTGCAGGCGTATTCCTTGAGCTTGCAGCCGCCGCAGTTGCTCAGGTCGAGCGTGAGGCGGAAATTCTGCGGCGCGGCGGCGGCGGCGGGCTTCACTTGCACGATCAGGTTGTAGCCTTCGCCCTCGGGCAGCGCCTCCTTGGAGACGAACGCGCCGTCTTTGGCTTCCATCGTCAAGGCCACCTTGCCGGACTTCGGCTCGGCGGAGACGGCGACGACCTGGCCGCTGGCAGCGACGGGTTTGAGCTGCGCATCGTAGAAACCGACGGTGACACGGCGGTCCGCGCCGATGACGAACTCGGCGCGCGGGGCGGCGTTGTCCAGCAGCTTGCCGCCCTTGGGGCCGGCGATGGGTTTGGCGGCCTTGGGCTTGCCGTGGTCATGGCCGCCGGGGCCGTGGTCGTGGCCGGCGTGTTCGTCTTTCTTGCAGGCGGTGAGAGTGACGACGGCGAGGAGCGCGACGGCGAGGGGGAGCAGTTTCATGGTGGTGTGTGTTAGTGGCTGGCTTCCGGCGGCTTGGTCTTTGCGGGAGCGCCGGGTGGTCCCGATGAGGCCGCGCCGGTTTCGGCGACGGGCACAAAGCGTTTCTCCATCCACTCGTAGAGGACGGGCAGGAGCACGAGGGTGAGGAAGGTCGAGGTGATGATGCCGCCGATGACCACGGTGGCGAGCGGGCGCTGCACTTCCGCACCCGCGCCCGTGGCGATGGCCATCGGGACGAAGCCGAAGCTGGCCACGAGAGCGGTCATCAGCTTGGGGCGGAGTCGGGTGAGGGTGCCCTCCACCACGGCGTCGCGGAGGTTGCGGCCTTGGTCGCGGAGCTGGTTGATGAAGCTGATGAGCATGATGCCGTTGAGCACGGCGATACCCGAGAGCGCGATGAACCCGACGGCCGCGCTGATGGTGAAGGGCATTTCCCGGAGCCACAGCGCGAACACGCCGCCGGTGACGGCGAGCGGGACGCACACGAAGATGAGCGCGGCCTGCCGCACCGAGCCGAAGCTGAGGAACAACAGCACGAAGATGAACGCCAGCGCCAGCGGCACGACGACCATCAAGCGCTGCTTGGCCTTCACCAGGTTTTTGAACTGCCCTCCGAACTCGTGGTAGTAGCCCTCGGGGAATTTCACGTTGGCGCGCACCACGGCCTCGGCCTCGGCGACGAAGCTGGCGGTGTCACGCCCGCGCACGTTGATGAGGAGCGTGACGAGGCGCTGGGCGTTCTCGCGCTTGATCATGCCGATCTGGTTCAGGTTGGTGACGCTCGCGACGCGGCCGAGCGTGAGCAACCCGCCGCCGTCCACGCCCACGGGCAGGCGGCGGATGAGGTCCAGGTCGGAACGCTGTTCCTCCGCGAGCCGCACGACGATGGGGAAGCGGCGGTTGCCTTCCTGAATGAAGCCGACGGGCGCGCCGGCCAGCGCGGTCTCGACGACTTTGTTCACGTCGTCGGCGTGGAGGTTGTAACGGCGCAGCGCGGCGCGGTCGGGCGTGATTTCGATTTGGGGGACGCGGCCAATCTTGTCGAACTCCACGTCGCCCGCGCCGGGGATTTTGTTGAGCGCGTCGCGGACTTCCCCGGCGAGGCGTTCGAGCGTGGCGTAGTCGTCGCCGAAGATTTTGCAGGCCAACTCGGCGCGCGCGCCCGCCATGATTTCATCGAAGCGCATCTGGATGGGCTGATTGGGGAGGATGGCCTGGACGGGAACTTTTTGGGCGAGCGTCTGCTGCATGAGTTCCATGAGCTTCTCCTTGCTGATGGGCTGGCCGTCCACTTTGCGCCACGTCTCGCGCGGCTTGAGCATCAGGTAGGTGTCGGCGTCGCTGGGGTCCATCGGGTCGGTGGCGATTTCCGCCGCGCCCATGCGGGAGAAGATGGTTTTGATTTCCGGGAACTCCTTGAGCAGGACGCGCTCGGATTGCTTCTGGATTTCGAGGCAGCTTTGGAGGCCGGCGCTCTGTGATTTGACGAGCTGGAGGACGCCGTCGCCCTCGTCGAGCTGCGGGATGAACTCCGCGCCGAGCCGTTGGAAGACGAGGGCTGCCGCGACGCAGAGCGCGAGGGACGGCAGCACAATGAAGGCGCGCCGCCGCAGGCCGAAGTCGAGCAGCGGGGTGTAGAGGCGCTTCGTTTGGCGAACGAGCCAGTTGTCTTCCTCGTGGATTTTTCCGCCGAGCAGGAACGTGCACAGCACCGGCATGAGCGTGACGGCCAGCACAAGCGCGCCGCCCAGCGCGAGCATCACGACGAGGGCCATCGGCTTGAACATTTTCCCCTCGATGCCTTCGAGCGCGAGGATGGGGACATAGACGACCGTGATGATGAGGACGCCGAAGAACATCGGGCTGGCGACTTCCTTCGCCGCGGTGAGCACGCCCTCCAGCCGCTCCTTGGGCGTGAGCACGCGGCCGAGCTGATGCTGCTTTTCGCCGAGCCGGCGAAGGATGTTTTCGACCATCACGACCGCGCCATCAATGATAAGGCCGAAGTCAATCGCGCCCAGGCTCATGAGGTTGCCGGGGATGCGCATCTCGACCATGCCCACCGTCGCAAAGAGCATCGAGAAGGGAATGGCGAGGGCGACAATCACCGCGCCCCGGACGTTGCCGAGCAGCAGGAAGAGCACGACGATTACCAGGAGTGCGCCCTCGGCGAGGTTGGTCTCGACCGTGCGAATCGTGCGGTTCACCAACTCGCTGCGGTCGTAGAGCGTGTGAATCTCGACGCCGGGCGGGAGCTTCTGCTGAATCTCCTTCAGCTTCTCGCCGACGGCGACGGAGACGAGGCGGGAGTTTTCGCCCGCGGTCATGATGGCGGCACCGAGCAAGGATTCCTCGCCGTTCTCCGTGCTCGCGCCAATGCGGAAGCTGGTGCCGATGCCGACCGTGGCGACATCGCGCACGAGGATGGGCTGGACGCCCGCGCCGAATTTCAAGGGGAGGCCGGCCAGTTCCTCGCTGCGCGTGATGCGGCTGTTGGCACGGATGGTGATTTGCTCGCCGCCGAGTTCCACGAGGCCGCCGCCGGCGTTGCGGGTGTTCTCGGCGACCTTCGCAGCGAGGTCCGGCAGCGTCAGGCCAACGCTCAACAGCCGCGCGGGGTCGGGCTGGATGACGAACACCTTCTCGTAGCCGCCGCTGGTGTTGACCTCGGCCACGCCAGGGGTCTGGCGGAGAAGCGGTTTGATCTGAAAGTCCTGGATGAGCTTGAGCGCCATCAACTGGTCGCGGCGCGAGGCGGGTTTGTTGGTGGCGTCGGCGCGGTAGTCCACGCCGTAGTAGAAGATTTCGCCGAGGCCGGTGGCGATGGGGGCGAGCTTGGGCGTGAGGCCGGGGGGCAGTTCTTGCGTCACCTGCTGGAGCCTTTCGCTGACGAGCTGGCGGGCGCGATACAGGTCGGTGCCGTCCTCGAAAATCATGGTGACCTGCGAGAGGCCGGACTTGGAGAGCGAGCGCAGCTCAATCATGCCGGGGATGCCGCTCATCTGGTTTTCCAGCGGGAAGGTGACTTGCAGTTCAATCTCCTCCGGCGCAAGGCCGTTGACGGGGACGTTGATTTGCACCTGCGGATTGGTGATGTCCGGCACGGCGTCCAGCGGCAGCCGCAGGGCAGCCCAGAGGCCCACGGCCACAAGGACGGCGGCCGCGAGCAGGACGGCGGGCCGCTGGCGCAGCGAGGCTTCGAGAAGGCGGTTCAGCATGGGAATGGAATGGGCTTAATGCAGGAAATGGCGTGCGCCTTGGATTGCCACCAGCAGGCCGATGGCACCGAGCAAGCAACAACTGGCGTAGGGCAGTTTACGCGTGAGCGGACCAAGCCAGGCCAGCCGCTGGGTCGCGTGCTTCACGGACAAGGCGGCGAGCGTGCCGACGGTGACGAGCGTGAGCGCCAGCCCGAGGCTGAATGCGAGGACGATGGCAAAGCCGAGGGTGAACTCTTTCATCTGCATACAGACCAGCAGGACCGCGAAGGCGGACGGGCAGGGCAGCAAGCCGCCCGTCAGGCCGAAGAGGACGATTTGCCACGTTGTCACCTGCCGGTTGGCAAACCGCTTGGCCAAGTCCGCGGCGTGCTCGCGCGCGTGGGCGTCATCGTCACCATGCGAATGGTCGTGACCCGACCCGTGGCTGTGCGCATGCGCGTGGCTATGGTCGTGGCCGTGATGGTGTTCCTCGGTGAACTGGGTTTCGAGCGTTTGCGTTCCGCCCGCGCGGGGCAAACGCAGTTCCACCGAGAACTCATGCGGCTCGGGAATGTCCGTCGTGGACGCGATGAAGTTGGCGCGCGTCACAAAGGCGAAGGTCTGCTTCGCGCCGTCGGGCCGCAGCGTGGTGAGCGAGACGGATTCCGCCGCCGGTGGAGCCACTGGCTTTTCCAGACCGTCGCGGAAATGCAGCTCGAAGTGCGGCGGCACGCCGTCCTCGAAGACGGCGATTTCCACGTCGCCGTTGTCCAGCTTGAGGAGCGTGCCGCCGTGCGGCCCGTGCGCGGCTTCGTGATGTGCATGGGCATCCGCGCGCGGCAGGGAGTTTTGCTCGCGGCGAATGCGCCAGAACATCCAGCCAGCCATCGCCATCACCATGATACCGGTGGCGACGGCGAAGTAAGGCTCCGTCTCCTCGACGTTGAAGCGTCCCGCGTAATGCAGCCCGACGAACGCCAGCACCCAGATGATGGCCGTGTGCGAAAGCGTCGCGGACAGGCCGAGCAACACGGCCTGCCGGACCGTGCCCCGGATGGAAATGATGAACGCGGCCATGACCGTCTTGCTGTGTCCCGGCTCCAAGCCATGCAGCGCGCCGAGCACAACAGCAGTGGGGATGAACAGCCAAGCGTGGCCTTGCGTGAGGTATTCTTGGAAGGAAGTCATGGTGTCAGCCGATGTGCGTGATGGTGTGGCGCATTGAATTCAACCTCGGTCAGTGTGGGGCACAGCAGGCGTCGCCGCCGTTGACGCGATGCAGTTCGGCGCACCAGAGCATCGGCACGCCGGCCACAGCGATTTGGTCGCCGAGGAGCAGGCCGCTCTTGATTTCAACGAAGCCATCCTGCTCGCCGCCGACCTTCACGGCGGCGCGGATGAGGTGCTTGCCGTTGGCGACATAGATGAAGTGGCCCTCGGTGGTGCGAAGCACGGCGGCGCGCGGTGCCACGAGGACGTTCGCCTCGCCTGCAATGGCGACGGTGACGCGCACAAAGTCGCCCGGCCTCAGTGCGGTCTGCGCGCCGCTGAGTTCGAGGAGGACTTCGACGAGGGCGTTTGTGTTTGCGGCGGGAACGATGCGGGTGACCACACCGGCGTGGGAGTTGGTGTCAGTGGTGGTGGCGACAATGTCCGTTCCGCTGGGGATTGCCTTGGCGAGCGTCGAGTCCACCCAGGCACTCGCGAGCTTGACGCGGCGCGCTGGCGGGCCGGACTCGGCATACACCTGCGCGGTGAAGGCGAGCTGGCCGCTGACCTTGCGCTCGGTCACGCCAGCGAGCTGCAAGCCGATGTGCCGCGCGACGTCGTCGGGGACGGTCAAGCCTTCCTTGGGCTTGAAGGCGATGCCGCCGTCGTCCGTGGATTTCGCTTCGCTGGCGGTGGGCTTCGCTTCGTTGTCGCGGCAGCCGGCTAGACAGACGGAGAGCGCGAGCAGCGAAAGGAGAGCGTGTGTTTTCATAGCTCAATCCTTCGCGTGCTGGACGACGCTCGACGAGGTGAGGCTGCGGCCGGTAAGCAGGTGCAATTGCTCGCCGACTATGAGGTTTGGTATGTGCATATGGATGGTGGCGCAGCAATAAGCGCTTTCATTTGCTCGTTCCGGTGGGTTTCAGCTTGGCTTCCAACGCCAGCACGGCCTCGCCCATCTGCTTCACCCCGGCTTCGGTGGCCTTCTGCGCGCGTGCCGCACCGGACCTGTCAATTTCGGCGGCGAGCTTGGTGATTTCTTTGGCGGCGGCCTCGGCGGCGGTCTTGTTCTCGGGCGCGATTTTGCCGGGCAATGCCTTCACGAGGTCGCGGATGGCGAACGCGTGGTCGTGCGCCTCTCCCAAGTCTTTTTTGGCAACGGTGCTCACGAGTCGCGCCTGCTGCTTGTGAATTTCCTTCCAGATGTCCGCGACAGCAGCGGGGATTTTCGTGAAGTGGCTGTGAGTTTCTCTGCTCTTTTCCTTCGCGGCCTGTCCGCAGGCGAGGACGGTGGTGAGCGTGAGCAGGGCGGTCAGGCCCATCGTGGCGAGTGCGAGTCTGTTCATGGTTGTTTTTGTTTTGTGGTTTGTGGTTCTGGCTGACTTTGAGGGGAGGTCCCTCCGGTCGCGCTTGGCTGCGGCTCAGGGTCACGCGAGCGGTTCATGTCCTGGTGAAGGTGGTAGTGCTCGTCCTTGTTTAGCGGAAAGTCGTCGCTGAAGCGCGAGTGCTGGTAGCCGTGCAATTGCATCAGCAGCAAGAGCGCTCCGGTGAACATCAGCA
The DNA here is from genome assembly GCA_039796295.1 of Verrucomicrobiota bacterium. Classification (GTDB taxonomy): domain Bacteria; phylum Verrucomicrobiota; class Verrucomicrobiia; order Limisphaerales; family SXTU01; genus SXTU01. Next base: position 51,515 of record JBDKJY010000013.1, read on the forward strand.
GGACGTTGCCGACTTTGCTGAACTTGCCGAAGGACGCTGACTGCCGCCAACGGGAGAGGAAGAGCCACATCCCTACCAACGCGAGAATCTGGCCGACCTCGACGCCGACGTTGAAGGACAGGATGCGCAGCACGAGGCCGTCGTGACCGAGCGGCAGTTCTTGCAGGCGCGTCGAGAGGCCGAAGCCGTGAATCAATCCGAACAGCGTGACGGCTCCGAGCAGGTTGGGCGGTTCGACGCCGATGTAGTTTCTAAACCCGTCGAGATTGTCGAACGCCTTGTAGCAGACGGTCAGGGCAATCACGGCGTCAATCAGGTAGAAGTTGGCCTTGATGTGCAGCAGCGTGGCGAAGACGAGCGTGACGCAGTGCCCCAGCGTGAAGGCGGTGATGAACTTCACGATGTCGCCGAACCGCGTCAGGAAGAACATCACGCCGAACAGGAACAGCAGGTGGTCGTAGCCCGTGAGCATGTGGATGGCCCCGAGCTTGAGGTATTCGAGATTGCCGCCTTCGAGGATGCCCCGCTTGTCGGTGTCCGAGATGCCGTGCGCCGAGGCGGTCAGCGTCAGGAGCAGATTCGCGAGGAAGAACGCGGCGAGTTTCATGAAAGGTGTGGGCGCAGTGTGTGGACGCACTCGGTTCAATCCTTCGCGGGCTGGACGGCGCTCAACGAATTGAGACTGCGGCCGGTGAGCAGGTGCAATTGCTCGCCGGCTTCGAGGGCGCTGCGCTTGGTGTCGAGCAGCGCTTCGAGGGCTTCGAGGTATTGCTTCTGCATCTCGATGTAGGTCGCGAGCGGCACGGCACCGAGGCGGTAGTGGCGGTCGGCGAGGTCGGCGGTCTCGCGGAACTCAGCAGCGGCGGTGGGTTGCGAGCGGGCCAGTTCATTGACGTGCGCGGCGTATTGGAGGAGGGCCGCGCTGACTTTCCGCTCGACCTCGCGCTGGGCCACGTCGAGCGCGGTCTGCGCCTGCTCGCGGCGGGCTTGCGCGACTTCGATGTTGCCCGCGTTCCGATTCCACAAGGGCAGCGGGAAGGAGGCGCCCACGCCCACGGTGCGCTCACGGTCACCCGCGCGCTCGCCGGAGACGAAGGGCGCGATGGTCACGGCGGGGTAACGCTCGTTCTTCGCGAGGTCCACGCGGAAGCCCTGCTGCTCCAGTTCGGAGACGCGTTGGCGCAGCTCGAAGTTGTTCGTGCGGGCGACGGCGAGCACCTGCTCGTAGGGCGGCGGCAGTGCAAACCGGCGCGGCGGCTCGGTGATGCGGACGGCTTGGCCGAGCGGCTGGCCGCGCAGTTGGTTCAGCTCGATGAGCATATTGCGCGCGGCGACTTGCGCGCCCACGGCGCGCTTCCGGGCCACCAGCGCGTGCGCCTCGATGATGCGTTGTTCGAGCCGGGGCGTGACGCCGGCGGGGTCGCGTTGCACGACGACCTCGGCGAGGGCTTGCAGGCGCTGGGCCACCTCCACCGCCGCATCGGTCTGCTCCTGCGCGACGAAGACGGAGAAGGCCAGCGTGCGGGTGCGAGCCGCGAGGGCGGCGCGGAAGTTCTCCAAGCCCAGCTCCGCGAGCGCGACCTGGCGGCTGGCGATGGCCTTGCGCAGCGCGAGGCGGCCCGGCCACTCGAAGGGCTGTTGCAGCGCGACGGACCACGCGGTGCCTTCGCCGAGCACGTTGCCGCTGGCGTCCTTGGCGCGCTTCGCGCCGAGGGAGGTGGCGAGTTCGGGATTGGGCAACACGGTGGCGGTGCGCTGCTCGCCCTTCGCGGCGGCAATCTCCGCGCGGTAGAAGGCGAGTTCGGGATTGCGCTCCAGGACTTCGGTTACGAGCGCGTCGAGCGTGAGCGGGCCGGCGCGGGGGCCACCGGGTGTGGGTTCGGCGGCACTGAGTGTGGTGACCAACAGGACGGACAGGACGAGGGGACAAATGGGCTTCATAAAGTTCAGTTCAGGGATGGAAATCGGGGACACACGCCGTCGTGTCTCGACACGACGGGACCGGGAGGACAGCAAACCACGCAGGTTCGCTCAGGCAAGGCGGGAAGGCGCGCGGGGGGCGAGCGCCGTGCGGCAACGGAAACTCCAACTCTGGCGGAGCCACTGCGGCGGACTATCCGGTGCCGGCAGCATCAGCGCGGCTGGCTCGCGGGCGAGGGCGAACCAGTCCGGCGCGGCAGCGAGCGCGACGAACAGCAGGACGGGGACGCGGGAAACCTTCTGCGGGAGCGAGTAACCGCCGGACTCGATGGCGCTGCATGTGGCGCAGTCGGCGCAGTCCGGCGCGGAGGAGTCGTCCGCGTGCCCTTGTTCGCAGCACGAGGAGTTGGACCCAAGCCAGCCCAACGCCTCCGCCTGGCAGTGGATGGTGCACGGCAGCCAGAGGCCCAGCAGCAGCAGGGCGATGAGGGGCTGGAGGCGAATCACGGGGAGCTGGATGCCACAGACCGGCGGGCAGTTCAAGCGGCGAACTCGAGCTGCTCCCGGCGACTTGGGCAAAGCAAGGGAAGCAGCCGATGCCTTCGCCGCCATCCTTGGGCCCGCATCTGGACGGGGCGGTCCCACCGCGCCGGTGGTTAATACCCCGGCTTCGCTGGCGGCGCGATGAGCCGGTCAATCCATGCCAGCATCAGCGCGGAAACGACGAACGTGAGGTGGATGAGCACCTGCCAGAGAATCACCTTGTCCGCAATGGCCCCGGACTTCTCGTAGAGCGTCTGCGCGTTGATGAAGGTCTTGAGCAGGTGGATCGAGGAGATGCCGATGAGCGCCATCGCCAGCTTCACCTTGAGCACGCCGGCGTTCACGTGCGAGAGCCACTCGGGCTGGTCGGGATGATTCTCCAAGTTGAGCCGTGACACGAACGTCTCGTAGCCGCCCACGATCACCATGACGAGCAAGTTGGCAATCATCACCACGTCGATCAGTCCCAGCACCATGAGCATGATCTCCGCCTCCTGGATCGTGGTGGTCATGATGACCAGGTGCCACAACTCGACCATGAAGCGATAGACATACACCCCTTGCGCGACGATCAGGCCGAGGTAGAGCGGGGCCTGCAACCAACGGCTCAGGAAGATGAGCTGGTTCAGCGACTGGAGCGCCGGGGACCGACTGACGGAGGTGGAAGGGGCTTTTTCTGCGGACATGGCGCGCGTGCTATGCCGTCTGCCCGTAGGAGAGTCAAAGGCAAACTCGCAGGAATAACTCCCCCTTGCCGCGCCTCTGCCCATCGTGAATAGTCTGCCCCTAGCAACCGAACTCGTTATGTCACGCGCCACCGTCACCCAACCGCCCCGCCTCAGCGGTCGCCGGGCCTTCACCCTCATCGAACTCCTCGTCGTCATCGCCATCATCGCCATCCTGGCGGGGATGCTCCTGCCGGCTTTGTCGAAGGCGAAGATGAAAGCGACGCAGACCTCCTGCCTGAACAGCATGAAGCAGATTGGGCTGGCGCTACAGATGTATACCTCCGACTTCAACGAGCGCCTCCCCGGGCGCAACGACGGCTCCGGCTACCTCTCCGGTCAGCAGGCCATCTACAACAACGGCAACGACAACCAGCTCATCTACCACATGAGCACCTATCTCGCCCTGCCGCGTCCCACTGCCACCTCGGTGACGGGCAAGGTCTTCATCTGCGCCGGCTACGCCCGCCACAACAACCAAGCCCCCGGCGGCATCGGCGTGAACTACATGGTGACTGGGGCCTTCACTAACGGCAGCGTCGTCGTGACCACCAACACCCCCTTCGGCTACACTTCGGGCCAGCCGACCGGCCAGCAGACACCCCTCTCGATGGCGCAGGTGGAAAGCCTCGGCTCGCTCTCCGCCGTTTACACCCTCACCGATGCCGACCAAGTGAACGTCAGCAACCCCGCCAACACCTGGCGTTCGCAACTGCCGCTCTTCCCCGTGCATGGCAGCGTCCGCAACTTCTCGTGGTTCGACGGCCATGTTGAAACCCGGAAGGTGCAGGGCTTGGGCGTGGTCTTCTGATCTCCTCTCGTCCGGACGTTCACCGCGCCGAAGCGATGCCCCGGCAGTGGTGAAGGCGGTCGGCCGACCGCACGGGTGCGCATGGACGCATCAACCGCTTGCCAACCAGCCGACTGCGATGGAGCATACCCTTCAAGCAACCTAGCACCTATGTCACTCGTCACCGCCTTCCTACGCTCACGGCACGCCGGTCGCCGGGCCTTCACCCTCATCGAACTCCTCGTCGTCATCGCCATCATCGCCATCCTGGCGGGGATGCTCCTGCCGGCGCTGGCCAAGGCCAAGGCCAAGGCCACGCAGGCTTCCTGCCAAAACAGCCACAAGCAGATTGCGACCACGCTGGCCCTATACCTCGGGGACTACGACGACCAGTTGCCCGGCGGACAGAACACCACCGGCGGGGTCGGACAATTCGGCCTCTGGTCCGGTCAGACTGCCCGCTACAGCACTGGGGATTACGGTGAAATGAGCTACTACATCCACCGCTATCTCGGCGGCAATCGGCCTACCGCGGCGTTTCAAACGCTGAAGGTCTTCGAGTGCGCTGGCTACCGCCGCCTGAATCAATGGGCGGTGGTGGCGGCTGCAGGCACGCCCGTCAGCTATCAAGTCGTCGGCAATTTCAACGGCAGCCCCAACATCTTTGGCTACCCGGCCGGACAGCCTAACTCAGCTAACCCGCTGCGCATCACCCAGGTCGAACAATACGGCTCCCTGTCCGAAGTCTGGACGCTGATGGACACCGATCAAGTGGCTGTCACCAACACCGCCAACACTTGGATGTCCCAACTGCCGCTCTTCCCCGTTCACGGCAGCGTCCGCAACGCCTCCTTCTTCGACGGCCACGTGGAAGCGCGGAAAGTCCGCCAGCCCGGCACGCTCTTCTAGCCCGCCCGCTCCGTCACTTGGGTTAGCCCCGGCCGGCCCGCGTCCCCACGCGGGCCGTTTGCTTTTACACCGCTCGCCGCTCGCCCCGGGCGCATCTCAGTTTCCTGCCGGGCCAAGCGAGCGGCGGGTTTCCGTTCGCACCAGATGCCTCACGCTTCTCGGCGGGTCCGGCTTCATCGGTGTGCGCATCGAGGCGGACCGGGGCAACGGCCAATGGGTCTTCCTCGCCATGGACACCGAGCCGCACTACGTGGACACCCTCACCCTCGCCCCCGGCACCACCGCCCTCTGGAAATACCGCGCCCTCTACCTCGACGGCGACCAGCCCTTCGGCCAGTGGAGCGACCCCGTGCAAATCGCGGTGCAGGGGTGAGAGAAGGAGGTGCGAACGCCAGCCACGGAGCGCGGCTATGGGCAAAGCCCTAGCCGCAGCAGTTCGGGATGCTGTGAGGTTCTACCTCAGCTCGACCTTCGCGGCTGGCGCGACTTGTGATAAACAAAGCGGGGCTAGCCGGTTTCGTTCTCGAATGCTCGACGAACCATGTCGAGAATCGCGCGAATACCGGTCCAATCTTGTGCCTGCATCACTGCTGGATCGGTAGCCGCGGCCGCCAGCTTTTCGGTGAACTTGTTTTGGAGTTCTCCCTTGTGTTCAAGCTCGCCCTGATAGGCGCGCACTGCTGTGTCGAAACCGCGCCAGTGAACCGGAGTGAATGTTCCATCCGCTCGTCGCAAGACATCCTCCCCCAAATACATCTCCAAACTCGCGGCCAAGCCGTTGACATCCATGTGAACGAGGCCTGACGGGCCACTCGTCGGATAGTTCGCTCCAATGGGAATTGCAGGAAACTGAAGGACTCGCACTGACGGAGGCAAATCGACGCCGTCAAGTCCACGCAATGCCGCACGAGCTCCCGTATCATTGTCGAACAATGCCACGATGCGGTTTGCGATTCCGGCTCCGGCAAACGCTTTGACGGTGTTCACGAGATGACCAGCACCTCCGGGCGCATTTGCACCGTCGAAATCCATGAAGGAGTAATAGTCGGCCAGATGCGGATACAAGAGCCTCAAAGAAGCCTCCAACACTCGCCGATCGGTCACGCCTTCGGTGAGCACAATGACTTTCGTGTTTAGCGGGTAGTCTGAAGCCAATTCCACTCGCGCATTCTCGGCAACTGATTCCGTTATCTCGTAGTAGCCACCACCAACCAAGTCGGACAGGTCCATTCGAAAGGTGCTACTGACGCCGCAAGCCTCAATGACAGCCCTGATAAGAAATCGAACATCGCATGGCGGCAACCGAAACGGAAATCCGTCGTCGCTTAAGACGAATCGCTCCAGTGCAGGCAAGTCGCGAACAGATGGGTCAGCTCCTTCCAGTTGGAGATCCCACGACCGAATATCCCATGGTTTAATATTCTTCCTTTTGATGGCCTGAAAGCTCTCAAGCCACGCATCAAAAGAGAGGAGTTTGAGAAGACGGATTTTCTCAGCGCATGCTTCCGAGATGTCCTCATGATTCAGTTGGAGATCCTGAGTAGCCAGAATCTCACTGGGTATGCCTGCTTCGAACATTGCCCGGGCCGCCCGAAGGGTGAACCCCATCACTTCAAGCCGGTCGCGGACAATTGAACCGGAAGTGACGTAGCTGACTTCCATAAAAGAATACTCCTCCTCTGAATCGCCACCAGCAGGGAGGTCTGTTTTCGGGTCCGAATGTCTAACCTCACGAATCGATTTATCTGCTTCGGTGAACACCGTCATGACAACGGGGTCCACGTAGCTTTTCGAAGACAGCAAATGGTAGCCATCGACCGAGAATGTCCAGTAGCTACCCATTGGTGATAAAGTTGGCGTAAGGGTGGAGCATCTCGCAACTCAAAGCTGCTGCGACTGGTGCTGCGCACACAGTCGCGCTCCGGGGACTATCTCCGTGCGCAGCTTTCTACCTCATTTCTCCCGCACTCACGCGGTTTGGTCTCCATTGCGCGCCAGTCTGTCATTTTGCCCTCACGCCCAATACCGGTAGTTCACTTCGGGGAAGAGGTTGTCTTGCCACTCGATGCGGGCGAGCCACTGCTCGTCCACGCGGGTGAGGGTGAGCATCTCGTGCAGGGCGATGAAGCGCAGGAGGTGGTCGGTGACGCGTTTGCGCGCGTAGTCGGGGCTGGTGCCGGTGCGCAGGATGAAGGGCCAGTCGCTGGATTGGGCGAGGAGGAGTTCGCGGGCGGCTTGGTTCAGGGCACGGCGCGTGAGGCCGGCGGCTTCGGGGTGCGCGCGGGCCAGGGCGGTCATGCGCTCTTGCGCGATGGTCAGGTGCGGGAGGATCCAGTCGTTGGTCTCGTTGAGCCAGAGTTTCCAATAGCCTTCCTCGCCCCAGCTCGACGCGCTGGGCCGGACGATTTGCAGGGTGGGACCGGCTTGTAGGTGGTCGCTGGGGGTGACGAGCTTGAAGTCGGTCTGGTCGTAGTAGGCCTTGCGCACGAAGAGGTCGAGGAAGTCAGGGCCTTCATACCACCAGTGGCCGAAGAGCTCGGCGTCGTAGGGTGCGACGATGAGCGGGGGGCGGTCCATGATGTCGCCGAGCTTGCGGGCTTGGTCGCGGCGGGCGGCGAGGAAGTGGGCGGCGTGGGCTTCCACGGCGGTGAGGGCGGCGGCGCGGTCGTAGATGGCCTTGTCGGGCGTGGGGCCGGTGATGCTGAAATACTTGAGGCCGGTGAAGCCGCGCAGGTCCGGGCTGGGCAGGTAGGGGCGGACGTAGTCGAAGTCGAGATCGAAGCCGACGTCGCGGTAGAAGTCCCGATAGCGCGGGTCGCCGGGATAGCCTTCGTTGCGGCTCCAGACTTGGCGGGCGGATTCGAGGTCGCGGGCGAAGGCGGCGATGCCGTTGGGCGTGAGCACGGGGGCGAAGACGCCGTAGCGCGGACGCGGGCGGGCGTGGAGCAGCCCGTGGGTGTCCATGATGAACCAGCGGATGTTCGCTTCCTGGAGGACGGCTTCGACGCCTTCGACGTAGGCGCATTCCGGGAGCCAGATGCCGCGGGGGTCGCAGCCGAAGCAGGCTCGGTAGTGGTCGCGCGCGGTGAGGATTTGGGCGCGGACGGAGGGCGGGTGGTTCAGCAGCGGGAGCAGGGCGTGGGTGGCGGCGGTGGTGATGATTTCGAGGTGGCCGGCTTCTTGGAACTTGCGGAAGGCACCGACGAGGTTGCGTCCGTAGCTGAAGTAGGTGGCGCGCAGGCTGGTGAGGCGGTGGTGATACATCCAAGCGAGTTCACGGAACTCGCGGTCCCAGTGGGTGCGGTGGATTTCCTTGTCGGCGAGGTCGAGCAAGCCTTCGAGATGGCGGACGTAGCGGTCCTGGAGGAGCGGGTCCAGGAGCATCGCGCAGAGCGTGGGGGAGAGCGTGAGCGTGAGGCGCGTCTCCATGCCGAGCTTCGCCCAGCCTTCCATGACTTGGAGGAGCGGGAGGTAGGTCTCGGTGATGGCTTCGAAGAGCCAGGTTTCCTCGAGGAAGCGGTCGTGCTCCGGGTGGCGCACGAAGGGGAGGTGCGCGTGCAGCACGAGGGCAAGGTGGCTTTGCATGGCGGGGATTGAACCGGAACCGGGCGGGCGGGAAAAGATTTTTAGCCGCGCGCACGATCAGCAAACTTATCACTCGGAAATCCGGTCCACTCTCCACTCGCCAACTGCCGCGCCTGGCGGGACATTCGGCCCACCAACCTGACCCGATGCTTGCTGCAAAAATTGCGATTAACCATGTCGCACGCGCTTTCGCCAGTCTCCTCCCGTGAACGCTGACCACCACCACCCACTTCGCCCGCCGCACACCACGGCAAGGAGAGCCTCATGACTTCATTCATCATCTTCTGCCTCATCATCGCCGTCGCCTGGCTGTTGGCCCGAACCAACTCACTCAGCGATGCCCATGACGAGGTGCGTGACCGGCTCAACCTGCTCGGACAACGGCTTCAAAAAATGGAGGTCGCGCAGAAAGGGGTGAAGGAAACCCAATCCGCACCGCTTCCGCAGATGCAGTTGGCGCCGGTCTTCGTGCCCCCGCCGCCCGCAGCAGAACCTGCACCGGCTGCGCCACTCCTCGAAGCACTGCCGGCGGCTGAAGCCATCGCGTTGGAGCCGATGCCGATGGCGGAAGTCGCGCTGGAAGAAGTCGTGAAGCCCGCGCCAGTTCCCCCGCCACTGCCTGCGATGGCCAGTGCCGGCCCGCCGGCCCCAGTCGTTCCCGACTACCTCAAGTCCGCAGCTTCCACGCCGGAGCCGAAGGGCGTGTCGTCTGCGGCTCCAAAATCCGCCCCCGCCGTGCCTGCGGCCCCGGCCGCGCCGCCGCCGTCTGCCGAAATCCGGCTGGGCACCTACTGGTTTGTGCGCGTGGGCGTGGTGTTGCTGCTCACCGGGTTCGTCTTCCTGGCGAACCTCGCCTATCGCGAGTGGATCACGCAGATGGGACCGGCGGGGAAGCTTTCGTTGCTTTACCTCGCCAGCGGCGCACTGCTCGGTGCGGGAGCGTGGCTTCAGCGCAAGGCCGCGCAGGCCTCGCTGAACAACTTCGCGCACGTCCTGCTCGCGGGCGGATTGGGCGCGGTTTACTTCACCACCTACGCCGCGCATCACTACGAGCCGCTGCGCGTCATCGGCAGCGCTGCGCTCGACGGCGGACTGCTGCTGGCGTGGGCTGGTTTCATCGTGTGGCTCGCGGACCGGAAAAAATCCGAAACCCTCGCGCTCTTCGCGCTGGGCCTCGGTTACTACACCGCCGTCGTCACGCGCGTGGGCACCTTCACGATCTGCTCGAACCTGGTGCTAACCATCGCGACGGTCTTCTTCCTCGTGCGCAACCGCTGGGCGCACCTCACGCTTGCGGGCCTGGTGGCCTCTTACGGCGGCTTTGCTTACTGGCGCTTCTTCCACGACGGCCAGTGGCTGTTGGCGGCACCGCGGGAAAACCTCCCGCTCGCACTCGCATTCCTCGCGGGCTACTGGGTGTGCTACACGGCGGCAACCTTTCTTGCCGAAAGCGACGCGCTCGCGGACAAGCGGCGCGCGGCTTTCCTCAGCGCGAACAACGGGGCGTTCTTCGCCCTCACTCTGCTCTCGATGGCCACGCATCGCAGTGGGCACCTCTGGCAATTCTGCCTCGGCTTCGGCGCGGTGCTGCTCGGGCTGGCGGCCTTCGCGCGGACGCGGCTGCCGCAGGAACCGTCTGTGCGCGCGGCGTATCTCACCCAAGGCCTGCTGCTCGTCACGCTGGGCTTGATAACCAAGTTCAGCGGCCAGCAACTCGCAGTGCTGCTCGCAGCGGAAAGCGTCGTGCTGCTCACGCTCGGCTTGCGCCAGCCCAGCCGCCTGCTGCGCGCCGGCGCGTTTGTCACGGCGACGCTCGCGGTCGGCTGGTTTGTATTGTGCTGGGAGCCGGGACAAGCCGTCGCGCTTGGCTTGGGCGTCACCGGCCTCCTGCTCTTCAACGCGTGGTGGATGGGCCGGCACGAAGACCCGGCGGATGCCACGCTGCTTCGGCCGCGGACAACCTGGCTGGCACTGCTCCCGCTCGTCGCGGGCGCGGCGACGATTCTTCAACACGCCGAACGGGTGGACATTGCCGTGTGGCTGATGGGGGCGGGACTGTTGCTGACCCTGTCCGTGCATATCGTGCGCACGCGGGAGATAACTTTGTTCGCACAGGGTTATCTGTTCCTCGCCCACGGCTTCTGGCTGTTCAGTGGCGGCGGCTGGGCGGCGTTGCCGGCGTGGCGTCCAGTTCTCCTGCTACTCGGCACGCTCGCGGTCATCCACTGGTGGCTGCGCCAGACGGTGGTGGGCGACCGTAAGTTGGCGGCGACCTGCGAGACGGGCTACGCCCTCGCAACCGTGGCACTGCTCTACTCGTGGTTGCATGGGCACTTCACGGAGCCGCAATGGCTCCTCGTTTCCTCCGCGCTTGCGCTGGCGGTGACGGCTTACGGCGCGCTGACCCGCGCGTGGCGGCTCGCGGCGGCGGGGCAATGCTTCGCGCTGGTCGCGACGGCTGGCTTCGCCCGGCACCTGCAAGTGCCCCATCCGGAATGGGCGTTCGCGCTCGCACCCATTGCGATGCTCGTGATTGTTTCCGCTGTGATGCACTGGGCTGCCGTCCGCAAGGCGCAATTCAGCGAGGCGGCACGCGTGGCATTGCACGTCATCGCCGCCGCGTATCAGTGGGTGGCGTTCGCGATGGTGGTGGCGATGGTGTTTCACTACGTCCCGGCGGCGCACCGCCCGTGGACGTTCGCCTTGCTCGGAGGCGGGCTCTTCGCCGTTGCGGGCTGGCTGCGCCGGTCGCAGCCGCTGTTAGCCAGCGGGCTGTTGTTCAGCCTCGGCCTGCTGACGCTGCTCGCACCCGGCGGACCGGAGAGCGCGCTCTTCTCCGTGCCAAACCTGTTTGCCGTGCTGCTGCCGCTCGCGCTGCAACAAGTCGCGCGCCGCGCACCCGATCGTTTCCTGATGCCCGCAAACATGCACCTCGTGGTGATGATCCTTGCGGGTGGTTTTCTCTGGCTGCACCTAACGCGCTGGCTGATTCCGGTGCGCGACGGCCACTACTTCACCGTCGCGTGGTCTGTGCTCGGGCCGGTGTTCTTTGCCATCGGGCTGTGGCTGCGCGAGCGGACCTACTTCGTGCTGGGCCTGGGCTGTCTGGTGGCGGCGCTCTGCCGCGTGGTGCTGCATGACGTGTGGCAGCCGGAACTGTTTCTGGTGAATTTGCTACCGATGTTCGCCGTGCTCGCGCTGCAACGCATCGCCCGCAAGCATCCCGACGGGGTGGTCGTGCCGGACACCGCGCACACGGCGGCGATCTTGGCCAGCGGCTTGAGCCTGTGGTTGTTCCTCTCGCGATGGGTCGTGCAGGCGTCGGGCGGAAAGTTCTTCCTCACGGCGAGTTGGGCGGTGCTGGCGCTGGTGGTGTTCGCCACGAGTTTCGCGCTGCGCGAGCGGGTGTATCGATGGTTCGGGCTGGCGGTGCTGGCGGGCGCGCTGGGCCGCGTGGTGCTGCTGGACGTATGGCAACTTGCGCTGATCTATCGCGTGCTGAGTTTCATGGCGCTGGGAATTGCGCTCATTGTGCTGGGCTACGTTTACAACCGCTGGCAGGATAAAATTCGGGAGTGGTTGTGAAGGGAGGGGAGGGTTGAGAGTTGAGAGTTGAGAGAATGGCGGACTGGGCGTCGCTCCCGCTCGTAATCCTAATCCTGCTCGCACTCATGCAGTGCGCCGTGGCGCTACTGCAACGGACGAGCGGCCTGCTCGTTGGCCGGCCCCAACTGAAGGCTCCGCTCGATCCTCGCGTCCCACCCACACTCTGAAAGTGAACACTCACTCCGCCCGCCTCCGCGTCGCTGGCTTTACCCTGATCGAACTGCTCGTGGTTATCGCCATCATCGCGATTTTGGCGGGGATGCTCTTGCCCGCGCTCTCGAGTGCGAAGGAGAAGGCCAAGCGGGCCGCCTGCAAGAACAACGTCCGGCAGTTCGCCCTCACCGCGCACCTGTATGCGGATGACTACAACCAAAAGCTCTTCGGCGGGCCGCGGCTCGGGGACAATTTCTCGCACAGCGTCTGGCTCTCGCAGGCGGCCGGGTTGGGGTTGCTCTCCTACGGTGGTTCGCATCGCATGGCCGTGTGTCCCAATTTGCCTTACCCGTTCGGGGCCGGGACCTTCAGCGCCACGCCCAACGCACCCGGCGAGCTGGCCTACAACTCCGGCTTGCTCTGCTACCTCTCCGGCTACGGCTACCTCGGCGGCTTCGTGGTGCCGGCGGCCATCACCGACTGGGTCGCCCCCTACCGCTCCGGCGATGACCCGACCCTCGTGCTGCTCTACGACATGAACGACTGGACCTACCCCGGGGTGAACAACTGGGCCGTGGTCCCGCACGCCCGCGCCGGCACGCGCGGCACCACGGCTGGGTGGTTCCAGCCCAGCGCCGGCAAGACCTCCGAGGAACTCGGCGCGACCGGCGGCAACGTGGGCCTGCTCGACGGCTCGGTGACTTGGAAGGACATCAAGGCCATGAAGAGCCACACCAACGCCTGGAGTTCTGGCGGCGCGACCACCGGCTACATGGGGATGTGGTGAGCAGGCGGCTTGGCTGATGGTCAAAGCTGAAGGCTCCACTCGCCCCCCGCGTCGGACCTGGCGCCTAGAACATGAACACTCGATCCACCCGTCTGCGCGCCCCCGGCTTCACGCTGATCGAACTCCTCGTCGTCATCGCCATCATCGCGATTCTGGCGGGGATGCTGTTGCCCGCGCTGGCGAAAGCCAAGGGCAAGGCGCACGCCATCAAGTGCCTCAACAATCAGAAGCAGATGGCCTTGGCCTTCATGGTCTATGCGAGCGATCAGGACGACCGCTACATTGCCGGCACTTTCGCCGCCAACGCCCAACTTACGACCGCCCCCGACGTCTGGTTCAAGCTCCTGCTGCCCTACCTGGCCAACAACACCAACATCTACAAATGCCCTGGCCATTTCGACGGCGGTGCAGTTTACGCTTCGCTCCCTTACCCGGTGGATTACGTCGTGAACTCCCACATCATCCGGCCCTCTGCCACCGCGTTACGGACAACTGCGTTGGACACGCCTACGGATTATTTGGTGACCACCGAGGACTCCCGCCAGATGAACAATTTTAACTGGACTGTCAACGATTGGAACTGGATCCGCGTCAACAGTTGGAATCAGGGCAACGCCGCGTTGTATGGCGTCGGCCTCACGCGACACAACGCCGGGGCCCAGGTGAGCATGGCCGACGGCCACTCCGAGTATTTGAAAATGCCGCCCCGCTTCACGACTGGGGCCATGCTCGCTGATTTTGGTCCCATCGGGGACTGCAAGGTTGGCATGCCCGTTTGGACTCCTTCGGTTGCTCCCAAGGTGTTCCTTCGCCTGACCTCAGCGGGCGATGCCATCGGTGGCAACCCGAACATGGGCTTTTAAGGACCGCGTCCGTCTTCCCTGCTTAACCGCTTCGGGGCGCTTGGCATCCGCGTCGCCCAGCGCTTCTCGTAGCCAACCTTTCGGTCTTGGCGTTCACCCCGAACGCTCCGCCACCGCCGCGCCCAACTCAAAACCCGGAACCCCGAACTCCAAACCCTCCGCCGGGCTCTTCACACCATTACATCCGTGATCGCCTTGCCGTAGCTGATGGGCACAGGGCGGTTGAGCGTGTCGCGGACTTCGGTGTGCGGGTCGATGCCTAGGAGGTGGTAGATCGTCGCGGCGAGGTCGTCGGGCTTCACCGGCTTGTCGGCAGGATACTCGCCGTGCTTGTCGGACGCGCCATAGACAAAGCCTTTCTTCACGCCCGCGCCCGCCAGCAACGCCGTGTAACACTGCGGCCAATGGTCGCGGCTGATGTTCGCGTTGATGCGCGGGGTGCGGCCGAACTCGCCCACCCAGACGACGAGCGTGGTGTCCAGCAGACCGCGCGCGTCGAGGTCATTGAGGAAGGTGGGCAGCGTTTGGTCGGTGATGGGCAGGTGGCGCTTCTCGATGATGGGGAACATCCGCGTGTTGTTGAAGCCGTGCGTGTCCCAGCCGCCGGCGTCCGTGCTCTGCCCGCCGATGTTGTCGGAGAAATAGACCTGCACGAACTTCACGCCGGACTCCACGAGGCGGCGGGCGAGCAGGCAGCTTTGGCCGTAGGGCGTGCGACCGTAAGCGTCGCGCAGCGGGGCTGGCTCGGCTTCGAGGTTGAAGGCTTCGCGGAGCTTCGTGGAGTGCAGCATGGCCAGCGCCTTGTCGTAATAGGCGTCGAGGCCGCGCGCGGCGGATGAGTGGTCGAGCAAGCGGGTTTGGGCATCAATGACCTTCTGCAACTCGCGCCGCGCCGCGAGCCGGTCGAAGGAGAGATTGGCCGGCAGGCTCAGTTCCGGCAGGCCGAAGCCCGGTTCGCTCGGGTCGCGCAGGACGAGGAGCGGGTCGTGGACCTTGCCGAGGAAACTCGCGTGCTGGGCGGGGACGAGGGAGCCATCCGCAATCGCGTAGGGAAACGCGGCGAAGGTCGGGAGGTCGCCGCCCTTGAGGGGTGCGAGGCGGTCCACGACGGAGCCGTAGGCGGGGAAGAGGTCAATCGAGTCCTTGAGCCGCTGGTCGTCCGTGGCGGGCGCGTGCCCGGAGAGCGCGTAGTAGCCCGCCGAGTTGTGGTTCTTCATCGTGTGGTGCATGGACCGGATGAGCGTGACCTTGTCCATGACCTTCGCGGTGCGCGGGAGGAGGGAGTTGACCTGGATGCCATCGGCACTCGATGCCATGGGCTTGTGCAAGCCACGGATGCCTTCGGGCGCGTCGGGCTTCATGTCAAAGGTTTCGAGATGGCTCGGGCCGCCCCACTGGAAGAGGAACACGACGGACTTGGCGCGCGCGGGCGGGTGCTTGGCGGCCTTGGCCTCGGCGGCGAGCAGCTTGGGCAAGGACAGACCGAACATCCCCAGGCCGCCGACTTGGAGCAGGCGGCGGCGGGTGAGCTGGAAGTTGAGCTGCGGGGAGCAGGGAGCGTTCATTGCGTCAGTGGTGTAGCATCGGGCAACTGATCCAGCAAGCGGGGGGAAACTTCAACCGCCGAGCTTGACTTGAACCGCGAATCTCCCTATCCCAACCGTGTGCCGTGCCCTCGGGAGCGGCACACGGATGGAAAACCCCAGCAACCGATCAGCGCTCATGCGTGCTCATGACGGATGGGCGCAGACCGGGCTACGAGGTGCCGTCCACTTGAACCGCTCGCAAGGGCGGCTTAAACCAGCAAACGAGCACATTGATTGATATGGACCATTCGAACATCGCCTCGCATCAGCTCACCCACGACGAAATCGCCCTGCACGCCTACCTGATCTGGGAGAAGGAAGGCTGCCCGCAGGGACGCGAGCAGGCCTACTGGCTCCAAGCCGAGGCCCAGCTCCACCTGACCCGCCAGCAGCAAGCCGACCTCGCCGCCGCCGCCGCCCGCCCGTGGCCGCCGCAAGCCCCCGTCGCGCCAAAGCCCGCCCCCAAGCTCGCCACCGCCCGCGCCTCGCGCACCCCCATCCCGGCGCCGAAGCCCACCCGCGTCGCGCCAGCCACCCCCGCCGTCGCCGCCAAACCTGCCGTGCCCGTCAAACCTGCCGCACCAGCCAAGCCAGCCGCGCGGAAAGCGCCCGTCGCCGCTGCGCCCCGCCGCCGCGCCTAACCGCGCAACTGCGGCGTCCCATTGGCCAACTAAAGACTCGCTAACCGGGAGTTCGTTCGTATGTTTCGGCGGCGGCTTCGGCTGCTCGCATGACGAAAGATACGCTTCAGAAAGTTCAGGCCTTGCGTGAGGACAAGCGCAACCTCCCCGTTGCGCTCCATGTCGGCTCCACCGTCGGCATCCTCGCCCTCGCCCTCGTGGCGATGAAGCTCTGGCCGCTGTGGCCGGTGTGGGTCGCGGCCTTCGTCGTCATAGGTTTCATGCAGTATCGCCTCGTCATGGCCATCCACGAGGCGACGCACAAGAACCTCTTCTTCCCCACTGCGGTGAACGAGGCGATGGGCAAGGGCCTCAGCGGCCTGCTCGGGATGAACTTCCTCCTCTACCGGAAGTCGCACCTCCAGCACCACAAGTCCCCGCAGAAGATTGGCGAGGACGTGGACGCGCCGCTCTACAGCCCGCCGCTGCGCGTGAAGCCCGGCCTGCCGCGCGCGTGGGCGCTGCTCACCGGCGTGGTCGTGTCCCTCTTCCGCAAGGTCCTCCGCAAGTTCACCACGCGTGCGCAATTCGGCAGCAAGACCATCGAGACCGAGCGCGACTGGGTGCAACTCGGGCTGATTCTGGCCGGGCAGGCGGCGCTCTTCGCGTTGTTCGCCACGCAACTGACTTGGTGGGCCTACTTCACGCACTGGGTCGCGCCGCTCGTGCTCATTGCGCAGCTCCTCGACGAAGTCCGCATCTTCGTCGAGCACGGCTACTGGTTTCTGCACACGACCGACCCCGCGCCGCTGGACGACTTGGAGCAGGCCACGGTGGACATCGAGGCGACCTTTCTAGAGGCCTACCTGATCGCGCCCTTCGGCTTCGACACGCACCTCGCGCACCACACGCAGTTCGGCGTGCCCTTCTACAACCTGCGCAAGCTCTCGCGGGTTCTGCAAGAGAACGAACCCGGCTACCTCCAGCCCATCCGCCGCAGCTACCTCGCCGTGCTGTGGGAGATGATTAATGCGGAACCGAAGGTGGCGCATGGAGCGGCGAAGTTGGCTTAACCACGAATGGACACGAATGAACACGAATTCAGAAGGGCTTCGACCGCTGGCGAAGCGTCGCAGTGCCAAACTTCAAGCTGGCGTGCGCCGCTTGGCAGCTCATTGACCGCCGCTGTTTCATTCGTGTCCATTTGTGTTCATTCGTGGTTGCCGTTTTTGCAGGGATGAGCACTTCCACCACCGGCACCGACGGCTATTGTCTCCTCTGCGGCGAACGCGGCTGGACGCTCGTCTCCCGCACCGACGACAAGGAATACCACGCCCGCCCCGGCGAGTTTGACATCGTGCGCTGCTGGAAGTGCGGCCACGTCTATCTCAACCCGCTGCCCGCGCCCGAGGAAGTCGCCGCGCTCTATCCGCCGACCTACTACACGGTCAATCCCCACTCCCCACTCTTCCACGAGAGCAAGCTCATCCGCTGGAAGATGGGCAAGGACGCCCGCGACTTCCGCGCGCGCTGGGGCGAGCGGCGCTTCACCAACCTCATTGACATCGGCTGCGGCGACGTAAAGCGCATCGCCGCCTATCGCGATGCCTACGCCGACTGCGCCGCGCAAGGCACCGCCTTTGACCTGCTCTTCAGCGACCGCGCGCGCGCCTTGGCGAAGGAGCTGAACGTCGAGTGTCGCGAAGGCAACATCGAGACCGACGTGGCCGGCCTGCCGGACAACAGCTACGACCTCGCCTTCATGCGCCAGCTCATCGAGCACCTGCGCGACCCGCGCCAAGCGTTGCTAAACCTGCGCCCCAAGCTCAAGCCCGGCGCGCTCCTCGTCATCGACACGCCCAACGTCGGCGGCCTCGACTTTGACCTGTTCCACAACTCCTACTGGGCCGGCTTCCACACGCCGCGCCACTTCCACCTCTTCAACCAGGCCTCGCTCACGAAGCTCGTGCAGGAAGCGGGCTTCAAGGTGATTGACCGTGGCTACCTGCCGTCCATCGGCTTTTGGATTATCAGCCTGCGCGTGAAGTTCGGCTTGGACTGCGTCGAGGAGGGCGGCTGGCCGTGGCGGCACATCAGCTTGAAGAACCTCGCGTTCAGCGGCGGCTTCACCGTGCTGGACACGCTCTGCCTCAAGCTCGGCCTCGCCACCTCGAACCAGTTTGTCGTGGCGGTGAAGGAGTGAGCAGGAGAAGTCCCCAGCCCCACCGAGACCGTTGCTCCGCACCGCGCAGTTGTGTAGGCTCCGCGTCCTGAATTTGAAACCGCATCATGAGTGACGACCCGATGAACACCGAAACCGACGCCGCGCCGACGGAACCCTTGCCCCCGCCGACGCCCGTCGAGCTGGACGATCTCCGCGCCAAGGCCGCGAAGGCCGATGAGCATTGGGATCGCCTCCTGCGCCAGGCCGCCGACTTCGAGAACTTCAAGAAGCGGGCCGCCCGCGACCGCCAGGAGGACATCCGCTACGCCAACCGCGGCCTGCTCGATAAATTGATTCCCGTCCTCGACAACTTCGACGCCGCCATGGCCGCTGCGAACAACGCCCAGGCCGGTGCCGCCGACGCCCTCAAGACCGGCGTCAGCATGATTCACGGCCAGTTCCGCGCCGCGCTCCTCGAATCCGGCCTCGAAGAACTCGACGCCACCGGCAAGTCCTTCGACCCGAACTGGCAGGAAGCCGTCTCGCATCAGGAGTCCGCCACCGTGCCCGAGGGCCACGTCCTCCAGCAGCTCCGCATGGGCTACAAGCTCCGCGACCGCCTGCTGCGCCCCGCCACCGTCATCGTCGCCAAGCAGCCCGCCGCCGCCACGCCATGAGCGCCAAACGCGATTACTACGAGGTGCTCGAAGTCGAGCGCGCCGCCACCGCCGAGGAAATCAAGAAGTCCTACCGCAAGCTCGCGGTGAAGTATCACCCGGACAAAAACCCCGGGGACAAGGCCGCCGAAGAGAAGTTCAAGGAACTTGGCGAAGCCTACGAAGCCCTCAGCGACCCGCAGAAGCGCGGGGCCTACGATCAGTTCGGCCACGCCGCCTTTGACCCCCGGATGAGAGCGGGCGCGGGCGCGGGCGCGCAACGCGGCAGCGCGGGCGGCTTCCATGACCCCTTCGACATCTTCCGGGAAGTCTTTGCCGGCGGCGGTGGCGGCGGCGGTGGCAGCATCTTCGAGGAGTTCTTCGGCGAGCAGCAGCGCAGCAACCCCACCGGTCCCCGACGCGGCTCCGACCTGCGTTACGACCTCGAGCTTGAGTTCGAGGAAGCCGTGCTCGGCTGCGAAAAAGAAATCAACATTTCCAAGCTCGACCAGTGCGAGACTTGTCGCGGCGCGGGCGGCGAGAAGGGTTCCTCCATCAAGCCCTGCGGCACCTGCGGCGGCCGCGGCCAGATCATCCGCTCCAAAGGCATCTTCAGCGTCGCCCAGAACTGCCCGGACTGCGATGGCGCGGGCCAGAAGATTGACAAACCCTGCCGCCAGTGCCGGGGCAGCGGCCGCCGCGAGCGCAGCTCGAAAATCAAACTCAAGATCCCCCCCGGCGTGGACAACGGCGCGCGCCTGCGCTCCGCTGGCAACGGCGAGAGCGGCACGCGCGGCGGCCCCGCCGGTGACCTCTACGTCGTCCTCCACGTCCGCGAGCACGGCCTCTTCAGCCGCGACGGCGACGACCTCATCTGCGAAGTGCCCATCAGCTTCACGCAAGCCACCCTCGGTGCCGACGTGGACGTGCCCACGATGGCGGGCCGCAGCACCGTGCGGCTGCCCAGCGGCACCCAGCACGGCACCGTCTTCCGCATCCGGGGCAAGGGCGTGCAAAACATCCAGGGCCACGGCATCGGCGACCTGCTCGTGCGCGTGCAAATCGAAGTCCCGACCAAGCTCACTGCCGAGCAACGCGCCAAGCTGGTCGAGTTCGCCGACCTCTGCAAAGACGACAACGTCCACGAGGACGCCACCGGCTTCTTCACGAAGGCGAAGGGGTTTTTTAAGTAGGAGATAGGCGACTGAATCGGAGCTTAGGCCACACCCAACGCCCATGCCGCTCGACATCTTCAAGACGCGGATGGCCGATAACGTCGCGGGCCAGTTCTACGTTGGGGACCAGTGCATGGACTGCGACTTGTGTCGCGAGACGGCTGAGAACAACTTCGCACGCAACGACGAGGGCGGTTACTCCTACGTTAAGAAGCAGCCAGAGACGCCATTGGAGTTGGCCCAGTGCCGTGAGGCAATGGAGGGTTGTTGCGTTCAGACAATTTATGCGGATGGCGATGGCTTTGATTGGGCGGCGATTCCAGCGCCCACGCCTTACCATCTCACGCCAGAGGGGCAGGCAAGCCGAGCACTACGACGCGAGCAGGAGAAACAGCATGATTGCTGCGAGCCCAGGCGAGGCGACGTGTAAGGTGCGGCCTAACATCGGGCCGTCCCGGTGCTTTCCGCCTTGAAACACGGCGGGCAGACAACGTTCAATCGCTCCGCCATGAAAGCTGTTCAACTGCTTGCCCACGGTTCGCCGGGCCAGTTCAGGTTCGGCGATGTTCCCGATCCCACGCCTGCCGCCGATGAAGTCATCGTCCGCGTGCGCGCGTGCGGCGTGAACCATCTCGATCTGTGGCTGGAGCGCGGGGAGTTGCCCATGCCCATCGCGCTCCCGCTCATCGGTGGCTGCGAGGTGGCCGGCGAGATCGCCGCGCTCGGCGCGGACGTGGACCAGTGGCGACTGGGTGACCGCGTGGCGGTGCAATCCAACTTTTTTTGCGGGGCCTGTGAGTTCTGCCAGCGCGGCGAGGACTCGCTGTGCCTCAACAGCAAGCTCGTCGGCGTGCAGTGTGACGGTGGTTTTGCGGAGCTGGTCCGCGTGCCAGCGCGCTGCGTGGTGGCATTGCCCGAGGCGGTGAGCTTCGAGACCTCTGCTGCGCTCACGCTCGCGGGCAGCACCGCCATGCACATGCTCACGGACCGCGCGGAGGTGCGGGCGGGCGACTGGGTGCTAGTGGTCGGCGCGTCCAGCGGCGTGGGGTCGGCGGCGATTCAGATTGCGAAGCAGCTCGGCGGGCGCGTGATCGCGACGGGTTCCACGCCGGCGAAGCGCGAGCTGGCGGTCAAGCTGGGTGCGGAATTCACCGTGGATTCCGCCAAGGCGGACTGGCCGGCGGAGGTGCGCAAGCTCACCAACAAACGCGGCGTGGACCTAGTGGTCGAGCATGTTGGCGGCGTGGTGTTGCAATCGGTTTTCCACTGTCTCGCGCGCGGCGGCACGGTGGTGACGTGTGGCGCGACGAGCGGGCGTGAGGTGCCGGTGCAGCTCTGGCCGTTCTTTGTGAAGCAGCACCGGCTCATCGGCAGCTACGGCCGGAACCGTGGCGACCTGAACGCGACGCTGGAGTGGGCGGCGGATGGGCGCTTGCAGCCGGTGATTCACCAAGTGATCCCACTGCCCGGCGTGAGCAACGCCTTCGAGCTGCTCCGCAGCCGTCAGGTGTTGGGCAAGCTGGTGGTGAAGCCGTGATGCCTCACGCAAAGGCCGCGAAGGCGGATGGCCAATGCAGCTCGCCCTCCTTCGCGGTCTTTGCGTGAGGCGTTGGGAACCGGCTTTCCCGCGTGACTTTCGAGGGGTCGCTCCACAGTGTTCGCCGCGTTTATGAGCAAGTCATCTCCCGGTCCCGTTTCCCGCAGCGGTCGCTTTGCCAGCGGCCCAGGCGAGGATGTTGCTCGGTTCACCGAGTCCATTTCCTTCGACTGGCGGCTGTGGCGGCATGACATCCAAGGCTCGCTCGCGCACGCCGCGATGCTTCAGCGCATCGGCGTGCTCACGAAGGCGGAGGCGAAGGCGATTCGCAGCGGCCTGGTGGCCATCGCGAAGGAGATTGAGGCCGGCAAGTTCACCTGGAAGCCCGAGCTGGAAGACGTCCACATGAACATCGAGGCGGAGCTGACGAAGCGCGTCCCCGCCGGCGCGAAGCTCCACACCGGGCGCTCGCGCAACGACCAGGTGGCGCTTGATGTGCGGATGTGGCTGCGGGATGAAAGCATTGAGTTCGTCCACGAGGTGCGGGACTTGCAGCGCGCGCTGGTCGAGCTGGGCGGCAAGTATGAGCGCGTGGTGATCCCCGGCTACACGCACCTGCAACGGGCGCAGCCGGTTTACTTCGTGCATCATTTGCTGGCCTACGTGGAGATGCTGGACCGCGATTACGGCCGGCTGCTGGACTGCTTCAACCGGATGAACGTCTGCCCGCTGGGCAGCGGCGCGATTGCCGGCTCGACGCTGCCGCTGGACCGTGAGTTCGTGGCGCGGGAACTCGGCTTCGTGGATGCGCAGGACCGCCCGCAAGTCACGCAGAACTCGATGGACGGAGTGAGTGACCGCGACTTCGCGATTGAGTTTGGGGCGTTGGCAGCGGTGTTCGCGATGCATCTGTCGCGGTTGTCCGAGGACGTGATTCTCTGGGCGAGCAGCGAGTTCAACTTCGTTAAAATCTCCGACGCCTACACGACCGGTTCCTCGCTGATGCCGCAGAAGAAGAACCCCGACATCGCCGAACTGACGCGCGGCAAGACGGCGCGCGTGTATGGCAATCTCATGGCGCTGCTCACGCTGTTGAAGGGTCTGCCGATGACCTACAACCGCGACTTGCAGGAGGACAAGGAGCGGCTCTTCGACACCGTGGACACAGTGCGCGCGAGCGCCCGGCTGACCGCCGCGATGCTGCGCCACACGAGCGTGAACGAGGCCGCCTGCGCCGCCGCCGCGAGCGACTCCGCGCTGCTGGCGACGGACCTGGCCGACTATCTCGTGCGGAAGGGAATGCCGTTTCGGCACGCGCACCACGCGGTGGGCGCGGCGGTGGCGCTCGCGGAGAAGCTGGACAAGCCGCTCGGCGAGCTGACGGCGGCGGAGTTGCAGTCTGTGAACGCCGCGTTCGGCCCGGATGCGAAGGCGTGCTTCGACCTCGCGGAGGCGATGGCGCGGCGCAATCTCACCGGTGCGCCCGGCACGAAGGAAGTGGCCAAGCAACTCGCGCGGTGGCGGAAGACATTGAAGTGAAGACCAAGCCGGACAGCGTTCGTGGCGTGAATGGCTTGGGTCGCGCGCTGGCGTGGTGGCTCGCGCTGTTGCCCGTCGGCCTGTGGGCCGCGCTGCCGGCGGGTGTCCAGCAGGGCGAGTTCCTCGGCTGGACTAACGCATTGAGCCTGCGCGACGACCACGGGAAGGTGGCGGCCGTCGTGGTGCCAAGCATCGGCGGGCGTGTAGTGCAATACAGTCACGGCACCGTGAACGTGCTGTTGGAAAATCCCGCGAGCCACGGGAAGACGCTGGCGCAATCCCCCGGCGGCTTCTGGACGGGCGGCTACCAATGCGACTTCGGCCCCGGGCTGCTGGGCTTGCCGGAGCGGCAGGCGGTGTGGCTCGGGCCGCATGACTCCGCCGCGCCGCGCGACCAAACGGTCGAGACCGCCAGCCCGCTGGACGTGACGACCGGCTTGCGGTTGCTCAAGAGTTTCACGCTCGACCCGGACACCGGCGCGCTCGGCGTGGTGCAGCGCATGGTGAACGGGACGTCGTTTCCGACGCGGCAGGGCTTGCATGACCGCACGCTCTGCCCGGCGGGCGGGTTCGTCCTGTTCCGGTTGCCGGGGCAGAGCCGGCATCGCGCTGGTTGGGCGCTGCTGCGGGCGACGGAGAGCGGTTCGGCCTTCGATGGTGAGCAGCCGGCGGCACCCAACGTGCGGGTCTTCGGTGACTTGCTCGTGGCCGAAGCCGACGGTGCGCCCGGCAAGCTCGGCTCCGACTCGGACGCGGGCTGGGTGGCCTACGCGCGCGGGCGGCTGCTGTTTGTGAAGTATTTCCAAACCTGGCGTGGCGTGGCGTATCCCGGCGCGGGCCACACGGTGGAGTTTTCGTGGAGCGACCAGATGGCGGCGATCGAGCTGATGAGTCCGGCGACGGCGCTACAACCGGGGCAGGCGTTCGACTTCCCCGAACTGTGGCGGATCATTGAGTTGAAGGCGGCCGTGACGAGCTTCGAGGACGCCCGCGCGGCGGCGAGGAAGATTCCGCCATCCCCCTTTGTGCCGCGCGCTCCGTAGTCAGAGGGCGCGGAAAATTCGTTTCCCTTTCCCGTGCGCTTACCTACTGTGCCGACTTGTTCGCGCGCCCCGGCGCGCTTAACCCTGAATCGGAACTGACCTATGCCACTGACACACACCACCAGCCTGTTCGCCAAAGCGCTCAAGGGCAAATACGCCCTCGGCGCGTTCAACGTGAACAACATGGAGTTCATCCAAGCCATCGTCGAAGCCGCCGAGGAGGAGAAGGCCCCGCTGATGCTCCAAATCTCCAAGGGCGCGCGTGACTACGCACACCCGGTCTATCTCAAGAAGCTCATCGAGGCTGCCGTCAGCCTCAGCAACATCCCCATCGCCGTCCACCTCGACCACGGCGACAGCTTCGAGCTGTGCAAGCAGTGCATTGATGAGGGCTTCACCAGCGTGATGATTGACGCCTCGCACGACCCGTTCGAGAAGAACGTCGAGGTCTGCCGCAAGGTCGTGGAATACGCCCACAAGCATAACTGCGTCGTCGAAGGCGAGCTCGGGATGCTCGTCGGTGCGCAGCACGACGACGGTGAGGAAGGCGGGCATTACTCCAAGGGCGGCTGCTACACGCACCCCGAGGAAGCTGTCGAGTTCGTGAAACAATCCGGCGTGGACTCGCTCGCCGTCGCCATCGGCAACAGCCACGGCGCTTACAAGTTCAAGGGCGAGCAGCACCTCGACCTCGAACGTCTCAAGGCCATCAAGCAGGCGCTCATGGATGCCGGGCTGGGCGATTACCCGCTCGTGCTCCACGGAGCCAGCTCGGTGCCGAAGGAACTCGCGCAGAAGATCAACCAGTTTGGCGGCGGGATGGGCGAGGACACCGCCGGCGTGCCCGAGGCCGACATCGAGGTCGCCCGCCGCACCGGCTGCACGAAGGTGAACATCGACACCGACCTGCGCCTGGCGATGACCGCTGCCATCCGCGAGGTGCTCTACACCAAGCCCAAGGAATTCGACCCCCGCAAGTATCTCGGACCCGCCCGCAAGGCGGTGAAGGAACTCGTCCGCCACAAGATGCGCAACGTCCTGTGCTGCTCCGGCCACGCCTTCGACTGAGCTGACCACTCCACTCCCTCTGAAATGCGAAAGCGCCGCCGGGCAAGCCCGGCGGCGCTTTTCTTTGCCCCAATCACTCGGAGCAAAATAAAACCGGGGCTAGCAACCTGAGGAAGGTCGTCTAGCCCCGGGGAGTTTTCAGAAATGGCACACAGTGGGACTATGGGGAACTCGGTCGATGCTGTGCCGACACCGACCAAAATCTATTCTCTTACAAAGATCTCGCAGCGCTCTTAACCGTCACCGTTGCTGCTTACGTGGCGTAGAGGACCAGTTCCGTCCGCAGGTGTCAACGCCTCTTTCAAAATATTTTCAGCCCGCTATTTGGTGAACCGCGCCGCCGCACTAGTCCCCGAACAGCTTCTTCATCTGGTCGCGCGCCGACGACTCGCGCGTGCCGTCCGATTTCGGGGGCGTGAACTTCCGCTTCACGAACTCGAAATACTCGCAGAAGTTGCCTTGCTGTTTGTCCTGCTCCGGGTCCGCCCGGCGGTCACGGCACTGGTGCGCGGCGGCGCGGTCGTAGCTCACGCAGTTCAGGCAGGCGCGCAAGTCGGCGCGGCACTGCGAGCAGGACTCGCCCCGGCCCGGGTTCACCGAGAGCGTCCATTCGCAGCCGCACTTCCAGCAGTGTCGCGTCATGCGGGGAAGTTAAGTTCCGAGCGCAAAGTTCAAAGTTCAAAGTTGTCGCCCCCCAGACTTTGAACCTTGAACTTTGAACCTTGGACTCGAAACTCCCCGCCTATGTCCGCCTACGCGCAGTTGCTCGACGCCGCCATCGCCGACTTGGAGGGCCGCAAGGCGGGCGGTGAACGCTTCGTGGTCGTCGCGCCAGAGACGCTGAACGCCCTCGCCGCGCCCGTGCCCCGCAGTCCCCGCCGCGAGGCGGCGGAACCACCCGCGCCCGCACCCCGTGCCGGCGGCTTCCAGCCGCTGCCCGCTGCCTCGGTTCCGGTTTCGCTCGCCACAACTTCCATTCCCCCCGCCGACAAAGCCGCCGCCCTCGCCGCGCTTCGCTCCCGCGCGCTGGGCTGCTTGAAATGCGCGCAACTGGTGGCCTCGCGCAAACAGGTCGTCTTCGGTGTGGGCGACATCAATGCGCGGCTCATGTTCGTCGGTGAAGCGCCCGGCGTGGATGAAGACCGGGTGGGCGAACCCTTCGTCGGGGCGGCGGGGCAACTGCTCACCAAAATCATCCAAGCCACCGGCCTTTCCCGCGACACCGTCTATATCGCCAACGTCCTCAAGTGTCGGCCCAACACCGCCCCCGGTCAGTTCGGCAACCGCAAGCCAAGCCCCGACGAGATGGGCACCTGCCTGCCGTATCTGCTGGAGCAGATTCAACTCATCCAGCCCCACGTCATCGTCGCGCTCGGCGGCACGGCGGTGGAGGGCCTCTTCGGCATCAGTGAGGCGCAAATCACCCGGCGGCGCGGCCAGTGGATGGACCTGCGCGGCACCCCGGTCATGCCCACCTTCCACCCCAGCTACGTCCTCCGCGCCGAAGACCAAGCGGATAAAGGCCGGGCCACCAAGCGCCAGGTCTGGGAAGACATGCTCCAAGTCATGGAGCGGCTCGCGATGCCTATCAGCGAAAAGCAGCGTGGATTCTTCAAGTAGCGGAAACCTGTGCCGCGAAAGGGCGCCGAGAGCACAAAGATGGAAAGGCAGAACGCCCAACGCTCAACGTTCAACTTCCAACGTCCAGAGGGCCGATCGGACGCCGGCACCCACTCGTTGAACGTTGAGCGTTGGAAGTTGGACGTTGAACGTTTTCCCGCTTTCCCCTCTGCGTTCTCTGCGCCCTTGCGAGGCAAAACCTCCCCATGAAGAAGCCCATCAAACTCGGCCTGTGGCTCCTCGGCTTCGCGCTGCTGGCGGTGGTGGGCTTGTGGCTGGAGCACGAGCGCGTCCAGGCGCGCATCCATAGCGCGCTAGACTCGCGAACGTCCCGCGCCTGAAGGCGGGACTCCGAGCGCGGCTCCGGTGAAAAACCGATGGCAAACCAAGCGCAGGGTTGGCTTAATTCGCGGCATGCCGAAACTATCGCAAAACGCCTCGCCCGCTCCGGTCCCGCCTCCGCGCCCGATTCCGTGGATGATGTTGGTGGCTGCTGTCGTAGGCGGCGGGGTCGTCGGCTGGGCGGCGGCGAACGGGGGTTTCTCGCGCGGGTCCACGCGCCCATCCGAGCCGGCCAAGGCGGCTTCAATTCTGCCAGCGCCCAAACCCGCCCCCGCTCCCGCTGCCGGGCAGTTACCGCCGTTGCCGCCGTCCGGCCCGGTCGTGCTCAACGCCGCGCAGTCGAACGCCGTCTTCAACCTGACCAACCGCTCGGCCACGGCCCAAGCCCCCGTCGCCAACCCCGCGCCGCCGTCCCTGCTCACCGCGCCGACTCAACCCGGCGTCACGCCCGCCACTGTGCCCGCCGCGCGCGTGGGCGAGACGCTTTACAACGGGATTGTCCTGCCCGAGGTCTGGCCACCGAAGGGCGAATACAAAGCCGGCGAACCCATGGCGGTTCCCTACCTGAGCAACCCGCCGCCGGTCATTGACATCACGCTGGGCCGGCAGCTCTTCGTGGACGATTTCCTCATCGAGAGCACCACGCTCAAGCGCGTGTGGCACTCGGCGACGCTGCACTCGAACAATCCCGTGCTCAAACCTGAGCGCGACTGGGAGAAGCTCGGCGGCGCGATGGCCATGCCTTTCAGCGACGGCGTGTGGCTGGACCCGATGAACTGGGTTTCGCCGGTGGCCTTCAAGGCGACCGAAGTGCAGGACGTGTTCAGCCTCATCGAGCGGCTCAAGCCCGGCACGAACCAGCTCGGCACGTTCCTCGGGGCAGCCCTTTCCGCCGGGGCGCAGGCGAAGCTGAAGGACTTCAAGGGCACGAACATGGTGGCCATCGAGGCGATGCAGAAGCTGCTGGCCGACGAGTTGAACCGCCTCATCGCCGGGCCGCTGCTGCACGAGGCGAGGCGTTTCGAGGGAGTGAAATTGTCGGACCGCTCCGGCGCGTTGCTGGCGCGGAATCCGCAGGGCGCGCAGCTCCAGCGGCTGAACCGCTGGCTGCTCGAAGATGCCTTCCCGCGCGAGCTGTTTCGGATGCAGCCGGTCTTCACCTGCCACTACATGGCCGGTTACGGACGCGGCACGGCGCTGGCGATTTCCACCAACGGCATTGACTGGGAGCGGCCGGAGTTCGACGTGAAGCCGGGCAGCAACCTGGTGCAGACCGACCCGCGCGATTCCTCGACGGTGTGGCTGGACCAAGAGGCCGCCAACCCGGCGCAGCGTTACAAGATGTGGCGGTCGCATGGTGCGAACCGGGAGTTTGGCCTGTCGCTGCACTTCTCGCCGGACGGCATCCATTGGGGGCCGCCCACGTTGCGCACCGGCTCGGCGGGCGACCGCAGCACGGTGTTTTGGAATCCGTTCCGCCGGGTGTGGAGCTACAGCCTGCGCCACGGCTGGGAGGGCGAGCGAGCGCGCCGCTATTGGGAGGTGAAGGACCTGCTCGCCGGGCCGCACTGGAAGGGCATCACCGAGCCAGCCATGTGGGTCGGCTCCGACCGGCTCGACCCGATGCGCGCCGACCTGCAAGTCACGCCGCAGCTCTACAACCTCGACGCGGTGGGCTACGAGAGCCTGATGGTGGGCCTCTTCACGGTCTGGCGCGGGGACAAGAACATCCCCGAGGGCCGCCCCAAGCCGAACTCCGTCTGGCTCGGCTTCAGCCGCGACGGCTACCACTGGGACCGGCCTGACCGCCGCCCGTTCCTCGATGTGTCCGAGAGGAAGGGCGACTGGAACTGGGGCAACGTGCAGTCGGTCGCGGGTGGCTTCCAGGTCGTCGGGCGGAACCTGCACTTCTACTTCAGCGGGCGCGCGGGAGTGGAGGGCAAGCGCGACGGCGGCGGCGCGATGGGCTTGGCGACGTTGCGGCGCGATGGGTTTGCCTCGATGGACGCGGGGCCGGAAGGCGGCGTGCTGACGACGCGCCCGGTGAAGTTCAACGCGCGCTACATGTTCGTGAACCTGAAGACCAACGCGCCGGACGGCGAGCTGCGCATCGAGATTTTGCACCCGGACGGCCGGCCCATCACGGTCACGAAGAACGACACGAAGGCGCAACTCCAGCCGTTCGTGAAGGAATTGTCCGGGCCACTGGTGGGCGACCAAACCTTGATGGGCGTGACCTGGCAAAGCCCGGCCAAGGGGGAGGCAGGGATGCAAGACCTCTCCATGCTGGCGGGCCGGACGGTGCGGTTCCGCTTCCACCTGAAGAACGCGAGCCTCTACTCGTTCTGGATTGGGCCAGGGCAGCTCGGGCGCAGCCACGGTCCCGTCGCGGCGGGCGGCCCGAACTTCACGGGCACGACGGACACGATTGGCAACGGTTCGTATCGTGCCTTCCCCGCTGTGCCGCGCCCGCACGCCCCGCCGCCGACCAACACGGTCGCCGCGCCGACGGTTCCGGCTGCGCCCAACGCGGTCGTAGCGCCCAAGGCCCCGGTGGCCGTGCCCGTGCCGGCCACTCCGCCGGTGAAGAAGTAGGCCGCGCGGGCCCTCCCCCAAAAAAATAGCGCGGGCCAGTCGGCCCGCGCTACGTGAGTTCAAACTCAGTGCGTGGAGGCTTGGCGCTTACAGCGTCCAGCCGGGGCGGTAGTCGCGCTTCACCAGCTTGGCGACATCCATATTCTTCGCCTTCATGCCGGGGCCGTCCCAGTCGAGCCGCTTGCCCGTGCCCACCTGTGTGGCGATGCAGCCGAGCAGGATGATTTCCGTGAGGTAAGCCGCGATGGCGAACTCCGAGTAGGGCGTGCGGCCGCCTTTGCAGGCGTCCACCCATTCCTTGTAGTGGCCACCGACGCACTTGGTGAAGTTCTCAGGAATCGCCGCGACGGCTCCGTGGTCCTTCTGGTGCTTCATGGCCTTCTCGTCGTTGAGGCGCATGTAGAACGTGGAGCCGTAGTCATCCGCCGAGTAGAGCCGGCCCTTGGTGCCGACCACGAGGCAACCGCTGGAGGGCAGCGCGGCGGGTTTCGCGTTGCCGTTCTTGTCCTTCTGGCCGGCGGAGAGGGCGATGACGTCGCTCACGATGTCGTCGTGCGGACGGAAGGCTTTCACCTCGGTGTCGTTGGGCTTGCCGTCATACCACCAGAACTTCAACGGGGGCAGGCCGTCGCGCTCAGGGAACTCGAAGCGGATGCGGGAGGACTTGGCGTAAGTCTCGGCGTGGTTGTCGGAAACGGCCTCGGCCTCAATGAGCGTGGGGTAGCCGAGCTTGAGCGCGCGGAAAGGCATGTTGACCGTGTGGCAGGCCATGTCGCCGAGCGCGCCGGTGCCGAAGTCCTTCCAGCCGCGCCAGCCAAACGGGTGATAGCCCTTGTTGTAGGGGCGCATCGGCGCGGGTCCGAGCCAGAGGTCCCAGTCGAGCGTCTCGGGCACGGGTTGTTCGCCGGCGGGGCGGTCAATGCCCTGCGGCCAGATGGGGCGATTGCTCCAGACATGCAGCTCGGTAGGCTTGCCGATGATGCCGGCTTGAATGACCTCCACCGCGCGGCGCAGGCCGTCGCCGGCGCTGCCTTGGTTGCCCATTTGTGTGACGACCTTCTTCTCGGCGGCGAGCAGGCGCAGGTGGCGGGCTTCGGCGACGGAGTGGGTGAGGGGCTTCTGCACGTAGGCGTGCTTGCCCATCTTCATCGCGAGGCTCGCAGCGGGCGCGTGGACGTGGTCGGGCGTGGAGACGATGACGGCGTCGATGCTCTTGCCCATCTCGGCGTAGAGCTTGCGGTAGTCGCGGTAGCCCTTCGCGGCGGGATACTTGGCGAGCCGGGCATCGAGGGTTTTGCTGTCCACGTCGCAGAGCGCGACGATGTTCGCGCCGCCCTTGGCGCATTCGTCGGTGTCGCTGGCGCCCTTGCCACCCGCGCCGATGACGGCGACATCGACTTTGTTGTTGAGGTTCTGCCCGCGCAGCAACGGCGGGGCGCTGGCGGCGGCAATTGCCGAGGCGAGCAGCGAACGATTGACGAAGCCGCGCCGGGTCACGGCAGCCGCGGACGAAGACAGTGGGAGGAAGTATGTTTTGGACATGGCGCAATGGCTACCCGCCCACCGCCGGGCCGACAAGCAGTTTCTCGTGGAAAGGCAGTCTGCTTTTACCAGGCGGGGGCACGGGAATTGAGGGAACGGGAATTAGGGCGGAAGGAGGAGTGGCAGTCGTCATCATTCCTCTGCCCTCAATACCCTTGCCCCCGCTTGATGCGTCGGAAAGCCGCCGGCTGATTTCTGGGCTTTCCTGCCGCCGCCCCTTGGCGTAACACTTCAGTCAAAGCGTGTATCTGAACTATTACGGACTCCGCGAGCCGCCGTTCAACATCAACCCGAACCCGCGGCTGCTGTTCTACAGCGCGAAGCATCGCGAGGCGCTGAACCATCTCCTCTACGGCATTCGTGAGCGGAAGGGCTTCGTCCAGCTCACCGGCGAGGTCGGCGCGGGCAAAACCACCATCTGCCGCGCGCTGCTCGAACACCTCGGCCCCAACTACGCCACCGCGCTCATCCTCAACCCGGTCCTGAACTCCGACCAGTTGATGAAGGCCATCGCGATGGAGTTCGGCCTGCAAGTCAAAGGCATGGACCGGCTGGAAACCGTCGCGACGCTCAACCAGTTCCTCCTCGACCAAGTGATGAAGGGCCACGACGCCGTGCTCATCATCGACGAGGCGCAAGACCTCACGCCCGAGCTGCTCGAACAAGTCCGCCTCCTCTCCAACCTCGAGACCGACGACCGCAAGCTCCTTCAAATCGTCCTCCTCGGCCAACCCGAGCTGCGCGACCGGCTGAACAAACACGAGCTGCGCCAACTCCGTCAGCGCATCACCGTCCGCTACCACCTCGCCCCGCTCACGCCGCGTGAGGTCGGCCAATACATCCAGCATCGCCTCGCTGCGTGCGGTGCGAACGGTTCGCCCTTTTTCAGCGCACCCGCCGTCTGGCGCATCCACCGTTACAGCGGCGGCATTCCCCGCCTCGTCAACGCGCTGTCGGACAAGTGTCTCCTTGCCGCCTTCGTGCAGAAGCGCGACCGCGTGAGCTTCAACATGGTCGGCACCGCCATCCGCGAACTGGAGGGCCGCATCCGCGTATGAGCCTCATCAACGAAGCCCTCAAGCGCGCCAGCGACGCGCACGCTCAGGCGCAGAACCCGGGGGGAAACCCGGCCCCGACGCGCCCGCGCGGGCCCAAGGGCGTTCAGGATTTGCCGGTGCCGATGACCCCGGTGGCGACGGCGGAGCGCCCTGGTTGGGTGCCGATAGTGGGCCTGGGTCTGGTCCTCGTCGTGTTGCTCGGCGCGTCTGGCTTTTTCTTTGTGAAGTGGTGGAAGGAGCGGCAAGCCTGGCAGCCTTATGCCCCCGAGAACATTGATGAACACGGGATGCCGAAGACCAATGTGGTGGCCAAGGTGGAGCCGCCGAAAGTCACCCCACCCACGCCCACGAAGGACCCGGTCACAACCGTGCCCACGCCCACCAACCCCCCGGTGACTCCCACCAACGTCGCCGTCCTCCCGCCCGTCCCGCCGCCGCCGCTTCCGCCCGAGCCGCCGAAGACCAACCCGCCACTGGTCGTCGTCGTCCCGCCCCCCGTCCCCCCGCCTGTTCCACCTCCGCCCACGGTCATAGCGACCAACCCAGTCATTCCGTCACCCATCCCGCCGCCCATCCCACCACCCTTCGGCAATCCGCCTCCCAAGGTCGAACCCGTGACCGTAGCCGGGACGACGAATGTGCCAGTGCCCCCCACGCCGCCCGATCCACCGAAGGCCGTCGT
The DNA here is from genome assembly GCA_039796295.1 of Verrucomicrobiota bacterium. GTDB lineage: Bacteria > Verrucomicrobiota > Verrucomicrobiia > Limisphaerales > SXTU01 > SXTU01. Next base: position 84,623 of record JBDKJY010000013.1, read on the forward strand.
CCCCCCCGTCGTTCCTCCCACCTTGGAGTTTCCCGAGCTGAAACTTCAGGGCATCAGCCGCGGCAAGAAAAAAACCTTCGTAACCATCAACGGCAAGACCCTCTCCCTCGGCGACCGCATCGAAGGCGTGACCTTGCTCAAGATCGGAGAAGACAGCGTAACCATGGAGAAGGGCAACACGAAGCGGGAGCTGTTCCTGCTGCGATGAGCGGACCGAGGAGCAGGAATAGGATTAGGAGTAAGATTAAGATTAAGCCCCGACCCGCTGACTCTTTCTCTTAATCGTAATCCTAATCTTACTCCTCCCGCGTCCCCCCGTGATTCCCCCCTGCATCCTCCACGAAGACGAGCACCTGCTGGTCGTGAACAAGCCCGCCGGCTGGAACACCCACGCCCCCGCCCCGCACGCCGGCGAAGGCATCTACGACTGGCTCCGTCATCGCGAGCCGCGCTGGGCCACCCTCGCCATCCTTCACCGGCTCGACAAGGAAACCAGCGGCGTCCTCGTCTTCGGCAAAACCCCGCTGGCGAACAAATCCCTCACCGACCAATTCGAGCAGCGCCAAATGTCAAAGCGCTACCTCCTCCTCAGCGACCGGCCACCGCCGCAGTCCGAACTCGTGGTGCGCGGCAACATCGCCCGCGACGGCGACCACTACACCAACCTCCCAACCGACACCGGCGGTGACCCAGCCGAAACGCGGTTCCAACTCAGAACTCAAAACGCAGAACTCAAAACCTGGACGGTCGCAGCCGAGCCACTCACGGGCCGCACGCACCAGATTCGCGTCCACGCGGCGGCCAGCGGCTTTCCCATCCTCGGCGACACGCTCTACGGCGGCACGCCGGGCGCGCGCGTCTTCCTTCACGCGGAGCAAATCACGTTTAAGCATCCCGCCACCGGCGCGGTCGTCACCTTCCGCGCCCCGGCGGACTTCGCGGCCGACGCGCGCCTCGGCCTGCGGCACGCGCTCGGCCTCTCCCCGGTAGGGCGAAACTCCGTCGAGCCCCATCTCGAGCGCAGCGAGGCGAGCGCAGCGAGCATCTCGGGCAGCGCCACACCCAGCCAAGAAACTCGCCTCGCTCGCGGCTCCTCCATCGGCCGATGGGGTTCGACGCAGTCTCACCCTGCCGATGAAGCGGACACCACCGCCTTCCGCCTCGTCCACGGCGTGGCGGACGGCTGGCCCGGCTGGCAAGTCGAGCAGCTCGGCGACTTCCTCCTCTCCCAATCCGAGGCCGCACTCACCACCGCCCAGACCGCCCAGCTCGGTGTGTGGCTTGCGCAACTCAACTTGTGCGGGGCTTACCACAAGCGCCTTGACCGCCGCGTGCGCGAGACCAAGACCGCCCAGGCCTCGCCGCAACTCGTCCTCGGCACCGCCGCTCCCGAGCGCTTTCCCGTGCGCGAGAACGGTCTTCAGTTCGAACTCAGCTTCACCGAGGGCTACAGCTACGGCCTCTTCCTCGACCAGCGCGACAACCGCCGCCGCCTGCTCACGGGTCATGTGGCCGCCGATTTCCCGTTCAGCATTCCGCATCCCGCATTCCACCTTCTCAACACGTTCTCTTACACCTGCGGCTTCTCCGTCGCCGCTGCCAAGGCTGGCGCACGCACCACCAGCCTCGACCTTTCGAAGAAGTATCTGGAGTGGGGCCGCCGGAACTTCGCACTGAACGGCCTCGACCCGACCGCGCACGACTTCATCTACGGCGATGTGTTCGACTGGCTGCGACGGCTGGCGAAGAAAGGGCGCGCGTTCGACGCCGTTCTGCTGGACCCGCCGACCTTCTCGCAGTCGAAGGAGAGCGGCGTCTTCCGCGCGGAGAAGGACTACGGGCGACTCGTAGCGCTCGCGCTGCCACTGCTGAAGCCGGAGGGAATACTCTTTGCCTCCACGAACTGCGCGACGCTCTCGCCGGAGGAATTTCTCGCCACCCTCGAAGCGACGATTCAGCGGGCCGGCCGCAGCATCTTGCAACAGCACTACGTCCCGCAGCCCCCGGACTTCCCCATCACCCGCGACGAGCCGGCGCACTTGAAAACCGTGTGGCTGCGGGTGAGTTGAGCCCGAGTGTTTGCCCGCGTCACCCGTGGGCACTCCCTTCACCTTCCCATCATCCAGCTCACGATGTTCCCGCGTCCAAACAGCCAGATGACCGCCGCCACCGCGATGTAAGGGCCGTAGGGCAGCCGGCTGGACCACTCGCGCCGTCCGAACACGATGAGCGCCACGCCCACGATGGAGCCGAGGATGGCGCTGACCATCAGCGAGAACAGCACCCCCGACCAACCGAGGAACGCGCCGATGGCCGCCATGAACTTCACGTCGCCGAAACCCATCGCCTCGCGCGGCAGCACTAGCGCGCTCGTCACCGCCTCCATGTGATGCACCGTGCTTGGGTCGAACTCATCCGCGCCCACGCGCAGCTTTGCGGGCGAGAGCCGCACGTCCACGTTCATGTAGCACCGGTCCACCATCTCCAGGCGCGTGGCGTGGAGCAGCACCGTGTCGCTCTGGCGGTAAAACAGTTCCTCGTAAAGCACCGGGCCAGTGGGCAGCAGCAGTTCATTCTCCGTGAAGGTCACGAGCGAGTTCTCCGGCAGCGCGACGCGTTGCTGGCCGAAGAGCAGCTTGCCCAGCCGCAGGATGCCATACACCAGCCCGCCGCCCACTGCCGCGCCGATGCCCGCCGCCTTCAGCCCATCCGCCGCCTTCAGCCCGCCGTGGATTTCCGGGAACACGCCCGACAACACCACGCCCACCGCGATGCCGCCGATGGTGATTTCGTCTGGGATGATGAAGTGCTCCAAGTCAATGAACGTGGCGACAATCAAGCCCGCCAGCAGCACGCAGTAAATGATGGGCGAGGGAAAACCCTTCTCCCCGAACCGCAGCCAACACGCCAGGAACATCAACCCCGTGAGCAGCTCGACGGCGAAGTAACGCGGCGAGATGGGCGCGGCGCAGTTCGCACACTTGCCCCGCAGCCACAGCCACGTCGCGAGCGGGAGGTTGAGGTAGGCCGGGATTTGATACTGGCAATGCGGGCAGTGCGACGGCGGCGTGACGATACTCTGGCCCAGCGGCATCCGATGGATGCACACGTTCAGGAAGCTGCCGACGATGCAGCCGAACACGAAGAACGTGAACGACCAGAAGTGGAACGGCACGGCGGCCAGCACGGTGGGTTCAGGCGCGGCCATAAACATTCTGAAGCAAGGCCGCGCGCATCAACTCGACGGGTGCAGGCTGGCCGGTCCAAATCTCCAGCGCTTTCACGCCCTGATAAAGCAACATGCCCAGGCCGTTCGCGACCTGGCAGCCAGCGGCCTTCGCGGCGCGGAGCAAGGGCGTCTCGGCCGGGCGGTAAATCATGTCGTAAACCGTGCGGGCTTGGGCCAACGCGAAGTGCGCCTCGTCCAGCGGCGAGCCATCGCCGGGCTTGAGTCCCAGCGAAGTCGCGTTGAGCAGCAAGTCCACGGAGCCGCTCGGATAGCCCACCACCGCGCGCACCGCCGGGAAGCGCGTGCGAATCTCGGCTGCGACTTCCTCCGCCTTGCTCGCGGTGCGGTTCACGAGCCAGAGCGTGCCGACGCCTTCGGAAGCCAGCTTCAGCGCCGCCGTCCGGCCTGCACCGCCCGCGCCGAGCAGCAGCACGCTCGCGCCGCGCGGCTCGAAGCCGAGGTCTTCCCGCAGCGAACGCGTGATGGCGTCGGCGTCGGTGTTGAAGCCGTGGGAGCGCAGTTCGCCGATGTCGTCCGGGTTCACCTTCGCCAGCGGTAGCCACGTGCCGGACGCGTCCTTCGCCTCGAAGCGCACTGTGTTGACCGCACCCCAAGTCTTCGCGGACACGTCGAGTTCATCCACGATGTCCACCGCGAGGAGCTTGTGCGGGATGGTGAGATTGAGGCCGATGAACTTCATCGCCTGCGCGCCGGCGATGGCCTCGCGGAGCCGCTCTGGATGCACGTCGCAAGCGAGGTAACGCCAGTCGAGCCCCAGCGCGGCGAGCGCGGGGTTGTGCATCGCGGGGGAGGCGGAGTGGCGGACCGGATGGCCGAAGACCGCGCAAAAGCGCGTGCTAGCGCGGAGTTCAGCCGGGTCGGACACGCGGCGGAGAGTAGGAGTTCAGAGTTCAGAGTTCAAAGTTCAAAGTTCAGCCGAAGCCCTCGCGCCGTGTAGCCGCCGAGGTCAGAGGGCAGATTTCTTGAACCGCTTTGCGCCTCCTTGTGGCAAAGGATTTCCCGTGGCCCTACTTGATGCCCGCCAGCCGCTCTTTCCAAATCTTGTAGAGGAGCACGGTGGCGCGCACGTCGCGCAGGCAGTAGTCGGCGATTTCCTTGTGGCGGCCTTCCTCCATCATCCGGGTCACGTCGTTGCCCGTGACGCCGTGGCTTTTCGGTGACTCGATGCCGAAGGCCTTGCAGTAGAAATCCAGGTTGAACTTCCGCGCCGCACCGTCGCGCCCGCTCACGTTGTAGAAGGTCAGTTGCTCGGCGAGGTCGCAATGCGGGTCGGTGGCGTAGCGGTAGCCGAGCCAGTCCTTGCGCGCGATGGGGACGTTCAGTTGCGCCGAGCGGAGGTAGAGGAACGGCACGTCGAAGCCGCGTCCGTTGAAGGTGACGACGTGTTGGTAGTGCTTCGCCGCGTCCCAGAAGGCGGTGAGCAGCTCGTGCTCGTCCGCGCACGGCACGAACTCCACCGGCCCGGCCTCGGCGTCGTCCTCGAAGTCCTCCGCCTGGAACAGCACCTGCCCACGCTGTGTATCGGCGTTGAGCATGGCGATGCACACGACCTGCGCGGTGAAGGGCCAGAGGCTGAAGAGCCGGGTAATTTCCTCGCGCTTGGCGGGCTGTTGTTCCTCGGGAAGTTTCGCGGCCTCGCGGAAGAGGTATTCCTGCTGCCCCTCGTCGAACATCTCCACGGGCAGCCGCGAGGTTTCAATGTCGAAGACGAGGGTGGCCATAGCGTTAGGCGGATGATTTCCCTGAATCGGTTGCTTTTCAACCGCGAAGAAGTGGTGGAGAAACCCGTGATGGCAGACATGCCGTGCCGCTGATTTTCCGCTTCGCACTCCCCTACCGGCTGCTATCGTCGCCGCCAACCTTAAGCCCCGACTCCTTATGCGTGCGCCCTTGCTTGCTCTCCCGTTGTTCCTCGCCCTCGCCCTCCACAGCCCCGCCGCCGCGCTGCCCATCGTCAGCGAAGTCGAGTGGCAGCCCTTCGTCGCGCAAGTGCGTCGACTCATCGAGGCCACGGACTACCTCGGCACGCCGTTCAGCGCCACAGACAAGGCCGCGCTGAACACCGCGATGGATTCCGCCGACCACAAGGCTGCCGTCGCCAAACTTCAGGAAACGCTCGACCGCTACGCGCTCTTCGGCGTGCACATCAACCCCGAGATGCGTGTGAAAGTCGCTCAAGGCGACGCGAAGCCCGAGCTCACGCAGGACGGCTGGCGGCAGTTCCTCGTCAAGGTCGCGAACGAATCCGGCACCACCGCGCCGCTCGCGGCCGTCAGCCCGAACGCGCAGTCCGTCCACAACGTCCGCGCCGCCACGACGCCTTCCGACAAGCTCCGCCGCAAACAGGGCGAGCCGCCCACGCTCAAGCTCGCCGACCTCTGGCTCGACACGCAGATGTTCGACAAACAACCGCTCCGCCCCACGCTCTCCGGCCTCACCGTCGAGTATCGCCTCGTGCAGCTCTACAGCCGCGACGCCGGCAAGCGCGAGGCGAAGATTGGTTTCAACGTCGGCCAGGGCACGCAGGACATCGGCTTCCGCAACGAGGTGGATTTGCTTTTCACCTGCCTGCCCGCGCCGGAAATCACGCTGGGCGTTAAGGACGAGAACGGGAAGCCCACCACCGCAGGCTTCGTCATCCGCGACGCGCAGGGCCGCGTGTATCCCTCGCAAGCCAAGCGCCTCGCGCCGGACTTCGCCTTTCACCCGCAGGTCTATCGCATGGACGGCGAGACGCTGCGGCTGCCGGAGGGCGACTACACCTTCGAGTTCGACCGCGGCCCTGAGTCCATCAAGCAGACGCGCAAGGTCAGCGTGACGAAGGCCACGAAGCGCCTCGACTTCAAGGTCGAGCGGTGGATTGACCCGATGAAGTTCGGCTACGTCTCCGGCGACCACCACATCCACGCCGCCGGCTGCGCGCATTACACCAACCCGACCGAAGGCGTCCACGCGCCGGACATGGTGCGGCACATCTTGGGCGAGGACTTGAAGGTCGGCGCGAACCTGACGTGGGGTCCGTGCTTCGACTACCAGAAGCAGTTCTTCACCGGCAAGGACGACAAGGTTTCCCTCCATCCCTACGTGCTGCGCTACGACATCGAGGTCTCCGGCTTCGGCTCGCACCAGAGCGGGCATCTGTGCCTGCTGCGGCTCAAGGACCAGATGTATCCCGGCGGGGACTCGAAGAACCACTGGCCCACGCTCGGCCTGAACACGCTGCGCTGGGCGAAGGCGCAGGGCGCGCTCGTCGGCCCGGCGCACAGCGGCTGGGGCCTGAACCTCCCGACCGCCGACCTGCCCAGCTACGACCTCCCGCCCTTCAACGGCATCGGCGCGAACGAATACATCATGGCCGTCACGCACACCGTGCCTGGCCCGGACAAGAAGCTCGTGCCGGCCGTGGACTTCCTCAGCATGGTGGACACGCCCTACGCGTGGGAGCTGAACATCTGGTATCACACGCTCAACGTCGGCTTCCGCACGCGCATCAGCGGCGAGACGGATTTCCCGTGCATCTATGGCGAGAAGGTCGGGCTGGGGCGCAGCTACGTAAGATTAACGCACCTCAACTCTATAATTTCCGCGAACATGGGGCTGCTTTACTCGTCGGAAGCACAAGCAAAAGCGAAGGAGCCTCAGTGGACTTACGAAGAGTGGTGCGAAGGCATCCGCATCGGGCGGAACTACGTGAGCGACGGCAAAAGCCACATCATGGGATTCAATGTGGTGTGGGAGTTTCCTGAAGGGACATCGGCGAAAGCGCGCGCGGGCATTCCACAGTTGCTGGGTGGCAAATTACGTCGTGTGGACATGGGCGTTGGCGATAGCACGATGGAGCTGACCAAACCCGGTTTGGTCATCGTGAATGCCGCCGTCGCCGCGCGCCTGAACGACCAGCCCGACCCCGCCATGAAGAACCGCCCTTACTCCCAGAAGCCCTACTGGGACATCGAACGCGCCCGCATCGGCGAGTCCCGCGAAGTCCCGGTGGAACTCATCGTCAACGGTCAGGTCGTGGCGACCAAGCGCATCGTTGCTGATGGCAAACTGGTGGACGTGGCCTTCGAGACGAAGATTGAGCGCAGCAGTTGGGTCGCGCTGCGCATCCTGCCCAGCAGCCACACGAACCCCATCTGGGTGATGGTCGGCGACCAGCCCGTGCGCGCCTCCAAGCGCAGCGCCGAATGGTGCGTGAAGTCATTGGAGCAATGCTGGACGCAAAAAGAGCGCACCTACGCCGACGCCGAGAAACCCCAAGCCCGCCAAGACTACGACCACGCCCGGCAGGTGTATCGCAAGCTCCTCGCCGAGTCGCCGGTGGACTAAATTCCGCTCTCCAAGCCCGGTCACCCCCGCTAGCCTCTCCGCATGGCACGGAAGAAACCCGCTGAAGAACCGCCCGCCGCCCCCGCGAAGCCGGCCAAACCCTCCGCCCTCCTCGACACCCGCGTCGTCTATTGCGTCGACAACCTGGAGCAGTTGAAGAAGCTCCCGCCCGCGTGCGTGGACCTCATCTACATTGACCCCCCGTTCAACTCCAACCGCAACTACGAGGTCTTCTGGGGCGAGACCAAGGAGAAGCGCGCCTTCGAGGACCGCCACGAGAGCACCCGCGCCTACATTGACTACATGCGGCCCCGCTGCGTGGAGCTGGCCCGCGTCCTCAAGCCCACCGGCTCCTTCTACTACCACTGCGACTGGCACGCCTCCCACTACGTCAAGGTCCTGCTCGACGCATCGTTCGCGATGTGCGGAAACTAGCCGACAGCTTTTCTTAGCGAAATGAAACACAAGCACCCTTTGGCAGAAGTCTTTGGTTTTTCCACCACTGACAAGAGCGCCGTAGCGAACCGCCATCGCTCAAAGCGTCTCTGCCCGTTCAACAACAAGGTGCCCAACTGCACCAAAGACAAAGCTCAGAACCCCCTTGGGGTCTGCGGCGTGTTCGACGGCGACGAAATCGCCATCACTTGTCCCATCCGGTTCCGCCAAGACTGGCTCATTGCAGACGATGCAGCAGATTTCTTTTTTGAAGCCGGAGCGAAGTGGACAACACTTACGGAAGTCCGGCTGAAGGACGCTGAAGGCGGCTCGGCAGGCAACATTGATGTGGTCCTCTGCGCTTACGACAAGGCCGGGAAGTGTGACAAGTCGCTCCAAAATGCTCGCAACTGAAAATTGGAACCCATGAGGTTGGGCACAAAACGAGCAAAGGCGACGTCGCTCGCTGATTGTCAGCGCGAGTTCTCACTGATGTTGAAACGCTCGAAGACAAAGGTGATTGCACCGACGTTGACGCTCGGCCTGCTCCAAGCCCATCAAGCTGCTGGTAAGACAATGTTCTCCGAGAGGGAGACTCAGGCGGCTTACACGGGGGCAGTGCGCCACTTGAAGGAATTCATGGGCCACTCGCTCCACATCGGGGCGAAATGGGAGGATGCTTATTCGCGACGGACCCTACCCAAGTATCAAGTTCTCAAGCCGCTGGACGAAGGCTACGAACTGCTCAGTCCCTACACGCGCTTCAGCCGGGAGTTGATTCCGTGGATGGAAGCCAGCGTCCGAGGCTACATCACTTCTCGGCTTGGAGAGATTCCCAAGTTGGAAGACAAGGCGTTCAGGGCGCGCCTCGCGGCGGACAGCAAAGCGTTCTTGAGGCTCTTGGAGGAGAACATTGAGTTAAATCCGGCCAACTTCGAGTTCATCTGCTTTGCGGTCTTGCGCGTCCACCTCGAAAAGTTCGCCTGTAAGATTTACCGCGACTCCCGCGCCGCTGCGCACGACAAGGGCGTGGACATCTCGACGAACTTTGGCGTCGTCTATCAAATCAAGAAGCTCCGCGTGGTGAACCAGAAGACATGCGATGCGATTGTCTCTGAGTTGCGGGCGAATTTTGACCGCCAGCGGCTTGAGGATGGGAACGTCATCCTCGTCATTGACGACATTCGGCAGGACTTCAAGGAGTTCCTCATCAACATGAAGATTCAGTCCATATCCAAGGCCGACTTGGTGAAGCTAGCAAAGCAGTTCGATGATGAAGAAGACCGCGAGAAGGTGCTCCGCATCGTCCATGACGAGTTCCGTCGGGAGTATGCGAGCGTCATCAAATGAGTTATGAACAAAGTCCCCCTCGTCTCCGCACAATTGGAAACCGTCACGGCACTTCAAAGCAAATTGGACACGCTCCGCAAGAGCATCGGGGTAGCCGACCGAGGCAGTGTTCTGTATCGCTCCGAGGTCAGTTACGGCGAGGAGGAGTGCATTGTCGTCGAGGCAGACGGTTTGGGTGGAGCTGTGCTGCGAAGAGTTACAGGCCGCTACCCAACAGACTGCCTCAGCCTTGAGGAACACGAGTATGCAACCGAGTTTGAAGCTGTTAAGGCAGCGGAATTGCGCCGGTTGGAACTTGCGGCGTAGCCGTTTGCTCAAACACGGGGAAAACGGGAAAGGCGTCCTGTCCCGTTGGTATCCTGACACCATCGCACGGCGCATATTAGCAATCGGACAGGTGACGGAGCGCTTTCGCTTCGTGCATGGGGACGCCTTCACGGTGATGCAGCGCTATCAATCCTCGCGCAACACGGTCTTCTTCATTGACCCGCCCTACACGGCAGGAGGCAAGAGCGCCGGAAGCCGGCTTTACACACACTCGGTGCTAGACCATGAGCGATTATTCTCTGTCTGTGAGAAATTGGCTGGTGATTTCCTCATGACCTACGACAACGCCCCGGAAGTCGTGGCTTTGGCGCACAAGCACGGCTTCCAAGCCAAAGCAGTGCCGATGAAAAACACTCACCACGCAGAGATGAGTGAGCTTTTAATCGGGCGGAACTTGGATTGGGTCGAGGATGGAGCTGTTTTCCGTGAGGAGCCTGCGCCTTATCGCGTCTCCATGCGCAAGCCGAAGGAGAAGAAGCGTCCCTCGCGCGCGAGAAGTTGAAGCGGCCTGAAGGTCGTGCTCCCAATTTTCTCAATCCCAACGGGATTGCGGCCCGCAGCCCAGGGTTGGCGGAGCAGCGCGACGCCTACCTTGGGTCAGCCGTCAGGAGTATGCCGAATCCTGAAGGGGTTCCGGCCCATCGGGTCGGGCGGACGCAACCCGTTCCGGGTTGGGCCGCCTTTCCACTCGCACCCAAGGTAGCCGCGTCTGACTTGGCAACCTTGGGCTGGAGGTCGCAGCCCCGTTGGGGCAGGCGAAGGGCGTGGGCACACCGCAAAACTTCGCGGCCTTTCTCCCTCACCCCATCCCTCTCCCGCTGGGAGAGGGGGCCACGCAGTCCGCGTCTCTGCCACCAGGCGCGGACGGAGACACGAGACGGCGACCAAGCGTTTCCCTCTCCCAGCGGGAGAGGGCTAGGGTGAGGGAGAAAGGCTCCTTTCGCCGAAACGGTGTCGGAGCACTCCATAACCTCGCACATTTTCTCCCTCACCCCGGCCCTCTCCCGCTGGGAGAGGGGGTAAGGCAAGCCGCGTCACTGCCACCGGGCGCGGGCGATGGCCCGGGCGGGCGGGAAGGGTCGAAAATCTGCTCTCAGGACGCTTTTGGGAAGGGTCAAATCGGCTGCGGAGGCGCTCAAAGCCCTAAAATACTACATTTTAGTCGTTCAAGTCGTGCTGGCTTGTGGTTGTGGCACTTACGTCAAAGTAAGCGCCACTGGAATCGTAATCAGCGTGGGTATAATCGCAATCAGCGCGACTGGAATCGTGGCAAGCGCGACTTGAATCAAGGTAAGCGCGACTCGATTCAATCAACGCGCGAATGGATTCGGTCAGACTTAATATAGTTGAGGGTTTGTAGAAGAAAGATTTGACACGCGCGCAGGGGAGAGTAGGTTCGCCGTAGTTCACCCAAGCGCACGCGCAGAAAGAAAACCCTTAACCCCCTCAGGCTTATCGCAATCTCCGGCCCGTCCAGCTATCTCAGCACGCTTAACGAATACGTCCCTCACTGGGAGGCGATCAATATCGCCCTCGGAGCGGATGGGCCGATGGTGGTGCGCAATCCCAACGGCACGTCGCCCGCCACGCTCAACCGGGCGGACCTCATCACGATGCGGACGAATCTCACGAACTTGCACACGGCCATTCAGGGCCAGATCAACAGCGTGGAACTCGCCGCGGCGGACCTCAAGACGATGAAGGAGTTCCTCCATCTGCGCGGCGGCCAGTTCAATGCCAAGGTGCGCGCGGTGCTGGGCGGCACGTCCTATGACACGGCGCTGCCGGAACTGCCCACGCCCACGGATGGCATGGGCGTGTTCGTCCCGCCGCTGGATGACATCCTCACGCTGTGGACCAAGATCAACGCGGCGGTGGGCCTCCCCGGCTTCACCGCGCCCTTGCTGCTGCTGGGGGGTTATACGCTGGCGGAATACACGACGGCGCTGGCGAATTTGAAGTTGCAGTTCGAGCTGGTGGCCAAGGAGCAGCTCGGGGTGACGCTCAAAATCGGCGACCGCAATGGGTTGCAGGACGTGATTTATCCCGTGCTCAAGGCGTATCGTCAGACGGTGCCGGTGAACTTCGCGGCGAACAGCCCGCTGGTGTCCTCGCTGCCCCGCCTGACGCCCGAACCCGGCAGCACGCCGGACGCGGTGCTGGCCAATGGCGCTTGGAACGCCCCGACAACGCAGGCCAAGCTGTCGTGGAGTGAGCCGACTTCCCCGGATGTGGTGCAGGTGGAGGTGCGTTGGAGTCCGGGTCCGACTTATGATGCCTCGCAGGAGGTGGTGCTGGCCAATCTCGCGCCGACGGACCCGCGCGAACATTCGACGACGCAAGGACTCCTCGCGATAGGGGACGTGAGCAACTTCAAGATTTACGTGCTCACCTCGTCAGGCCATGAGCGCGGGTCAAATACGGTGAAGATTACGCGGACGACGTAGTGGGCAGGTGGTTTGGATAGCCAAGGTTCAACGGCAGGCGGCCTCGTGCGGCCACCGCCCCACTGAACACTGGACACTGCTTACTTTCCCTTCCCCTTCAGCGCCTTCCTCAGCTCCACCAGCGACAGCGTGTTCACCACATCCCCCTTCGTCAGCCAGCCCTTGCGCGCGACGCCCGCGCCGAGGCGGAGGTAGCCGAAGTGGTCAAGGCGGTGGGCGTCGCAGTTGACGACGCACTTCACGCCCTTGCTCCGCGCGTAGTGCCAGAGCCGCCAGTCGAGGTCGAAGCGCCACGGGCTGGCGTTCAGCTCAATCCAGGTGCCGGTCGCCGCGCACGCGTCGATGACAGCCTGCTGGTTCACGGGATACGGGTTGCGCTCCAGCAACAGGCGGCCCGTGAGGTGGCCGAGCATGTGGACGTGGGGATTCTCTGCCGCGCGGATGAGGCGCTTGGTGTTGTCCGCCTCGTCACTGCCCGCGACGTGCAGGCTGGCGACGACCACGTCGAGTTGGGCAAGTAGGTCGTCGGGGAAGTCGAGGCGCTCCTTCAAGATGTCCACCTCGGTGCCGGTGAGCAGGCGGAAGTCCGTGCCGCTGTCGGCAAGTTTTTGGTTCACGGCGGCGATGTCGGCGAGCTGTTGCGTGAGGCGCTCGGGGGAAAGGCCGTTCGCCTGAAAGCTCGCGCGCGAATGGTCCGTGACGGCCCAGTAGCTCAAGCCCAGTTCCTCGGCGCGCTCGGCGATTTGCTCCAACGTGTCGTGGCCGTCGCTCCAGGTGGAGTGGTTGTGGAGCGAGCCGCGGAGGTCGGTCCATTCGAGCAGGCGCGGGAGCTTGCCCGCCTCGGCGGCGGCGAACTCGCCGTGGTCCTCGCGCAGCTCGGGTTCGACGTAGCAGAGGTCAAGTTCGCGGAAGATGTCTTCCTCGGTTTTGCAGGGCAGGCGCAGCGCGGGGTCGCGGGTCTCCTCGGTGGAGCGGAAGAGGCCGTATTCGTTGAGGCGCAGGCCGCGCGCGATGGCCCGCTGGCGCATGACGATGTTGTGCTCCTTGCTGCCGGTGAAGTAGGCGAGGGCGAAGGGATACTCGGCGTCGCTCACCACGCGGAGGTCCGCCTGGATGCCGCCCTCGACAATCACGCTGGCCTTGGTGTCGCCCTTGGCGCTGACACTGAGCACGCCGGGCTGCGTGACGAAGAACTCGATGACCTCGACGGGGTGCTTCGAGGAGACGAGGAAGTCAATGTCGCCGATGGTTTCCTTCCAGCGACGCAAGCTGCCGGCGGTGCTGCACCGCGTCACGTCGGGATGCTGGCGGAGGCTTTCGAGGATGGGCTGCGCGACGGCGAGGGCCTTGTGGAGATGGTGCTTGCTGGCGAACTGGCGCTTGAACGCGATGCCTTCGAGAATCTTGGTCTGCGTCTTCGCGCCGAAGCCGTCGAGCACGGCGACCTTGCCGGCTTTGCACGCGGCTTCGAGGGCTTCGATGGTGTCCACGCCCAGCTCGTCGTGGAGCTTCTTCACCTTCTTGGGCCCGAGGCTGGGGATGCCGAGCATCTCGACGAGGCCGGGCGCGACGGAGGCTTTCAGCTCGTCGTAGTAGGGGAGGTTCCCGGTGGTGACGAGCTTGGTGATTTTGTCCACGAGCGCGTCGCCGAAGCCCTTGATTTCGCCGAGGCGGCCTTCGGCGACAATCTTGTCGAGCGGCTCGGCGAGGCCTTCGAGCGTGCGGGCGGCGTTGTGGTAGGCGCGGGTCTTGAAGGGGTTCTCGCCCTTGAGTTCCAGCAGCGTGCCAATCTCGGCGAGCACGGCGGCGACTTGCTCTTTGTCCATGCGGCGGAGTTTAGCGAAGGAGTCCAAAGTCCAAAGTCCAAAGTCGGGATTGAAGATTGAAACCAACCGGGTGCTTGCCTAGCCTCGCCGCCAAACCAGTCTGCGGGCCGGTTGAACTCAAATTCTCACCATGAAAACCCAATTCACCCGTCGGCACGCCCTCGCGGCCATCGCTGTTTCCACCGGCTCCATGCTCACCGCTTGCAAGAAACCCGAAGAGCCAGCGACGGGCAAAGACGGCGATGGCAAGGCGGCGACGGGCGCGACCATCAAGGTCGGCGAGTTCGCCTCGCTCACGGGCAAGGAAGCCACGTTCGGCCAGTCATCACACAAGGGCACGTTGCTCGCCATCGAGGAGCTGAACGCGGCGGGTGGCGTGCTGGGCCGGAAGTTCGACCTCATCACCGAGGACACGCAGTCCAAGCAGGGCGAGTCCGCCAGCGTCGTGCGCAAGCTCGTCTCGCGCGACAAGGTCATCGCGGTGCTCGGCGAGGTCGCGTCGGGCCGCTCGCTCGAAGCCGCGCCGATTTGTCAGAACGCCAAGGTGCCGATGATTTCGCCCAGCTCGACGAACCCGAAGGTCACCGAGGTCGGCGACTTCGTCTTCCGCGTCTGTTTCATTGACCCCTTCCAAGGCACGGTGATGGCGCTCTTCGCCAAGAACACGCTCAAGGCCAAGAACGTCGCCGTGCTCACCGACGCCGCTGCGCCCTACAGCGTCGGCCTCGCGACGTTCTTCAAGGAGAAGTTCGTCGCGGACGGCGGGAAGATTTCCGTGGAGCAGAAGTTCAGCAGCGGCGACAAGGACTTCAAAGCCCAGCTCACCGCCATCAAGGCGTCGAACCCCGAGGCCATTTTCGCGCCGTGCTACTACACCGAGGCCGGCCTCATCACACAGCAGGCGCGGCAGCTCGGCATCAACCTGCCCATCTTCGGCGGCGACGGCTGGGAAGCGCCGGAGCTGCTGCAAATCGGCGGCAAGGCGATGGACGGCACGTTCTACTCCACGCATTACTCGCCCGAGGACAAGGCCGAGATGGTCCAGACCTTCGTGAAGAAGTTCAAAGCCCGCTGGAACAACGAAGTCCCCGACGCGATGGCCGCGCTCAGCTACGATTCCGCGCTGGTCCTCGCCGACGCCATCAAACGCGCCGGCGGCACCGAGGGTCAGAAGCTGCGCGACGCGCTGGCCGCCACGAAGGATTTCGTCGGCATCACTGGCAAGACCACGCTCGACGCGAAGCGAAACGCGACGAAGCCAGCGGTCATCATCGAGGTGAAGGACGGGAAGTTTGTTTACAAGGAGACGGTGAATCCGTGAGGCGGAGTTGATAGTTGGGGAGTTGATGGTTGATAGAATCCCTCGGCTCCGAGCGCGCCATGTTTAACTTTGAGAAACTCGATGTGTGGCAGCGGGCCAATGAATTTGCTGACCTCGTTTACAAAGTGACCAGAACTTTTCCTGACGACGAGCGGTTCGGACTGACCAACCAGATGCGGCGCGCAGCGGTGTCGGTCTCCTCCAACATCGCCGAAGGGAGCGCCCGTTCTTCGCGGAACGACAATGCGCGTTTCCTCGAAATCGCCACCGGCTCGCTGTTTGAAGTCGTTGCTCAAAGTTTCATCAGCCGTCGGCAGGGGTTCTTGAGCGAACCTGATTTCAAAAACCTCTACGCCACCGCAGACGAGCTTGGCCGGATGCTCAGTGGCCTCCGTCGCTCTCTTCTCGAATCCGCGCCCCGGAAGTAAGCGGGTTCTATCAGCTATCAACTCCCCAACTACCAACCTCCCCTGACCGAGTTCCTCCAACAACTCATCAATGGCCTGTCGCTCGGCGCGATTTACGCGCTCATCGCGCTGGGCTACACGATGGTTTACGGCGTGCTGAGGTTCATCAACTTCGCGCACTCGGATGTGTTCATGGTCGGGTCGTTTGCCGGGTTCTACATCGGGCGCGGAATGCCGAAGGAGTCGTTCGTGACGGGCTTCCTCGCACTCACCGGAGCGATGCTGGTGTGCGCCGTGCTGGGTGTCGTGATTGAGCGGCTCGCCTATCGACCGCTGCGGAGCCGCTCCAAGCTCACCGTGCTCATCACGGCCATCGGCGTCTCGCTGCTGCTGGAGAACCTCGGGCAATTCGTCTTCGGTGCGGCACCGAAGGCTTTCCCCACGCTCTTCCCCGTCCACACGTTCAACGTCGGCGGCCTCGTCATCGGCTCGAACCAAATCGTCGTGCTCGTGGTCGCGCTCGCGCTGCTGGGCGCGCTGCAATACATCGTGCTGCGGACCAAGGTCGGCACGGCGATGCGCGCGGTGTCCTTCAATCCGCAGGCCGCCTCCCTCGTGGGCATCAACAACGACCACATCATCTCCTTCACCTTCGCGCTCGGCTCGGCGCTGGCGGCGGCGGGCGGCATTCTCTACTCGCTGAACTATCAGGCCATTGACCCGCTCATGGGCGTGCTGCCGGGGCTGAAGGCCTTCGTCGCGGCGGTGCTCGGCGGCATCGGCAACATCCCCGGCGCGGCGCTGGGCGGCCTGCTGCTCGGCGTGGTCGAGACCTTTGTGAACGGCAGCCGCTTCAGCACCTTCACCGACGCGATTGCCTTCGCCATTCTGATCGCGATCCTGCTGTTCCGCCCGGCGGGCTTGCTGGGCAAGATGCAGGTGGAAAAAGTCTGAACCAATGTCGAATTGCGAATTGCGAATTGCGAATGTGCCGCCCGGATGCGTCGGTTGCGTCCGAGGGTCGCATTCCGCATTCCGCATTCCGCATTCCGCATTTCCCCTGTGATTCCTCGCTCCCAAGTCGCCCTCGTCTCCGCCATCGCCGTGGCCGGCCTGCTCGCCGCTTCCGCGTCGCGCATCGACGACTACTTCGCGCTGATTATCTCGAACATCGGCATCAACATCATCCTCGCCGTCAGCCTGAACCTCATCAACGGCTACACCGGGCAGTTCTCGCTCGGGCACGCGGGCTTCATGGCGGTGGGCGCTTACTCGGCGGCGGCGATCACGATGTTCGGTGCGCCGAAGTTCGCGCCCGCTCTTACGCAGGGCGCGGGCGTTCACCTGCTCTTCCCGCTCGCGCTGGTGGGCGGCGGACTCGCTGCCGCGCTGGCGGGTGTGCTGGTCGGTGCGCCCTCGCTGCGGCTCAAGGGCGATTACCTCGCCATCGTCACGCTGGGCTTCGGTGAAATCATCCGCGTTCTTCTGCGCAATGTGGACTCGCTCGGCGGTGCGCTCGGGCTGAACGGCATTCCGGCCTACACGAACTTGTTCTGGGTCTACTCCTTCGCCGCGCTGACGGTCTATGTCGTCGTGAGCATGGTGAACTCCACCTACGGGCGCGGCTTCCTCGCCGTGCATGACGACGAGATTGCCGCCGAGGCGATGGGCATCAACACCACGCGCTACAAGATCACCGCGTTCGTCGTGGGCGCGTTCTTCGCGGGCGTCGCGGGCGGGCTGTATGGGCACTCCATCCTCACCATCGCGCCGACGGGCTTCGACTTCATGCGGTCCATCGAGATCGTGGTGATGGTCATCCTCGGCGGCATGGGGAACACGATGGGCGTCATCATCGCCGCCGTGCTGCTTACGCTCCTGCCGGAGGGACTGCGAATGCTCTCCGGGGTGGATGTGCGTCTGCCCTTCTCCGCGCCGTTCAACAACCTCAAGTGGATCGCCGATACGCGGATGATCATCTACTCGCTGCTGGTGATCGTGCTGATGCTGGCGCGGCCGCAAGGGCTCTTCTCATGGACCAAGCGCCGCGTGCCGGAGCCGAAGAGCTAATCGCCCAACGCTAGCCTCGCGAACTCTTGTCCTCGCTCCGCGGCACCCACGGCAATTCGGTCGCGGCGGCGGTCGGCTGCTCCGCTGGCGGCGCTTGGGACACCAGCAAGCGGACCGGAACGTCCCAGACACGGGGACGCTGCTGCCAGTCCACTTCGAGGATGGTCTGGCTTTCCGGCGGAGGCGGTTGATAGGCGCGGGCCATGAGAATTGCACTGCTTGACGGAGCCGAACCCGCTCTGTCTTCAACCGGCACGATGGTTGTTGGGGCGGGCAAGGCGGTTCATTAGCAATGGCCCTGCCAGCGGGGAGCAGCGTTGGTTTTCCCCACGCTGGCGCTCTTGTCGCGGGGATTTGCGGCGCACCAAGGGACGCCCCCAGAAGCCCGCGCGCGCGCTTCGCGCAAGACGCACGAAATTCACGCAAGCCCACCACTAGACCAGCGCACGTTGGTTGGCGGGCCGAACCTTCCGCGTTCCCACGCGTCCGGCGGGTTGCTACCGTCCGCGCGTGTCGGCTCCCCGCTACAGTCTCGTCACCCTCGCCAACGGCGTTCACAGCGTCCGCTCCCACGCGGAGGCGGAGACGTTCCATCCCGTGATCGGCCCGGTGGCGGAGGCGGAGGCGCTTTACGTGCGGCAGCTCCGCTTGCGCGAGCGGGTGGCGGAGCACACTGGCGAGTTCGTCATCTGGGACGTGGGCCTGGGCGCGGCAGCGAACGTATTGACCGTCCTGCGCGCGACACAGGATGTGCCATGTCACATTCGCTTGGTGAGCTTCGACCACACACTGGAGCCGCTCCACTTCGCCCTTCAGCACGCGGAGCAACTGGGTTACTTCGGCGGCTACGAGGGGCTGGTGGCGACGCTGCTGGCTGACTGGCAGGCGGAGCAAACGATCGGCCGACAGCGGATCTCATGGACGGTGCGGGTCGGTGATTTCCCCGCTTGGCTGGCGCGAACTCCGCCCGGTGCGACGGACTCCAGCGGTCCACCCCCTCCGCACGCTATTTTCTTTGATGCCTATTCGCCCGCCAAGAACGCGGCGATGTGGACGCTCCCGCTCTTCACCAGCCTCTTCCGTCACCTTGACCCCGCCCGCCCTTGCGCCATGCCCACCTACTCGCGCGCCACGTTGCTACGGGTGACGTGGCTGCTGGCGGGGTTCAACGTCGGCGTGGGCCATGCAACGGGGGAGAAGGAGGAAACCACTCTGGCCGCGAACACCCTCGCGCTGCTCGACGAGCCGCTCGACTGCAAGTGGCTCGAACGCGTCCGCCGCTCCACGAGCGCCGAGCCGTTGCACGCAGCGAATTATCGGCAAGCACCGCTGACGGAGGCGAGTTGGGAACGACTGCGGGCGCATCCGCAGTTTCAGTAGCGCTGGCGACGGGGCGTCGCCGCCGCGGCTCACGGCTCGACGAGGCGGACGCGGAAGAAGCGCGGGCCAGTGGCGGGCGGCGCTTGGAATTCCACGTCCCGGCCAGCGCCAGCGATGTTGGTGGCCACCACGGTCCAACTGGTGCCCGTGAGCGTAGGGGAAACTTCCAGGACGTAAGCCTTGCCCATGGCGGTAGGCCAGCGCAGGCGCGGCCCGCCGGTGCCAGCGCGTGGGGCGGTGAGTTGCAGGCCGGAGGTGGCGTCGTTCGGGTCGGTGCCGGCGCGGAACTCGGCCCAGTTCGAGATGCCATCGCCGTCGGCATCGGCGTTCGCGGCGGAGAGCAGGTTGTCCAGCGCGCCGAAGTGCTTCAACCGCCAGGCGTCGCTGATGGTGTCGGCCCAACTGGAGAGCGTGCGGTCCCGCAACGTGATCAAGCCGGGCTCGCGGCGCGCGAGGATGACCCCGATGCCGGTGGGTGAGGCCGAGGCGTGGTCCAACCGCACGGTGTAGGCGGCGTTCGCGTCGGCGTTGGCCGGCAGCGTGACGACCAGCGTGCCGACCCGCGCGTCGCCACTGAGGCCAGCCACGGAATCGTTCACCCACGCAGCGGCGTAGTTGCCGAGACCGCGCGAATCACTCAGGCCGGGCGCGCCCAGGCTGGCGTCGGGCACGAACTGCACGCGCGTGGTCAGCGCGGGCGAGCCAGCCAGCGGCAGCACGTTCAGGTTGAGGAGCAGCATGCGCAGCGGGGAAGCCCCGGACACGCGGGCGGTGATGGGCACGTTGAGCGTCTGGCCCGCCGTCCCGATGATCTCTCCGGCGGTGAGCGTGACCGAGGGCGCGTCGCCCACCGTGGTGAGGGATTGGGCGAGGAGTTTGCCGCGCGAGGGGCTCCCGCCACCGGCGGTGTGCGACAGGCCGACGAAGCCGCGGAACGAGTTCGTGGTCGGCCCCGCGTAGTGAACGCCGTTGGAGCGGAAGCGGTAGAAGTTGGTCAACGAGCCGTCCAGCGAGCGCCGGAAGGTGACGTAGATGTCGGCCACGTTCAGCGCCCCGTCGCCGAAGGCGATAGTGTTGATGCCCAAATCAGTCCCGGCCGAGACGGAGCCGCCATACTGACCGCTGTAGCGCAACAGCGAGGTCGGCGCGTCATTGGTGCCCACGCCGCAGCAGGAGTCCATCGCGTCCAGCATGTCGCTGCCCTGCGGGGGCGCGTTGAACCCATAGACGGCGGACTGGAAGAGCTGGGCAAGGTCGTTGGCGAGCACGTTTGTGTCGCCGAAGTCCGGGGCGTTGAACCAGCGGAACGGGGCAACGTCCCCCACCAGATAGGCGGGGGAAGCGATGGTCAAGGTCTTGAGCGACGAGAGGGCCCCGTTGGTCGGGAACGCGATGAGCACATCCTCCCGGATGCCGTCGGAGGTGGCGGAGGGCCGGTGCAAAGCGATGCTATAGGTGTTCCCGGTGGTCGCGTTGGTGGGCACGACGAAACCAAAGGCCCCGATGATGACTTTGCCGTTGGCGCTGAGGAAGGTGGAGTCGTGCGCTTGGGAGGTGGTGATGAGGTCCTGGGAGAGGGTGTCGTAGAGGTTGGTGGAGCCGAGGCGCTCGATCCAACCGACGGAGAGGAGGTGGTTGTTGGTGACGAGGAGGTTGGTGAAGACACTGGTGATGTTGGTGCCGACCAGCGTGAACCCGGCGACGACGGAGGGGGGGATGCGGATGTTGACCGTGGGGTTGGTGGGGTCGGGTTTGAGCAGGAGGGTTTGGAAGCCGAGCATGGGGATGCCCGCAGGGGTGTTCGTCAGCGCCGGTCCGGTGAGGTTCGTGACCGACGCGGCGAACTGGAACGAATAAATCTTCTGTCCGTTCAACACCGAGAGCGTCACGGGCGAGTAGTTGGTCTGACCGGCGGAGGCGAAGAACTGGCTTGAAGCCTCGCCGCTCTCGAAGCCGAAAGAGAGCGTGTTGGCGACGAAGTTCGTGGGCGAGAACTCGCGGGTGATGACGGGGCTGTCGGCGTAGTTGGCTTTAAACGCTTTGATCTTGAAGGTCAGGTTGCTGGCCCCGAGCTGGAAGGCGAAGTTCGTCCCGGGGAAGGGGAAGGGGCCGAAGTTCGTCGCCGACGGGGTCGCGGTCGGGTCCACGCCGTTGGTGGTGTAGAACAACTGCGCGTTGGTGGTGGCCAAGCGCACCGTGAACAGCGCCGCGTTGTTGCCGGTCACGGTCGGGCTGGCGGTTTGGAACTGGAAGCGGGCCTTGACCACGGCGCTGGAGAGCCGACCGGACTTCACGCTCTGCGCCTTCACGGTGAGGTCGGGCTGCGCGCCCACCAAAGTGGCCGGGACCGGGAGCGTCTCGAGGGTGTAGGGCGTGATCGAGCCGGACGGGGCCGGCACGGTGTCGGTGAACGGGTCCGTCGGCGTCACCGCAGAACTGAGGAGTGTGGTGACGTTGGCTTCGGCGGTGACCGCGATGATCGCGTCGTTGATGAACACCCCGTCGGTGACCGGTGTGAAGGTCGTGGAAAGGCCCGTGTTGATGTTGGTGGTGACGGTGATCACGCCGATGACGGGGTCGGCCACGGGCGGCTGGGCCGGGGTTTGCTGAAGCCGCCGGATGGCCTTGTTGCCGGCGTCCGTGAAGAGGTAGGCCCCGTTCTGCACGTCGGGGACGAGGCCGATGGGGGAGTTCAACCGCGCCACACTCGGGACGCCATTCACAAAGCCGGGCTGGCCTGCCGCGCCCGCCGAGGTCTCCATCAGGTAGGTGCTGATGCTGGTGTTGGTGAACAGGCGGCGGAGGGTGTGGTTGCCGGAGTCGGCGATGAGTAGCCCCGCCGTGCCCATCCAGACCACGCCGCGCGGACTGGCCAGCAGCGCGCTCGACGCCACCGCTCCGTTCGCACTGCCCGCCGTTCCGACTGAGCCGGCGCGCACGGTGATGAGGCCGTTGGTGGCGACGGTCTTGATGACGTGGTTCAAGGTGTCGGCCACCCACAGCTCGCCGTTGTCGCCGACCGCCAGGCCGTTGGGCTGGTTGAATCCGATCGCGTAGGTGGTGACGGTGTTGGCGGGGTCAATCCGGCGGATGACGTTGTTCTTCGAATCGGCGACGTAGAGGTTGTTGGAGGCGTCCACCGCCAAGCCGATGGGGGTGTTGAAACCCGCCGCCGCGCCGACGCCGTTCACATTGGTCGCCAGCCCCGCCATGCCGGCGATGTTCGATACCACACCGTCGAAGCCCACGTAGCGGATGGTGTGGTTGCCGGAGTCGGCGACGACGAGGCCACCGCGCGCAGCGACGATACCCGCCGGATTGAAGAAGCGTGCGAGGAAACCAGCGTTGGGGGTGGCGTTGTCGTTGGTGCCAGTGCTGCCGTCGGGATCGCCCGCCAACACCGTGAGCGCGGCGGTGCCGGGGACGAACTTCATGATCCGGTTCGCGGATGCTTGGCCGAGGAAGGAGAAGCCGCCTTGATCCGTCAGGTAGAGCGTGCCGACGGAGTCCACCGCGACGCTGTGTGGCTCGACCAGCCCCGAGGTCAGCACCGAGCCGACGCTCTGCGCGGCGGCGGTGGCGGTCCAGCCCGCGACGAGCGCGGTTACCCCGAGTTGTAAGCTGCGAGCGAGGGTCAGGGCGCGGGGGGCAAGTGGCGTTCTCATGCGAATCGCAGGTTCAAGGCAGCACTCGCAGCCGGTAGTAGCGCGGCCCACCCGGGGTCACGGCCTGGATGAATTCCAACGGGCTGCCGTCGCCCAGGTTGGTCACGACGGGGGTCCAAGTCGGATGGAGCAAGTCCGGGTTGCTTTCGAGCACGTAGAACTTACCGGGCGCACTCAGGAGCTGGAGCGCGAGGTCGCGCCCGCCGTTGCGCCAGCCGCCGGGAGCGAGCTGCACGCGCGAAAGGGCGTTTGTCGGGTCCGTGCCGGCGAGGAACTCCAGTGCGTTGGGCACGCCGTCACCATCGGGGTCGGCCAGGTCAGCCGCGAGCGGGTTGGGCAGGGGACCGAAGAAGTGGGCCTTCCACTCATCGGAGGTGATGGAGAGCGGGGCCGGCGCGGCGCGCAAGACCCAGACGGTCGCCCCGCGCGTCTCGAAACTGTATTGCGTCTGATAGTCTGGCGAACCGTCCGCGTTGGCAAAGCTCACGGCGTAGCTGGAGCCCGCCGTGGCAGTGGCGGGGACGGTGAAGCGCACGAAGCCGAGGAGGTTGCTGCTAAAGGCAGGCAAGGCGAGCTGGCCGACGTTCCACGCCGCCACGATGGCGTTGGTCTGCCCGGCGATGAAGGCGGGCAGCGCTCCGAGGGCGATGAACTGCGGTGGCGCAGCCAGTGCGGGGGAGCCCTCCGCCGGGTTCACCAGCGCGCGGAACTGCAAGCCCGCGATCTGGGCACCGGGGGCCACGCGGGCGAACACCGGGACGCTCACGGTCGCGCCGGGTAAAACATTCTCCAGTTGCAGCGCGCCGATGGCGGCTTGGCGGTGCCAGACCACGCCGGGCAGTGGCAGCGAGGTGGCGCGCCGGGCGGTCGGGGTGAAGACATTGGTCGCGGTGCTCGTGCGCCCGGCGGCGCTCCATTGGCGGAACCAGTTGTTGGTGCTCAAGCCGGGGAAGGCGGCGGTGTTCGTGTTCAGCCGGAGCGAGCGGAGCAGGATGATTTGCCAGTCAAGGAAGCGGATTTGGCCGTCGCCACCGACTGTGCCGACGGTGTCTTCGGGGAAGGCGTCCATCGCGTCGAAAGCGTCACTGAACGCGAACGGGAGCCGGAGGCCGGCAGCGGCGTTGAAGGCGTTGTTCACGTCGGCGTTGTCGAGGATGCCATTGCCGAAGTCGCCCGCGTTATACCAGCCGCCGGGCGAGGTGTCGCCGACCCGGTAGGCGACGTTGGTGACTAGGATGGTCCGGGTGGCCGCCGAGCTGATGGTGACGGGCGTGATCGCGCCATCGGAGGTGCCCGTGGGCAGCAGCACATCCACGCTGTAGCTCTGGCCCACGGTGGCGGTGGCGGGGATCGGGATGGAGAGCAAGGCGGCCACGGCAAAGCGGTTTACCAGCAGATTGGCGTTGGTGCCGACGAAGGAGATGAGCAGGCCGCGGGTGCCGAAGCTGTTGGAGTAAGCGATGGAGGAGAAGCTGGCGGCGCTCCCGCCTGTGGTGAGCGTGACGAAGTCGTTGGTGGTCACGGATTGCGCCCCGAAGTTCACCCCGATCATCGGGGTCGTGCCGCCGCCCGTGGCGTTGGTGCTGACCTCGACACGGAACTGAAGGGTGCGGAGGGTGTCGTTGGAACGGAGGTTCAACACGATCGGCACCAGCACGCGTGAGCCGACACCCGCGTAGAGGGTTGAGTTCAGGCCGGGAGGCACGCCGATGGTCGTGATCGGGGCGATCATGCCGGAGACGTTCGTGCTGGCGCTGTTGGTGCCGCTGAAGAGGAAGGCGGCCACGCGCAGACCGGTGAGGTCATTGACGGAGTTCTGCCACTGGATGGTGCCCACGCCGCCGGTGATGGGGACGCGCGTGCTGTTGGTCGTTGGCGCGGTGCCGTCGGTGGTGAAGAAGACGTTCGTGCTGGAACTGTTGATCGTGATGGTGGTGCCAAGCGGGAAGTAGCCGGTGTTCGGGGTGAAGGCGAGGGAAGGCGGATTCAAGGTGTCGCCGCCGCTGCCGCCGCCCACACCGCTGGGGCCGGTGAGGCCCGCGCCGGTCACGCGGCGGAGCACGTGGTAGAATTGCTCAGTCACGATGACGGTCCCACTGCCGTCCACCACCACGCCGGTGGGCAGGCGGGATTCCGCGAACTCCGCCGTGCCATCCGCCCAGCCGGGATAGACGGAGGGGTTGACGATGTTGACCCAGAAGTTCGACTGGATGCCGTAGAGGACGGAGACCCGGCCGGCGCTGTCCACGAGCCGGACTTGGTGGTTGCCCTGGTCGGCGACGACGAGGGTGTTGTTGCCGGCTTTGGCGAGGTGGCGGGGGGAGTTGAATTGCGCGGCGGCGCCGGTGCCGAGGGCGAGGCCGGGGGCGTTGGAGGTGCCGGCGAGGAAGGTGACGGCGAGGGTGTTGGGGTCGACGAGGTGGAGGGTGTGGCGGCTGGCATCGCTAACGGCGATCTTGCCGTTGTCGAGCACCTCGACGCCACGCGGCTGGACGAAGGTGCCCACGGGCAGGAGGTTCGCGCTGACGGTGAAATTGGAGAGCGCCACGCGGCGGAGCGCCCCGGCTTCCTCGACGACATAGAGGTTGCCGACGCCGTCGAAGGCGAGCGCGTTGGGCGCGACGAACGTGCCCACGGGCGTGATCGGCGTGACGGTCGCGCCGAAGCCGAGGTTGCGGAGGTCGAGCTGGTGGATGCGCCCGTCATCCCGCGTGAGGATGTAGAGGTTGGTGTTCCCGTCCACCGCCACATCCACTGGCGCGGCGAAGAGGATGTTTCCGCCGGAGGTGTTGGTGGCGAGGGTGGTGGTGAGGCCGGCGGTGAAATCCAGGCGGCGGACGGTGTTGTTGGCCGTGTCGGCCAGCCAGAGGAAGCGGCCCGACGGCTCGAAGGCCAATCCACCCGGGGTATTGAATTGGGCGGTGGTTGCGGTGTTGCCGTCGGTGTTGCCGGAGGCGGAGCCGGGGTTGGCGGAGCTGGGGCCGCCGCTCAGGGTGGTGACAGTGGTCTGCGCGAGCGCGGCCAGCGGCGCGAGCGCGGCGAGCAGGAGAGCAGTGGCCCAGCGAGCGGCGCGGCTGGCACCGGGCGTCTCACCTGTGGTCGGGTTGGCACTCATGGCAGTGGTTCGCGACGAGGCTCACGGCTTCGCCGGGGCCTCGGGTTTTTTGCTCCAGTCCTTCGGCTTGCCAGAGTCCATGAAGGATTCGGGCTTGTCCTGCAGCAAGGGCGGGCGCTGCCCGAGGAAGTCAGCCGCGGTGGGCTGGGCTTGGCCTTGCAGGAAATCGGTGGTGGGAGCCTGGAAGTGGTTGGCCTCGATGATGGTGGGGGTGACGAAGATGATGAGGTTCGCCTTGGCGCGGGTCTTGGTCTCCTTGCGGAAGAGCCAGCCCAAACCGGGCACATCACCGAGCCCGGGGACCTTGACGTAGCCTTTGTTGACGTTGTCCGTGATCAGTCCACCCATGACCAGCGTGTGCCCGCTGGGGATCATGACCTGGGTCTCGATGCGGCGGATGGCATAGACATTGGCCTCGTTAACCTGGCCGTTGATGGTCTGACGGTCTTTCGAGTCGATGTTCGAGACTTCGGGGATGACCCGCAGGGAGATGTTACTGTTGGCGGCGATGCGCGGACTGACTTCGAGGATGGTGCCGAGGTTGGTGTAGATGACGGTGGAGCCGGCGGGGGTGTTGGCGGAGCCGGGGGTGACTTGGAAGATGGGGAAGGCTCGGGTGACGGAGAGCTTCGCCGTCTGACCATCCATCATGACGGAGCGCGGGGTGGAGATGACCTCGGTCTCGGCGTCGGAGTTCAGAAAGGAGAGGGTGGCGCGGAGGCCGTCGGCGTTGAGGAAACCGACGGCCGGGACGAGGCCGTCGCGGGTGTTGACGTTGAAGCCAGGAATGATGCCGCCGACGGTCGTGGCCAGCGTCTCGGTGGTGGTGGAGGGCGTGGTGGTGTTACTGGTGATGGTGCGCCCGCCGGGCAGCGTGGTGGTGGTGGAAGTGACCGCACCGGGCCGCGAGGTGCCCACGGAGCCGGAGAGCTGGCCATTGCCGAAGCCGACGGACTGGTTTTGCAAGGTGCCGCTCCAGTCCACGCCTCGGAGCGATTGCGGGCTGCGGGAGGACTCGAGGATGCGCGCCTCGATGAGCACCTGCATGGTGGGCGTGTCGAGCTTGTCGAGGACTTCGGTGAGGAAGTCCCACTCGTGCTCGGTGGCGGAGATGATCAAGCGCTGGGTGCGGGCGTCCGGGATGACGCGGGCACGGGAGGAGAGGATGCCGGTGCCGGGGGCGAGCACGGCGGCGAGATTGGTGGGGCTGGTGTATTTCAGGTCAATGATCTTGGTGAGGAGTGGCTCCTGAGCCAGCGCGCCTTGGGGGGCGACCCGGTAGGTGTTGGTCTTGGGGTCGTGGACCATCAGGAGGTTGTTGTTCGCCAAGATTGCCTCCAGTGCCTGCCGGGCGGTGACGTTGATCATGCGGAAGGCGGGCACCTTCGGGGCGGGCAACACGGTGCCATCCGGAGCGCGGGTGACTTGGGTCAGCTTGGGGTCGAAGAGGACGTTGATCTCCGCCTGGAGGGCGAGGCTCTTGATCAGGTCCATCAACTCCATGTCGTCATACTTGAGTTCGAGGATGACTTCGTTGTCGAGGGCGACGCGCGCGGTCTCCTTGGCGTCGGCAGCGGCTTTGGCCTTGCTCTCGGGGCTAGTGACAGGCTGCACCGGGCGCGGGCCGACCGGGGCGGCGGGCTTGGCGGGCGGGTTGTCCTGCGCGGCGAGCGGGGGGGCGGGGAGGTAGAATCCTGCTGCCAGCAGGAGGAGGAGCGTCGTTTTCATGCGCGTGTTCGGTTGGCCAGAGACGTGGGTCGCCGGGCGGTATCAGAGTCCTTCTCGCAAAAACAGTTCTTTGGTTTCGGTTTCACCTTCGGCTTGGAAGATGGCCGAGCGCTCGCGGATGTCCACACACCGCACCTTGAGGGTCTTTTCGCTGGGCAGGCGGATGAGGGTGGAGTCGCCCTTGCGGAAATCGTAGCTGCGCGCCCCGGTGTGGACCACGGCGACCCGCCGGTCCCGGGGGCCGGAGAGGCCGCGTAGGGCGAGGTTGGCGCTGCCGATGACGTCCGGCGGCGGCGGCGGCGGCACGACGGGCACGGTATTCGTAACGACGCTGACTGGCGGCAAATTGGTGGCTGGGGGGACCACTACTACCTCGGGCGGGGTGACGGGCGGTTTGGGCACCCCTGGAGTGACGGGCGGCGGCTTGGGGGCCTTCGGCACGCGCCGCTTGCTTGAGGGGTAGAACGGGTCGCGGCCGACTTCCAAGGCGAGGTTGAACGTCGCCTTGGGGAAAGCCACCTGAATGGGTGGGGTGTTGGTGATAACCACCGGCACTTCCTTCGCGGCACCCGGCTTCGAGGCGTCCACCTTCTTGTCCGGGGCTTTCTTCTCGTCCGGTTTCTTATCCGCCGCCACCGCCAAGCCACCGCCAAGGCACCACGCCGCCAGCAGCGTGAGCCAGATGGCACGCACACGGAGAGGTTGGCGGGAGGGCTTCACGGGTTAGCTTTTCTTGGGCGGTTTGACGAGGGCAGCGATCTCGAAGCTGAAGAGGAGCTTCTCGCGTTCCTCGCCCGCTGCCGTCGTGCCCGCCTCATCGGGGCTGAGGTCGAGGTTCATGAGGCGCATGTAGGGGAAATAGTTCTCAAACTCTGCGAGGAACTTGCCGAGGTCGTGGTAGTAGGCGCTGCCGCGGACCCGATAGGTGGCGGCCTTGTAGGGGAACTCGGGGATCATCACCATGTCGCCCAGTGCCGGCGGGGGGAAGTTGGGAATCTCGACCTTGTAGGGGGACTGGGTGCGGAACTTCTCGTAGGTCTGGCGAATCCAGAGGTTGGGGTCGCCCGTGACCATCGTGGCTTCCGTCGCCGCCAATTGCTCTTCGCGCCGGTTCAGTTTTTCCTCCTCCGCCTCGGTGCTCTTCACCAGCTTGAGTGCGTCGCTGGCTTTCTTCTCCGCCTCGGTGATGCTCGCCTGAAGCTTGGCCCGGCTGGCTTGCGCCGGGCGGATGAGGGCGAAGTAGATGGCTACGAGCACCACCACCGTCCCCACGCCCACCGCGAGGAGGTGCTGCTTCTTCTCAGTCGAGAGTTGTTTGATGTCGCTGATCATCTCAGTTGCGGAATTGCTCGGTAAACGCGCATTCCATCGTGAAGGTGACGAAGACCTTGTCCGGGTCTTCTTTGTCGGGCGTGGGGTCCGAGAACCCCCTGAAGGTGACGGCGTTCTCTTTTGCTAGGTAGCGCTTGAACCACGCGTGCGCTTCGACTCGTTCCTTGAATTTGACGTAGTTCGCCTCCGCCGGCCGGTAGTCGCGGGCGGTGACGATGAGCCGGATGATTTCGGTGGAGCTGGCGGGCTTGCTCTTGCCGCGCTCGCGGGACAGCACGGCGGCCTGCATGTTGTAAGTCTGATCCACCCGGATGCGGGTGACCTGAATCGGCTCCTGGGCGATCTCCTGCAAGGCGTTGAGGCAATCAGACCAGAGCACCCGGTTCGTCACCATCCGATGCACGGCGTGGAGGTTCCGCTCGATCTCCACCGTGCGCTTTTGATGGTCGGCGACCGTCAGCGCGGATTTTTCCACCTTGGTGAAAGCGGCTTTATGGCCCTCCAGCGTCCGGTTGTCCGCGCCCATTTCCAACAGCAGCCAGCCCCACCAGCCCAAGGCCAGCGCCGCGAGGAAACCGCCCAGATACCCCGCCCGCTTGACCGGATCCCGGCGGCGCATCTCGGCGAGAAACTGTTCTTCGGCCAGTAGATTGATGCGGATGGGCATGGTCTAAAAGGCGGCCATCCCTGCGCCCACCGCCACGGTGAGCTGAGGGGCCACGGATTCGATCTCACCCAGCAATTGCGGCGGCAACGCCAGCGTCATGAAGCTCGTTGGGTTCCAAGTCTGGCAGGGCACCATCAACTCCACCTGCAACGCCTGCACGATTTGCGGACTCCGCGCCGCCCCGCCGGAGAAGCACACCTGGCTTACCGCGCGGTCCCGCTGATGGTCGTGGAAATCAATCGAGGCCCGCAGTTCCCGGCCCAACGGCGAGAGCAACGACTGCACGACGGACTCCACCTCCGGCGGCATCGTGATCTTCGCCCCCTCCGCCTCCTCCAGACTCATGCCCAGTGCCTCGGAAATGCCCTGCGTCAGCTTGCCGGACCCAAAGGCCACCACCCGGCTTAGGGTCAACTCGCCGTTGTAAAGGATGCAGATGGTCGTGTTCTTGTAGCCCACGTCCACGAGCGCGACGACCTCCTTGCTGAAGGTCTCCGGTTGGGCCATCTCAAACGCGTTCGCCGGGCCGATGAAACTGGGGATGATTTGGTCCGCCTGTAACCCCGCTTGGTCGGCGGCTTCCTGCAAATCCTCCACGATCTGCTTCTTCGCCGCCCCCACCAGCACGCGCGTCTTGAGGTTGCCCTTGGGGGCGTCCGGCTTGGACGGCGCATCCGACTTGGGCGGCAAGATATGAACGTCGAAGGTGCAGTCCGACAAATCCTGCTGGAGGTAATTCTTGCTGCTGAACTTCAGCATCTGCCGCATGTCATGCGCCGTGACCAGCGGCATGTCCGCGTGGCGCAGGAGCGAGCTGTCCACCCCCACGGCGAGGCTGACGGGTTTGATGCGCTGCGTATTGAGCACCTGCGTGACCGCCTTGAGATGTGCCGCCAGCGGGCCGATGATGCTCCCCTTGTCGAACACCGGCGCGTCCACCAGCGCAAAACCGTTCAGGAAAAAGGCTCCAGCCCTGCGGGAAATGTGAACGGCCTTCGTCACCTTAGCCCCGAGATCAACGACCACCACTTGGTCCCGCTTCTTCTCAAAACTGTTGGAAAACAGCAACGACATCGGTTGTCTTGTAAGCTAGGCCCTGCCCCGCTGGCAAGGCGCAATGTCGCGGCGCACTGTCGTGACCGGTGGGAATGTTGGGGAACGTCGTTGCTGCGGCCCGTTGCCGGCCACGGCCCGGTGGCGCTTCGGCTTGCCGACTTCGGTAGGGTGAGCGTCCGCGCGAGCCGACTCGCCAGAGCCTCGCCCTAACAACTGGGCCACGACCCCACCGGTGGCTCTTTTTGACCACTCCGCCAGTTGGAGGGAGCGGCGCACTGAGCGTAGGGAGCGACGCACGAAGCTTGGGAAATAGCTCCCGCTGCTCAGGGAATGGCGCACTCAGCTTGCGGAGCAGCGCTCGGAGCTCACGGGGCGGCGGGCGGAGCTTCGTCCGGGGCGCACGGAGCGGCGGGAGCCACGGAGGAAGCTTGGGGACTGTCCGACGCGCCCTGGAATATCGTGGGGCTTGGAAGCGGATTTAACGCAAAGGCACCAAGGCGCAAAGGCGCGGAGGAGTAAGAAACGGGTTGAGCTGCCCGGCGGAACCACTTTCCCCCTGCGCAGTGAGGGTGGGACCGAAACAACGCAGCCGGTTCCCGTGGCAGCTCCGCGCCGTTGAGCCGTTGTGTTACAGGGACCGCCACTTTTGACTGCGTCGTTCCGCTTAGCCGGAACGATGTAGTTGACGCGACCGGAGCGCGGCCTGAACGCCGCGCTCCAACTAAAGGGTTCCGGCTTAGAGTTCCACCCAGGAAGCGATGACGAAGGTGGAGGAGGGGCCGGCGCGCCCGAGGTTTTCGTCGTAGTGGAACTCGAAGTGGCCGTTCAACTGCGCGGAGCCGACGATGGCCGCGCCCATGAAATCCGCCCGGTCCGCGCCGCCGCCGTTGAAGCGCAGGTCGGCGGCGGGCGCGTAGATGGTCCCGGTGAACTCGGCGTTGCCGCTGAAGCTGATGCTGGTGCAAGTGGGCAGGCCGTTGATGCGCATGCGGAGGGCGTCGCCGGTGGTGTTCGCCGCCGCGTTGCCGGAGAAGCTGACCGAGTCGCGGACCCACATCTGCAAGGTGCCCGTGTTGGAGATGGTGAAGGCCTTGCCGCCGGCCTCGCTGACGCTGCCGTCCACCCAGAGCCGGGCGTTGCCGCGCACGAGCACGTTGGCGTTGGCGATGCCGGACACGTAGTAGTCGCCGGTATCAAGGATGTGCTCGTAGTAGTTCGTGGAGTAGTTGGTGGTGTAGCTCGTGGCGGTCCAGATGAACTGGGTATAGGTGAAGTTGGTGGTGTAGGTGGTCGTGGTGGTCTTGCCCTTCTTCGTGGTGGTGGCGACGACGTTGGTGGTCACCGGATAGGTCGTCCCCGTCGGAAACGTGGTGCTGATGGGGTAGTTCGTGGTGACGGGACCGGGCGGGCTGGTGGGGTAAACCAGCGAGTTGGAAGCGGTGCTGTTGGTGCTGACGCTGCTCACATTCACCACGTTGCCGCCGCCTGGGATGGTGTAGCCGGAGGTGAACGGCACGCTGGCATCGGGGAAGGCGACGTTCAGGTCGTTCTGCGAATGGCCGGTCTGGATGCCGGTCCCCCCGCCAGCGATGTAGGAGGCGCTTCCCACGGCGGCATGGGGTCCGGTGGAGATGGAGCCGGTGGGACCAGTGCCGGCGCTGCCGTAGATGGTGCCGCTGGAGCCGACATCCACGTTGCCCTCGACGGAGCCGATGGAGCCGTTGTCGTTGCGCTTGGCGGGGTCATAACGCCCACCGGTGCTGAAGGCGGAATTCTGGGAGTCGAAGCTGTCAGAGAGGATGCCGCCGTTCCAGTTGATGGTGCCGCGCGCGACCAGCCCACGGGCGAAGAGCGAGGCCCCGACCGTCCGCACCTCGATGGTGCGGGTGAGCATATCGTTCGTGGTGAGCGGCTTGGGGAGCAGACCTTGCACCGTGAGGGTGGGCGTGGCCCCTCCCTGGATGGCGGCGAGGAAGCGGCCACCGTTCAACGTGCGGGACTTGTAATAGACCGTGCCCGTGAGCGCGATGCTGTTGCTCATGGTCAGGCCCGTGGTGGTCTTGGTCCAACCTTGGCTTTCGAGGTTCGTGCTGTTCAGGAAGACGTGGGTGAGCGCCTCCTCCAGCCCGCTCTCGGCGATGGGGATGCAGGAGTTCCACACCCCGGAGCGGACCACGGCGCGGTGCTGCGCGCTGGAGAGGTCCATGAAGGCCGCGAGCGTGATGCCGATGATCATGGCGATCAGGAGCGTGACCACGAGGACGCTGCCGGCTTGGCGAGCTGGGCGGAGGGAGGACTGGAGTTTCATAAGCGGCTCAGTCTTGTTTGCGCAGGACGATCTTCGCGGTCTGGACGCTCTCGGTGTTGACCGCCGCGCCGAGAATGGTGCGGGAACACGTCCAGTTCAGCTTGATGAGCTTGGCTCCGGCGGCGTTGGTCACGACGAACTGGTCCCAGGTGTTGGAGACGTTGTTGCGGCCAAAGACCGTGAAGGTGAGGGCGTCGCACTCCCGCAACAGGATCTCGGTGTTGCTGCCCTCCCGGCGCGTGAGGGTCTTGGCGGTCGGGCCGTAGGTGTAAACGATATTGCTCCGGCCCCGGGAGGTGCCGAGCCGCAGCTCCGTCGCGGTAAACGAAACCACGTTGGTGGCTTGCCGGATGTCCTGCGAGAGCTTGTCCACGGCGCGGCGGCTGTATTGGTCGAGGTCGGCGTAGTTGGAGAGCGCGGCCAGTGACCGGGCGTTATAAACCATCAGCGAGCCAGCCGCCGCGAGGATGATGGTCCCGATGGCCGTGGCGACCAGCACCTCGACCAAGGTCATCGCCCGCTGCGCGCGCCTAGTAGATGTAGTTTTGAATTCCATACTGGGCCGTGTAGGTGGACATGGATTGCGAGCGGGGAACGCCATTGGTCCAGCGGAGTGTGATGTTTACGACCTTCACGCTGTTGGAGTAGTTCTGGCTGAAGCCGGAGTTGGTGATCTCCACGGTGCCGTAGTAAACGAAGCCGCTGCCGATGGACCCGGTGGACACGGTGCTCACGCCGTAGTTGGTGGTGGTGGGGAAGAACGACTCGACGAAGGTGCTGGGAATGTAGGCGTTGGTGGTGCCGAAGTTGGACACTTGGGTCCAACTGTAGAGCCGCAGGGTCTCCATCTTGTCGATCATCACCTGGGTCGCCCGCAGGTTTTCCCGCGCCGAGTTTAACGCGCCGAACCCCGCCGTGATGCCCGCGTAGAGCGAGACGAACAGCACGCCCACCACGCACGCCGCGACCAGCGCCTCGACGATGCTGAAGGCGCGGATGCCCCGGGCGGTGGCCTGCTGGATGGAAGGTTGCAGCTTCATGTTGGGGTTGCGGTCCACCCCATCCAGAGGCAACGGGGTGAAGCGCGTGCAACGCACAGTCAGCACGCGTGCTGCCACGCTCAAGGAGGTAGATGGACGGGGTTGAACGGCCCTATCTCACGGCCGGTTTCCCAGTGGCCCCATCACCCAAGCGAGCAGGCCGTTCCGTCGCTGCTCGGTGGCGGCGAAAGCGGGCGAGGTAAAAGAAAAGGCCGGCCTACTCGCGCAGGCCGGCCTGGTGAATTTCAGTCCGGGACGGACCAAGGGGCTGGATTACATGTCCATGCCGTCGGGACCCTGCTGGTCGTCACCGGCCGCCGGCTTGTCCTTCTCGGGCATGTCGGTCATGAGGCATTCGGTGGTGAGCAGGAGACGCGTTTCCGCTGCGCTCACTCCTCCGTGACCGCCGCCTCGCTCTTGGGGGCATCGGTGAGGTCGAGGGTGACGTTGACCACGAGGCGCTTGCCAGGCCGCACCGCCGCTGGCGCTTGCCCGAACGACTCTCTACGCTCGCGGAACTGTCGCGCCAGCTCTTTGGCGAGGAAGAAAACTCCGATGGCGGCCACGAGGACCGGAATGCCAACGAGCAGCCGTAACCGGTTCACCGTCTGCTGCGCGCGGGAGTCGAGCGGTTCATTCATGGTAAGTCCGGGAGGCGAACACCGCGTCGCCGCACAAGTTGCGCGACCGTCAGAGCAACCCCGCCGCGCGCACCCTCGCGAGGGTTTGCGCCGGCGTCTGGTGATGCACCACTTGCCAGCCGCGCGCGTGCCCGGCCTCCACGTTCTCCAGCCGGTCGTCAATGTAGAGCAGTGCGGCGCCCGAGCGGCCCGAGCGGCGCTCGACGACTTCGTAGATACGCGCGTCCGGCTTCATCGCGCCGACCTCGTGCGAGTAGATGTAGTCGTGGAAGCCAGCGAAGAACGGGAAGTTCGCGCGGATGTGGCGGATAGCGAGGTCGTTGGTGTTCGAGAAAATGAACGTCGGCACGCCCCGCGCCCGGAGTTGAGCGTGCAGCTCAAGCATTGGCGCGATGGGCGCGAAGATGTCGCCGAAGATGTCCGCGAACTCGGCGAACCCGCCGGTGAAACCCGTCAGCGCCGATACCTCGCGGAAGAATGCATCGTTGGTCATCTGCCCGCTCTCGAACCGAAACAGCAGCGGTGACTGATCCAGCAGCCCGCGAATCTGCTCCGCGTCCCGCCCACTGTGCGCCGCCAGCCGTCGTGCCACGATGCTGTAGTCGAATTCCAGCAGCACCTTGCCGAGGTCGAATACGACGGCAGTGGGTGCAAGTGAGCTGTTCGTGTTCATGGTCAACATTCCGTGGCCGAGGTGTTCAGTGTTCAGTAATCAGTGGTTGTTAAGCCGGACGCGTGTGGTGACTGGGAACTGAACACTGAACACTGCTTACTGAATACTGGTTCTCCCCTCCAGCGCCCGGCTCAAGGTCAGCTCATCCGCGAACTCCAACCCACTCCCCGCCGGCAGGCCGTGCGCGAGGCGGCTCACCTTCACGCCGCGCGCCGCGAGGCGCTTGGCGAGGTAGTGGCCGGTGGCGTCGCCTTCCACGTCCGTGCCGAGCGCGAGGATGATTTCCTTCACCGGCTCGGAGCTGAGGCGCGTTTCCAACTCCGCGATGCGTAAATCCTCCGGCCCGACGCCGTTGAGCGGCGAAATCTTGCCGCCCAGCACATGGAAACGCCCGTGAAACGCGCCGGACTTCTCGATGCTGAAAATATCCGTGGGCCGCTCTACCACGCAGACGAGTGACGAGTCACGGCGCGGGTCGTCACACAATCCACAGGGCTGCCGCTCCGTCAACGCCCCGCATACCTTGCACAGCGAGATGCGCTCGCGGGCCGCGAGGATCGCCTCGGCGAGCGCCTTCACCCCGCCCGCATCGCTCTGCACGAGATGCAAGGCCAGCCGCTCTGCCGAGCGCGGCCCGATGCCGGGCAGGCGGGACAACGCAGCGGTGAGGCCGATGATGGGTTCTGGGAGGGAGGGCACGGGCAGTTCCGAGTTTGAGGTTGGGAGTTTCGCGTTGGAGGGGGCACCCAGTGTCAACCCGCCCCGCGTCACCCGCCACTTGTCTCGTTTACATCATCCCCGGCAGGTTGAACCCCTGCGTGACCTTGCCCATCTCGGCGTTGGAAATTTCCTTCGCTTGGGTGAGCGCATTGTTCGCGGCGGCGAGGACCATGTCTTCGAGGAGGGCCACGTCAGCGGGGTTCACCGCTGCCGGGTCGATCTTGATGCTCGCGAGGGAGCCATCGCACTTCGCGGTGACTTTCACTGCGCCGCCGCCGCTGGTGGCTTCGACGGTCTTGGCTGCCATTTCCGTTTGGACGCGCTCGATTTTCTCCTGCATCCGCGTCGCCTGCTTCATCAGTTTGCCAATGCTCGACATAGTGCCGGGAGGCTTGCAGGTCGGGGAGCGGAGTGCAATCGCTTCGCAGCGAGCTGGAAGCAGGGCGGTTGCATCGGGGAAGTGGGTTTCCCGACGCTTTTAGCCGGAACGATGGCGTTGGTCTGAACCACAAAGCGCACCAAGCACAGGCGCAGAAGCGGGCTTCTGCAACCAAGCCAGCCGCACCGTTGGGGCGGCCTCCCGGCCTTCGCCAAACCCCAGAATCCCTAGTCTGGCCTTCGTGAGCTTTGTGCCTTGGTGGTTTCAAAGGAATCGTTCCGGTTTTGCCTACCCCCCCTCAATTTTGCCTCACGCAAAGGTTGCGAAGGACGCAACGCCGAAGGCCATTGAGGGTGAGCGGTAGGCCGGAGCGGCGGCGGGGGGGGGGAATTAAGCCTTGGCGCGGCCAAGCATTACGTGTAGGTAACAACTCGATTTTCCGGCACAACGCGCATTGCTAAAACACATGAGTTCACCCGACACAACCAGCGACGGACCTTGGTGGAAACAGCTCAACGGCTATCACTGGTTTGTCTTCGCCGTAGCGGCGCTGGGCTGGCTCTTCGACTGCCTCGACCAGCAGCTTTTCACGTTATCGCGCGGCCCGGCGATGAAGGCGCTGCTGCCCGCCGGCAAAGACCCATTGCTCTGGGGTGGCTACGCGACTTCCATCTTCCTGTGCGGGTGGGCCACGGGTGGGCTGGTCTTC
The DNA here is from genome assembly GCA_039796295.1 of Verrucomicrobiota bacterium. Classification (GTDB taxonomy): domain Bacteria; phylum Verrucomicrobiota; class Verrucomicrobiia; order Limisphaerales; family SXTU01; genus SXTU01. The sequence goes on from JBDKJY010000013.1 coordinate 121,798, forward strand.
GGCGTATTGGGCGACCGCATCGGGCGGGCGAAGACGATGATGATCACGATCCTGATCTACTCGCTCTGCACGGGATTGAGCGCGCTGTCGCAATCGTTCTGGGACTTCGCGTTCTACCGGTTCATCACCGGGCTGGGCGTGGGGGGTGAGTTTGCGGTGGGCGTAGCCCTGCTAGCGGAGGTGATGCCGGCGAAAGCTCGCTCCGGCGCACTCGGCACGTTGCAGGCGCTCTCGGCGTTGGGGAACATTTCCGCCGCACTCATCGGCATGGGCATGGCGAACCTGGAAAAGTCCGGCACCATCGCGCTGGGTAACTCTTGGCGCTGGATGTTCGTGATCGGAGCGATTCCAGCCTTCCTAGCGCTCATCATCCGCATGCGCATGAAGGAACCGGAGCGCTGGCAGCAGATGAAGGATTCCGGCGAGCTGGACAAGCACAGCGCCTTCACCTACGGCGAGTTGTTCAGCACGCCGCGCTGGCGTCGGAACGCCATCCTCGGGATGCTGCTGGTGTGCTCGGGCGTGATCGGCCTGTGGGGCATCGGCTTCTACACGCCGGAGCTGGTGCGCACTGTATTGCGCAAGTCCTACACGGCTAGCTACGTGGACTACGCAAAAGCTTCCACCGCCGCCGCCGCCGCGACCTCCACCGACGCGGTGCCGCAAGTGATCAAGGACGCGCACATAGAACTCACCAAGCAGGGCTTGCCGCCAGCGGAGATCCAAAAATCCATCGAGACCAAAACCATTGGGCCGCTGGTGGACAAGTGGGCGAGCTGGGGTCTGCTCACACTGCAAATTGGGGCGTTCTTCGGGATGCTCACCGCGAGCTGGGTAGCGGCGAAGCTCGGGCGCAAGACGGCGTTTGCCCTCGCCTTTTCGACCTCGCTGCTGGCGACGGCCAGCGCATTTTGGTTCTACCGCGACGCGAGCCAGACCTTCTGGCTGATCCCGATCATGGGTTTCTTCCAGCTCTCGGTGTTTGCAGTGTATGCGATCTACCTGCCGGAGCTGTTCCCGACGCACCTGCGCAGCACGGGGACTTCCTTCTGCTACAACGTTGGACGCTTCATCGCCGCCGCTGGCGTGCCCGTCATCGGCCTGTTGAAGACCGAGGTTTACGCCAACTCACCAGAGCCCATGCGTCCGGCGGCGTTGACGATGTGCTGTGTCTTCCTGCTTGGTCTGGCTGTTTTGCCCTTCGCTCCGGAGACAAACGACAAGCCGCTGCCCGAGGACGAAAAGGGCTTCGCGCACTGAGTGCGGTGCGGCCCGGGAGTGGAAGAGTTGAGCGTCGAGCGCTGGAAGTAGAGGGGCAGGGCGCGAACTGCCCGGCTCAACTCTCACCTAGGGTTCGCTGCGCCCTTTCGGGGCTAACCCGAACTCCCTGCGCCGTCACTTCTCCCCGTCCGGCTCCAGCACGCAGCGGAAGCCGTAAAGGTTGCCGCGCCCACCCGGCAGCGCGACATGGCGGCAGGCGTTCTGGAGGCTCATGGAATCCCAGAAGACCCAGGACGCGCCGCGCAGCACCTTGAACTTCTTGCCGCCGCCGTCCTCGTTGAGCTTCTTGTCCTCCTGCCGGATCTTCGCGTCGTTCATCGTCTTCACATACCAGTCGTTGACCCACTCGAAGACGTTGCCGCCGAGGTCGTGGAGGCCCAGTTCGTTCGCCGGGCGGCTGCCCACGGGCGCCGTGTTGTCGCCGTCGGCGGGCTTGTAGCCGGGCAACTTGGGCCAGTCGGCCATCTTCGGCCAACCCTCGCCCCACGGATACTTGCCCTTGCCCGCAGCGGCGCTCCACTCGGCGTCCGTCGGCAAGCGATAGCGGTCCTGCTTGCCCAGCGCGCCGCTCTTGCGCTCCTTCTCCGTGAGCCAGCGGCAATACGCCGCCGCTTCCTCCCACGTCACGTTGCCCATCGGGTGGTTCGTCCGGCTCGCGTAGCCGAGCGCCGCCCAGTCGTGCGGCCCGAAGGAATCGGCGAAAGGCAAGTAATCCGCCACGCGGGTCTCGAAGACGCTCATCAGCACGCGGGTGCCGGGAACGGGGACGAACTTCATGCCCAGCGTGTTGGCGTAAGGCTTCTCCTTCGTGGCCGCGAACTTGCCTTGGGCGAACGCGCCCGGCGCGCCCGCCAGTAGCGCACCGATGAAGACGCACAGACAACGCGGCCAAGAGGATTTCCAACGCACGGACATGGGCGGCTAGTTCACCGGATTTTGTCCGGTTGGCGAGCCAAATTCAGTTCACGCCCGCTCGCGCCGCGCTGCAAATTCCGTGACCCTCGCTGCCGTTCCGTGGTTTATTCTGCTCATGAACTTGTTCGCTTCGTCCGCTCCGAAAGGCTCCGCAGTTGCGCCCGCCCAAGTCACCGAACTCATCGCGCAGGCGTGTCCGGAGAACGATTACCGGGGCAAGCGCGTCCTGCTCATCGTGCCCGACGCCACGCGCACCGCGCCGGTGGGGCTGATGTTCCAGACGCTGTTCCGGCAAATCGGCGCGGTCACGGCGCACTTCGACATCCTCATCGCGCTGGGCACGCATCAACCCATGAGCGAGGCGGCGATTTGCGAGCGGCTGGAAATCTCCCCCACTGAACGCACCAGCACCTACGCCACGGTCCGCTTCTTCAACCACGAGTGGGACAACCCCGCCGCGCTCTGCAACATCGGCACGCTCACGAAGGCGGACACGCGTGAACTTTCCGACGGCCTCTTCGAACTGGACGTGCCGGTGGAAATCAACAAGCGCGTCTTCGACTACGATCAGGTGGTCATCATCGGCCCGGTGTTCCCGCACGAAGTCGTCGGCTTCAGCGGCGGTAACAAGTATCTCTTCCCCGGCGTGGCGGGGCCGGAGATTTTGAACTTCTTCCACTGGCTCGGCGGTTGCGTCACCAACCCCATGACCATCGGCAACAAGTGGACACCCGTCCGCCGCGTCGTGGACCGCGTGGGCGCGATGGTGAAGGTCAGCAAGCTCTGCCTGGCGATGGTCGTGCGCCCGGACAAGTCGCTCGCTGGTCTCTTCATCGGCTCGCCGGAAGCCGCGTGGGATGCAGCGGCCGACGTGTCGCGGGCGGAGCACATCGTCTTCCGCGACCGGCCATTCCACACCGTCCTCTCGTGCGCGCCGAAGATGTATGATGACGTTTGGACCGCTGGTAAGGCGATGTATAAGCTCGAGCCCGTCGTTGAGGATGGCGGCGAGTTGATCATCTACGCGCCGCACGTCACCGAGGTCAGCGTGACGCACAACAAGACCATGCACGCCGTCGGCTACCACTGCCGCGACTACTTCCTGAAGCAGTGGGACAAGTTCAAGGATTACCCGTGGGGTGTGCTCGCGCACAGCACACACGTCCGCGGCATCGGCACGTTCGAGAATGGCGTCGAGCACTGCCGCATCAAGGTCACGCTTGCCACCGGCATCCCGCGCGAAGTCTGCGAGCGCATCAACATGGGTTACCGCGACCCGAAAAGCATCGACATCGAGAGTTACGCAAACCGCGAAGCGGAGGGCGTGCTGCTGGTGCGCAAGGCGGGCGAGATGCTCTTCAAGCTGTCCAATCCGCCCGCGTGGCAGAAGGGCGTGGATAAGGCGGGGAAGTAAGCAGTGTTCAGTTGCTCAACCCGCGCCACAGCCAGTTCTGAACACTGGATACCGAATGCTGAACATTTTCTCCTGTAACATCCCCTTGACCCGCCCCGTCCAAGTCCGCGACTGAAACAAAACCAAACCATGCACTCCCTCACTCGTTCCCTCCTCACGCTGGCGGCGGCCCTCGCGTTCACTCTCCTCACCCCTGACGCTTCGGCCGCCGCCAAGAAGATGGCCCCGGACACCGCCCTGCACGGCAAGATCACCGCCGTGGATAAGGAGGCAAAGACCATCGCCATCGCGGGTAAGACGCTCACGGTGGACGAGACCACGGTCATCACCGACTCCGGCAAACCGGCGAAGTTCGACAGCCTGAAGATCGGCACGGAAGCGACCGTAAGCACCTTCATGCTGGGCGAGAAACTCAATGCCGTGAGCATCAAGACCGGCGTGGTGGCGGCGACGGCGGCCGCTCCGAAGAAGAAGAAGTAAACCCAACCTTTTCCCCCGCACCCGCCGCAGTTTCGACTGCGGCGGGTGTTTTGTTTTTCGGCAACGGAGCGTGACCTTTGGGTCGCAGGAGCGTGGCTGGACCGGCAGGCCTCCGAACGCGCTTTTCCAGGCCCGCCGCCGGCGGCGTGAACGGCGCGCGGGCCTCAATGCTTGGCCGCCGACCAACTCGCTGCATACCGCCGGAGGTCTGCTTCGTTGGCGAGACCGAGCTTGCGCACGAGGTTCTGACAGACCGACGGCACGGGTAATGGCTGGTGCGCGATGCGCCGGGCGATTTCTTCGGGCGCGCAGCCGGAGCCGAGCAGTTCGAGCACGGTCTGTTCGTCGTCACTGAGCAAGCCGGGACGGTTCCAAGGCGGGGCGCGGAAGCGGCTGGCGATCTCCGCGAGTGCCTGCCCGGAAATCGCCGGCGTGCAGAAGAAGCGCCCGGCCAGCGCGTCCCGGATGGCGATGACGAGGAAGGCGGGCGCGGATTGCTTGAGCACGTAGGCGGCGGCGCCGCACTCCGTCGCCTCTTGCACGTAGCGCGGGTCGTCGAAGAGTGAGAGCACGACCAGCAGCGGGCGTGGCATTTGTTGGGAGAGCTCCCGCAGCAGGTCAAGGCCACCCACGATGGGCATGACAATGTCCGTGACGACGACATCGGGCTTGGTTTGCTCGATCAAGTGCAGTGCTTCCAAGCCGTTGGCGGCCTCGCCCACGACGCGGAAGTCGGGCTGCGCCTGCAACAGGCCGGAGATGCCGCGGCGCACCAGCGGATGATCGTCCACGACCAGGATGCTCGTGGTTTTCATGAGTGCGGCCGGGGACCGCTAGTTCTCCCGCGCCCAACGGGTGGCCAACTGGCGCACGTCCGCCGGATTTTGGAGGCCGAACTTGAGCGCGATGTTCCGGCACAACATGGGGATGGCCAGCGGTTGATACGCCAGCTTGGGGGCCATCTGTTCCTCGGAGACCCCGGCCGCCAACATCCGCAGCACCAAGCGTTCTTCCGCTGTCAGCAGTTCGCTGCGTTCCACTCGGCGGCTCTGCGCCGCCTCGGGCTGCGCGGGGGCCTCGGGGGCCAGCGGGCAACTGGAGAAAAACCGCCCGGCCAGCGCGTCGCGCACCGCCGCGACGAGGAAGGTCGAGGCTGAGTGTTTCAACACATAGCCCGCCGCGCCCAGTTGCATGGCTTGCCGCACGTAGCCGGGGTCATCGTGCAACGAGAGCACCACCGTCCGGGGGCGGACTTTGTTCTGCGCCATCTGGCGGAGCAGGTCCAGGCCGCCGAGCATGGGCATGACGATGTCCAGCACCACCACATCGGGGCGGTGTTGCTCCACCAAGTGCAGCGCGGTCAGGCCGTCGGCGGCCTCGCCCACCACGTGAAAGTCCGGCTGCCCCTGGAGCAGCCCACGGATCCCACGCCGCACCAGCGGATGGTCATCAACGATGAGAATGGAATGACGGGTCATGGCTAAGTCGTGGTGAGAAATTCAGCGGGGCGCAACTGCCGGGGCTCGGTGGGAGGGAAACCTGTGTTGAGGGCCGGCGCAGCGGGCGGGGGGACCGCTGCCGGAGCCTCGGCCAACGGGAACTCCGCGATCACGCGCGTGCCCGCCCCCAGCTTCGTGGTGAGTGACCAGTTGCCGCCCAACTGGCGCACGCGCTCCTGCATGCCCACCAGCCCGCAACTGCCATCGCGGCTCAAGCCCCCGCTCGTGTCGAAGCCGCGCCCTTGGTCGGAGACCTGCACTTGCAGCAGGCCGGGGCCCGCCCACACCACCACGCGGACTTCCCGCACCCCGGCGTGGCGGGTCACGTTGGTCAGGCACTCCTGCACGGTGCGGTAAGCCGCCGTCTCGATCGCACGGTCAAACCGTCGGGCATCCACGCCCTCGTGTTGGAATTCCACGGTGAGCCGCGTGCTGGCCCGCAGGCGGTCGAAATACCAGACCAGCGCCGGCACCAGACCAAAGTCTTCAAGCATCGCCGGGCGCAGCTCCTGCCACAGGTTGCGGATGAGCTGCGTCAGCCGCGTGAGCGCGGCCCGGCCATCCGCCATCGCCTCGGGCACCTGCGCTTGGACGGACTCCTCGAGGTTGTCGAAAGAAAACTTCAGCACCGTCAACGCCTGCCCGGCTTCGTCGTGCAGTTCGTGCGCCAGCCGCCGACGCTCGCGCTCCTGCGTCTCGAGCAGGCGGCTGGTGAGCGCGCGCAGTTCCCCGGTGGCTTGTTGGAGCTGCCCGTTGGTTTGGCGCAAGGCCTCGGTGCGTTCCAACACGCGCGCCTCGAGCTGTTCGTTCGCCACACGGAGCGCATCGGAAGCCTCGCGGATGCGCAGGAACGAGCGGATGCGGGCGATGAGTTCCTGCATCTGGAAGGGCTTCGTCAGATACTCGTCCGCGCCGAGGTTCAGCCCGCTGATGCGGCTCTGCGAGCCGATCTCCATGCCGGAAATCAGGATGATGAAGACATCCTGCATGCGCTCGGCGGCCTTGAATTCCCGGCACAGCGTGCGGCCATCGGCGTCCGGCAGCACGACATCCAGCAGCACCAAGTCGGGACCGTGCTGGGCGATTTGCGCGCGGGCCTCCGCAGCGGTGTGCGCCTTCCAAACTGTGAATCCTTCGTCCTCCAACACGCACGCCAACAACTCCACCGTCGCCACATCATCATCCACGACCAACACCGTGTGGGGTCGGGAATTCGGTGATGGCGGGGGGCCGTTCTCAGGTTGCACGGCGTGTTGCTAGCAGACCTTCCGTCCGGCGAAAAGCCCGAATCTGTAACGCCCCGACCGCCGCAGGGCGTATTCACCAAGCGGTGGCAAGGAAATGGCGGGCAAAGGAAACGGGGGACGGAATGAGCTTCCGTGGGGAGGGATGGGACGCTGCTCGACACCGCCCCTGAAGCGCGGGTTTGTAACCCGCAGCCGCGCGCTCCGGCGCGCTTGTCAGGCGAGCTTCGCCCGCTACGCTGCCGCCATGCGCTCCCGCTTCCTCGCTCCGCTGGCGTTGCTCGCCTTGCTTCCCACGTTCGCTCCCGCAGCCGCCCCACTGCCCGGCACCCAACCGCTCACCCGCACCGGCGACCTCTCCGCGCAGATGGTCGCGGGCATCCACCAGTTCCTCCTGCGCGAAACGGAGAACTCCGTCGCGGCCCGCGCGCAATTCTGGCAGCGCGACCGCAGCTCGCCGGAAGCCTACGCCAAGTCCGTCGCGCCGAACCGCCAGCACCTTGCGCAAATCCTCGGCGTGGTGGACGCGCGCATTCCGTTCCAAGCGCTGGAGCACGTCGCTTCCACGCGCGACGCGGCCATCGTGGCGGAGACGCCGCAGTTCACCGTGTTCGCCGTGCGCTGGCCGGTGCTGGAGGGCGTGACGGGCGAAGGCCTCTTGCTGGAACCCAAGTCTCCCCTCCGCGCGCAAGTCATCGCGCTGCCCGACGCGGACCAGACGCCAGAGCAGCTCGCGGGCGTCGCGCCGGGCAAGGCGGCGTGGGCGCGCTCGCTCGCGGCAGCCGGTTGCCGTGTGGTCATCCCGACGCTCATCGACCGGCGCGACGAATGGTCCGGCAACCCGCGCATCCGCTTCACGAACCAGCCGCACCGCGAATGGATCTACCGCCAGGCCTTCATGCTGGGCCGCACGGTCATCGGCTACGAAATGCAGAAGGTGCTCGCGCTCGCCGATTGGTTCGAGCGGTCAGCAGTCAGTGGTCAGCGGTCAGCGCCGACGGTCGTCGCAGGTTACGGCGAGGGTGGCTTGCTCGCGCTGCACGCCGCCGCGCTGGATCCGCGCATCTCCGCCGCGCTCGTCAGTGGCTACTTCGATTCGCGGCAGGCGCTCTGGAAGGAACCCATTTATCGCAACGTGTTCGGCCTCCTCCGCGAGTTCGGCGATGCGGAACTCGCCAGCCTCGTTCACCCGCGCAAGCTCATCATTGAGCACAGCGCTGGGCCGGAAATCAAAGGCCCGCCGGTGGCTCGCGCGGGTCGCAGCGCGGGGGCGGCTCCGGGGCAGTGGAGCTTGCCAGACTTAGCCTCCGTGCAGGCCGAGGTAGCGCGCGCGGGCCAGCTCACGGGCACGGCGCCCGAGTTCTTCCACGGCAATGGCGGAGCCACCACCGGCCCCGGTTCCCTCCGCGCCCTTGAAGCGCTACTCAAGGCCAGCGGTGCAAACGCCCGCGTGGACTTCCCGCCCGACTTGCCGCTCGGCGACCGTCGCAACAACTTCAGCCCCGACGACCGCCAGCGCCGCCAAGTGAAGGAGCTGGAGAACTTCACGCAAAACCTCCTCCGCATCGCCACCTACACGCGTGACGAAAGCTTCTGGGCGAAGACGAAAGCGCCCAACGCCGCCGCCTGGGAAGCCGCGCGCCCGCCGTGGCAGAGCAACTTCTGGCACGTCGTGAATGGCAAGTTCCCCGCGCCAAACGTCCCCACCGCCGCGCGCTCGCAGGAGATTCTCAACACCGACAAACTCACCGGCTACGACGTGACGCTCGAGGTCTGGCCCGACGTGTTCGCCTGGGGAATTCTCCTCCTGCCCAAAGACCTCAAGCCCGGCGAGCGTCGCCCCGTCGTCGTCTGCCAGCACGGCCTTGAAGGTGTGCCGATGGACTGCGTGACCACCGACGACAAAACCCGCGCCTGGCAGAGCTACAAAGGCTTCGCCACACGCCTAGCCGAGCGCGGCTTCATCGTCTTCGCCCCGCACAACCCGTATCGCGGCAAGGACGAGTTCCGCAACCTCCAGCGGCTCGCCAACCCGCTGGGAAAGCACCTCTTCTCCGTCATCTTCGCCCAACACGAACGCATCCTAGAGTGGCTCGGCGCGCAGCCTTTCGTGGACGCCAAGCGCATCGGCTTCTACGGCCTGAGCTACGGCGGCAAGTCCGCGATGCGCATCCCCGCCGCGCTCGACGGCTACTGCCTGAGCATCTGCTCGGCGGACTTCAACGAGTGGGTCTGGAAGAACGCAACCGTGGACTGGCGCGGCAGCTACCTCTTCACCGGCGAATACGAAATCTTCGAGTGGAACCTCGGCCACACCTTCAACTACGCCGAGATGGCCGCGCTCATCGCGCCGCGCCCCTTCATGGTCGAGCGCGGGCACGAGGACGGCGTGGGCATTGACGAGTGGGTGAACTTCGAGTTCGCGAAGATCCGGCGCTTTTACAACAAGCTCGGCATCGGCGACCGCGCGGAGATCGAACACTTCGACGGCCCGCACACGATCAACGGCCAGGGCACCTTCGACTTCCTCCACAAGCACCTGAACTGGCCGAAGCGGTGAAAGGGTTTTTCTCCTGAACCCGGTAGGGCCGCGTTGCGAGCGGCCTCTTGTCACCGAATGGAATGACGAGGCCGACCACAGGTCGGCCCTACCATGTAAATGGCGCGGCTCGGGTGCCGGTGGACGCAGAGGGAAAGTCCCATGCTATCGGGATTCGAACTGGCCGGGTTCATAGCTCCACGATTCGATAGAAGCGGTTGTTTATGGCAGGAGCACTGGTGTCCAAATACAAATAGGGACTGCTCGTTGGCGTGACCGTGGTGAGCGTGGTCCAAACGGTGAGAAGCGGATTGGGATTCAAAAAGGTCGTGTAATCAATCCGGTATCGGCAGCCGACTGATCCTTGAATGGTCAACCCGGCATACAGGCTGATCCTCACCAGCGCCGGATCGCACGGGCACTGGGTGCGGATCGTATGGTTCAGGGTATCCGCCACATAGAGCTTGCCCGCGGCGTCCACTGCCACGCCGCCGGGAAAGTTAAATCGTGCGGCGCTGCCCGTGCCATCGGCACTGCCAGAGATGGGGGCGTAACCGGCTAGCGTCGTCACGCTGCCGGCGGGCGTGATCTTGCGAACGGTGTGGTTGCCTTGATCCGTGACATAAACATTGCCGAGGCTGTCCACCGCCACGCCAGTGGGGCCGCCAAACGGACTGATAACCTGGAGGGCACTGAACCGTGAGTTGCTCCCCGAGCCGTCGTCGCAGCCAGACAAGAACGGCGTGAAGGGATGACCGGCCAGGGTGGTCACGAAGCCGCCGGAAATCTTGCGCACAGTAAAGTTGCCGGAGTCCGCCACATAAACATTGCCACTGCTGTCCACGGCGATTCCGCGGGGGGCATTGAACAGTGCCGTGGCATTTTGCGCTCCATTGAGGTACCCCCCGGCGCTGGGCGAACCGGCAAACGTGCTCACGATGCCACCGGGCGTGATCTTGCGGATCGTCTGGTTGTTCTGGTCCGACACAAAAACATTTCCGGCGCCGTCCACCGCCACTCCGAAGGGATTACGAAACTGAGCGGCACTGCCCGTCGCATCGTTCGTGCCGGCGACGCCCGTCACTGAGCCGGCCAGGGTGGTCACGTAGGTGGCGGAGGAGGGGGGTTGCGTGAGATCGATCTTGCGGACGTTATGGTTGTTGTAGTCCGCCACGAAGATCACCGTGCCCGCGCTGTTCACCGCCACTCCGGTGGGGCGACTGAAGAGGGCGGTGCCGGCGGCTCCGTCGGCGAAACCAGCTGAACCGGATGTGCCGGCGACCAAGGTCACGACGCCCCCGGCTGTGACTTTGCGGATGGTGTGATTGAGGGTGTCGGCCACATAAGCGGTGCCGGCACTGTCCACAGCCACGCCCCAAGGTTGATTAAACCGGGCGGCGCTGCCCGTGGCATCGAGGCTGCCGGAGTTGAGGGCGAGACCCGCCAGGTTGGTGATGCAATACGGCTCGTAAATCGCGCACTCCGGCATCACCGCGATAAACCCCGGGCCGAGCAGCGTGCCGTTGGGAACGAAGACCGCGCCGGTGCCGTTGCTGGCGATCTTCCGCATTGTGTCGTCGCCTTGGTTGGAGACGTAAAGATCGCCCGTGGTGTCGAAGGCCAGACCATACGGAGAGTTCAAGCCGAGCGTGGCGTTGCCAGCGACACCGGCGAAGATCGTGCCGTTGCCGTTGCTGTCGAAGCTGCGGATCGTGTGGTCGTTCAGGCACGCCACGTAGAGAACCCCTGCCTTGAAGGCCAGGGCGCACGGCCCATTGAGCCCGCCACCGGCATTGACGAAGACCGAACCCGTTCCCGCGTTGTCGAACCTCCGGATCGTGTTGTCGGCCTGGCCAGCCACATAAAGATTTCCCACGGTGTCGAAGGCCATGCCAACGGCACCGATGTTGAGCCCCGTCACGAAAACGGAGCGGGTGCCATTGGGCGCAAACTTGAAGATTGTGCTGTTGCCGTAGCTCGCGACGTAAAGATTGACCCCGGCGTTGTCGAACGCGATGCCGCTGCAACTGATCGGGTCGAGGATTCCAAAAACAGTGCGAGAGCCGTCGGGGGCAAATTTATCAATGGTGTGGTTGCCGTTGTTCACCACATAGAGATTGCGAGCGTTGTCAAAAGCCATCCCCGCCGGAACCACCAGTCCGATGCTGGTGGGAACGAATACGGAGCCGACTCCGTTAAGCGTGAACTGCCGGACTGAGTTGTCATTCCCGCTCACGACAAAGATTTGTCCTTGGACCGACGGCGCAAAGGTGAGCGCCGCCGACAGTAGTAATCCGGTCGCCAATGTTTGAAGGCGTTGTTTGATCTTCATGGTTCGTAGTTTTGTATCTGCGAAAACCGCCTTCGTAGTGGGTTGATGGTGGGCTGACTGCTAACTATCGGAGACTGATGTTCGTCACGGAGCGCATAGAGCGGAGGGGCGCGCTTGCGTCAAGGATCACAGCGCACCGTGGACCGTCCAGTTCCAGTGTCGAGCATTAGTTCTCGCAACGTTCAGCGCTTAAGCGGTGGAACGACTGCAGAGAACGAACTGCGATGCAGCTGGAATCCGCTACTTTTTCCGCGCGAAGACGTGGGTGGCGTGGCCATAGAAAACTTCGGCGGCCACCTCGGACATCCGCCGTCCCTGTGAGTAACTATTTCCAACTTTGTCGCTTGGTGGTGCCGCGCATCCTCCTACGCTGGTCGGTGCTTCATGAAGCCTCCGGCCCGCATTCTGCACGTGGATGGCGACAGCTTTTTCGCCAGTTGCGAAATCGCGCTCGACCCTAAACTCGAGGGCCAGCCCGTGTGGGTCGGCGGCGGGCGGCGGGGCGATGGCATCGTCATCGCGGCGAACCGGCTCGCGAAGAAGTTCGGCATCGAGACCGGCATGGCGTGCTTCGAGGCAAAGGCGCGTTGCCCCAAGGGCGTGCTCTGCAAACCCCACTACGACGAGTATCGGCGGCTCTCGCAGTCCATGTTCCGCATCCTGGAGGAGTTCGCACCCACGATGGTGCCGACTTCGATTGATGAGGGGTTCCTCGACCTCACCGCGCTTCAGGCCCACGTCTGGCGCGACACGACGCCCGCTGACTACGTCAACGCGTTGCGCCAGCGCATCAAGATCGAGGTGCGGCTGCCCGTCTCCGGTGGCCTGGGCAGCTCGGCGAAGTTGGCGAAGCTCGCGACCGATGCGGGCAAGCCGGGCTTCCTCGAAGTCGCGGCAGGCACGGAAAAGGAATTCCTCCGCAAGCGTCCCGTGCGCGAGTTGTCGGGCATCGCGGGTCGTCGGGAACGCGCCTTGTCCGCGCTCGGCGCGAAGACGTTTGGCGACGTGGCGGCGCTGCCCTCGATGTTGCTGAAGCAGGCGTTCGGCATCTGGGGGCAACAGCTCTGGCTCTTCGCCAACGGGCAGTGGAACGAGCCGTTGCTGCTCGAAGTGAAGGACCGCACGACGATTTCCAGCAGCACGACGCTGCCTTACGACGAGACGGAGTATGAGGCGGCGCTGACGTTCGCTTTGAGCGAGGCGACGCGGCTGGTCGGGCAACTGCGGCGCGAGCAGTTGCAGTTACGGGAGATGAGTTTGAGCATTCGCTTCAACGATTTCACGGAGACGGCCGCGAGCCATCGCTTTCAGCACCCGCAGTTTCAGAACTCCGTCATCAACGCGCTGCTCGAACAGATGTTCCGCGACCTAATGAGCCGCGAGTGGAAGCCGGTGCGGCAAATCCGGCTGGCGATGTGGAACCTCGCGCCGCTGGACACGCAGCCGACGCTCTGGGGCAGGACGGATGCGGAGCGTTGGGGCGCGTTGGACGCAGCGACGCAGAAGCTCAACGAGCAGTTCGGCCACGCCGGCAAGCCCGCGCTGATGACCGGCGCGCAGCTCGCGCTACGACGCACGAACCCGGCGCAAGAGCAGCCAAAGGCGAAGTGCCCGTTCGTCCCGCAGCGCGAGATGGTGCAGAAGCTCTGGGGCACGGACGCCGACCCGCTGGCGCACAAAACCGAGTGGGAGGCGAAGTTGTGGCGGGTGAGCCGAGGGCACTTCACGAAGGGGGCGGCGGGGAAGTGAGCCGTGTTTAGTCTTCAGTGGGCGATCAGGCTTCGGTGAGCATTCTGACTGAACACTGTCTCCGTCCCTGCCGCGCGGCGCTTGCATTCCATTCGGCAGCACCCCATCGTGCGCGCCGCTTTCGACTTGGCGTGCAGACACGCCCCCGATTTTTCATGAGCCAACAGCCCGAGACTGAACTGGATTTGGAACTGCAACTGTTGCCCGCCTGGGCCAAGCAGTCCGCTGACACGAACCGCTACGCCCACATCCGGGGCGATGAAGGCCAGCCGCTGGACCGCGGGGATCGCCGAGGCGGCCCGCCGCGCGGTGGTGCCCGCCCGGGTGGTCCGCGCCCCGGCGGCCCCAGTGGACCGCGTCGGGACGGCCCCGGTGGACCCCGCTCCGGTGGCGATCGTGGCCCGCGCGGTCAGCGCGACGACCGCCGCGACGAGCCGCGCCGCGAAGCGCCCGTGCCGTTGCCGGACTTCGATGTGAACCTCCTGCCCGAGGAGAAGGGCGTCGAGGGGCTTGCGCGCCAGATCAAGCTCACCGGTCGTGCCTATCCCATCTTCGACATCGCGCACCTCATCCTCAAGAAGCCCGACCGCTTCACCATCAACTTCGCCGTCGTGAAACCCGGCGAGGGCGTGGCTGCGCCGCTCTTCCTCTGCACGCTGGACGACACCCTCTGGCTCTCCGAGGCCGAGGTGACGGCGTATCTTTTGACCCGCCATTTCAACACCTTTTACTCCACGGAGAAGATCGCTGGTGAAGCCCCCAAGGGCACCTACACCTTCGTCGCGCAGTGCGGCGTGAGCGGCGTCATCCTCGGCCCGCCGAACTACCACGATTACCAAACTAAGCTCCACAAGCTCCACAACGAGCGCTTCAGCCGGATGCCCTTCGAGGCGTTCAAGGCCCGCGTCAAAATCGTCCGCGACGAAGCCGTCGTGAAGCAGTGGGTCGAAGAGTTCAGCGTCAAGACTGAGTTCACTGCGCTCAACGTCCCCGAACCGCTCAAGTTCAACACGCGCGCCGAGGTAGAGGTCCATTTCAAGGCCACGCACCTGCCGAACCTCTTCAAGTCCGTCGCGTCCCACACTCTGATCGGGGCCAACGTTGGCCAGTCCTCGCCCATCATCCGGCGCATCTTCAGCCTCGTGGTCGAGGATCAGGTGCGCTTCCCGCTGAAACTGGTCAATACGCTCTGCACCCAGTTCAGCCGCCACGGCCTGCACTTCTTCAAGGTCAACAAGACCATCACCCACGTCTCCGTCGCGCGCCCGACCTACCTCGACATGGAGGTCACGCCCGTCTCGCCGAACCTTCGTCGACTCATCGAATGCATTGACGCCTCGCCCAAGTGCACCCGCCGCAAGCTCTTGGAAACGCTGGCCCCCGCGCCCACCGTCATCGCCATCCCGGTCCCGGTGGAAGGCCAACCTGCCGCCGTGCCCGCCCCGGCGGAACCGACCGCCGAGCAGTCCGCCATCAATAGCGACCTGCACTGGCTCATCCATCAAGGCCACGTCATCGAGTTCGCCAACGGCCTGATCGAAACCGCCAAGAAGCCGTTGCCCCGCCCGGTCCAACAGCCCCGGCCCGCAGGTGCACCGCGACCTGAAGGTGCGCCGCGCGCCGAACGTGCCCCGCGCGTCGAGCGCCGCTACGTGCCGGCCTTCGTCGGCATGCCGCTGCTGGTGGGCTGATTCACCCGGCGACGCGGGTGGAAGTGCAATTCTTCTCCGTGTCTCGCCCGCTGGGGTCAGAAAGATTTTGGCGGAAAGCTGAAATCTTCCTGACCAAAACTTTCTGACCACGGCAAGCGGTCCCCGATCCCAAGGTGCGGTTGGCAAACCGTTGGAGCTGCCATTTGAAGCTGTGTCGTGGTGCTTTTGGTTTGCGACCACCTCGTTTTTCCGCATCCTCCGCCCATGCACCTGAAGGCGATCTTTCCCGGCGTGTTCTACATTTCCGTCGGCGAGCATTCCCTGCTGGCCGGCTGCCCGCCGGAGATCGTCAAGGTGCTCATGCAGCGCGGCCTGAAGTCCCCGAGCTTCATCCTGCTGCCCGACCGGCCGGTGAGCCACGGTGAGTCGCAAGTCGCCGTCGAGTTCCCCCTCTACCACCACCTCTTCGTCGTCGGCAAGCTGGCCAGCGGCGAACGCCTTGGCTTGATCGGCAACCCGCGCCGCATCCAAGCCGCGCGTGATTTGCTCGAACTCACCCTCTTCGGCCCCGACGCGAAGCAGATGGAGGCGTGGGGAATGCCCGCGCAACAGGCCGAGGAACTGGCCCGCGAGACGCGCTCCTTCCACCTCAAGGACAAGCACGGCAAGGTGCTCCCGCTCGCCGCCCTCATCACCACCCGCGTGCTGGCGGACGACCCCGTGGACCTCGGCTGGGCCATCGTGCGGCGCGTGGCGGTGAACCAGTTCGAGATTGCCGCGGACGGTCACACCCGGACCATTGATCTCACCCCGGAGAGCGAGCAAGCGCCGCCCTATCCCGTCAACACCGACCTCACGCCCACCACGCTCTTGAAGTTCGGCGTCGAGGTGCTCGGCGGCTCCACTGGCTTCAGCGCCACGCAGGCCTCGTCCGGCTTCGCGCTCTGCCACAACGGCAACTACTTGTTGGTGGACGCCATCCCGTATCTCAACGCCCATCTCCGCGCGCGCGGCATCGCCCGCAACCAAGTGCAGGGCATCTTCCTGAGCCACATCCACGACGACCACTGCAACCTGCTCTCCCTGCTCCAATACAACCGCCGCATCCAACTGCTCACCACGCCGGTCATCTACCGCATGATGCTGCGCAAGCTCTCGCTGCTGATGGACCACGCCGAGGAGAGCTTACAGGAATACTTCCTCTTCCTCCCGCTCCAGCCCGGCCAGGAGGCGAACTTCTTCGGCCTCCGCATCAAACCCTTCTACTCCAGCCACAGCATCCCGACCATCGGGGCCTACTTCGAGACCACGCACTCCGGCAAGGACTGCCGCCTCATCTTCACCAGCGACACCCAGTCCCTCGCGGACCTGAAACGCCTTCAACGCACCGGCATCATCAGCCAGGAGCGTTACCTGGAAATCGCCGAGCTTTACCGCCAGCCCGCGCAGCTCCTGCTGGCCGACGGCGGTGAAGGCCAGATCCACGGCGACCCCGGCGATGCCAGCAACTCACCCGCCGAACGCATCGTCTTCCTGCACCTCGACCAGCTCTCCGAGAAATTCCAGGCCCACTTCTGCACCGCCACCAGCGGCAAGCGCTTCAACCTCCTGCGCGGCGAGACCGACTACAATCTCACCCGCACCATCGAGTTCCTGCTCGATTACTTCCCCGGCATGCCGCCGGTCTGGATCTCCAGCCTGCTCGCCAACCAGCACGTGCTCACCTTCAACGCCGGTGACATCATCATCCGCGAGGGCACCCGCTCCGAAGGCTGCGTTTACATGATCCTCACCGGCTACGCGCAAGTGGTGCATCACGATGGCGAGCGCCGCCAGTTCCTTGCGCAGATGGAGGCAGGCGAGTTGATCGGCGAGATGGCCGTCATCCTCGGCCACGGCCAGCGCAACGCCTCCGTCGTCGCCCTCAGCCCCGTCACCGTCACCGCCTTCGCCGAGAGTTCCTTCCGTGAATTCATCCGGCACCAGAACTACGAACCGAAGCTCAAGGCCCTCTGGCAGAACCGCGAGTCGCTCCAATCGTTCCCCTACCTGCGCGCGCTCCAGCAGCCCGTGCTCCGCGAACTCGCCACGCTCGTCACCGTCGAAACCATCTCGACCGCTGACGGCCCGCGCGAGCTGACCGCCTTCGGCACCGCCGGCAGCCTCCTGCTCCCGTTAGGCGAGGGCCTCGAAATCAGTCGCGCGGAAGGGCAGGAAATCATTGAGGCCAACGCCGCCCCGCTGCTGTGCTCGCCCGACGTGATCCTGCTCACCGAAGCGGAGTTTCAATGCTTTCTCCTCCGCGCCGAAGACGCCGCGCGACTCCGCCAGCGCATCCCTGCCTTCCGCTACTTCTGGGAGGAAACCCTCGGCCTGCCGCTGCCGGGCAGCGCGCCTTAAACCCAGCGCCCGGTAGGGCCGCGCTGCTGCGCGGCCTCGTCCGTCGGTGGTGCGGAGGCCGACCAGCCGGTCGGCCCTACCAAGCTTTGTGTCCTTCGTGGTTCCACCTGGCTGGCATCCGACGAATCCTGCCAGCCTACACCGCTGGAGCGGTGTCCGCCGCCGGGTCAAGGTTGAAGCCCAGCAACCCCATCAGCCGCTGCTCGCGCACGCCGTAGAACGCAGCCAGCTCGCGGACCTTCGCGGCCAGCTCCTCGCGGTTGCCGCGCTGGCGGCGCTTCACGGCGGCAATCATCAGATTCTTCGCTGTGTGCTCCGTGGACACGAACTCGAAGACCTTCGTATCGTAGCCCGCCCACTCCAGCAGCGCAGCGCGCAGCGCGTCCGTGACGAACTCCGCTTCGCGCTCCAGCAGAATCCCGTGACGCAACGCGGGCACGAGCATGGGCGGCGGGATGATTTGCGGCCGCAGTTCCTTGTGGCAGCACGGCGAGACCACGATCAGCCGCGCGCCCGCGCCGATGCCGCGGGCCAGTGCGTCGTCCGTAGCGGTGTCGCACGCGTGCAGGGCGATGAGTGCGTCCGCCGTGTCGAGCGTGGTCTCGGCGATGGAGCCGGCCTGGAAGTGCAGCCGCTCGAAGCCGCTCGCCTGCGCCACGCGGTTGGTTTCCGCGACCAACTCAGGACGCGCCTCCACGCCCACCACGCGGCTGCCGACGAAGTTCATCTGCTCTAGCAACTGGCTCACGGCGAACGTGAGGTAGCCCTTGCCGCAGCCCATGTCCACGACGGTGAGTGGGCGCTGGACGAGTTGGGTGCCGGGCCGCGTCGCCTCGGTCTGGCGACGAGTGCGGCGCTTGAGGCGCGCGGTGTTGCCGAGGTCGTCTCCGCCGGCTTCCACCGCGAGCGGGGTGGCCGCGCCTTGGGCGAACGCCTCGGCCAGCAGGGGCCGCAGCACTTCCACAAACTGGTTAATCTGCCGGAACTTGTCCGTCATCGGCTCGCGCACGCGGCCATCGGGCAGGGTCACGCCGAGTTCACGCAGCCACGCCTCGGTGGGCAGGATGCTGCGCGCCTTGGTGCGGTCGTGCTCCAGAGACGGCGCTTCGGCGTGGGCGGGCTTGCGCACCGCGATGCGCGCGGAGTCGTCCTCACGGATGGTCAACTCGGCGGTGCGCTCGGTGGTAAAGAGATTGGCGCACAAGAATGAAGCGCTCATCAGATTGGCGGCCTCGGTGAGCGCGGCCTCAGCCGGTAGGTTCTTGAAAATGTCCTTCGTCCCGTGGCGGTAGGTGAAGGCCACGCGGAAGCCATCCTTCAACTGCACGGGTCGGAGGAAGACATTCTTCACGTCCGCCGCCGGATCGCGCGGGCGGCTGATGGTGAGCTTCACGAAGGTGCCGCGCGCGAGGGCATCGCGGAACAGGTCGAAGAGTTTGTCTTGAGCGGCGATCATAGGGTGGCTTCTGGCGAAAGACTGGCGGCTGACACGCCTTGTTGTTACACCTCTCGCCGATGAAACTGAAGCACGGACTCCATCTCGCCTACTGCACGAACATCCACCGCGGCGAGTCCTGGCCCCAAACCTTCGAGTCGCTCCAGAAATACGTCCTCGCCGTGCGCGACCGCCTCGGCACGCCGCCGCCTTACGCCATCGGCCTGCGGCTCGGTGCGGACGCGGCGCGGGAGTTGAGCGACCCGGCGACGCTCGCGGGCTTCCGTCGCTGGCTGGATGCGGAGCAGTGCTACGTTTTCACCATCAACGGTTTTCCCTACGGTCGCTTCCACGGCACGCGGGTGAAGGAGCAGGTGTATGCGCCGGACTGGACGGCGCCCGAGCGCGTGGCCTACACGAACCTGCTCTTCGACCTGCTCGGCGAGCTTGTCCCCGACGGCGTGGAGGGCAGCGTCAGCACCGTGCCGGTGTCGTTCAAGGAGTTCATCAAGAGCCCGCAGCAAGTGCGGGCGGCACGGGAGAACTTGTGGAAATGCGTGGAGCACATCGAGCGCGTGAGCCGCCGCACGGGCAAGACTCTGCACCTCGGGCTGGAGCCAGAACCGCTCTGCTATCTGGAAACCACGACGGAGGCCGTCGAGTTCATCGAGCAGATGCGCGCGGATCGGCCGGGCGACTTGCGCCTGAACGAACACCTCGGCGTGAACTACGATTGCTGCCACATCGCCCTGCAATACGAGTCGCCGCGCGAGGCGTTGGGCCGGCTGCGGCAGCACAAGATCAAGGTGAGCAAGCTGCACTTGAGCAACGCGCTGAAGGTCAAGCCCACCGCCGAGACGCGCCAGGCGCTCCACGCCTTCGCCGACGAAGTTTATTTTCACCAAGTCATCGCGCGCTCGGCGGACGGCAGCATCACGCGGCACAAGGACCTCGATGTCGCGCTCGCGCTGCACAACCACCTGCCGCCCGCCCTGACGGATGAGTGGCGCATCCACTTCCACATCCCGCTGCATTGCCCGCCGACGCCGCTCTTCGACACCACCGCCGACCACGTGCGCGGCGTGCTGGATGTGCTGAAGGAGACGCCGGGGCTGTGCACGCACTTGGAGATGGAGACTTACACTTGGGAGGTGATGCCGGCGGAGATGAAGAAGCGCAACGTGGTGGACCAGCTCGTGGACGAATACCTCTGGACCATCGCCGAGCTGGCCAAGCGCGGGCTGGCGTGAGCGGAGCGCGGGCACGGAGTGAGCTTTCCCCGGGGCAGGGAAGGCTTGCCGTGTGACGAGGAGGGCAGGCTTTGCGCCGCCGCAGACTTGCCATGCCGCAAAGAAGGCGTTCCCGGTGTCAAAGCAGACTATCCCGGCTCCAAGGAAGACTAGACTTGTCCCGAAGCAGCCTAGATTCGTCCCAAGGAAGACTAGGATCGTCATAAGTCTGACTAGGATCGTCGTAGGGAAGACTAGGATTGCCTCACGGAAGACTAGGATTGTCGCAATCCGAGTCTTTTTTGGCGGTTCCAAGGCTGTTTTTGGGCAGGAACAAGGTTTTTTCGCTGTTTTCCGTGGGATGGCCGCCTCGCAGCCGCCTCGCGCTGGAAGTGCCCGAAGGGGGCCGGTGGGAAGCTCCGGCGGCGGAGGGCATCCACCGGTGCTGTGCCCTGTTCACCGCCCCCTTCCGCCTTGCCCGAACGGCTTGGATTCGCTAGCACTCCCCCCGTCCACTCATCCATGACACCCACGCTCAACCACCAGAAATTCCGGCTCACTCGCGCCTTGGAGCGGAAGGATCTGCCCGATGGCACGCGGCTGCTCAAGCAGACCAATCGCGGCGAGTATCTGGCGCTCACGGCACAACAGGAGGCCATCCTCGCGGAGTTCGACGGCCAGCAGACGGTGCAGGAGGTGTTGCAAGGGCTGCTCCACGAAGCGGGGCATCCCAAGATTCGCGCCTTCTACGACCTCGTGCTCGCGGCGCAGGCGAAGGGTTTTCTGCACGAAGGCGACGCGGAGCCGCCCAGCTCTGCGGCGCAGGGCCGTCGCTGGAACGTGCGTTGCACTCCAGCGGGCGCGCTCGGGCTGGCCGTGGGCCTCATCGCGGCCGGGGCCGCAGCCGTGAGCGTGTCGGAACTGTCGTTGATTCCCAACGCGCCGGGTTGGTTCTTCACACTCCTGTCCGTGTCGCTGGGCTTGAGCCTTGCGAACGTCCTGGCGGGCGCGGTCTTGAGCGGCCTGGGACGCGAAGTCTATCGGCCCGAGGTGCGGCTAGATTTGGGGCTGCCGTTCTTCTCCGTGGACACCCGCGACGCGCTCATGGGCGGGCGGCGGGTGGAGGCGCTCACCGCCTTGCAGATGCTCGCCGCGCCATTTGCGGTCGCGCTCTTGGGCTGGGTGCTGGATGCGACGCCGGTGTTCCTCGCCGGCTGGGTCACGGCGCTGTTGCTGGCCTCGCCGTTTGGCGGTTCACCGGCGCACGCGCTGTTGCACGCGCTCTTCCGCAAGCAGCACGAGCTGCCGCGCTGCGCGGACACGTTCCTGAACCAGAAGTTCCTCGCGCATCTGTTCGACTGGAAGGCGTCGCTCACCGAGGAGCGCTACTTCATCATGCACTCGACGTGGGCGGTGCTCTGGCTCGGCGCGGTGTTCCGCTTCGCGTCCGAGCTGATGACGCGGCAGGCGAGCCTGAACCCCAACGTCCTCTTCGAGCCGGGCGCGCAGACGGTCATCCTCCTGCTCGCGCTGGTGGTGGCCGCGCCGTTGGTCTTCGGTCTCTGGCTCGTGGGCAAGGCCGGGCACCGCCTGCTCGCGCCGAAGCTCTTCTCCACCGAGGGGAAACTGAGCTTCGAGGGCGGCGAACGCCCTAGCCCGGAAGCGACGGTGAAGTTCCTCTCCGGCACGCTGCTCTGCTCGCAATTGTCCGACGCGGAACTTCGCGCCGTGGCCCAGGCCATGGAGTTTCTGACCGTGAAGTCCGGCACTTACATCGTCCGGGAGCGCGACCGGGGCGACCTCATGTTCATCCTCCACCGGGGCCGCGTGGAGGTGCAGAAGGAAGACGAGGCCGGGGCCCAGCGCCCCGTGGCGCAACTCGGGCGCGGCGAGGTCTTCGGCGAAATCGCATTGCTCCAGCAAGTGCCGCGCACCAGCTCCGTCCTCGCGCTGGAGGCCACGGAACTCTTCGCGCTCAAGCGGGTGGACTTCGACCGGCTGCTGCTCTCCACGCTCGGCACCAAGAAAATCCAGGAGGTCGTGCAGGTCTGCGCTTTCCTGCGCCGCAACGCCATCTTCGCCGACTGGCCGCCGCACGCGCTGATGAAGGTGGCCGGGGAGTTCACTTTCCAGGACTACGCCACGGGCACCTCCGTCCTCCAGGAAGGCCAGCGCAACGAGTTTTTCTACATCGTCTATGAAGGCGAGTTCGGCGTGCGCAAAGGCGGCACGCAGGTCGCCACGCTCGGCGCCGGGGACTTCTGCGGCGAAATCAGTCTGCTGCAAGGCACCGCCGCCTCCGCCGACGTGACCGCGCTCCGCCACAGCCGTTGCCTCAAGCTCGGCAAGGACAGCTTTCTCCAGCTCGTCAGCCGCGACTTCCTCACCGGCGTGGCCATCGAGCGCACCTCGGACCAGCGCATCGTCGAACTGCGGAAGAAAGGCGGCGCGAAATGAGCGCGGTCTTCAAACTCCTACCCGTCGTCGCCGTTGCCGTGGTGATTGCGATGAACATCGGCACGCTCAAGAAGAGCCTCAACGTCGTGGGCAAGGTGCAGGGTGCCGCGACTTCGGGCGTCGAGATGCAGGGCATCGCCGAGGCGCTGGCGCGGGACTTCGTCGAGGACAAGAACCTGCCGATCGAAGACTTCGGCGGCTGGCTCAAGGAGAACTTGAACAAGAAGGGCGGCAAGGAAACCACGCGCGACAAATCCAAGGACCCGTGGGGCAACGACTATCGCCTCACCGTGGACCAGGCGAAGAACGGCTTCAGCGTCCTCTCCGCCGGGCCGGACCGGACGTGGAAGACGGAGGACGACCTCAACTACTTTTATTTGCTCACCGGAACGGAAGGGAAGAACGCCATCAGCGCGGAACTGGTCAAACGCTCCAACGCCCAGCTCGCCAAGTTGGGCACGTCCGCCGGAGCGAGCGCCGGCACGAACACCAGCGCCAGCGCGGTCGGCAAGCGCTCCGTTCCCGGCAAGGCCGTTCCCCTGCCCGCGCCGAAGCTCTCGCAGTCGAAAGAGGTCACCACGCGGAAAGTCATCGAGGTGCAGACGATGCGTGCGGCGGCGGGCGACGCGCAGGCTGCCTACGACTTGGCGAACCGCTACATCACCGAAGACGGCGTCTTCAAGGACTACGACGTGGCGAAGCAGCTTCTGGAACAAGCCGTGAAGAACGCCGACACCCAGTCCCTGCGCGAGAAAGCCCAAATCCAGCTCGACAACCTGAACCGGGTGTTGAGCAAGTAGCGGCGGCGCACCAGTCGCCCCGCTTTCTTGGGGCTTCCGCCGGTCGCGGCTTCTCCGGTATAACCGCCGCCGCCATGTATTCGCCGAAGCTCGATGACTTCCTGAAGCTCGCGACGCAGGGGAACCTCATCCCTGTCACGCGCCGCATCCTCGCGGATTTCGAGACCCCGCTGTCCGCCTACAAAAAAATCCACGGCCAAGGCGATTCGTTCCTGTTCGAGTCCGTCGAGGGCGGCGAACACTTGGGGCGCTACTCCTTCGTCGGCTGCAACCCGCGCGCCATCATCAAGCAGACCGCCAACCGCATCGAGGTCATCGCGGACGGCAAGGTCGTCGAGAAGTTCGCCATCCCCGCGCCCGGCAAGCAGCCGTGTGACCAGTGCGTCCGCGACGGCCTCGAAGTCGTGGAGCGCGTGCTGGCGCGCTACCGGCCCGTGAACGTGCCCGGTCTCCCGCGCTTCACCGGCGGCGCGGTGGGCTTCATCGGCTACGAGTTCATCCACGACGTGGAGCCCATTGTCCCGCGCCCGCCCAAGGACGAGTTGGGCACGCCGACGCTCTACTTCCTCATCGCCGACGAGTTGCTCATCTTTGACCGCGCGCAGCAGACCATCAGCATCTTGGTGAACGCGGTCTTGGACGATGCCGCCTCGCCGACCGAGGCCTACGAGAACGCAGTTGCGGAAATTGACCGCCTCCTCGCGCTCCTCGAACGGCCGTTGGAGAATCTCCCCGCCACGCTGCCGTCCGAGGTCGCGCCCGCGCCCTTCGAGTCGAACACGCCGAAGGACAAGTTCATCGCCAACGTGCTTGAAGCGAAGACCCACATCACCGCCGGTGACATCATCCAGGTCGTCGGCTCGCAGCGTTTCAGCGCGCCCATCAAGGCCAGCCCGCTGGACCTCTACCGCGCCGCGCGCACCATCAACCCGTCGCCCTATATGTTCCTGCTGGAGCTGGATGGCTTCGCGCTCGTGGGCGTCTCGCCGGAGATTCACGTGCGCTGCGAGGACAAGCTGATTGAAATCCGCCCCATCGCCGGCACCCGCCCGCGCGGCGTGACGCACGACGAAGACCTCGCGATGGAGAAGGAACTCCTCGCCGACCCGAAGGAGCGCGCCGAGCACGTCATGCTCGTGGACCTCGCGCGCAACGACATCGGGCGCGTGTGCGACTACGGCTCTGTGCAGGTGAAGGAGCTGATGGTCATCGAGCGCTACAGCCACGTCATGCACATCGTCTCGCAAGTCGAGGGGAAGCTGGCGGCGGACAAGTCCGCGTTCGACCTGATGCGCGCGACCTTCCCCGCCGGCACGGTAAGCGGCGCGCCGAAGATTCGCGCGATGCAGCTCATCGCTGAGATGGAAGGCACCACGCGCGGGCCATACGCCGGCTGCGTGGGCTACTTCAGCTTCAACGGCAACTGTGACACCGCCATCACCATCCGCACCGCGCTGGTGAAGGACGGCCAGGTCTTCATCCAAGCCGGCGGCGGCTGGGTGACGGACAGCGACCCGGAGTCGGAGTTTCAGGAGACGGTCAACAAGTCCAAGGCGATGCGGAAGGCCGTGGCGCTGGCGGAGAGCTTCGGGCGGAGGTGAGTTCCGAGTTTTGGGTTCTGGCTGGGAACCGGCGACGCTGGGAGCCACGCGGGTGCGAGTCCCGCCGGTCGAATTGGACTGGTCGCGCGCTGCGTCAGCGATGGCCACCACCTCGCCCTCATCAAGGCATGGCTGCGCGCCCCGATACGCCAACCGCACGCGAGGGTTTGACCGGCTGAACCAGTATACGGCGATGCGGGTGCAACGCTGGTGAAGGCGCGAGGGAGGAGGTCAGGCTGCCCTGTGGGGGAAGAACCCACGGGAAGTTCTCCGGGAACGGTTGCCGACGAGCGCGGCAAGGAAAGCGGCAGTGGCGTAGAAGCGACGCGAGTGAATGGCCCCCCGAAAAGCCGGATGCGGGAAAACCGCCCGTCCGGTTTGAAGCGGGGCAGGGGTGCGGAGCCGGGCGATGAGAACTGCGGTCTTCAGCCCGACCTCCCTCACCTGCCTACTCTACTCAAGGGCGGCAATCGCGGCGGCAGGCTTTCTGTGATCTTGGCAGGGCCGACCTGCTGGTCGGCCTCTGCACGCTCTCAGCCGGAACGATTGCTGCGAAACCACAAAGGCACAAAGGACACGCAGGCTTGGCCGGGAAAACGTGCTGGTTGGCAAAGGCGGTGCCGGTGCCCCAAACGGTGCGGGCAGATTGGTTGAACGGCTCCGTTGCTGCGGCTCTGCTTTGTGCTCTTCGTGCCTTTGTGGTTCACCCCAACTGCATGGTTCCGGTTCAGCAGCCGAGTGCGGGAGCGAAAGCAAAAGGCCCGGCGGTTGGCCGGGCCTTCGCTCGATTGGTTGCGGGTTAGTTTAGAACACCCGGGTGCTCTCTTCCTCGATGACCGGGGAGGTGAGGGACTCTTCGGTGAAGCTGAACTTGATGCGCGCATCACCTTCCACCGCGCCGCGGCCGGTGAGGGTGAAGGTCACCGACTGCTTGGACGGAATGCGCGGGATGGTCTGGAAGCGGACGGTGGAGCCGGTGATGGTGCCGTGCTGCGTGGCGACGGGGGTGACTTCCTTCGGGAAGACGCCGACGGTGTTGACGTTCACGAGGTCGCCGGAGCCTTGGTTCGTGATCTTGATGGTGTAGGTGGTGGTGCTGCCGACCAGGATCGGATCGGGTGAATCTTCGACCTCGACGAGCATGGCGCCGATGCCGCGCCAGAGGGTGGCGGCCTGCGCGCTGGCAGTGAGGCCGCCGGCAGCGGCGGTGACGCCGTTGGCGTGGGTGCCGGCGGTGGCGCTGGTGAGCGTGAGGGTGAAGGTTTTCTTCTCACCGGGGCCGAGGTCCGCGATGCGCCAACCGGCTTGGTTGCCCGCGACGGTGGCTCCGGCAGCGGTGATGATGCGCGTGGCGGCGGGCGCAGTGTCGGTGACGGTGACGTTGCTCAACTTGGTGTCGCCGATGTTGCTGACGGTGATTTCGTAGTCAGCGGTCTTGCCGATGATTTGTTCCTTGGGGCCGACCTTGGTGATGGTGAGGCCGGGTTGGAAGATGGTGGTGCAGGCTTCGGCGCTGACCTTGCCGGCGTTGCTGCTGGTGGCGACGGCGTTGTTGCAGGCGCGGCCGCGCTTGACGCCCTTGAGGACGACGGGGATGGCGCGGGACTGGTTCGGGCCGAGGTCGCCGACGTTGAAGGTCAGGGTGGATTGGCCGCTGGAGTGGACGAGGCCGTCGGGGACGGTGTCGGTCACGACGACGCCCTTGGCGATGGCGGTGCCGGAGTTGGAGACGACGAGGTTATAGGCGACGTCTTCGCCGAGGATCGCGGTGGCGGGGCCGGTTTTGGTGAGGGCGAGGGTGGCGCGGCCGACCATGGTGAAGGCGCAGGCGCGGGAGAGGGCGTGGACAGTGGCGCAGGAGCCGAGGCGGCCTTCGCGCTCGGGGCGGAGCCAGACGCGGATTTCACGGGCTTGGCCGGCGTCCATCTCGCCAAGGTTCCATTCGAGTTGGTTGCCGGTCACCTTCGCGGGCGGCTCGCTGCGGACGTAGACGGCACCGTCTGGCACGATGTCGCGCACGATGACGTCGGCGACGTTTTCGTTGGCGAAGACTTGGAGTTGATACATGAACTCTTGGCCGAAGTTCACTTCGCCGGGCATTTGCTTGATGAGGCGGACGTTGCCGAAGCGGGTGTCGCCGCTGACCTGGGTGGCTTGCACCTGCAAGGGCGCGGGGCGCGGCTGGGGCAGTGGTCCGGGGCGCGGGGCCGGGGCGATGGTGGAGCCCTCGATGCGGGACTTGTCGGTGAGGTCGATGGAGCGCCCGATGAAGCGCCCGTCGTCATCGGCGCGAGCCGGTGTCAGGGCGGTGAGGAGGGCGAACAGGAGGGGTAACCAAGTTTTGCGATTCATGAAATGGCCTTTAGTTGTGGGGTGAATTGAGCGGGTGTGAGCAGTCAAACAGCGGGCGCAGCCTAGGGACCGGGGGCTGTCCCGTCAAGTTTGGTAGCGGGCGGCGCGGTGCGGAGTCGGCCGCGCCAAAGCATCAGGCGGCTGAAAACCTGCTTTAGCCACAGTTGACGGCAAGCACACTTCCGTTACTCCCCATCGGTGATTCATCTGTGTGCTCTGTGGCTAAAAGTGCAGCGCCGCAGCCACCGCTGCCACCAGTGCGTTCACGCGGGTCGGCAGCGGGAAGTCGGACGGCGCTTCGAGGGTGTAGCTCAGGCGCGTGCGGTGTTGCAGGAGCCAGAACGCTTCCGGCCACTGCGGGCGCGACGCCGGGTCGTGGCTGGGATGGATGATGCCCCCGCGCGCCGGTCGGCCCTCAATGACCTCCGCGAGGTCAATCGGGCACACGCTCGCCACTGCGTCCACCATCGCTTGGGCTCGCGACGGGAGGCCTTCGGGGTTCAACTCGTAGAGGTAAAAGCCGTTCGCCTCCCAGTCCTCGTGCAGGCAGAGCGTCAGGTCGAACGGCGGCAAGGTCTCCAGCCACGCCACATGCGCCCGCACCTCCGCGGTCTCGAAGTGCTGGTAGTCGCGGTTCAAGTCCGTGCCGTGCAGATTCTCGCGCCGGTTCAGGGGAAAGCCCGTTGGGTTCAGGCACGGGCAGAGGAACAGGTTCGCGTCCGCTGGCCAGCGGTCCTCCTCCAACAGGCATTGCACCGCCAGCGGTCCGGCGGGCTCGTCACCGTGAATGCCGGTGGAGAGATACACGTTGCGCCGGGCGGCGGGCGAGTGCCGCTGGAAGGTGAGCAGCTCCCCGCCTCCCGCGAACGGAATGCGCTCCACCTGCCAGCTACGGGCCCGCGCCGCCCGCACCGCCGCGCGACTGACATGGTGAATGTCAATCCGCTCACCGTGATAGCCGCCGTGATTCTGCCCGAGTCGTTGCATAGCTGCGCGCGGCCAGCGTAGCGCCCGGCCACCGCTGGCAAAGATTTCTCTCGCGGTGTTTTGGCGCGCGGCTGTCCCAGCCGCAGCACGGTTCGTTCGCCGCAGACCGTTCCTTCTACTCCAACCCGCTCGGGCTGACGCAGCCTGCTGCGGCTGGGACAGCCGCGCGCCAGACTCTGGGCGTGCGCAACTCCGTTGCTGGCCGCTCGTGGTGGGTCATTGAGGCTGCAAGAAATTGGGCCGCGCCCGGCGCTCTCCTCCCCGCGAGTCTGCGGTTGTAAAATGGGGCAAAGCAGCGAGACTCGCGCCCAACCTTAATCAGGAATTCATATGGCCAAAGGCAACAACAGTCAGAAAAAAGAAACCAAGAAGCCCAAGAAGGAGAAGCCCAAGGCGGCCCCTCCGGTCTCCCGGCGGCCGGTCTGACGGGCCGACTCCCGAACTAACGGCCAGCGCGGCGCACGGTGGCGTCCGCGTGCGACCAACTGCTCTGCGTTCATGCCGGGCACCGGCGCGCACTTCCCCGAGGCGGCGGCGCCCAGGCTTACTTCAAGCGCCGGAAGTGTTTGTCGGCGAACTTCAGGTATTGCTCCCAGTCGTAGGCCGTCACGTCGTGTTTGCCGGTGCGGACATGGTAGCCGATGAACTCGCCCACGGGCTGGTCCACTGACGGCCAGTCCGTCACGCCCGTGCCCTGCTTGCCGAACAGCGCATAGACCGGCTCGGCCAGCTTGCCCGCGAGGAACTCACCCTTTGGATCCGCCCACTTGTCTTCCTCCGCGCTGGCGATGTAGAGCGGGCGCGGCGCGGCGAGCGCAGCCAGTTCGTGCATATCCACTGGCAGCTTCTCGGCGTGGTCGGTGTATTGCTTGTAGTTGCCGCAGAACCAGTGCGGGAAGTTCTTGTTCAGCACGGCGATGGTCTCGCCGAAGTCGCGCCGCGAGATGGACGCACCGCCTTCGCCAGAGTTGTTCGAGATGACCATGGCGAACCGCTCGTCGCTCGCGCCTGCCCACAAGGAAGTCTTGCCCAGCCGTGAGTGTCCGATGACTGCGACCTGTTTGGCATCAATCGCCTTGTCCTTCTCCAAGTAGTCAAGCCCACGGCTCAAGCCCCACGCCCACGCGCCAATCGCGCCCCACGCATCCGGCGCGAACTGCGTATTCGCCCCGTCCTTCGCCAACGCGGCGCGGAGGCCGGTCTTCCAGCCCTCCGCGTGGTCCGCTTCCACATCGCCGTAGTAGAAGGTCGCCAGCGCGTAGCCCTTCGCGATGATCATCTCCACCTGCCAGCGGCTCGCCTCGGAACCGCGCGACGCCTCGGTGGCGCGGTTGTCCACAACGCTTTTCTTGTCCTGGCTGTTCCGCATCCAACGCGGGTTGAGCGTGATGCCGGGGTCGGCGTGGACGGCGTGGTTGCCGTTGAAGCTCGGCCCGAGGAACGCGGGCACCGGCCCCGTCGCGCCATTGGGCACGAAGAGCAGCAAGTCCAGGCGCGGGCCGTCCTTTTTGCCCGTGAGCCAGATGGCAATTTCCTTCCGCGTGGCCTTGCCGCCGAGCGCCTGCGGGTCGGTCTTGGTGACTTCGTAGAGCAAGCTTGCCGGCTTCGCGGGGCTGCGGCCATAGACGTGCGTCTCGAAGAGGCGCAAGACCTCTGCGCGCCGCTTGGTTTGCCACGTCTTCGCGTCCGTGACCTTCGTGCCGTCCAGGCACGTCAGCGGGTCGGGCAACGGGAGGTTGCCGACTTTGGCTTCGTCGTAGTTGGCGGGCTTGGGCTGTTGGGCAAACGCGGCGAGGCTCGCGGCGAGGAACAGGCCGGCGGCAAGTGGCTGGGTGAATTGCATGGCGCGGAGCGTAGCAGGCGGAGCGATGGGGACAAGTGCCGGAGCGCTGACGTTTTCCGCTTCTGACACCGTGCCGCCGCGACTAGCCTCGCGCCGATGGGCAACCACTTTTACGCGGCAGGCGAGCGGCGGGCGGAGCGGGTCAATGACCTCTTCAACGCCATCGCGCCGCGCTACGACCTCATCAACGACCTGCAAAGTTTCGGCCTGCACCGCTGGTGGAAGCGCCGGTTACTCCAGCTCGCGGCGGTGCAGCCGGGCGACACCGCGCTCGACTTATGCTGCGGCACGGGCGACGTGGCCTTCGCCCTCGCCGCAGCAGGCGCGCAGGCGACAGGGATGGATTTCAGCGCGCCGATGCTCGCGGTGGCGGAGGGGAGGAAGGCAAAAGGCAAAAGGCAAAAGGCTATAGTTGGCGCGCCGTGCGCGCCGGTCTTCTTACAGGGCGATGCTTTGCACATGCCGTTTCCTGACGCGCACTTCGACCTTGTGACCATCAGCTATGGACTACGGAACCTCGCCAGCGTGGACGCCGGCTTGCGCGAGATGTGGCGCGTGCTCCGGCCCGGCGGACGTTTGCTCGTGCTGGACTTCGGCAAGCCGGACAACGCGGCGTGGCGAGGGGCTTACTTCGCCTACCTACGCTTCGCCGTGCCGGTCTTCGGCAGCGTCTTCTGCCGGAACGCGGAGGCCTACGCCTACATCCTCGAATCCCTCCAGCATTACCCAGCGCAACGCGGCGTGGATGAGCGGCTCCGAGAACTGGGCGCGGCCAGCCCGCGCATCGTGAACTTCCTCGGCGGCATGATGAGCATCAACGTGGCGGAGAAGCCTGGTGCCAACCGAACCGGGTAAGCACCGCAGAGGCGGGACGGACGCAGAGAACACGCCGCCGCTGTGTCCGTCCCGCCTCTGCGGTGCTTCTCCTCCCCCGGCCTCAAACTCCGCGCCATTGCCAAGCCGCACGTCACTGCTACGCTCGCGCCATGATTCCGTTCCTGATCTTCCTCGGAGTGGTGGTCGCCATCGTCATCATTGTCGGCCTGTGGGGCGTGGGCATCTACAACGGCCTCGTCGCGCTGCGGCAGGGCGTGAAGAACGCTTGGGCGCAAATCGACGTGCAGCTCAAGCGCCGCCACGACCTCATCCCGAACCTCGTCAACACGGTCAAGGGCTACGCCAAGCACGAGTCCGAGACGCTCGAACGCGTCATCGCCGCCCGCGCCCGCGCCACCAGTGCCACGACGCCTGCCGACAAAATCAAGGCCGAGGGCGAACTCAGTTCCTCGCTGGCGCGCCTGCTCGTCGTCTCCGAGGCATATCCCGACCTCAAGGCGAACACGAACTTCACCTCGCTCCAGGGCGAGCTGACCGGCACGGAAGACCGCATCGCCCTCTCTCGCCAGACCTACAACGACGCGGTGACGAAGCTAAACACCGGCATCCAAACCTTCCCCGCCGTGCTCATCGCCGGGATGCTGGGCTTCAAGGAGGAGCCGTTCTTCGAGACCCCCGCCGCCGAGAAGGACGCGCCCAAGGTGCAGTTCTGACCGCCGCTGGAGCGCGCCAGCCTTCGCACTTTTCAAACGCCTGCCCCTCGTGTTCACTCCCGCGACTTTATGAGCAAAACCGCTTTGTTGTTCGCCGGTCAGGGAGCGCAGACTGTCGGCATGGGCCGGGATCTCGCCGCCGCTTTCCCCGCTGCTCAGGCCCTCTTCGACCGCGCCAATGCCGCGCTGGGCTACGACCTCGCGGGCGTCTGCTTCAACGGACCGGAGGCGGAGCTGACCAAGACTGAGAATGCGCAGCCGGGAATTTTCCTTGTGAGCTGGGTCGCGCTGGAGTTGCTCCGCGCGCGGGTGCCGGGACTGAAGTTCGACGCCACCGCCGGCCTCTCGCTCGGTGAGTTCACCGCGCTCACGGCGGCGGGCGCGATGAACTTCGAGGACGGCCTGCGCATCGTGCGGCTGCGCGGGCGTTTCATGCAGGAAGCTTGCGAAGCCACGCAGGGCGGCATGGCCGCCATCATCGGTCTGGACGAAGCGCCGACGCGCGAAGTCTGCGCCGAGGCGGGCGTGGAACTCGCGAACCTCAATTGCCCCGGCCAGCTCGTCATCTCCGGTGCGGCGGACAAGATCACCAAGGCGTGCGAACTCGCGAAGGCCCGTGGCGCCAAGCGCGCCTTGCCGCTGCCGGTCGCCGGTGCGTATCACTCGCAGCTCATGGCCAGCGCGCAGCCCAAGCTCCGCGCGGCGCTCGCGGGCATCACCTTGTCTGCGCCCAGCGTGCCGGTCATCGCCAACGTCACGGCGCAGCCGCACGGCACGCCGGCGGAGATCGCGGACACGGTGGTCGCGCAAGTGACCAGCTCGGTGCGCTGGGAGGAATCTATCCGCAGCCTGCTGGCGCAAGGCTTCACGCGCTTCATTGAACTCGGTCCCGGCACCGCGCTGACGGGTTTCATGAAGCGCATCGACAAGACCGCCCAAGTCTTAAACGTCGCCGACTGCGCGAGCCTGGAAACCACGGTCAAGGCGCTCGGGGCTTGAGCGAGTTTTGGGTTTCGGGTTCTGGGTTCTGAGTTGGCGTTCCTCAAGCCGGGTGCGGCCGAACAGGTCGGCCCCAACTCAGAACTCGAAACCAGTTCTGAACACTGAACACTGTTTACTGCTTACTCTCCCCGTCCGCTGCCTCCTGCTTCGCCACGTCCTCCGCGAAGAACTTCGCCACGTCCTTGAACTTCGCGACGTTCTCCGGGTTCAGGTCCATGAGCACCTGATGGGCTTCGAGGCAGTTGCGGGACAGGTCTAGTTTGGAGGCTCCGGCGGACTCGACGGCGGCGAAGCAGAGATTCTCCGGGCTGCTGCCTTGCACGACGCGGAAGAGGTGCAGCACGCCGAGGTTGTCAATCAGGTCAGCGACCTTGGGCGAGGGGTTCAGCAGCTCGATGGGGCGCTGCTCGGGCGGGAGGTTGTCGGCGGAGAGGCGGGTGCCGAGGCTGGCGAGCACGCCGAGGAACGTGCTGTCCATAATGGGGCACGCCGCGAGGTCCACGAGGAAGCGCTGTGCACCGCGCGCGCGCGCCTCGTGGACCAGCCGCTTGAAGTCCACGCTGGACGCGAAGTTCGCGCGCCCGGAAATCTTGACGCAGACGGTGTCGCCCACGCGGGCGGCGAGGAGGGTGGGGGAGGGGGAGGTCATCAGTATCAAGGGACGGATGTCCCGGTCAGTTTCAAACAAGCTCCGACGTAGGTCTCAATCAATTCATCGCTGCCAGTCATCTCCGTGAACCAATCGAGCGGGGCATAGACCGACAGCACCGGCTCTGGAAGAATCTTGCGTGCCGCCAGGACCACCATCGGGCCGGTGCTCAACCCGTAGAACAGCGGGAGACTGACGAGGATGCCCACGACGTAAAGCCACATCTTGCCGGACTTGCCTGTCGCTTCATCACTCATGCCGTGTTCCGTTTCGGGCCCTGAAACCGTCCGCCCCAATCAACACCCGCGCATGGCCGGGAGCAAGGGCGCGGGCTTCTTCTCCCTCTCCCTTCATCGGATGAGGGGAGAGGGCCGGGGTGAGGGGTTGCGCGCGTCGGCGTTGGTGGCCGCACCCCTCATCCGGCCTTCGGCCACCTTCTCCCCTCGCTACGCGAAGGGAGGGGGCGCGTGAGGAACCTCCACCGAAAGCCCTGCCGGCGATTTGCAATCGCCGTCTGTGGGATACAGCAAGTCGAGGCGGCTTCGTGCAGTCCCCACGCAACGCGGCGGCTGCAAGCCGCCGGCACGGGCTCACCGCGCGCCCATTCCGCACTCCGCACTCCGCATTCCGCATTCCCCTCACCTCGCCACCTCTTCCTTCCGCACGATCTGCGTGAGTGTCTGTTGCAGCACGAGCGACTCGTCCAGCCCGCTGCTCACCAGCTTCATGTTGCACTGGAGCAGCAGGTCCATCGCGCGGATCAGCTCGGCGGACGAATACTTCTTCGACTGCGGCAGCGCGCGGAAGAGCACGTAGGGGTTCATCGCCAGCGGGTTGATGCGCTTGTCCTCGGGCAGCGCGTCAGCGGGGACGCGTTCGAGCTGGGACTTGAAGCGGTTGTAATCGCCATCGGCTTTCAGCCAGCCGGCCTTGATCATCTCTTGCAGGAAAATCATCACGCGCACCTTCGAGATGAGGCCGTAGAGCAGGCCGATCTCCGACTTCTTCTCGACCTTGAGCCGGATTTCCCACAGCTCCTCGTCGAGGGTCTTGAGTAGCACGGGGAGGTTGCGGTCGCCCAGCGCGTCGGCGAGTGCGAAGGCGCGCGCCTGCTTGTTGCGGGTGACGATGGCGTCCACGTCCCCCAGCGCGATGTCCGCGCGCGCGCCCACATAGGCGGCGAGCTTCTCGACCTCGCTGTGGAGCTGCGCGGCGTGCGGGCCGACGTTGGCGACGAGTTTGGCCAGCGCTTCGGAGGAAATCTCCTTTTTCAGCGCCTTGAGTTTCTTGTAGGCGATGTCCTCGGCTTGGTCCGCCCAATTGCGGTCGTCGAGGGAGAGCGCGGCGAAGTGCTCGACGGTGCCGAGCTTCTCCAAGGTTTTGTAGAACGTCTTGCGCTTGTCTACCTTGCCGGCGCTGACGAGCAGCCGCACGCCGTCCCAGCGGAAGGTCTTCAGCTCCGCCGCGAGTTCCGCCAGGGCTTCGGTCACGGCGTTGGAGGCGGACGTGCGGTCGTCGCCGAGGAAGCTGCAATCCTTCAACCACACGACCTTGCCGCCGCCGAAGAAGGGGAGCGTCTGGAGTGCCTCGCGAAGCTTGCCGAGTGCCTTGAGCGCCTCGCCCGCGTTGCCGACGGCGGCGTCCACCGTCTCGTGGTCCATGCCGCCGACCTCACCGCACCACTTGTCGTAGAGCTGCCGCGCGCGCTGTTTCACCGCGAAGTCCTCGTCGCCGTGGAGGAGGGCGACGGGGGAGGGGGCGGTGGGTTGGGCGGGAGGGGGCATCGGCGGGGAAAGTAATTAGTGCTTAGTCGGAGTGGCGGGTTCGGAGCTAACACTAATTACTAATCACTACTAACTTTCCAGCTCAGGCTTCCTGTTCGCCCGTCCCCTCATTCAGCTTGTCCAGATACTCAGTCATGTCTTCGACCTGGTCGAAAAGGCCTTTGGCCACGAAGACGGGGCGCTTGTGCGCGGCGGCGAGGGCGAGGCAGTCGCTGGGGCGGGCGTCGATCTCGACGAACTTTTTGCCCAGCTCGTTTTCCTGCTTGAGGATGAGGCGCGCGAAGTAAGTGGAGTTTTTCAGTTCGGTGATGACGACGCGCTCGAGCGTGATGCCGAAGCCCTTGAAGACATTAACCATGAGGTCGTGCGTGAGCGGGCGTTCCTTGGGCTGGTCGCGCAGGAACATCTGGATGATTTGGCCGAGGTTGTGTTCGACCTGAATGACGAAGACCTTCTGATCGTTCCCCACGAAGATGGCGCAGCCGCTGTTGGCCGGGAGCAGGCCGCGAATCTGAACAGGCACCACTTCATTCTTCATGCGCGAAGTCTAGGCGGGGGGCGGGGACGTGACAAGGGGCAGGTGAGAGCGTGAGCCGGTGAGCAAGTGGGAAAGTGCGCTCCGGCTTGCTTTCTCACGCCCCCACTTTCTCACCGGCTCCTCGCCTTCCCCGCCCTTGACGCGCCTTTTCCCTTGCCAGCATATTCTGCACGGCGTTTCGCGCCTGGGGAAACCAAAGCCCGCTCACCCGCCGAAGCTCCACCTGAACCGCCGTTGAACTGAAACTGGACCATGAAACTCGACGAACTCTATTCCTCCCTCACCATCAAGACCGGCGCGAAGCTCGCGCTCATCGTGCTCGACGGCCTAGGCGACATCGCCACCGCCGCCACGGGCAACATGACGCCGCTCGAAGCCGCCTCTACCCCGAACCTCGACGCGCTCGTGCAGTCCGGTTGCGCGCAAGGCCGCATCATTCCCGTCGCGCCCGGCATCACGCCCGGGAGCGGGCCGGGGCACCTCGGACTGTTCGGCTACGATCCGCTCGAGTTTGAAGTGGGCCGCGGCGTCATTGAGGCGCTCGGCCTCGGCATGGAGCTGAAGGCTGGCGATGTCGCCGCGCGCGCGAACTTCTGCACGCTGGACAAGAAGGGCATCGTCACCGACCGCCGCGCGGGCCGCATCGCAACGGAGGTTTGCGAGGAGCTGTGCGCGCTGCTGACGAAGAAGATTAAGAAGATTGGTGACACGCAGGTCATCATCACGGCCGGCAAGGAACACCGCTTCGTCGTCGTGTTCCGTGGCCCGGGCCTCGAAGGCCCTGTCACCTCCACCGACCCGAACCGCGAGGGCTTGAAGCTCGTCGAGGCGAAGCCCGAGGACCCGAAGAACGCGAAGCAGAAGAAGACCGCCAAGCTCATCGCCGAGTTCTACAAGAAGGCGCTGCCCTTCCTCGCCAGCCACCCGAAGGCCAACGGCTTCCTCATGCGCGGCATCGCGCACCAGCCGGAGATTCCCATCTTCGAGCAGCGCTACCAGCTCAAGCCCGCCGCGCTCGCGGTCTACCCGATGTATAAGGGCCTCGCGCAGCTCGTGGGCATGACGAAGGTCGAAGGGCCGCAGACCATCGCCGACCAGTGCCAACGTTACGTCGCCGAATACGACAACTACGACTTCTTCTTCCTCCACTACAAATACACCGACAAATACGGCGAGGACGGCAACTTCGAGGCGAAGAAGCAGGCCATCGAGGACTTCGATGCCGCGTTGCCCATCCTGCTCGCGAAGAAGCCCGACGTGCTCGTCATCACCGGCGACCACTCGACGCCCTGCGCGATGAAAGGCCACTCTTGGCATCCTCAGCCCGTGTTGCTCCACAGCGCGTGCAGCGGCTCGGACAAGCTCGACCGCTTCACGGAAACCGGCGCCAACTCCGGTTCCCTCGGCATCTTCGAGGCGAAGTATCTCATGCGCCTCATGCAGGCGAACGCGAAGATGTTCG
The DNA here is from genome assembly GCA_039796295.1 of Verrucomicrobiota bacterium. Classification (GTDB taxonomy): domain Bacteria; phylum Verrucomicrobiota; class Verrucomicrobiia; order Limisphaerales; family SXTU01; genus SXTU01. The sequence goes on from JBDKJY010000013.1 coordinate 158,992, forward strand.
ACAAGTTCGGGGCGTAAACTCCGCCGGAGTTGCCATGGCACGAGCCGGTTTGCTGCGACGGGCGGCGGACCGGCTCGCTGGTTTTCATACCGCCGCGGACGAGAAAGGGATTCCAATTTCCGGCGAGCTTGCCACGCTCACGCGCATTGCGAGCGGGCCAGTGCGTGCAGGCAAGCGCCTTCCCACTGACCGGCCCGTGGCAGCTTGAACACCCAATGAAAAACAACGTGACGGTGGTATGCGGCGGCGGCGGCTTCATCGGCGGCC